>DAOUKB010000126.1:0-21469 GCA_034421855.1 Anaerolineales bacterium
TACAATTCCCCAATCGAGTTTGCGCAAAGATTCCCGCAGTGGCCCAAGTACAGCCCAATGCCTCAGCCTTCCTCCGGTCTTCTGCTAGACTGACAGCAACAAGTGTCGGACCGCTACCGCTGTGGCTGTCCGACCTCAGCCGTCGGGTGCGTTCATCAGAAGCCCGCGCTTTCTCTGGAAAGCGACCACGGTATCAACATGTAGATCGGGCCGAGTAGACGGTCCCGCGCAGGCCAGAGAGCCAGGTCCCAGGCTGCAAGACCGGCCCTGCCCCCCGTCGAATACCTCCCGAGAGTGGATACGCCAACGCCCTGCCGCCAGTAGCGTGTCCCGGTCGACCCGCCGTTATCGGGGCTGAACGCGAGCGGCATCGAACCCTCGATGCAATTCGGGTGGAACCGCGGAGCAATGCTTCGTCCTGTGGAGACGAGGCATTGCTTTTTTGATTCTGGGAGCTGCGAAAGCGACAGGAGACGACAGCATGGACAATCAACAAGGGCTCGGTCGGGAAGACAAGCTGTACAGGCTGCGGCACAGCTGCGCGCACGTCATGGCGCAGGCCGTGTTGGAGATATATCCGGACGCCAAGCTGGCCATTGGTCCGCCCATTCAGGACGGCTTCTACTACGACTTCGATCTGGGGCAGGACGCGGCCGGCAAGAGCCGCACCTTTTTGCCGGATGATCTGGCCCAGATCGAAAAGGGCATGCGCCGCATCATCGGCGGTCGGCATCCCTTTGCCTACCGGGAGGTTTCCGCCGCGGAAGCCCGGCAGCTGTTTGCGGATCAGCCGTACAAGTTGGAACTGATTGCAGGACTGGAAGCCGGGGAAGTGGACGAATACGGAGCCGAGGTGGAAGAGGCCCCCGTGATCAGCACCTACACTCAGGACACGTTCGAGGACCTGTGCCGCGGCCCGCACATGGAGCACACGGGTCAGATCCCCGTCGAAGGGCTGAAGCTGATGAGCGTAGCCGGCGCCTATTGGCGGGGCGACGAGCAGCGGCCCATGCTGCAGCGGATCTACGGCACTGCCTGGCCGAACCGCAAAGGCTTGCGAAAGTATCTGCGGATGCTGGAGGAAGCCCAGAAGCGAGACCACCGGCGTCTGGGTCGGGAATTGGAAATTTTCCTCTTCGACGACGAAGTGGGGCCGGGCCTGCCGCTGTGGCAACCCAACGGCACCAAGATCATCGAGGAACTGGAAAAGTTGGCCCATGAAACGGAAGTGGCGGCCGGGTATCAGCACGTGCGGACTCCGCACATTACCAAGGAGAACCTCTTCCTGCGCAGCGGCCATCTGCCGTACTACACGGACGGCATGTTTCCGCCCATGGAGATGGACGGCGCTCGGTATTACATCAAACCCATGAACTGTCCCATGCATCACAAGATTTATGGGGGACATCTGCGCAGCTATCGCGACCTGCCGATGCGCCTGGCCGAATACGGCACTTGCTATCGCTATGAAAAGAGCGGCGAACTGTTCGGGTTGATGCGCGTGCGTTCCATGCAAATGAACGATGCCCACATCTACTGCAGCGAAGCGCAGTTCGAAGCGGAATTTCTGGGAGTCATAGATCTCTACCTGCAGTATTTCGAGATCTTCGGCATCGAGCAGTATCAAATGCGGCTCAGTACCCATCATGCCAAGGGCTTGGGCAAGAAGTATGTGGACAATGCCCGGCTCTGGCGCAAGACCGAGGAGATGGTGCGCTCCGCGATGCGCAACGGCCGTGTGCCTTTTGTGGAGATCAGGGACGAAGCGGCCTTCTACGGCCCCAAGATCGACGTGCAGATCTGGAGCGCCATCGGCCGGGAATTCACGTTGGCCACCAATCAGGTGGATTTCGCGGTACCGTCCCGCTTCGACCTGAGCTTCACCAACGCGGAGGGCCAACCGGAGACTCCGCTTTGCATCCACCGCGCGCCCCTAGGCACCCATGAGCGCATGATCGGCTTTCTGATCGAGCATTTCGGAGGCAACTTCCCCGTGTGGCTGTCTCCGGAGCAGGTGCGGATCATCCCCATTACGGATGCGCACCGAGAGTCGAGCGAGCACCTGGCCCAAGCCTGCCGGGATTTGCAGGTGCGGGCTTCGGTCGATGCCACGGCCCAGCGCATGAACGCCAAGATCCGGCAGGCCCAGCTCGGTAAGGTGCCCTACATGGTGGTGATTGGCGATCAGGAGCAGGCCGACGACACCGTGGCGCTGCGTCTCCGTTCCGGCCAGCGGCGGCATGGGATGCCGCGGCGGGAGTTCCTGCGCCACGTCCAGGATCGCATTGCCCAGCGTTCGTTGGAGCTGTAGCTGCGGGTGCGGGAGGGGAGCTCCGGACTTGGAGTTGTGGCTTTGAGGGAGGAAATGATACACTTCCGTATCCCGCTTACGAGGGCAGTCGCGCGTCGGGCGCGGCTTGGATCTTGCAGCCCATGAGGTGTTGAGCCATAAGAAGAGGCCGGCGAAGAAATCAGAGAAGTCCCCAGATTGTAATCCCCCATGTCCGGGTCAACGAGCAGATCGTGGTCCCGGAAGTGCGCGTGATTGGCAGTGACGGCAAGCAGAAAGGGGTAATGCCCCTCGAGGTCGCGCGGGACATGGCCCGCCAAGTAAATCTGGACTTGGTAGAAGTCGCGAGCTCCGCCGATCCTCCCGTGTGTCGCGTCATGGATCACGGGAAGTACATGTTCGAACGCCAAAAGCGGGAGAAGGACAAACGGAAGTCGCAGGTGCGCGTGGAGGTGAAGGAGATTCGCCTCAGTCCACGCACCGGGGATCACGATGTCGGGATCGCGTTGGGCAAGATTCGCAAGTTCATCGGCGAAGGCGCGAAGGTCAAAGTGCGGATTCGCTTCCGCGGCCGCGAACGCTTCAACCCGGCGGTGGGTCTGGATCTGCTGAAGCGCATTGCCGGAGAAGTCACGGAATTCGCCCAGCTCGACGCCGAGCCCCTGCCGGAAGGCAACACCATCGTCATGACGCTGAGTCCGATATCTGCGAAGAAAAACCCGTCCAGGGCGGTCGCCGCGGGAGGTTGATCGAATGCCCAAGATGAAAACTCACAAGGGGGCCGCGGCTCGCTTCCGCATCACTAGGAACGGCAAAGTGATTCGCCGCGCCCAGGGCGGTGGCCATCTGCGCCGCAACAAGCACTCGCGCATGCGTCGGATCTATCGCAAGAACGTGGTCGGCGAGGTTGCCAGCATGCGCAAGATGGTACGGCGCGTGGCCGGCGTGGTAGATGCCAGTTGAGTCGGGTACCTCCCCGTAGCCAATATCCGTAGAGGAACACCATGCCCCGATCGAGACCCAAAGTCTACGCGCACCGCCGTCACAAGAAGGTACTCAAATCTACCAAGGGCCAATTCGGCGGCAGATCCCGGCTCTTTAAGACCGCGAACGAAGCACGCCTGCATGCGCTGCACTACGCGTATCGGGACCGCCGGGCCCGCAAGCGGGAAATGCGCAAGCTCTGGGTGATGCGCATCAACGCCGCGGCCCGAGAAAACGGGTTGAGCTACAGTCGTTTCATGCATGGCTTGTCTTTGGCCCAGGTGGATGTGGACCGCAAAGCCTTGGCGGACATTGCAGTCCATGACGGTCCGGCCTTTACGCAATTGGTGGAAGTGGCCCGCGCCCAACTAGCCTGAGCACAGGCCGGACACGCAGTAAATGCCAGCGGGAGCGTGCACGCTCCCGCTTTTGGATTCCGACGTACGACAGACGGCCCGGCCGCTGGCCCTTGAGCGGCTTCCTGCAGAACGACCTCCGGAATTAGGATCTGCAGTACTGGCCGCAGGGCCCGCGCCGTGCGACGGAAGTAGGATACGGTTCCTGGCCCATCGTTCAGGTTGTCCGCAGCAGCCGGGAAGTGTGAGACCAAACTGCTGCAGCGGGCATCCATTGCCTACGTCGTCTCCACAGGCGCCGACATTCCCGCGCTGCGCAGCGTAGGCTTCCCCGCCCCCGCATCCTGCAGATCTTCGGCCATACTGTCTTGCTGTGGGGTCGGCGCGATCCTGCTGCATCGGGTCTGGGCCATGATCTCGGCCGTGGCGCTCGACAGCGTGATACCGTCCCTCTTCACAGGGCTCTGCCGCGCGGGCTTCTTGGTTCCCGTTCTGGTTTGCGGAGCCGCGATTTCCATCGTCCGGCTCTATTTCGTCAATATGGATCTGGGCGTCGTGGACTACTTTCTGGGCGAGATCGGCATTCCGCGCATTCCCTGGTGGATTTCTTCCCATTGGTCAAAAACAGCGTGATCCTCACGACAGTCTGGAACGGCGTGGGCTTCAACATGCCGCTCCTGTCGGTCGGATTGCAGAGCATTCCGCAGAGCTCTACGCGACGGGGATCCTCGGCGGGACGGATCGGTGGGCCGGCTTTCGCGAAATCACGGCCCCGATGCTTTCCTTAGGCTTCTTCTTTATTCTGGTCAAAGGGGCCATCGGCGTCTTTCAGCTTTTCGCCTCCCCTTTGTGCCGACCCGAGATCTCCGGGCGACGCTGGTCCAGTTTCCGACTAGCGACCGCCGGGTCTTCTACCGATAAGTCTGGCGCGTGACCGCCGCGCGTTTGCCGAAGCGCCCTTTCCGCCGCCGTGGGTAGCACCGCCCTGCCACGGTGGGCGTCGGCGCGGTGTTGGGATTTCCGAGTCTTTCGACGGCCTTTCCTTTGGTCTGCATGATCACGGCTTCTCTGCAGGCAGCCGCGCCGGTCTTCGAGGTGTCTCCGAACATGCGGCTCCACGAACGGCGGCGGCAAACTGCCGGCAGGCGCTCTCTCATTCCTCGGGGCTATGTTCCGCTTTTTCCTCGACAGTCTGAACATCGCGGCGTGGGTGACTGTGGGTCGGCCGGTTACCTGCCCCATGGCCGCATTTGCCTGTGTCCGTCTCCGCTTCCCGGGCCGCGAAGTTCTGTTTGCAGTTTTCCGTTCACGGCCCTGATGGTGCCTGTGCCGGTGGACTATCGTGCCCCTCTGCATCGAAATGCGGTTCTTCCGAATGTTAGACTCTCCCCGCATCCCTGATCCTGTCGGCCTGAACTACGCCGGCCATTGCGGTATTACGCCGGGCGTGTTGCCGGCGCTGCCGGCTTTTCTGCGGCAGCGGCGCGTGATCGAAAGCATCGAGTTTACCGGAGGCGTCACATAGCTGCGCAACTCACCATCCAGAACGAACGCTATCAGGTAACGGCACATCAGGCGGAGGATTTGGTGTGGCTGCAGATCTGCGTGAAGGTCGGCCGCGCCTGGGAGACGGTGGTGGTCACCGGCGCGTGGGAATCCACCACCCCCTGGCGCCCAGAGCAGATTCTGAAGTGTGAAGATCCGGACGTGGCCTTCCGGAGCCCGGGCGCGGGGGCATTTACGGAAGAAGCGGCCCTGTACCGACAGGCAGGACGGCAGGGCACGCAACTGGAACTGCGGGGACAATGTGGGCTGCACGTCCTGACTACTTTCGTTTCGGTCACACCGGACGCCGGCGTCCGGTTCGTCACCCGGCTGGAGCTCGCGGCGGAAACGCAGCTGGCCCGTTGCTTCAATCATCTGTACTTTGCCCCGCAGGGCAAACTGGCGCGTTCCTGCGACCCGCTGGATTTCGCTTGGCTGCCCGGATTGCACAAAAAGGCCAGCCATGTCTGCGCGGATCACTTCTTTCGTGCGCCCTTGACCGTGGTCGTGGCCCGCGGGTACTACGCCGCTTTGATGCCGGATCTGGACATTTTCGGCGTAGCTCGCGATTTGCCCCACGCCTTGGACCTGCGGGTGACCGACACTTTGCTGGAGGCTCCCCGTCTCT
Organism: Anaerolineales bacterium; assembly: GCA_034421855.1. GTDB lineage: Bacteria > Chloroflexota > Anaerolineae > Caldilineales > Caldilineaceae > Bin34. Next base: position 5,804 of record DAOUKB010000126.1, read on the forward strand.
CTTATGGTCTGTGCGCCAGCGAAGTCGACGGGCATGTGTACTTCGAGCAGCGGCCTGAAACTGCTCCGGTGCAACCCGCCGGGGAACTCCTGTATGCCTTCAATGTGCATGTGGGGACGTGTACTGCGCCGGCGGAAGCGACCCGACATCTGAGCGCCGCGCTGTGGCAACAGTACGGACGGCCGCTGCTGGCGGCGCCGCAGCCGCAGGTGCTGCCCTTTGGGGTCTACGGCACCCGGTACACTTTCCGGCACGAATTGCCGGCCAGCGTGCGCTCTGTGGACATGGCGGGCGGCGAAGGGGTCGGCATCGAGAACAAGAGCCGCCGCGGGGCCAATTTTCACGCTTGGGAAAACGACCTGCACGTAGGGTACGGTCTCAGGCATTACGGCCGACAACTCCCCGACCGGACCTTGCAGCGGATTGCGGACGGCATATTGCATCTGATGCGTTCCGCGCCGCGCAAACAAGGGGCTTTCCCCTGCATCTACAATTTCGACGCGGCCCGGTACGAAGGCACTTTGTTCTGGACGGCCCGCAGCGTGGACGCGCGGCACGGCTACGACACCGGCGCGATGTCCGTCACCATGTGGTGGCTTCTGAAATGGATCGCCGACTTTCCCGAACTGGACGATGCACAGGCCCTGATGGACCTGGTCGAAGAGTATTGCGCCCTGCTGATGGAACTGCAGCAGCTCTCCGGGGCTATCCCCACCTACCTACAGGCGGATCTGGCGCCGGCGCCGCAACTCAAGGAAAGCGCCACCACGGCCGTCAGCGGCGCGGTATTGGCTCAATGCGCCTTCCTGCTGAAGCAACCGGAATACACACGCGCGGCCATCCGCGCCGGCAACTACATTGAAGATCATGTATTGCCCGGGTTGAACTTCGACGACTTCGAAACTTTCTACTCCTGCAGCCCCAAACCCCTGCATGCCATGGACTACTGGTCCGGAATTCGGCCGCACAACAACCTGTCCATGCAATGGGCCTGCGATATGTACCTGGCTCTGTATCGCCGCACCAAGGAGATCGCCTGGCTGGAATCCGGCGAGTTTCTGCTCAGCGTGCTTTCGCTGTATCAACAGGTCTGGAATCCGAGTCATCTGCCTGGACATCTGTTTGGAGGTTTCGGCGTGATGAACACCGACGGCGAGTGGAACGACGGCCGCCAAGCCCGTTTCGTCACCACCTACGCGGACTACTATGCAGCCACCGGCAACCCGGAATACATGGAACGGGCCATAGCCGCCTGTCGGGCTTCCTTTGCCCTGATGGACATTCCGGAAAACCACGCAAACGACATCAACAGCGTGGAAATGCCGCATCTGGGCGCTGGACGAGGATACGCTCCGGAGAATATCCATCATCGGGGCCGGGACACCGGTTACGGCTGGAGCGGCATGAACTGGAGTGCTGCCGGCGGCCTGGCGGCCAGCGCCTATCTGGAGCGTCACTGGGGCACCATCTATCTGGACGTCGCCGTGCGGCGGGCCTTTGCCATCGATGGCATGACGGTCAAGGTGGAAAGCTGGACCGCAGATGCCGTCAGTCTGACGATCGCTTCGGCTTTGCGCGATTTGCCCATGCCCTATCGGGAACCCCGGGAGATCATCTTGCGGGCCGGGGGCTGGGAACGGCTGGATCTGGACCCGGCGGATCTGAACCTGACTCTCAACGGCGAAGGTCCTTTGACGTGGACCGCGGAGCTGCAGGCGACCGGTGTGCGCTGTGGGTTGCCGGCGTAAAGGGCTATGTTGACTCCCGTCCGCCTGGCCGAGATACCGGTACAGGACAGCACCTACGCCCGTTTTACGCTGCAGTTGATCCGGCAGGAAGCTCCTTTGTTGTTGTGGGGCGCCTTGGCCTTGGTCGTATCGGGCGTGCCTGCCTGGTTTGTATGGGTGAATACCGGTCAAGCGCCCATCGCCAGTCTGTTGCTGCTGTTGGGTCCCATTCCGGTCTGGACCGCCCTCTGTTATCCCTTGGGCCGGGCCGCCACCGGCCGGGCCGCGCGTTTCCATGATGCCGGCAAAGCCTTGTGGTGGGGCTATGTGCGCATCCTGGCGGCCGCGCTGCCGCCGTTGGTGGTGATCAATCTATGGGTGGCCGCCTCCGCTCTGGCGGCTTGGGACCCGCCTCTGCTGGTAGTCGCCGGGATTACTGCGCATCTGGGGGTGGCGGTAATCTTGACTCTGGTGACGCTGATAACGTTGCCTACCTTGATTTTGTTCGACCTGCCGTTGTCCCGGGCCTGGATGTACGGGTTGGCCCTGACGTTCCGTTGGCCTATCGTCTCCCTGGGATTGTCGGCCTTGGCCTTTCTGCTGAGTCTGGCGGCGCGGGCTCTGGGACCGGCGGGGTGGGTACTCATGCCCATGATCTTGCTGCCTTTCAACGTCACCGCGGTGCTGCTGTTGATGCGCCGCGGTTATGAACTGGAAAAGGCGCAAGCGGATTCCGGGGCACCGTCCGCATGACGCGCTTGGTGATCCTGGGTGGTTTCCTGGGGGCCGGGAAAACCACCGTATTGTTGCAGGCCGCCCGGCGTCTGACGGATCGGGGCTACAAGGTGGGTTACGTCACCAATGATCAAGGTGCGCAGCTGGTGGATACCGCTCTTGCGGCAAAGGCCGATGTGCCCGTGGTGGAAATAGCAGGGGGTTGTTTCTGCTGCCGGTACTCGGAACTGACCCTGGCCTTGCACACTCTGCAGACCCAGGCGGCTCCGGACGTCGTCTTGGCGGAGCCCGTAGGCAGCTGCACGGATCTGACGGCTACGGTCGTCAAGCCGTTGGCGATGCAGAGCGGCTACGACTTCGCTCCGCTCTCCGTATTGGTGGACGGCACGGCGAACCCGCAGGCTTGGGGACCGTCTGTGGAGTATCTGCAGACCAAACAATGGGAAGAGGCGCAGCTGATCCTGCTCAACAAGATCGACTTGGCTTCCCCGCGGCAGCTGGCCAGGCGGGAACAGGAGATTCAGACCCGGCAGCCGCGGCGTCCTCTCTACCGAGTGTCCGGGCGGACGGGCGACGGTTTGGACGCGTGGCTGGAGGTGGTGCTGGGTCGCCAGAGCCTGGATCCGGATTCGCTGGTGATCGACTACGAGCGGTACGCTCAGGCCGAGGAGACGCTGGGATGGCTGAATGCCCGCGGACAGGTCCGCGCCAATCAGCTCGGCGATCCGGGTCCATGGATAGAGGAACTGGCGCGCCGCATCGCTGCCGGTTTGCGCGATCAGGGCCTGGCTGTGGTCCATCTGAAAATCCTGGCACAGGCTGGGGACACGGTTTGCAAGGGCAGTCTGGTGGGACAAATCTGGACTTGGGATCTGCCGGCTGGACCCGCACACGTCTCCCACGGCTGGGAGTTTCTGCTCAATCTGCGGGCGGCGGCCGCTCCTGCCGCGTTGGAAGAACGGTTCTGGGCAAGTCTGGCCCAGAATCAGGCCGTACCGGGCGCTCGCTATTACATCACCCATTGGGAAGCCTTTACCCCCTTGGCGCCCAAACCGGTATACCGCGTGGCCTGAAACAGACGGGCTCCTTGGCACTGGTTTCCATTGGCAAGAACACGTCGAAATCCGCCTCTAGTACTCCATCCGTACTGTATTTGATACGTATAAGAAACTGGGTAGATCGGCGGCCTAGAGGCCGTATATTCGGTCAGTAGTAACCCGGATCTGTACGACGTGAAGTCGCCTATACAGGCAGGCAGCACTGTGGACTGCAGCAGATCCGATCTCAGATCTTGCCTTGTGGGACCTGTCTGCCTCTTGGCTTCCAGAGATTTGCGCGGACTTCCGCAGAACGCGTCTGGGGACACGCCTCGATCGAGTCGACCCTGTCCCCACGCTCGTCCAGCGATACTGTGGCGTCGACTCACCCGTTTGTACTGAGTTTCGTGCGGATTCCAATGCAAATGTGGGCCTAACGGGTATAATGTCGCGGGCTACCATACAAGTGCTGGAAATTTGCTCATGATCGTCGCCGACCCGCCTTCTCGTCTTGATCCGGAAAGTCTGGTTGCCAGAATAATTGGCGAACTGAATGCCAACAAGGCAGCCCGCATCTTGCTGCTCCGCGCCTTGCTTACAGAAGAATTTCTGCTGTTGCCGGATAAAGTGGAGAAGCTCCAAGGGGACATGACGGAAGTCAAGCAGGACATAGCCGGGCTCAAGCAGGACGTAGCCGGGCTCAAGCAGGACGTAACCGGGCTCAAGCAGGACGTAACCGGGCTCAAGCAGGACGTAGCCGGGCTCAAGCAGGACGTAACCGGGCTCAAACAGGACGTAACCGGGCTCAAGCAGGACGTAACCGGGCTCAAGCAGGACGTAACCGGGCTCAAGCAGGACGTAACCGGGCTCAAACAGGACGTAACCGGGCTCAAACAGGGCCAAACTGAAATTAAGATCACCTTGGACAGAATTGAAGGGGACTTGAGCTACCTCAAAGGCGGCTATGCAGTCAATGCCACCCAAAGGGGAATCCGCCGCCTTGCTCGCACCGTGAACTGTTGGCTGACAAGGCAACTCAACGACGACGACCTCGACAAGCTTGCCCGTGCCAATGACATTACGGATATCTCCAAAGGGAATCTCGAGAGTTTCCGGAATGCCGATTTCGTACTGGAGGCCGAGCATCGTGATACGGGCGACACCCACTACATTGCGGTCGAGGTATCGTATACCGGCCAAGCATATGATGTTCGGCGCGCTGTTCGCAATGCCGAATATCTGACGAGTTTTACCGGCCGACCGGCTCACGCAGTCGTCTCCGCGGTACAGATCACCCCTGAGGTGGAAGCCGAAGTGGCACAGGGGGTCCTTACCTGGTACCAAATTCCGTCGAAGGATATGCAACCCGAATAGTTGTCGTAACCGAGAGGAACGGTCGTCGATCGTCTGTCGAAACTCCTCGAGGCAATGTACACATAGCAATGGGGTGTGGTACTCGGTTGCATGTGCGCCGGTTACGGAGAGTCTGACGCCACGGAGACGCTGCTCTCCGTCGGTCAACGCGATACGATACGATACATCTATGGATGCCGGCTGCGCGTGCTTCTCGGCCCAGCGCCACCCAGGTCATGCTCGATGATCGCCGTCTCGTCCTGCTTGGCCGAATGCCATGACCTCGGCGGGTGCTCCCCGCGCGATGTTAAGGATATGCTTGTCGACCTCTCCGGCGGCTCGGACGTCGAAAGCCGACCATGTCCCATCACGAAAGACTGGTGCGGACGAGACGTCGCCTAGCGTGTGCTGCCGAGCGTACCTCGACGAGTCACGACGCGGGTCCCTCTTCTCGCCGATACGGAACTTGACGGGAAGGAAGTCGTCTGCCCGACTCCGGTTGTGACGGCGGAGAGTACAATGAAATTCGTTCTTCAGGCTTCGGATTCCGATGCCCGGGTCTGACTATGGGCAGCCTGCATATCCCGTCACATCCGCTTTCCGTTGGAGTCAGCCGTGGACAGATTCTTATACCAAGGCGAACGTACCCACCATATCAGTTTTCCCTTGGGGGGCATTGGTCTGGCCGGAAATGGTCACCTCGTCGACTGGGAGATCTACAACCGACCCAACAAGGGCAGCGTAAACGGGTTTTCGCACTTTGCCGTGCGGGTAGAAGAGGACGACAGAGTGTTGGATGCCCGAGTGCTCCAAGGAGATCTGGCTCCCCCCTACATGGGGCAGTGGGGCAGCACCCAGTTTCGAGGGCACGGGTTTGGTCCAAGACGGGAGTATCTAAGCGGCCTGCCTCACTTCCGAGACGTGGATTTTCGTGGGGAATTTCCCATGGCGCGCGTGGATTTTCGAGATGAGACTTTTCCGGGGCAGATCGCCTTAAAGGCCTTCAGTCCCTTCATTCCACTCAAAGAAGACGAATGCAGTCTGCCGGCGGCGTTCTTCGAAGTAGAGTTGACCAATACTCAGGACCGGCCGTTGACCTATACCGTACTGGGGATATTGTCCAACCCGTTGCCTGCTCCCAACGTCAACCGCTATATGGGTCCCGCAGAAGCCGGAGAGGGTATTCATCTTCTGCATCTGTCTGCTGCAGGACAGAACGAATTGGATCCTGGGTACGGTACCCTGTCCCTCGGCACGGATACGCGTCCGAATCCCGGTTCTGCCGTCAGCAGTCAGAATTACTGGTTCCGGGGCCAATGGTTCGACAGCTTGGAGGTGTATTGGCAGGAACTGACGACTGCCGGTAGCCTACCGACCCGTTCCTATAGCCGGGAGCACGCCGGAGACGCCAACGAAGGCATGTTGGCGATGCACATAGAGTTGACACCAGGCGAAGTCCAGGCTGTGCGGTTCGTTATCTCCTGGCACTTTCCCAACTGCCGGAACGATTGGAGCGAAGCCGCCGTCGCGGCGGCCCGAGCAGTCGGCATCGAGAATCATTGGCGCAATTATTACGCTCGGCTGTGGCCTGACTCCGCAGACAGCGCCAGATATGCCCTGCGGCATTGGGACCAATTGCAGGCCGAGACCGATGAATTCCGGAAGGCGCTCTTTACTTCTGCGTTGCCGCCTGTGGCTATCGAAGCGATATCCGCCAATCTTTCTACACTCAAGACTCCGGTGGTGAAACGCCTGGCAGACGGTACCCTGTATGGATTTGAAGGCGCCCACGCCACCGCGGGGTGCTGCGAAGGCTCCTGCACCCATGTCTGGAACTACCAGCAGACTGTGCCCTTCCTCTTCCCGCGGCTGGAACGATCCATGCGCACTGCGGACTACCGATTCAATCTGCGTCCGGACGGAGGCATGCCGTTCCGCCTTCAGCTGCCGCTGGGCTCTCCCCTGTCGATAGACAACCGGCAGCGGGCCTGTGCCGACGGGCAGTTCGGTGGCGTGATGAAGGTCTATCGGGATTGGAAGATCTGCGGCGACACCGACTGGCTGCGCCGACTCTGGCCGGCTGTCCGGAGTTCCATCACATTCGCCTGGCACCCGGACAACGAAGACCAATGGGATCCGGATCAGACCGGAGTCCTGCAGGGCCGCCAGCACCACACGCTGGATATGGAATTGTTCGGTCCCAACGCGTGGTTGACCGGTTTCTATTTGGGGGCTTTGAAAGCCGGTGCGGAAATGGCGGCCCATCTGGGAGACACCCCACATGCCGAGCTGTTTCAGGAGATATTCGAACGCGGCCGGGCCTGGACCGACGCTCATCTCTTCAATGGGGAGTATTATCATCAGTTGGTGGATCTGCAGGATGCCGATGTACTGTCTCCCTTCCTGGACAGTCCGGATACGCTCCGCGGCGATACGGTACGCGAGGCATATTGGGCTCCGGAGTACGGGGAACTGAAGTACCAAATCGCCGAAGGCTGCGAAATCGACCAGGTGCTGGCTCAATGGCATGCCAATCTGTACGGTCTGGGAGATCTCTTCGATCCGGAGCAGATCCGGACAGCCCACGAATCCCTGTTTCGGTACAATTTCAAGTCCTCCAGCCGAGAACTCTACAACCCTTGTCGGGTCTATACTCTCAACGACGAAGGCGGCCTCGTGATCGCAGTATGGCCCGAAGGCAAGAAGCGGCCGGTCATCCCCCTGCCCTACGCCCAAGAGACTCAGAACGGCTATGAATACGCGGCGGCCATCCACATGATCCAGACTGGGCTGGTGACGGAAGGCATGACGGCTGTCGAAGCCATCCGAGACCGCTACGACGGCGCGAAACGCAACCCGTGGAACGAGATCGAATGCGGCAGCAACTATGCGCGGTCCATGGCCGCCTATGCCTTGCTGCCTGCCTTCGCAGGCTTCAGCTTCGACATGGTGCAGGGATGGATAGGTTTCGACCCCATCCAGCGGGACGGATCCCCTTTCCGCTGCCTCTGGTCTCTGGATGCCGGCTGGGGCGTATTTGCCCTGGAAGACGGGAAGGTCTCGCTGCAGGTCAGGCAAGGCCACCTGACCTTGACCGAAATTCGGCTGGGCGTCCTGTCGGTCGCGGCGGTCGCCGCAGTACAGGTCGGCGATGCTGCTCCCAGTTGGCAGATCGGATCTGCAGGCCGTCTGATCTTCGCGGCGCCTGTCACCATGACGCCTGATGCACCTTTAATCTGTACTCTGGCTTAGGCGGAAACCGGTTCCGCACGGCAGTCGGTGGTCGGCAAGGCTGTCCGGGACCCCCGACAGGGCGCCCCGAACCCCCATGGAACGAGATCGAAGGCGGCAGCAACGAGGCCCGGTCGATGGGGCCCTCTGCCCCGTCCGACGCCGTCGCGTCGTTCACTCCCGATCCAGAAGCGGGGCTGGATGGGCTTTGAGCCACATATGGCGCAGCAGGAATTCCGGTATCGTTGTCGCTGGGCGTGGAGTGCAGACCGGGGGCGTATGTATCGGCGGACGTCTTGGGATCAGTCCAGGCGCCTGGCCGTTTGCCACTCCCATGACCGCGGGACCGGACGGATACCGGAGCTCCGCTTCGACGGGAAACTGAATTGCTTTGCCGAGTTGTACGCCAAAAGAGACTACAGGAAGGCTGACCATGAGCTATCGCGTGTTGGTGGATATGCCCATTACCGCCGAAATGATGCAGGTGCTGCATGACCGCGGCTGCGACACCACCATGTGGGTGCCGCACGGTACCACCCCCGGCATTGCCGAAATAGAAGGGTTCTATGTTTACGGTCACGGTCGGGTGGACGGCGCGGTAATGGACCAGATGCCCAAACTCCGGGTGATCTCCAACATGGGCGTCGGCGTGGATCACATCGTGATTGCCGATGCCCGCGCGCGTGACGTCCACGTAGGCAACACCCCCGGATTCGTCGATGGCGCCACTGCGGATATGGCCTTCCTGTTGCTGATGGCCATAGCCCGCAACCTGAAACTGGGCGTGGATTACGCCCGCGGCCCGAATTTTCGGCATTTCGACCCGTCTCTACTGCACGGCTCCGAGGTTCACGGTCAGACCTTGGGCATCTTGGGCATGGGGGCTATCGGCAGTGAGGTGGCCCGGCGCGCCGGCGGCTTCGATATGCAGGTGCTGTATCACAACCGCAACCGCGTGGACGTGGCCCGCGAAACGGCTCTCAAGGCCACGTACGTCTCCAAATCCGAGTTGCTGGCGCGGTCGGATTTCGTGCTGCTGGCGACCCCCATGACGCCGGAAACCACCCGCTTCATGGGCTACGCGGAATTCAAAGCCATGCAGCCTACGGCGTTTGTAGTCAACATCGCCCGCGGCGGCTTGATCGATCACGCCGGCTTGCTGCAGGCATTGGAGGCCGGACAGATCGCCGGCGCCGCTCTGGACGTGACCGAACCGGAGCCCTTGCCCAGAGATCATCCTCTGGTGCACCACGACAAGGTCATCATCACGCCCCATCTGGGGTCTGCCTCGCGTCAGACGCGGGTCGGCATGTTCAACCGCTCCGTGGACAATCTGATGGCCGGGTTGGCGGGACGACCCTTGCTGAACGAAGTACTGACGTGATTCCGGTTGCGAATACGGTAATATGCTGACGGTAGCATAGGGCAGGGCTGCGTTTCGAGAGGCTTCGTCTCTCTCGCCTCGGCCGCCGTCGTCCCTGCAGCACCCCACGCAGTCGAGCGCATGGGGATAGATTATCGAGGAAAAAAGAGCATGTTGCACTGTTTGAACGGAACGTCACGGGCCTGGGGCCTGAGCGGGTTGCTGCTGGCCGGGGTATTGTGTCTGGGGCTGGCTGCCTGCCAGATGCCTGCAGACATGTCGGCTGCCGCCCCGGCCACGGAGTCCGGGGAGACGGGGGAAGCCGCATCCCCGACACAGGCAGCAGAGGATCCGGCAGTGGAAGCCGCCATGGAGACCGCGGTCACCGAAGAGAGCGCCGCGGAGACCGCGCCCGCGGCTCCGGCAGAGCTGCGGGAATTTGCGATCGTCGGCGAGAGCTCCGAAGTACGCTTCGTCATCGAAGAGACTCTGGCAGGAGTGCATACCGAGGTGATCGGGACGACATCGGCGGTAACGGGTTCGCTACGCACCAGTCCCCAGCAGATCGGCGCCTCGCAATTTGATCCCCTCGTGATCGACGCGGCGACTTTCGTCACGGATTCGAATCGACGCAACAGAGCCATCCGCAATTTCGTACTGTACACCGATCTTCATCCGGAAATCGTCTTTGTACCGTCCCGCCTCGACAACGCGCCGGACAGCGTGTCCGTGGGCGAGGAATTTTCTCTGGAAGTCACGGGCCCTCTGCAGGTGTTGGACACCGATACGGACGTAACCTTCATGGTGACGGCCGTGTTCCGTTCGGAAACGGAACTGACCGGAACGGGATCCGCCACCATCGCCTTGGAAGATCACGGTATCAGCGTGCCCATGCCGCCCCTGGTCTCCTGGGTAGCCGACACCATGATTCTGGAAATGGATTTTCACGCCGTGGCGGAATAGCGATTTGGCCCCTCGGAATGCGGCTGGCCGGACGGCGGGGACTTCCACAGCGGCGGGAGGCTTGTCTGCTCTGGTCCCCCTTGCGGGCTCCGTAGTGCAGAACCAGACCCAACGAGTAGCCTATGCCCAACGCAGTCGAGACCACCGAACATCTCTATCCTCCGGACATCTTGCAGGGACCGCGCACCATCCTGCGTAAATCCAGCGTGGTGGATGCAGACGACATTTTCAACAACTACGCTCAGGACGAAGTAGTGACCCAGTTCTTGCCTTGGGAACCTCACCGGGACATCCATGCGACACGGCGCTTCCTGCAGGAATGCAATGAACAGTGGCGGGACGGCCGCAACTTTTCCTTCGGCATTTTGCTCCAGGACGTCGATCAGGTCATCGGCATGATTTCCATGCGGCCCAAAGGCCACAATGTCGACGTGGGGTATGTACTGGCCCGTGCCTATTGGGGACAAGGCATTATGACCGAGGCTCTCACCGTGCTCAGCAACTGGTGTCTGGAGCAGCCGGAGTTCTGGCGCGTAGAGGCCTACTGCGACGTGGACAACCAGGCCTCGGCCCGCGTCATGGAACGGTCGGGCATGGAACGGGAAGGCCGCCTGCGGAACTACATGCGTTACGCCGGCCGCGGAGCGGCTCCCCAAGACGCCTTTCTGTACGCGCGCGTGAAGACCCGCGGTTAGGGCCGCCGGCTCCCCCGGCCAGGCCGTCCCCGATCAGGCATACGTCAGTTTGGAGCCGAAGAAGGGGTCCGTATCCCGGCTGACTTCGTCCCGGTATTGCTTGCGGTACAGGTCGTAGTAATAGCCGCGGGCCCGGATCAATTCGGCGTGATTGCCCATCTCGGCAATGCCGCCGTCGCGGATCACCAGAATCTTGTCCGCATTGCGAATGGTGGAGAGCCGATGGGCGATCACGAAACTGGTGGTGGTAAAGAGCAAAGTCTGCATGGCCGCCTGGATCTTGGCTTCCGTGATGGTGTCCACGGAACTGGTGGCTTCGTCCATGATGAAGATGTCCGGCTTCGCCAAGACGGCCCGGGCCATGCTGATCAGCTGTTTCTGGCCCACGGACAGCAATGAACCGCCTTCCCCGACGTCCGTGTCGTAGCCGTGCGGAAAGGTACGGATGAACTCGTCCGCGCCCACCAGTTCCGCGGCTTCCCGCACCTCGGTGTCGGTGGCCTCCAAGCGGCCATACCGCAGATTCTCCATCAAACTGCCGGCGAAGAGATACGGAGTCTGCAATACCATGCCGATGCGGCTGTGCAACGCATGCAGGGTCATGGCCCGCACCTCGTGGCCGGCGATTTCAATGGTTCCGGCCTGCGGTTCGTAAAAACGGCACAGGAGATTCACCACGGTGCTCTTGCCGGCCCCGGTGGGACCCACCAAGGCTACGGTCTCACCTTCCTGGACGTGCAGCGTGAAGTCTTGGAGCACGGGATTGGCAGGTTCGTAGGCGAAGTCGACGTGCTTGAACTCGATGTCGCCGCGGAGGGACACTCGGGACCTGGCGCCCGGCTGATCCTGAATTTCCGGAATGGAGTCGATCAGGGAAAAGATCCGCTCGCCGGAAGCCACGGCCTGTTGGATCTGGGCATAGACCCGGGCCATTTCTTGGATGGGGAAGAGCATCCAGAAGAGATACTGGATGAAGGCCTGAATGGACCCGACCGTCATGAAGCCCTGGGCGTACTGATCGCCGCCCATGTAAATTACGGCACTCACGGCTACCGCCGCGACCACCTGGATCACGGGCAGGAACAGGGCGGAGAGCCAAGCGGCCTTGTAGCTGGCGCTGTACATCTGGGTGGCCAGACTGCTGAATTCCGTCAGATTGGAGTCTTCGCGGACCAGCGACTTGGTGACGCGCACGCCTTGAATGCCTTCGGCGTAGGAACCCGTGATGCGCGAATTGAGACGTCGTACATCCCGCCATTGGCCCAGAATGTGCTTCTGAAAGAGCAGAGCCACGCCGACCATCACCGGCACGATGCACAGCATGACCAACGCCAGCCGCCAGTTCAGCCATACCATGAAGCCGAGAAAGACGACTACCGAGGCGGCTCCCCAGAAAAAATCCAAGAACCCAAAGGAAACCAGTTCCGAGACGCGGCGGGCATCCGAGGTGGCCCGCGCCATGATCCAGCCTACGGGCGTCTTGTCGTAGTAGGAAAGGGACAACTCCTGCAGCCGCCCGAACATGGCCTTGCGCAGGTCGTAGTTGATGGCTTGTCCCACCGAGCCGGCACAGAAAATGAAAAGGGCCACGAAGCCCGCCAGACCCACGCTGACCAAAGCCCACAGCAGCACCAGATGTTGCACATGGGCGAAATCGCCCGGGATCACGCCTTCGTCCACAATGCGCTTGCCCAGATAAATATGGGTTCCCTCCATGATTACCAGGCCGATCACCCCGAAGAAGTAGCCCGTCACGTACCCTCTGTAGTGCAGGACCAGCTTCAATAAGCGCATCAGCGCGGGACCGCTGAACGCAGTCGAATATTCGGCTTCTTCGAAGCGAGCGCTGCTGCTCATCCCTGGTCCTTCGGCATATGTAGCCCAGGAGCCTGCCCGTTGGGCTGCGGTGGGGACGTCGCGGCGACCATCGCCAGTTCCGCGGCGAGTTCTGTTTCGATGCTGGTTTGCAATTGAAAAACCTGTCGGTACGGTCCTGCCTGGGCTGCCAGTTCGTCGTGCGTGCCGGCTTGGACAATACGGCCGCCGTCCATGACCAAGATCTTGTCCGCCGTGGCGATGGAAGAGATGCGATGGGCGATGACGAAGGTGGTCCGGCCCTGCATCAGCCGCTGTAGAGCGTCACGAATGAAGTGCTCGGTCTCCGCGTCCACGGCGCTGGTGGCGTCGTCCAGAATCAGGATCTCGGGATCTTTGAGTATGGTTCGGGCAATGGCCAGGCGCTGTCTCTGTCCTCCCGAAAGAGTGACGCCTTGCTCGCCCACGACGGTGTCGTAGCCCTTGGGAAAGGCCATGACGTTGTCGTGGATGTTGGCGGCGCGCGCCGCGTTCCGGATCTCGGCTTCCGACACGTCTCGTTCGGATCCGTACCGGATGTTCTCCCGAACGGTGCGACCGAAGAGGAAAGGCTCCTGCTGCACGATACCGATATGGCGGCGCAGCACGGCCCGCGGGTAACGGGTCAGATCCACTCCGTCCAGATAGATGTGTCCGGTGGTGGCGTCATAGAATCTGGGCAGCAGATTTACGACCGAAGTCTTGCCTGAGCCCGTGGAGCCCAGAATGGCTACGACCTGACCCGCCTCCGCCGTGAACGAAATGTCGTGCAGCACTGCGGGCGGATTGCGCATCTCCGCGGCATCGCGTTCCGGAGCGTCGTAGGCGAAGGAGACGTGCTCGTACCGAACGTCGCCCCGCAGGGGTCCCTCCGGTCTGTAGTCGCCTGCCTGCAGCGGCTCGCGCCGTTCCTCGATGATGTCTCGTACGCGGCCCAGAGACACCAGGGACTGGGCGGAGAGAGCGAAGACGCGGCCCAGATGGCGGATGGGCCCGAGCATCAGACTGAGCAGCGATACGAAAGCCAAGTAGGCCCCCACCGAGATTTCTCCCTGTACGGCCATCCAGGAACCCAACAGCAGAGACCCCACCATCTGGGCGGCCAGCAGCATATCCATGCTGGGCCAGTAGATGTTGTGAAAGCGCACCAACCGTTTGCCGCGACGCAGCAAGGTCTCGTTGGCGACTTCGAAGCGGCTGATCTCGTGTCGTTCGCGGGCAAAGGCCCGGACCACCCGCGCCCCGTACAGGTTTTGCTGCAGCATGGAGGAGAGACGGGCTTCCTGATCCTGAAAGTCGAAGAAGATCTGCGACAGATGGCGCCAGAAGCGGGTGGACAAGAAGACCGAGACCGGAATTACGATGGCGGAGACCAACGCCAGACGGGCATGCAGATTGAACATGGCTACGAAGGACATGGACGAGATAGTCAAGATCCGCCCTACGCCCGTAAAGTGCTCGGCCAGCAACCGGCGTATTTCCTCCACGTCGGAACTGGAACGTTGAATCAACTCGCCCGACTGCATGCGGTCGTGACAGGCAAAGGGCAAATGCTGCAAATGGTCGTAGAGGAAGACCCGCAACCGGCGGACGGCACCTTCCGCGGTGCGTGCGGCCTGGCGGCCGCCCCAAAAGGTGCAGGCGCCGGCAACGGCCGCCAGGCCCAGGAAGGCCAGTCCATACCAATGCAGGTCCGCGAAATTCTGTGCCAGCAGCACGTCGTCGGTGAAAAGGCGGATGACCGTGGCGAACTGGGAGCGGGCAAAGCCGGCTATCGCCAGCGCCACCAGCGCGGCCAGATAGACGGCCCGATAGCCTGCAATAAATCGGTAGAGAGCCCGCGCCTGGGATACTCCTCGGATCTGGCGCAGATCGAAGTCGGGGAGACGAAGCGAACGGGGAAGGGGGGTAGCCATGGGAACTCATGCATTGCCGCGCGCCAGAGTCTAGTCTCTTTTGCTCCGTTTTCCACGTAATTGACCGTGCAGAACCGCAGATCGGCACAGAGAACTTGGCGGCTCCGCAGCAAAGGCACGGAAAAGTTCCGCTTTCCGCTCGGAACTGTTGGTATGATTCCGCCTCGAGGATACGGGCAACGGGCTGCCTGTAGGTCTTTCCGTGACAGTCGGAACCCAGTTTTTTGCCGAGACGCAGGCCGCCAGTCGAGCAACGTCGCAATCGCCGCCACAGCCCTTGGGTCGCATGTCCAATTTCGCCGCACGCCTGCCTGATTTGGCTTCCTGGGAATGGGGGTTTTCTTGGCAGGCTCTGTTCAGGGGCCGGCGCTGGCTCTGGACGGTCTTGGTAGGCTGCCTCGTCGGCATGAACCTATGGCTGGCCCATTGGCAGTTTCAGCGATACCAGTTGCGGCGCATGGAGCAGCAGCAGCTGACCCGGCAACTAGCCCGGGATCCCTTGACCCTGCCCTTGACCGGTGGTGCCGCCGAACCGGTCGAAGACGTGCTGTACCGACAGGCGGTAGCAGTAGGCACTTTTGATTTCGAGCATCAATTTGTGTGGGTAGGTCCCAAGGATCGCATGGATGCCGGTCCGCATTTGGTAACCCCGTTGCAGCTCCCGGACGGCCCGGCGGTGCTGGTGGATCGGGGTTGGTTGTCGGCGGAATACGACACCCCGGACCGGTGGGCCGAATTCAACGTACAGTCTGAGGTCCCGATGACGGGCATCCTGCTGCCCGGCTCCCCAGT
>DAOUKB010000127.1:0-6414 GCA_034421855.1 Anaerolineales bacterium
TATATGCAGAGTTCCGTCTGCATTAGCATGCAACTCGGCCTGACCTTGTTCCAATTCAGCACTCTCGATACGAACTGCATCGCTGTCACTGCGAGTTTCGCCGGCCAGCACTAACCGTACCGTCATGTTCTGAGACGCGTTCAGGAACACGCGCCGTGTGCGAGGACCCACATACAGACACCGCGGCCGCATCACATCGGGACGAATCGGTCTAAGGGCCGGCAGACGGCCTTTGCCACGGTCGTCTACCGTGGTGGCAGTGTCCGTCGTACCGTCGGTTGTCCTACCACCCCTGCGTTTGCCTTTACGATCTCGTCTCCCTCCGGTGTCATGCTGGGGATCAGGCGCCTGTATACCGCTTTGTTCTTGACTGTTCAGAAGGACATTGCCTTCTTGCTCAGTGCTCAAGAGCTCCAGTTGCAGCCCCAACTCGTGTAACGGGGAAACGGCAGCGCTCACTTCCACGTCCAAGGCGTTTTCCACGATCCGTTTGATTTCCTGACGTAGGGGACCAAACACCTTCTGCATGGCCTCGAGATGGTCTTGGCCTTCGGGATGTCGCCGCAGATTGTCCAGAGACAATTCGTTGTGAGACGGGTTTTCCATATAACGGAGAAAGCGGTCGCCTCGGGGAGCCCGCACCACCGCCACAAAGCCGGCCGCCGCCTGCAAGGCCGGTCTGACATGGAACGGATTGGACTTTTTGACCCACTTGGATTCTGTAATGAGCATGCCCATGGTATTGACGTAGGCTACGCGATTGGGGGCATCGGCAGCGCTCCCTACGTGTACCTGCAACTCTTCCAAGGGGGGATGAGAGGCGGTTTGGCTACCCTCCTGACGCAGAGCCTGCAGGTAGAAACGGACATGGGAGGCCGGCCTGAGGTGCTGGTCGATATTGTCGTGGTCAATCCGCATACCGTCTATCGTGACCGTCAGTTTGCGCTCGTGCACCGCACAGAAGAAGCTGTCGCAAACAGCCTCGATCATGTCTTGTTGCCAATGGCCGTAAGGCTGAAACCCCAAGGCATATACACCCGTGCCTTGGTGCGTCAAGCGGAAGACGTCGGGAATCTGCGTAGTGGCAAAGGGGGCGGCCTTGGAGCCCAAGCCCCAAGCCCCTTCATGACGCCATGGACCATGGTTGCACAATACCGTGCGCCCCTTCATCCACTCTACGCGACCCGAACGACCAGCCCGGCGGGCGTCCTTGCCCATGTGCAGAGTACTGTAAACCACCGTGCGCAGGGCGGACAGATTGAGTACGGCATTCTTGCCGGTACCAAAGGAACCCCCCGCGTAAGGGCTGTCTTTGGCCGGCCGGCCGGCTTCATCCACCAAGGCCGCCCATTTGTCGGTAGTCAGCCCCGAAGTGTTGCGGTCTGTGATCTTCAGGACGGAAATTTCGGGTTGGCGCAGGATTTCCGCCGCTTTCACGTAGTCGGCGTGGGGAGCGCAATTCCGTGTAGCTTCGGCACACGCCAGCATATGCTCGCGTAAATCTTGCGCATTGAAGTCTGTGCTCTTGACCTGGATGACCGAAAACTCTACATGTACGGGGACTTTTTTGCCCTGGTCGAGTGCATCCAAGGAATTCTGACAGATTTCCCGAAGGGTCTGGGCGGTATTGAAGTGTTTGCGGGCGGAGTCGTCCGTTACGCCGCGGCTGATGTCGCCGGTCTCGTCAAAGCGCCAAGGCGCCTCGCGCGCAACTAGGGTATGGTTCTTATCCTCGGCAAGGATGGTCATGGAAACGAAACTCGCGTCAAGACAACCTGAATACCAACTCGACTAAGGTGCTTTCCGGCCCGCGGCAGCGTGCATACACGAAGCGTAAAGACGAACAAAAGCGTGGTGTGCTGCCGATTATTGAAACCGAACAAGTCGGGATGTGCAAATCCTGTGGTTGTTGCTTTGCCGAAAAGCCTGTACACGCTCAGAGGAACGACTTCAATTCCATTCTCTTTCGACGCTGCGGCCGAGAATGCAGAACTGTTCCAGTTCATAGACGCATCCGTTGGCGGGTTGGGAGGCCGGAGACAGCCAGAAGACCACGTGCGCAGCCACCTCTTCCGGAGTCAAAAGCCTACCGCTGGGAGCAAAATCCTGGGGAACGTTCTCGTACCAATCCGCGGGCAGTCCTTCCGCAATCTTGAGGGCGATCTCGTTGGGCGAAGTACACCAGCCCACGTTCAACTGGTTGACCCGAATGCGTTCCGCGGCAAGCCCGTTCGCGAGATTTCGGGTCAGGGTCTGCAGTCCTCCCTTGGAAGCGGAGTAAGGCAGCAGATCCGCTTGCCCCGACCAAGCGTTGATGGAACCAATATTCACCACCGTGCCCTCGCCCTGGTTGCGGAAGTGTCGGACCGCCTGCCGAATGATCAGCAGCGGCGCCCGCAGATTGGTGTGATAGTGCTGGTCGAAGGTCGCGGCGTCGGTCTCGTCCAACGTGGCCCGCGAGGTTCTGGCGGCGTTGTTGGCCACTGCGTCGATGCGCCCGAACGTGGCAACGGTGGTCTCCACGATACGGGTGCAGACTGCAGGGTCGACTACGTCTCCCACGACGAAACTGGCTCGGGCTCCCAATTCCTGGGCCAGCGCGCGGGCGGCGTCTTCTCTACGCCCGTGGATCATGACGGAAGCGCCTTCGGCAACGCAGGCGCGCGCCGAAGCCTCGCCGATGCCGGTAGTGGAACCGGTAATCAGGACTACTTTGTCTTCGAGCTGCATAGAACGGCTTCCTCTCTCTTCTTGTGCATTATCCAATCAGGAAACAGGAGCCGAGCTGGGGCAGGGCATGCCTACCCAAAATCCGCCGGTCGTCCCTGGAATGCCTCTCGACGTCCCCTCTGCAGGGACGGATCGGCCCAAACTCCACGCAAACGGCCGTCGGCACCCGTCGGGTCGTCGAGCGACCCGCGGCTGCATGGGCACGGCCTGTCCCGAGCAAATCTAACTCAACTGCCAAGGGCTGGCCATTACCCCGTCATTCGAGAAGGAAAGCGGCAGTTCGTCGGCAATGGACAGCCGCGGATGGGCCTCTATTTCCTCCCGTAGGCTCGGACTGGCGTAGAACTCGTCGACCAACAACGTGTTCTGTATGAAGACCATACGCGCCTCTGCCGGCGGTCTGGCACAGCCTCTGATCGCAACCTGCAGGGACTGTTCGTCGGCCGGCATGGTAATGGGCAAATGCACTCTGAACATGCCGAAGATGCCCGAAGTGATCGCATTGGTGTACGTGGCTACCCAATCGATTTTTTCGGCTACCCGGGCCGTAGTGACATTGGCCAGTCCCAGTCCTGCCACGTTGCCGTGGGTTTCGGGAGTCAGGTCCAGGACCGCAATCAAACCCACATCCACTGCGCCGAACGCTTCCGGCTGCCGTGGAATCATCAGCCTGCTCACGACATTGGTGTCCATGCCCGTGCCGCTGATGTTCTTGCCCAGTTCCTTGACGACCAAGATGTCGATGGCGGCAAAGGGCAGACTGGCCAGCAACTCCTTGGCTTCGACCAGCAATTCCGCCTCGCAGGCCGTACCGATTTCCCGATCGCTCAGGAATTCAATGCGGGCGGTTTGGTCGTAGGCGTTTTCCAGCGGACAAAGTGCACCGATCAAGTTCGTTTTCTGTTCGTATATACGGGCCGCGGGGGCCAGGAATTTCTGAAAGCTCTCTCCGCCGCCGGCATGCATGACCGAAGCTCCATGCTGCTTGCCCAAGCCGATCACCGCCATCTTGGAAGGACCGCTTTCCAGGGTGCCCCGGAAGTCGGTATGCGGCTTGATGCGGCTAATCAATACGCAGTGGTCCGCGGCCATGGACTCCACGCCCTGAAACAGCACGGGTCCGTCCTCGATCTCGCCAATGGAGCTGACCTCCATGGTGGCCTCGATCTCGCACCCTACGCTTTGGGCCGTCACGCCCAACTCCGCCATCATCAGCTTTTGCCCGTCGGCCGTCGCTCCGCCATGGCTGCCCATGGCCGGAAACACAAAGGGTTGGAAGCCGTGTGCCCGCAGCCAATCCACGCTGGCTTTGGCCAACGCCGGAAGGTTGGCGATGCCGCGGCTGCCGACGCCCAAGCCCACTACGGCTCCCGGCTTCATGCGCGCGGAGACGCCGCTTTCGGTCCAGGCCGCATGGACACGGCCGGGCACGTCTTCCACTTTGCCGGCATCGAAGATCTGGCGCACCTTCAGCATCTTGTCGGGAAGCGGCGCGGGAAAGTTCAGTTCCTGAATTTGCTCTAACAACTGCATCGCTTTGCTCCTGAAGTCGGGACCGCCTCGAGTTCCGGGAATGCTATCCCTTGACCCGGGCCACTATTTCCTGCATAAGATCCCCAAAATTGTCCGCACTGGCCCGGAAGGCATCGCCGGCAATCACCAGCGGCGCCCCGAACACGACGATCTCTGCGCCCATGTCCAAGGTGTCCAGAGCCTGCTCCACGCTCAGACCGCCCACGGCCTGCACCGGGATGGAAACCGCCTCGACCACAGGACCCAAGTCCTCCAACGGCGATCTGGCCGGTTCCAGATTCCGCTCGTCGAAGCCGGTATGCACGATGATGTAATCCACGCCCAGGGCTTCGGCCCGCCGGGCCCGACCTGGTTTGTCTGGACACAGCATCACGTCGCACATGACCTTTCGGTCGTACCGGCGCGCCATCTCCACCTGCGCGATGATACTGGCGTCGTGCGCCTGTCCCATCACCACCACCATGTCGGCCCCGGCCTGGAACATCATCTCGCCTTCCAGACCGGCCCCGTCCATGGTCTTCAAATCCGCGACCAAGGGCACTGCGGGAAAGGCTTCCCGCAGCGCGCGGATCCCGTGCAGGCCCTCCGCCAAAATCAGAGGCGTACCCGCTTCCAGCCAGTCTACGCCCGCCGCGTGGGCAGCATGCGCCATCTCCAGAGCTTCGGGAATGGTGGTTACGTCCAAGGAAACCTGAATTAGGGGGACAGCACCGACCGACACGGCTTCTATTCCTGCATTCCGTACGACAACGGCTAATTCCAAGTCAGGACCGACTTTACGCTGTGTCCTGATTCCATGCGTTCAAAGGCCGTATGCCACTGGTGCAAGGCGTAAACCCCGCCTATCACCGGCCCCAAGTCGATTTGACCGGTCTCCAGTAGTCTCAGCACCCGTTCCCACGTGGCATACGTGTGGCTGAAGGCGCCCTGCAACCGAATTGCCTTCTGGACCAAAGGGTCCAGGTTGAAGTCGAGAGGCTGGGGCCCCCAGCCGATCTTGGTGATCTGGCCGTTGGGACGGGCCAACGCCATGCCCTGTCGCAAGGCGCGGCTGACGCCGGTGCAGTCGACAATCAGGTCCGCGCCGGCCCCGTCGCCCAGCTCCCCGATCAAGGCCTGGGGATCTTCCTCTTCGATGTTCAGGACGTGATCCGCGCCCAGCTCCATGGCCACTTCCAAGCGCTGTGCGTCGGCTCTGGTGCCCAAGACCACCAGAGTACCGGCCCCGCGGATGCGGGCCACCTGCAGCGCCATGATGCCGATGGGACCCGGTCCCTGCACGACCACCAAGTCGCCGGGGCGTATGGTCGTCTTTTCCATCAACGCGTTGTAGGCTACGCACCCCGGCTCCGTCAAGGCCGCTTGTGCATACGTGACACGATCCGGGACCCGGTGCAGGATTTCCGGGCGGGCCTCGACGTACGCGGTGAAGGCCCCGTGCGTCAGAGCTCCGTATCCCAAGCGGCCGGGACACATGTTGTAGTTGCCGCTCAGGCAGTAGGTGCACCGCCCGCAGACCGCGGCCGCGGTTTCGCAGGCGACGCGGTCCCCTACGCCGAAGCCTTGCACGTCTCGGCCCACATCCACGATCTCGCCGCTGAATTCGTGGCCCAAGACCAGCGGCAGGATGATGTCCCAGCTCTGCTGGTTGCGCCACAGATGTACGTCGCTGCCGCATACGCCGGCGGCCTTGACGCCGATCACCACCCGGTCCGCAGCTCCGGTGGGTTCGTCCACGCGCCGAAGCTCGACTTCCTTGTCTCCGGTGCCGTACTTGACTAGCGCTTCCATGCCGTTCCTTGTCGTGTTGTTGGTCAGGGCGTCAATCGAAGTACTGCGCACGCATTTGCTTGAGGAACTCCACACTCTGTTTCATTTCCTCCATGCCGTCCAAGCCGTCCTCGATGCTTACCCAGCCCGTGAAGTTCCGCCCCGCCAAACGCCTGAAGATCGCATCGTAGTCGTTCAGGCCCTGACCGGTCACGCCGTGCTGGAGCGCGTCCAGATAGCCTATGCTGCCGTCTTGCGCCCGCAGGGCTTCCAGCTTCGTGCCCGCGGTCAGATATCTGTCGCTGGCGTGCATGGTGACGACCCGGGGCAGTACGGCGTCCAGCAAAGCGATGGGATCGTCGCCCGCCACCAAGGCATTGG
>DAOUKB010000128.1:0-37140 GCA_034421855.1 Anaerolineales bacterium
GCGCCGCTCCTCGCCAATTTGGAGCCCTATCACTACACGCTCCGAGACTTCCAGCGGGATGCCCTCAGGCATGTGTTCCGCCGCGATGTGTGGCAGTCTTGGCGCGCGACCACCAGGGCGGAGGACCGCCGCCTGATCCGCGCATATGCCCGACAACAGCAGACAATGCGGGAGGGCGCAGTCGCGTATCGGCTGGCATTTGCGTTGCAGGACCCTCTGGGCATGGCAGAGGCACAGACGGCATACCGGCGGGCTCTGACGTTTCAGCGCGCCCACCAGTGGGCATTTGAAAGGGCGGTCCAGAGGGAGGTGTCCGCCGAACTGAGCCGCGCAGGAATTGCCGCCGGCATCCCTGTACCCCCGGTCTGGTTTCGCTTGGCTCGGCCCCCCCTGGTGATCACCTTCAGTCCCCGTGCAGTGATTCGGCCCATAGCCTCCTATTTCCTGCGGGAAACCACCCCCCTGTCCGAGATCGAAGAATTCGAAGCCTACGCGCTGGCCCAGCAGAATCTGAGCGCCCTCGTGGAACCTCTGGGCGGAGTCGCCACGTATCCCACGACCGTGAACCCTCGTCTGGAGCTGCAAACACTCTTCGACTATGTGGCACACGAATGGTTTCACAACTACCTGACTCTCCGGCCTTTGGGGATCCGATACCTGAAGTCGACCTCCCATCGCACTTTGAACGAAACCGCGGCCACCATTGTGGGCGAAGAGATCGCCCAGCACCTCATGCTGCGTCATTACCGGGATCTGTGGGTGTCGCCCCTGCACGACGCCGCGCCGGCGGCGGAAAGCGCGCCGGCAGCCTTCGACTTTCCGACAGCGATGCACAAGACGCGGTCGACGGTAGACACGCTGTTGGCGGCGGGTCTGGTGGCAGAAGCCGAAGCCTACATGGAACGGCGACGTCTCTATATCAATGCGGAAGGTTACAATCTGCGCAAACTGAATCAAGCCTTCTTCGCCTTTCACGGCACTTACGCCACCCGCCCCGGAAGCGCCAGCGACATCGGGCCCAAAATGGAAGAACTGCGGGCTTGGTCCGCCGATCTGGGAGAGTTCGTGCGAACGGTACAAATGTTCCGCAACGAAGAGGATCTGAACCAGGCGTGGACGGCCGCCCGGCGGCGAATCGGCGCCCAGGCGGCCGGGTAAGGCGCCTGCGCTCAGGCGCCGGCCGGCGGCCAATTAGCGATAGCGACGGCCCGGGCAGAGACCGCCGGTTCAATACCGAAGATCTGGGACAGAAAATATTCTTCGGCTTCCATCGCGGTCTTGATGTTGGCGGCCTGCCGGAAGCCGTGTTGTTCCTCGGGAAAGGCCACATAGGCCACGGGCACGCCGTTCTGTTTCAGGGCCGACACCATGCGTTCGGCCTGATTGGGAGGTACTATTTTGTCTTCCAAGCCCTGCAGGAACAGCACGGGACAAGTTATCTGTGGGGCGGCATACAACGGGGACCGCTGGGCATAGACGGCGGCCTCGGCGGGATAAGGGCCAATCAGCGAATCCAAGTATCTCGACTCGAATTTGTGCGTGTCCCGGGCCAGAGCGCTCAGATCGCCTATGCCGTACCGGCTCATTCCGGCCTGAAACTGGTCCGTGAAGGCCAAGCAAGCCAACGTCGTGAACCCGCCGGCGCTCCCGCCCATGACGGCCTGGCGCTGCGGATCGGCCAGTCCTTGCAAAACCAGGTAGCGGGCGGCGTGGACGCTGTCTTGCACATCGAGCAGTCCCCAGTGGCCGACCAAGCGGCGGCGATAGGCCGTGCCGTATCCCGTGCTGCCTCGATAATTCACGTCTACGACTGCGAAGCCCCGACTGGTCCAGTATTGGATTTCCAAGTTCAAGGACGCGGAAGAAGCCGAAGAGGGTCCTCCATGGCTCTTGACCAGCAGCGGCGGCAATTCTCCGTCCGGGGCGCGGAAAGCGGGATTGCACGGCGGGTAATAAAAGGCATGGGCGCGCTCGCCGCCTTCGGTCTCGAATTCGATCGCCCTAGGCCGAGACACGTAGGCCTCGTCGATGTCGTCAAGGCGGGCGCGCCGCACCACCTTGCGCTCGAGACTGTCCAGATGCATGAGTACCAATTCCGGAAAGCGGGTAGGACTGGCGCCCAGAAATGCCGCCTGCGCGCCTTCGGCGCGGACGTAACTGAATTCGGAATAAGGCGTATCCAACGCGGTCAGCTCCCCATCCTGCAGATCGAGGATGCCCAGCTTCTGACCGTCTACGGCGTGCCACTTGCAAAGAATGCGCCGCGCATCCACGAAGGCATAGCTGGACTGGCCCAAGACCCACTGGGGGTCTCCAAATTCGGCCTCCTGCGGACACAAGGCCCGGGGGCCGGCATCGGAGAGCGCGTATAGGTTCCACCAACCGGTTTCGTCGGAAATCACGTGCAAGACTCCATCCGGAGACCATTGCGGTTGATACAGCGAGACGCCGGGCTGGGCAATCAGACGGCGGCTGTCGCGCGGCGAACCGTCTTCGTCCAGCTCGGCCACCCACAATTCGGTTTCGTCCCAAGGCATGTGCGGATGATTCCAGCACAGCCATGCCACTTGCGACCCGTCCGGGCTGAGCGCCGGCGACGAATAAAAGTCGTGCCCCGACGCGAGCACCACCTCGGTACCCACCCATGCCAAATCCAACAGCACCAGGCAATTGGTAGGCTCTACGTTGGGGACCGAATGGTCTTCCCGCACAGCCACCAACTGTCGGGTCTGGGGCCGCACAGCAAAGTCGGCATACCGGCACGCGTTCTGCGGCAGCCAAGGCGACGTCTTGCCCCGCGCACACAGATGCAGGCGCTGATCGGCCATGTTCACAAAGAGCACATCCTGGTCGACGACGCCGAAGGGAGCCCCGCCCATCTCGTGCACGAGGGTGCGGGCGCTGAAGGGCCTGGGGATCAGATTTTGGGATTTGCCGCGCCGATTCCGGCGCATGAGGACGCAGCGGCCCGCTTCCGCAGGGCGCTGCTCTACCCAATACACCTCCTCGTTCACCAATTTCACGTCGGAGAGGCGTACCATGCGGTCCACCAGCGTATCGGACGTGAAGGGGGATTGCCAAGAACCGTAAGGGGAGACAGTAGCCATAGGTGCCCTTTGCAACGTAAAGCGATCAATTACGGACAGCGCAGCCTGCCGTCGGCCGAGAGCGCCAGGGGTACCGGGAGTACCCGTCGTCCCGGGGGATGCCTACAGACCCGTAGCGTGGAGCGTACGCACCTCGGACATCGCCGCCTTCAGCGCCTCCCGCGCGGACAGGCCTTCGTTCCAATCCAAGGCGCGGGCCGTCCAGGCGCCTATGATATCCGTCTCCGCACTGAAAAGGGGATACTGGGGGAGGGGCACGGATTCGGCAATGTCGGACATCGCCTGCCGTTGCCAGTCGTATTCGGTCCCGGCCATCAAGGGATCGGCATACACGTAGGCGTATGCCGGCTTGGGCGCATAGTCCGCGATCCGTCTCTGATACGCCACGTTGTCTGGTCCCAGCCACCACAGACCGAAGTCGGCGACTCCCTGCGGATTCAGGGCGAAGCGCGAAACGGTCATGGCCTGTACCCAAAACGGCGTACCGGCCTGGGGCAGACCGGGATCCAGGCGCAGATTCCGGCCTGCTGCCGCGGCGTCGGGGCCCAAATTGAACTTGGTCAGGGAGCTGTGCAGATCCACGCCCAGTATCATCCCCGTCCGTCCTCCCATCCAGGCATCGACGCCCCGTTCCTGTTCCGGCATGAGTTCGGCGCCCACCATGTCTTGCAGCCATTGCAGGGCCCAGACGGCCTCTTCGCTTTCCCAATCGATGGTGCCTTCTACGGAGTAGGGGTCGGCCTTCGCGCCCCAGATCATGGCCACCAGATCGCCCAATGGACTGAACAGGCGGTCAAAGGGCAAGAGCGTGGAGGTATCCTGCAGAGCCCGGGCCGCCGTCCAGGCTTCGTCCCACGAAATCGGAGGCTCCGTGACGCCTGCCGCGGCCAAAGGCTCTCGTAACCAGGCCAGCGATATGGAGCTCGCCGTGATCGGCAACCCCATGACCTGGCCCCGGTCGCTGACCAGATTCCGGATTGAGGCCGGCAGCGCCGCGGTGACCTGTTCAGCTCCGGCTACGCTGCTGTCTGCTATGTACTGCTCCCACGGCTGCAGAAGTTCCTCCTGCAGCCACGCCCCTGATTCCAGGGGAAACGAGACGGCCAAAATGCCGTCGAAAGAGCTCTGACCCGCCGCCGCGTCGCGGGCTGCCGTCTCCGGCAGATTATCCAAACCCTCTTCCACGAATTGCAAGGGCCAATACGGGCGAAATTCGGCCCAAGGCCGTTCTAGATTGACCACTTCGTACAGAAACTGATATTCGGAAGCGATGAGAAAGCGGAGATTCCGTACCTCCGGAGTGGGCGGAGCTCTAAAGCGGCTGAGAGGGTTCCGCCCGGAGCCGCAGGCTGCCAAGACAGTGAGCGAGACGCCTGCCGCCGCGGCCTGCAGAAAGGCCCGGCGACTCGGTATGGATTGTTTCAATCCCATGGGGCAACGACGCGTATGGCTTTGCCGATCGGCGAGACCGCCCCAGCGGACAGGCGCGCAACCGGCCGGATCACGAGAGACATAGCAGATTCCCCATTATAGCCAACGGCCGCCGCGGGCGGCGGAAGGCCAAACGGCCCGGGCAGCGCGGGAGGGTAACGCGGCGGGAAACGCGCGACACAGGCGGGAAGGGCTCTCTGCAGGCAAAAGTCACTATAATGAAGGGCAATGCAAATACGGCTGCGCACCGCGCAGCATGGGACATCGCTGCTTTCCGTTCATGCAACCCCTCCCATTGCCGGCCTCATGCCCTCTATGGCGTGAGGTCGAAGTCGCCGTGGCGGCGGCTCGGGCCGCCTGTCCCAAAGTCCTGCAGTACTTCCGCAAGGAGGGGCAGGTCGAATACAAGAGCGGCCACGAACCCGTTACCCAGGCCGACCAAGAGTGCCAGGCAGTCGTCACCCGCGTGCTGCAGCAGGCCTTTCCGCGGGACGGCATCCTGTCCGAGGAAGCCGCCGACGACTTCCGCCGTCTAAGTCAGGAACGGGTTTGGATCGTGGATCCCGTGGACGGCACCCAGGAATTCATCGAGGGGATTCTGGAATTCGTCATCATGATCGGCCTGAGCATAGCCGGAGCGCCCCGACTGGGAGTCCTCTTGCAACCGGGTTCCGGTCGGCTGTACGTGGGGCTGCCCGGCTACGGCGCGTTTCGCGTCGAACACGGCCACACCACGGCGCTCGAGGTCAGCGCCCGCTTTCGGTTTCCGGAAATGCCGGTCGCCCTGTCCCGGCGCCACTTGACTCCGTTCATGGCGGAGATCGTCGACGACTTGGGCTTTGCCCGCCGTGTACGCATGGGCAGCGCCGGCCTGAAGGCGGCCTTGGTCGCGGAGCAAGGCGCCGATTGCTACTTCTTTGCGGCCCTGGGCATGAAGGAATGGGACCTGTGTGCGCCGGCCGCCGTGCTGTTGGGGGCCGGCGCCCAGCTGACCGACTGCTGGGGGCGTCCCCTGCAATTCAATCAAGCCGACATCCGACTTACCCATGGCTTCGCCGCCTCCAACGGACCGCAACATGGACGCATCGTAGAGGCCATACGCACCCACTGCGAGGCCTTGGGCATCCAGCAATCGCTGGGCTTTCTGCCGGTCACCCCCTAAGGTCCCGGCTGCCCCACAGATCTCGAAGCGACATCCTGATGCCCCGTACTTGGCCCCACATTCTGGGCTTGGTCAATCCCGGCTCCGACGGCGTCCAAGCCCTCAGCGCCCAACTGGACATGTTGCCCGGATGGGTGGTCTTCAATCGCAGCATGGCCCGTGCCGCCCAGGTCTACAGCGGCGACGATTTTCGGCAGTTTTCCGACGTCGATGTGGGGGTGATCTGCTGTCTGGAATGGGATCACGGCGAAGGCGGCACCATACCCGCGCCGGGGTTGATCAAGCCGTTCCTGCAACGCTGTCGGCACTATGTGGAAGTCAGTTCCGGGTGCCACGTCTGGGTCGTCGGCAACGAAATGAACACAGTCGCCAAGTGGCCGCTCACCGGCCAGCGGGCCGAGAGCATAACGCCCAGAGCAAGTGGGCACCAAGTCATGGAGCCGCGTTATCGGCCGGATCGCTACCCGTTGTTGTTCAAGACCCCTGCCGCCGAAATTCAGGAAGGACACTTTCCGATCTCTCCTTCCCACTATGTCGACTGCTACATTCAAGTGCGTGAGTGCATCAAGACGCTGCCGGGACATGAACAGGACCTAGTGCTGGTGGGGGCAGTGGCGCCTTGGAACACCGACGCCAAAGATCCGGACAATCCCAGCGGAGACTGGATCCGCTACTTTACGACCATCGCCTCGGCCCTACAGGGAGGCCAGTGCGAAGGCTTTGCCCTGCACACGGCTACCCTGGGACCGGATCCGGAACACCTCCTGTCGGATCGGAAACTGGCGTTCCCTTTTGGAGGTTACAGAGCAGGTTTTCGCTGCTTCGAAGACTTCGTTGCCGCCGTACCGCCGCAGCACCAAAGATTGCCGCTCTTCATCACCGAGACGTCCCAACTGCAGCCCTGGCTGGACGCCAACGACGGTTGGGTCTTCAAGGCTTGCGAGTTGATCGACGATTACAACAGGGCCCATACCCATTCTCCCGTGCGCTGTCTGTCTCTATTTCAGTGGGAGACGGATTCGCCGTGGGCCATCCGCGGCAAGAGTCATCTGCTGACGGACATCCGAGACACATTGCATATGCTGGTCGACCGGGCTCTCAAATCCACTTTGTGCGAGGTCGTTTGGGAACGGGTGACGATTCCGGAACAGATAACCGCAGGCACGCATACGAAAATCGCGGTCACGTTTTCGAACACTACCGAGCAGCGGCTGTTCTGCAGCGGGGACGACCCCGTACGGCTGGCCGTTGCCTTTCAGGCGGTCGGCGACCACGCCACGCCGGAAATGCCGACCGCCGAGCTGCGTTATCCCTTGCCTGAGGATGTCGGCATAGGAGCTGCCCTGACCTGCCAATTCGAATTGGCGTCCCCGCCGACGCGGGGAGAATATCGGCTGTCGATAGGCATCGTCAAGACCCAGTTCGTCTGGTCGGCCACGGAATGGGACGGGGCCTTCGTCTGCACCGTTGCCGTCCAGGATGCCGCGCCCGCGGAAGCAACGACCGCAGTTGCCACGGCCGACGACGAACCCGAGCCGCCGGCTCCGGAACAGCCTGCGCCCGAAACACCAAACCCTTCGGCATCGGGTTCCAGGCTGTCGTCTGCAGAAACCGTACTGCCTGCGGAACTCGAGGTTCCCGATGTTCCCCCCGTATCTATCATGGAAGCGGATACCGTCGCGGAGCGTCCGGCCCGGGAGCAGCCCGAGGCGGTGCCTGCGCCGCCGGTAGATTTCGACATCGTGGATCTGACGGCCTTTTTCCCGCCGGGAAAGCACAACAGCGCCGCACGGCTCCTTACCTCCCTGAGTCGTATCGTGTTCATAGAGACCGGGTTGCCCGCTACTGCCGCCATGGATGCCCATCTCGACCACTTTCGGGAGTTGGGCCTCGAAGGCATGCCGATGCACTATGTCCTGGAGGATGCAGGGGCCGTCTACCAAGTGCTGCCTCTGAGCACGGCGCCACTTTCGTACTCCCGCAATCTGGCGCCAGCCATTGTGTTGGGTCTGGAAGGTCGGGCCCAATCCCAGGCGCAGGCCCGCGCGAAATTGCTGCGGGCTGCCCAGTGCTGTGCCACCATCCTGCGGGACCTGAATCCTTTTGGCTTGTCCCACGTATGGGAAATCGGCATGGATTCGGTGGACGGCAAGCCGCCCTTGGGCGGGTTGTCCCTAGAATGCCTGGAGGAAGTACAGGCCGCCATGCACGAACAGTGGCAGCGGCTGGGCATGGCGCATATTCCCTTGGAACTGACAGCCGTCGACTTGCCTTTCGAAGCAGCTCCCGTGGAAGAGAGCTCCAAGGACCTGGAAATCCGCCAGGCGTCTACGGACGAACCGACGCCGACGATTCCCTCCTTCGCTACTCCCGTCATGCCGGTACCCTTGGACTTGGATGCGGCCGTGTCCGAGGGACTAGAGCAGGCCTACAGCGAGAAGACTTCCTTTGCCTTGTGGGCCACAGGGGACACGGGTACCGCTCCCGTGGCCCAGCTCCGGCGCGTCCATGCGTTGCAGTATGGAGATATTCTTTATCATTTTGTGATTTCGCCCGACGGGCAGATCTTCGAAACTCGCCGGGGTCCGGAACCGGACGAATTCCTGCAGTCGCCCGACAACGAGGCTCTGCACATTGGCCTGCTGGGAGACTTCCAACACCAGTTTCCGGCGGAAGCCCAAACCCAGGGATGTAGTCTGCTCTTGGCCAGCTTGGCGTACGAAGGAGAGCCGGCCCTGAGTCCCGAGACGCCAGGCGCGCGGCCGGTACGCATCGGAACGGACCAGTGGTGGCACAAGGAGGACTGGCGGCAAAGAGTCCTCCTGCAAGCCTCTCAGCTGCGAGACCGCATGGGGAGCGAGCAAGGAACCCCGCCGGAATTCCCCACCGCGTCATCCCAACGGACTACGAATTCCCCCGCAGCAACAGTTTCTCCCAGGGCGACGCTGCCCGCTCCAGCGGCGGCCGCGGGCAGGCCCTTACAGCCTCCGTTTGCTGAAAAAACGCCTCGCATCGTCAACAAGATTGGAACTATGCCCAGCCACCCGCGGATGCAGTCGGTCCGACGCCGGTTGGAAGCCATACGCGCCATCTGCATTCATCACTCGGACGCTCCAGGCATAGTGGGCCCTGAGCAATTGGCACAGTCCTGGATACTGGATCGAAGCGCCGACGATTCGTCCTTCCATGGTCTTCCATATCACTTCTTTATTCATCCCGACGGCCAGATCGATCAAATCACCGATTTGGAGGAAGTCTGTCATGGCACTGCAGGAGACAACGAACACTTCATTTCCCTTGGACTGGCCGGCAAGTTCACGGACACCGTCCATCCCACGTCCGACCAATTGAAGCAAGCCGGCGCGTTGATCAGCTGGCTCATGAGGGAACATTTCCTCAACTTGGAAGACATCAAAGGACACAAGGAACTCGACACCCAGGAATCCATGTGCCCGGGCGAGGAATGGGACCAAGGCCGTACCTGGAAGGATGTTCTCTTCTTCTACATCGATTGATAGCGGTATCCCATGGCCCCTGGCCTATCCGGGGCGGCAGGCGATTGTTGCCGGTCCCCCGCACTTGCTCCTGGCGCTCTTGGAAAACAGGCAATTGGAAATCAGCGAAGTCGATCTGGTAGCCATAACCTCCTGTTGGAAGGCCCCGACCCAGGCGGGCCGTTTCCCACCGCAGTCCCTGTGCGATTTCGTGGATGTGGCTCCGCGGCGGATGGCCTTGAAGGCCCGTTGCTTGCGCCCGGCGGAAGAACAGACGCTCGAGATCGAGCCGGAAGACGAAGGACGACCGGTCTCGCATGGTCCCCTTGGAGCCATGGCGCCAATTCAAATCGCCCGGGGAAGACTTGCTTAGACGCGCTCAAGCCGGATTGCGCACCTACCGAATTACCGCAGACAGGTTCCCCCGTCATCGCTACAGGCCTACAGCCGCAATCCCAATGGAACAGCCTCTCCGCTTGCTCAAGGCCATGCAAAGCATAACCAGGCAACGGAACCCTAGCCGCTTTGCCTTTGCCGAATCCCTTGTCTAAAACAGAATCACAGTTCTAGTGTATAGTTCCGCTCCAGGATTGCCCAGAACCCAGACCCGACCCTGTTTGGGGACGCGGCCAGGCTGAATCGCCATGTCGGATTTTATTTGGGACGAATTGGAGCCCGAACCGCAAATCGCCATCCCCGAGATTCCGGACGAAGTGCCGCCGTCGCTGCACGCGTGCGTTCCCGGCGACCTGATTCGGAATGATTCCGGCAGCGTGTATGTCTGTACGCGGGCCTATCCTCTGACCTGTCCGGATGCAGACGCGGCCCTGGTCCACGATCCGGGCATGGCTCTCGCGCGGCTGGCCCCGACGTTTCCCGGGTTGCCTGATTTCGGCAATCTGCGCTCCGGCGACTGCGCGTTCCTCGACAGCGAGACCACCGGCCTCGGATACAACGCCGTGCCGTTCATGATCGGAGTCGGAACTTTCGAGAGACCGAGGAAGGAACAGGCTTCACAAGCGGCAAGTTCCGCTTTTCCGTCGGATTCCAGAAACCACAACGCGGACGAAGCCCCGACCCACTTTGTGGTCCGTCAGCTTTTCGCCCATCACCCGCGCCACGAGAGCGCGGTGTTGCAGCACCTGCAGGAATTGCTGGCGGGAAAGCCGGTCTGTGTTTCCTTCAACGGCAACAGGTTCGACATTCCCTTGATCCGATCTCGTTTCGAAACCAGCCGGTACCACTTTCCGGAATTGCCCTTGGCCGACCCTTTCGAGACACAGCCGCCGCTGTCTTTGGATTTGCTGCCCTTGGCCCGGAAAATCTGGCGGAGACGCATAGGCAGTTGCGCTCTCAGCAACTGCGAGGCCCGAATCTTGGGTTTGCAGCGCACCCACGCCGATGTGGACGGAGCCCAAATTCCCGGCATTTACCTGCAGTATCTGCACAGCGGCAAGGCGGATGAAGTCGGTCGGGTTTTCTATCACAATCGACAGGACATCGTGTCCATGTCCTTTCTCTTGCGCTCCTTGGTGCGCTGTGCCGACTCGGCGACTTCCCGGGTAGTGGAGAGACTCAGTGGAGAAGAAGCCTTGTCCTTGGGAATGGCGCTGCTGCGGGAAGCCCGGTGGTCCGATGCAGAGAGGCTCCTTGTTTTTGCTACGCGGGCTCTAGACGGCAGCGATCATCATGCTGTCTCCTTCAAAGCGCTGGCTCTGCACTACAAGCGGCAGAAACGCTGGCGAGAGGCCACGGAGACTTGGGAAAGGTGGCTCAGCACCACCGTGCAGGACAGCGTGGACCCTTACGTCGAGTTGGCCAAATACTACGAGTGGCGGGCCAAGGACATTGGGCAGGCCGAGATGTACACTCGCTGGGCGCTCCATGTGCACAGATCTGCTCCACGCTCGCACAGGGCGCAGCGGATACAGGCCGATCTGGAATACAGATTGCGGCGTCTGGAACGCAAGAAGGCGTCGGCCAAGCGCATATCGGATTAGAGAATGTCGGGCGGTTCCCTTCCGATCGCCCAGGAATTTCCCAGCAAGTCCGAACTCTTGGGAGGCAAGCCGGAATTGGAACCATCGCGCGGGGGAGCGGCAGGAAGGCCAAGCAGAGCAGTCCAAGGCCCGCGGGGCGGGCCCGAGAGGAATACCCGTGTCCTATCTGCAACAGCCGTGGCTCTGTACGGGTGCTTCGGGAATGTGGAGGCTGGCCAAGTACACACGACATGTGGCCCTGCGCCTCGATCTCGCCGATGTACCGACTCGAGTTCGCCTGCTGGACGTCTCAGGGAAATTCAGACATCCGGCATGGCCTGAAACGGCTCCCAAAGGGACTTTCGGTTTCCAGCGGTTCTTGTCGTGCTCTCGAAGAGAGTGGTGGATCTCTCGGCACATCCGAGGCTGAGTCGTCCAGAGGGGTCCCCAAAACACTTCGTTCTTGATTGAAAAAATCACTTGATGTACCATTAATTTGGAGCAGTCCTCGGTAGCTCAATCGGCAGAGCGTACGGCTGTTAACCGTGATGTTATTGGTTCGAGTCCAATCCGAGGAGCCATTGTGAGGGCGCGCACCGCTGCGTCCCGATAGTCCACGCCAAGCCCCGCAGGGACGATCCTCCGGGGCTTCGTCGTACCTGGCTCTCTTTGCAAAGAGTTACGCCCCTGTGCGCCTCGATGCTCCGGTTCGGAAGTTGGGCTTGGGAGGCGCGGCGCGGGAACTTGAAACCTGCAAGGCAAACGATGTCTTCGCCGCGCCGGGCGGAAAGGGCTGGCAAGCAAGGCTCCAGACGACACGAGAGGGGATGATCCGCAGATGAAGAGCCTGAAGATCGCGACGATCCTAGACTACATCGACAACGGGCATATGGTGCTGCCTGAATTTCAACGCGGCTACGTGTGGAACCGTGACCAAGTCCGGGGCCTGTTCGACTCCTTGTACCGCGGTTATCCGATCGGCGGCTTGTTGGTGTGGCAAACGGAATCCAAGGGTGTCGGCTATCGGGGTGGCGAGCCGCTGGCGGCCGGGATGGTCGACTTGCTGCTCGATGGACAACAACGCATGACGTCCATATACGGTGTCGTGCGTGGCCGGCCTCCGGCCTTCTTCGACGGAAACGCGAATACGTTCATGGGGCTTTACTTCCATTTGGAGGACGAAAACTTCATCTTCTATCGACCGCGAATGGCGAACGATGCCTTATGGACCGAGGTGTCGGAGTTGATGCAACATGGTGTTCATGGTATTGGGAAATACATGGCCCGATTCTCTGCGATCCCCGAACTTGCCCCGCAAGTGAACAAATACGTAAAACGCCTCCTGACGTTGCTTTCGATCACCGAGGTCCATCTCCATGTCGACGAAGTAACCGGCGCGGACAAATCTCTCGACGTGGTCGTCGACATCTTCAATCGGGTCAACAGCGGCGGCACGAAGTTGTCCCAGGGCGATCTGGCCCTGGCCAAGATTTGTGTCGATTGGCCGAAGGCTCGCGACTTGATGAAAGACCGGCTCAAGAACTGGCAAGAAGCAAGATTCAATTTTACCCTCGACTGGTTGCTGCGCTCGATCAACACGGTGCTGACGGGAGAAGCGAGGTTCACTTATCTCCACGACAAGAGCGCGGAGCAAATCCAAAACGGTCTGTCCCGTGCGACCAAGTCCATCGATAGCGCGCTCAATATGATTGGTGGGCGCTTAGGTCTCGATCACGACCGCGTCTTGTTCGGTCGCTTCGCTATTCCCGTGATGGCGCGTTTCCTCGATCAGCGTAACGCGCCGCTGGACGGGCGCGAGCGCGACAAGCTCTTGTTCTGGTATATCCAGGCAGGCATGTGGGGTCGGTTCTCGGGCTCGACGGAGACGTCTATCGATCAGGACCTCGCGCTCCTCGAGGGAGGCGCCGGCGATCTGGATCGGTTGATCGAGGAGCTCGGTCTCTGGCACGGGGGAGATCTATGGACCGAGCCGGCACACTTCCGCGGTTGGAGTCTGGGCGCGCGGTTCTATCCTGTGCTCTATATGCTGACCCGCATGGGCGAGGCCAAGGATTGGGGCACGGGCTTACCCCTCAAAGCAGGGATGTTGGGCAGGCACAATACGCTGGAGGTTCATCACATCTTTCCCAAGGCACAGTTCTACAAGCACGGCTACAGGAAAGTCGAGGTGAATGCATTGGCCAATTTCTGCTTTCTGACTAAGTACACCAACCTCACCATCAGCGATCGCCTCCCCGCGGAGTATTTTCCGGAAATCGCGGCAAAGCATCCAGGAGCCTTGGCATCGCAATGGATTCCGCCGGATGCGGCCCTGTGGAACGTAGACAATTACCTCGAGTTTCTCGAGGCCCGAAGAGTCCTGTTGTCGAAAGAGACGAACGGGAGACTCGCGGAACTGCTCCACGGCGACGGGCGTTGGCTCCAAAGCTTCCCGACAGCAGATACCGAAACTCCATGGGTCACCCCAGCCGTAGTCGTCGGTGGCATTACGAGCGGGGAGGAAGAGCAAGTGCTCGAAACACTCAACGAGTGGATCGCGGCGCAGGGTCTACCGCGCGGCATGCTGGCTTATGACTTCGCTGATGCCGATACGGGCGAGCAGAGGGCGGTTTTCGACCTTGCCTGGCCCAATGGGATTCAGCAGGAACTCAGCCAACCGTGGCAGTTCTACTCGACGAGGACGCCGAGGTCATCGTTCTCGCCAACAATGCCGGTTACCGGTGTTTCACGGACCCTACGCAGTTCAGGCAATATGTAGATACCCTACTGAGTTAGAAGTTCGATCCTCACGGCAAAGCAGGTCGTTGATTCTCCTGGGTCTATTATGGTCCAGATCTCGGCCGACCCATACTCTGGCTGATTCTACCTACGCACCAAGACGGCGGCGAGCAGCTACGACTGATAGCGTTTCGATCTCGATCCGAGCTTCGCTTCCGCGTGCTTGTACCAGGCTGTAATCGGATCCCGCCTTCGCTGTTCGAATAGTCGTCTCGGTGAAACGGCTGCAAGCTGTTCGGTACGCGCGAAAGCGGGTATCGGACTACACCCGGCCCCTCCGCCGTGCGGCGGCAAGATCAAAATTGCAGGCGCCGCCGGACAGGTGAAGCCGAATGCCGTGGAGCTCTCCGCTGCTGGACACATTGCTTGGCCAGAGTCAGAGCCGACTACGCGTGCCTATGCATTCTGCCCATAATCACCGAGCCCAGGATTCTCTGCGTATCCAAATACTCCAGGAGACGGGACGGATTTCCAGGTCGAAGCCGTCGCTTTCGCGGTCAGTTCTGTTTCCGGACGGTCCCCGGATTGCCCAGTTCAGGCGTCGGAGCGCTTGTCTTCCCAGAACTATCTCTTTCGGATCCCGGAAATGCTGACCTGCATTCCCCCGATTCCTTCTGTGGTGCGCGCAACGACATCGTCTACGGACCTGCCGACTGGTGACTTGGCGAAACCAATCGTCCTTGAAATACACGACATCCGGGGGCGCCAAGTCACCCGTGGTCTGGCAGGCCGGGTGATCCGGTGCGTCGAGAGGTGCATAATCAGAGCCTGTAGTCTCGGTGCTTACGCCTGCCGGCTATTATGCCCATTGCCGTGATTGCCTGAACATCCAGACACCTACGCTGGGGATCGAGCACGAGTTCGACGCGTCCTTTACTGCTGCTCTGCAAAAGCAGAGAATACCAGTACCGACCGGCAAACCGCTGCGGATCGGCTATTGCGGATTGCTCAAAGCTCCTATGGTCGTTCCGTGTGTTCGAGTCGTCGACCACATCGGCGGCCGACAAATTGGAAGTTGCTTTAGCAGGAATTTTCCGCTACGTCCAGAATGTTTTGTAACGAGTTGCGCGACGCCCGCAGGAAATACACGGGCCCATATCACCATCCCGATAATCTGGCCGACTTGTACGACACGACGTAGATAGAGTGCCTTGCTGTTGCCCTTCGAGTATCCCGTTTTGTTGGGCCCAGTCGGACCGATACTACGAAGCCTGCCTCTGGCAAAAACCTCAGGCATTGATGCTCAGGTTACAGGAACAGACGGATGACTCCGACCGCCTCAGCAGTATGGATGCCCATGGCGCTGTCGGCTACAGGGCCCACTCGAGTCGGTCTAAGAGTGTCGCTCTCCGCACCGGTTTTATTTCTCGGCCTAGGCCGAACTCCCGAAGACCTCCGGAGACCCGCGCAACGGCCCGGAAGGCCGACGCGCGCACCCACGGCCACGCGTCAGAGCGCGAGGTGGAGACTTGAAGGGCGTCGATCGCGCTGGACGTCCCCAATAAAGATCCGCTGACGGCAGCCCAGACGTGCCGCCCCGTCCCACTCCGCGTATGCATGACGCATCAGTCGAGGTGGAGATCGTTCAGCGCCCGGATCAAACCGTTGGATGTATCGGTATACGAATAAAAATCCAGAGGCAGAGCAGCCATGTTGGTGCGCCAGCGCAACCAATCGTCAGCGGTGATGTCTCTGATCTCGGCGGCGGCATCCTCTGGATTGTGCTCGCCGATAATCAATCCGCTCTGATATCGCTCTACTTCCTTGCTGTCTCCAGTGCCGGCTCGTACGATCAGCGGTTTCTGGAAGAGGCAAGCCTCGTAGGATCGACAGGACCGGGACCAGCCGAACGGCATTTTCGGAGGGAAGCAAGCCAGGATCATGTCTACACTCCCATACAATTCCGATATGTCTTCGGAGTGCCGAAATGGACCCTTGTATTGGATGTCCGGATTTCTCTCGAGAAACTGGTCGAAGCCCTGGAGCGTCGGCGACACTGCCCCCGCGAGCAAAAATTCGAATCGTCCCTTTGACGACTTGGCCAAATACTCCAAGCACTCGAGAGACCATTGATCACGCATCGTCGCAAAATAGCCGATCTTAAGCGGTCGATCACGGAACGGAATCCCCGCTGCAGGGGTTGCTTCATCCTTTCTGTGCGCTACAACGCGGGCATACTCGACTCTTCCGCCGGGGCTGGTGATGTCCGGTGTATTCGTATGCAACCAGTCACGATAGTAGCGACGGTAGTCGGGAGACTGCAGCATGAGGAGATGACATCGTTCGACGACAAATTTCTCGACGGCTCGGACTAGCCGACCCTTCAAACCGGACGCGACCTGAATTTGCGTGATATCCAGCACATCGAGGATGACCGGTCTTTTCAAGCCCCATCCCGATACGATCACCATGAACGTCAAGTCGAGATTGAGCACGTACACCACCTGGTTGCGTCGTATGCCGGCTCGAATCTTCGGGAACGCACGTAGCAGGACGGGTATTCGCTCCAGGTAGTCCTGGTGATGGATACGACCCAAGATTGTGACAGGGCAATTGAACGATCGCCCGTGATCAAATCCTCTTTGAAAAGCCATGACTTCAACTTGATGGCCTTGCCGCTGTAGCAAGGCGACGCGTCCGACTGTCGTGGGCTGGGTCGGGTTAGGTAATACACACAGGATTCGCATAAGACGCTATGTTCTCCGCTTTGACGCTAGCCGAATTGTGTCACACTGTCCGCAAAATCTTTGATAGGTTGATTTCTAACCAAGACACTAGGGCCACGCCCGCCTGAGCAAGAGGCGTCCTGCATTCCACAGATAAGTCACGTCGTCCGGTTTCAGCATACACACCGAGCGGAGCTTCATCCGGCTTGTTCGACAGTAGACAATGAGCAGAAAGGCGCTGCGGACGAGTAGTCCTATAGTCGTTCCCCAAGCGGCCGCCTTGATCCCCAGCGCCTGAAAAAGGGCCGAGAACGCGACGACGTTGGCGCCCACCCCCAGGAAGATGGCCCACGAGCACATTTCCGGTTGGTTAATGCCGCGAAAATAGGACATGAGTATGTCTGCCCCCGAGTAAGCAAAAACTCCGAGCGCCAGGATCCAGATTAGGGGAACTGCGGGCAGGAAAGCCTCCGACAGCAGAATGCGTACCAAGGGGGTGGCCACCGCCAGCAAGATCACAAGCACGACTCCCGTGATCCACCAGGCGACCCGGGCACAAAACGCGGTCAGTTCCGGCTGGCCGGCCTCGTCGATGGCGATGCGGGGCTGGAGCATGGCGGAAATCGAGTACGGTATCATAAAAACACGGAGCATCATGCTGCTGCCGGCGCTGAAAAGACCGATTTCGACCCGCGAGGCGGTGAAGCCCAACAGCAGACTGCCCAGTCGAGCGTCCGATATGGCGCCGACTCGAGCAACGTGATTCCGGAACCCGTAACTAAGCGCGGAGCTCAATCCGGCCCGCGTAGGCCACTCCCACACGAGCCCACAGTGCCGCCTGAGGTCCAGGATGCACAGCACGATCAGGACCAGGTTACTCATGGCGAAGGCCAGGATCGCTCCGTCGACACCAAGGCCAAGGCCCCACACGAGAACGAGCAAGACAATCACGGCGACGAGGGCCTGTATCGATAAAAATACGGCCATCCTGACAAAGCGTCGAAGCCCGTCGAGCTGCAAGGCCATTGCA
Organism: Anaerolineales bacterium; assembly: GCA_034421855.1. Taxonomy (GTDB): domain Bacteria; phylum Chloroflexota; class Anaerolineae; order Caldilineales; family Caldilineaceae; genus Bin34. The sequence goes on from DAOUKB010000128.1 coordinate 17,669, forward strand.
TTCGAAAACGCCGCGATAGGAATTAAAACGAGAACCAAGAAAAAAGACTGGGAACTGGCTTTCTCGAAAAAGGCCAGCTCGCTGGGAACTAACGGTATGGCCAAAGCAACCGCCAGTCCACTGCCGACCAGTGAGATCGTCAAGGCCACCGACACCCCCTGAGAAAGGCTCATCTGTTGCGCCATCACGAAATACTGCGACCCACGATCGGCTCCAGGGGTCAGAAGCGTACCAAGCAGCAATCCGAACAAGGCACAGATTTCGTAGGCCCCCCGGCCTTCGGGCGAAAGCGTGTAGGCCATCAGGCTCTGGTTCAGGACACCGGCAACCAGCAGCACAATCCGGGTTGCCAGGATGATTACAAACTCTTGGCTGCCGGTTGCATTCGTGTTGGCGGTGGTTTCTGCGGTCACTGGCGTTTCGCCGTTACAGGAAGGCGGAGCATTCCCCCGACAACCTCCCTTGCCTATTGACGCGGGGACGTCTTCACGCTTGCATAACACTCTAACAAAGAAGCGTAAATCTCCTGCTTGATCGATTGCGCGTCCAGCGCGGATCCAACGAGACGTAGGCGCTCTGCGGCGATTTTCCTAATCCACCTGCCGACGTGGTAAACGACGCCGTTCGACCCATCGCATTCCACTGGCAGTTTCTCCTGCTCCGCCTGAGCCGCCAGGACCTCGCGGTCGTAGTTGTACTGATCCGTGAAGTTCTCCAACCAAACTAGATCGCCGAGGACCGAGACTCTGGGTATGCAGCCGATACACCCTCCTGAGCGCATCATTGCCGACTCTGCGGCATTACTATACATCTGACCCGACAGAGCGAGTGCGTCCCCAGGAACCCAGCCCGATCGGATTTCTTCCAACGCGCAGCACAAGCGGCACGTAGACCGGACTGAGATACCGCTCGTCGATATGTTTTCCCATGGCAATCCCCGATAAGGAGCACACCTGGAAAATCGGACATCAGATCGTGAATGCTGCCAGGGGACCCACGAGGTGGCGAAGGTATCTTTGTGCAATTTGTGCAGCCATGGGTATGGGGGGCTTGGCCAGGCGATCGCGCCTAGCGCCAGCATCGACAGAAGAAAGACGCCGCCGATGGCCTCCAGCATGTCGTAAAGGCATCCGGAATCATCGGTGCTTGCCCCTGACGCGGCGGCGGTACTACTCAGTTGTCCCAGTGCCCCGAAACCCGAAAATTGCTCGATGCCCACAGGACTAGTCCGGCGACCGAGACGAACAGAATAGGTTGCGGATCTGTGCCGCCTGCCAGATCCGGATTTCTGCCTTTCCCGCCCAAGAGTGCCAGCGGCTATTACCGCAAATTCCCGCGTCGCGAGTCAGAACAGTCAGCCCAGCGAATGTAACCGCAGGGAGCACGGGTCGCCAGTGGTTGCCGTTCGGAAAAACGTCCGATGCGACACCGGGACAGCACCGTAAACAGAACAAAAGGGATTCCGTCCACATTCGCGACGACATCCACAACATCGACCTGGACAGGGCGATCGCCAATGAACCACCGACTCGCGGCGGCCGCTGACCGCTCGATCACGTAAGCAACCCGAACGCGCCGGCGTCGCCCCAACGGGCGGACGCCAGCGGGTCCCACCCGGTAAAGTCGAGAATCGGAAACAGTGGCGGCTACTGCGTAGATGCCCCGTTCGAGGCGTCAAACTCGGTGAGCTCGTTGCCCGCGGTCAAGTCTCTGGCGATAGGTGGTAGATTGAGCATGCCTCACCGCTACGCCCTATGCCCATGTGCGAAGCAGTACCAGGACGTTCCCAAGAGACCGAAGAGAACAACCGTTGCGCTGAAGGTTTGTAATCTATTTCTGGTCATCTTCGCCTATTCCGTGATTGGCACGCGGTGACATGCGTCCCAACCCGTAACCCCCAAGCAGAGATCGAGCAGACATGAATGTTAAGACAAGCGCCGGCTATACACGGCGACGGGACGATGCACAAAACCGGCCGTCACCCAGATAAAGTTCCGCACAGTCTCGTGCCCCGCGACCCCAGGAGCGCATCTGAACCTATTCTCGATCCGGCGATGCGGGCGCGCTATCCGCAAGCAAGCGGGAAGACGATCGTCGAGGCCGCCGCGAAACTGCATGTCGTGCTGTTGTGCAATCATCCCGGACGCTTCTTCACTTCGGCCCATGATCGCCGGCCGCACCGACCCCACGCGTCCGGACAGCCTCTTCCTGTCCGATCAGAGCGCCTGCCGCCGCCCACCAGAGTGCAGAGATCTGAAACGCGCCGATGGGAATGTTGGGTTCGAGTAGCGAGATCACAAGACCCGCTATCACGACGAGACCGAGGGCCGCCGCGCGGGTGCGTTCCGTTTCGGTGCGCTCGGGATGGCGAAAGAGCCGCCATCCCGCCCGCAGAATCAAGGCGACCATCCCCAAAAACCACAGCGGGGCTAAAATACCCGTGTAGACCCCCCACTTGATCCAGAGATTGTGGATCTCGATCTGAAACCCGTAGGGGGTGTCCAGCAGGAACTGCTGAAGTCCATGCCCCAGGAAAGGACGTTCTGGAATCTTGCTCAGCCCCATCCAATAACCTTGAAGGCGACGAGTGGCCAGGACATTCAATTTGGTGATGATGTCTGCGTCTTCCATGTGACGAAGAAACAGGGGAGGGACAGAGTCACTAGTAGTAGGCAGGATGAACTGGAGTTCGAGGTGTTGAATACAGGAGTCGTCGTAATAGATCGGGCTCGCAACGAGTACCGTAAGAACGACGGCTACGGCCAAGCCCCGTGACAAGCGCAGCCACAGAAAGGTTGCCACCACCAGAAAGGACACCAAAAGCCCGGTCCGACCGCCACTGAAGAATTGGTTCCCGAGGAGTACCAGCAGCCCGACGACGCCCGCGAGTTTCCACCCCCATGCCCCCCGACGCTCAGCGGGCAAAAACATTGCCGCCGCTATGGGGATGAACAGGGCCAACCCGACGGACCAGCCTGTCGTGCGGAGGCCGAACCCAGTGAGTGTGACAGGATTCCAGGTGCAGGGCGCGGACCAATCCCGCGTCGAGAGCAGCACGGTGCCAAGCGAGATGATGGATAGACCCGCGAGCAGCACAAATGCGCGCCGGAAGATCTGATAGACATCCGGGCCGTCCCGAGCCAGGCAGAAGAAACACCAGAAAAACGTGCTGGAGAAAATCAGCTGGCTGACAAAGGTGTATATCTCGAAGGAATTGACGGATTGCACCAGTCCCGGTACCCACAGCAGCAGCAGACCCGCAAATCCCCATGGACCGAGCATGCCCGTCGGGAACGGGCGCTTTCTCTCCCACAGCGTGATGCCCCCCACCAGCGCGACCGCGACTAGAAAGAGGAGCCACTCCGCTCTGCGCATCCCCGCCATCGGGATACCCGGCAGCCAGTAGACGGGACCGAACAGCAGGAACACGCCGACCAACCAACCGGCTGTCGATCTCTTGAGAATCGTGCGCAGAAGCGCTGTTACGGATTCCTGGTTCGGTCTGATGCCTCTGTCTCTCCGATAAAGCCTTCCCTCGGCTTTATCCGTCCACCGAACGTTCTGATTCATTATAGAGGGGGGGGCGGACTGCGGATGGCCGCCGTATTGGGATCCCAACGCTTCCAATCCGATTTTTGCTGTTCTCGATTTCCCGAGAGCGTTCCCCGCGCCGTTTCGGACTAGGAGCCGCTTTCCAGAGCAACAAGCGCCGTAGGACCGATGCGACGACTGAGCCCGGCAAGGCGAATATGGCTGCCAGCGAGAATCAGCCTGCATGGGGAAGTCGGCAAATGCATCGGACCGGCAAAAGCGTCAGGGCCTTGCGCAACCCGCAATATTCGATGCGAAGCGGTCCTTTCTCTTCCAGGCAGCGACAAGGGGGTGGAGGGACACATCCATGCCATAGGTCTTCGAGTAGGCTTTCCAGCCCTGCACAAGGCGAGAATATCACTGCAGTCGAGAAGTTGCCGCATTCCAGTATACCCCGCGACATCAGCGACGCGAAGAATATCAGGTACGCCGCCGTCAAGATGCACGGCCTGAGCCCCTCCTGCTAACCGGTACGGGGACGACGCACCGCGTAGGACCAGTTTCGGCCTGCGGCCCTTCACGAGACCGTTGGGCGGACTGGCTGCACCATCTCGAGCACGCCGGGACGATGTTCCAGAACGTGCTGTCCCGGTTGGGGGCTCGCTACCCGGGTATGCCGAATGTCGTCTGGCCGGGCCAGGCACGTTTCTGCTGTCTGCGCGACCGCGACCATCTCCGTCTCGGCATGCCGAGGCGGACATGATCCTCGAGGAGTACATTGACGAGTTCGGGGAGTAGCATGGAGTACCATAAGGGCACGGACGATCGAGCGGACACGGCCAGCAGCCTTTCTGGGGCCTGACGATGGACCGTTTGCAGCTTCGCGAAAATATCGGAACAAGACCTGCGGCTCCCTGACTCCTGCGTTGTGGTCCCCGCGGTGCTGTTCACTGGAGAGCGATCAAACCACCCGTATCCCTGTAGGCACGGAGCAATTGCGACGGAGACGAGTTCACTACGGCGTTGCCCTGAACCTAGACGGACATATCGCTGGACTCGCCGGTGGATTCGGTTGTATAGGCGTCGATCCTGCTCTCGACTTCGGTGGCATGTGCGAACTGTTCGACACTTAATCTCTCCCGGCGTACGGGCATTCGTATCCTCCGGCCGAGCGTCTAGGACAATATCACGATCGTGGGCGAGAATTGGTAAAGAGGTAGCGTGCTCGCTCTGCGAGGGAGAGAAAGGACATGGGGTTGTTCGGAAGAAAGTCCTTGTTGCGCCGTCTGGCCGCGGAGGGGTTCGGCGACAGCGGGGAGGTCGGGCGCATACCGCCCGTGCTCCGCGGCGGTGTTGCCCCTCGTAACGGCAAACGAGTCGAGTCGACATTGCCGGAATACCCGAGCTGCGAGAAGACCAGTGCTGTCGGGTTGGTGTACGCCGTGAACCATGTCGGTGGGCCGTAAGACGCGTTCGCAGATTCCAGTCCCATTTGGCAATGAGCCCACACGGGTTGGTATAGTAGGGTTCGTCAGACGTCGATGTCGGGATATGGCGTTCCGCACGACACACGGCGATCCTGATCCCCACTCTCCATCGACACGCATTGCTCCTGAAGGGAAGAGCGACCGTGCCTCTCACTAGAATCGAGGATCTCGACGGCCCGCATGTGTGACGGCTACCCGGATCGCTTCGGCGGATTGCGTCTAGACTTCGCTCGTAGCATGAGATTCTGCGACTGTCACGCGGCCCGCGTCGTTCCGATCCCCATTGCAATGCAGTACTATCAGTTCCGTGGGAGCTCTTGAACATCCTGCTCTGCTTGCTGCCATATACGTTCGGAGCATGCCTCCGCGCTCACCAAGGACAAGATGTCGATGGCCAGTCGCGCTTAGACTCGGACTCGCGGGATGGTCCATTGATCGTCGACTGGAACGAAAGGGATGCGCACCAAACACCGAATCACCCAGTCCGGCCAGTCTACCGCGAGCGGGCGATCCGCCGCGCGGGTCCAAGAGCATGCCCACCTCGATTGGGTCGCCGACGAGACGGCCCGCGGGTCTCGGTCCCGCCGGATTCCGTATTCGGGGAATTCCTTTCGGCTTTCTGCCCGAAATCAGATACATTGCCGCCATTTGTGAAACAGACGGTCAGGAAGGATCTTTGCTGCCTTATTGCAACGGCTATTGCTGTCGTATGGGCATATCGCAGATACGAGCATCTTGCCGGCGCGTACTGATTGAATGTGCGCACATACCCCTTTTTTAGAAATGTTCTCATGGATAATGTTCGTACAGCACCACAAGCGGTCAGCAACGCGTTGCGCTGGATCGTTCGTGCGCACAATGCGTGCCGTCGTACGGGCGTAGCCGCCGCCTACGCGCTGTATCGGGGATGGCGGCCTCCATACCCCGAGACTACCGGCTATATCATTCCGACCCTGTTGGCCTGTGCCAAAGTCTGGCCGGAGGAGCAGCGCGAACTAGACCTTCTGGGCCGCGCATTGGAGATGGGCAACTGGCTGAGCTCCATTCAATTGCCCAGCGGCGCTTTCTCCGCCGGCGTCTGGCACGGCAAGCCGGGCAAGCCTTCGGTTTTCAACAGCGGTCAAATTCTCTTCGGCTTGATCGCCCTGTGGAAGGAAACAGGAGAAGAGTTCTGGAGAGACCGCGGAATCCGTTGTGCCCACTGGTTGGCGCGTGTTCAGGCAGAGGATGGTACCTGGCGAAGGTACAACTACCGCAATGTCTATAGCAATTACAGTTGCCGGGTGGCTTGGGCCATGGCGCTCGCGGGAAAACACTGGGACGCTCCGAAACTGATGGTCGCCGCTGAAAGGAACCTGCAGTCGGTGTTGCGCTGGCAGACAGACAACGGTTGGATCGATCGTTGTGGTTTCAGCGCGAAGCGTCCCCCGTCGCTTCACACCTTCGCCTACACGGTGCGCGGACTGCTGGAAGGTGGACGTTTACTCGGAAATCGAGACGTTGTGAATGCCGCGGGCCTCGCGGCAGAAGCCCTCGAAAGGGTACAATTGGAAGACGGCAGTCTTCCGGGCGAAATTCGTCCCGACTTCACAGGACCCTCGTATGCCTGCCTCACCGGGATTGCCCAGAGCGCCGTTATATGGGGCCGGCTGGCGGACAACGCTCTGGGCGGTATGGCCACGGCTGCCCGCGACCGGGCCATCGCCTATCTGGAACATCGGCAGGTGAAGTTTCCCTACGGCCCGCTCCAGGGAGGATTCGCTGGGTCACACCCGGTATGGGGCCGCTACATGATCCTTAGGTATCCGAATTGGGGACCGAAGTTCTTCGTAGACGCCAAGCTCTCCCAATGCGGGGCCATGACCGGGGAAAGTTGGGGATGAGGATGCGCTCACCAGATCGCCGGAAATCCGGGATCTCACGGTATTCCTACCAACCTGTTGAGCCTCGACACGGAATACGATGAATCCGGCATGTCCCGGCCTGACTCCAGTGTAGGTGCTGGCCCGGGAACGGTGAACGGTTGAATTCCAGCATATCGTGCAACCTCAAAACATCAAAAACAATACTAATGTATGATTATATATTGACAGTCGGTCCAGGGCGATCCGGAAGCGAATTTCTGTATCTGATCATGAAAAACCACCCGGACTTTGCCTTTCCTACCATTAAGGAAGGCGCCTATTACCGGTCCCCGCGGGCATTCCAACGAGCCTACCAGCGCCTGTCGGAGGAATCCCGCCAGGTGCTGTGTGACATCCCCAACAACGCCTACCATGATCGTGCCCTGTTCCAGGGGGTTGATATGCTGAGAGCCAGCGGCTTCAAGATACTGCTTATGGTCCTCATGCGGGATCATCGCGACCGGGCCATTTCCATGATGCGGTTCAGGAAAAGCCGCGGCGAGCCGTCAGCGCTCTTGGGAAGCAGACGCTTGGAGCAAGCCGCGTTGCGTGATCGGCTGGTGCCGAAGACGCTTGCCGATATTTTTCGAATCGATGTCGACATTCTCACGGTCTACTTTACGGCACTCACCCAAGATACGGCCGCTGTACTGGATATATTGGCTGATCTCTGTGAAGTTTCGAAGTTCACAGAGGTTCCGCAAGGCACGGTGAACGAATCGGTCAATCCGCGATTCGTCTGGCTCTCGGCCCTGGGGTGGTTATGTGGTCTCGCATTGCGCAAGCTGGGCTGCCGCTCTCTATTGCAGCACATCAAAGACAGCCAACGGGTGAAGCGGATGTTTTTCGTTCCGTTGCCGCACGACGGAGATGATCTGCGCCTCTCTCCGGAGTCTGTGCAGACATTGGATACTTCGTATCGGGCGTGCCGGTCGATCGTGGAAAATGCATCGGAGCGCATGAGAGAAGGCATATACTTTCGGAAATCCGGTGCCAATCGGACAGTTGCCGTGAAGGAAAGTCCTACGGAGGACGAGGCCGTATCGTACTGAAACTTTAGGAAGGGGGTAGGCACCGGCGCCTACGCGATCGATTTCCGTTACGCACCGGAAGCGACGACATGCGTAGAGCGCCGGCCTCGACGATGGGCTGCCCATTGCGGCCGCGGCTAGGGTCCGACGCCGGTACAGCCGCGCCGGCATGCCCCCGTGGACAGAGGCGGAGTCTCCGAGCGTACGGCCAGCATAATGTGCTCCGATGCAGAGGCCTGCTAGGGTCGAAGCCTCCGCTGGGGCGCGGTGCAGATCCTGACGGATCCTATGCCTCTCCGGCCCGCCTGCGCCCGTACCGTCGTCCGCTGTCGCACAGGATACACGGCGTTATCGCCGCAGATTGGGAGCGGGACGGCGACGACACGGCAGAAGACGGAGTGTCGTGTGCCCGCCCTGGGCTTCTCTAAGTCCCGTGAGAAGCTCCGGCTGGCTTCTTTGCCCCACCCTGGCAGCGCAAATACCCTCTCCGGAAGTTCGAGATCGGGATTGGTGTTTCTGGGGCGGTTACATGCTTAGACATAGAAGGAAAGATCCGGAGATGCAATGCGATGTGCGGTCGATTTACCCAGTTGTTGACGTGGCAGCAGATGCACGATCTGTACGAACTGCCGGCTACGGCAATACCCTCCTCGTTACAACCTCGCTATAACGGCGCCCCGACACAGGACTTCGCGATATGCCGCATGGAGGAAACGGGAAAAGCCGTGGCGCTGCTGCGTTGGGGCTTGATTCCCTTCTGGGCCCAGGATGCCGCCATCGGGTCACGTCTTATCAATGCCCGGGCCGAGACAGTGCACGAGAAGCCTTCCTTCAGAAGGTCGTTTCGCTTTCGGCGTTGCCTCATTCCGGTAGACGGCTGGTTCGAATGGCAGAGCCGAGCAGGAGGCAAGCAGCCCTACTTTCTGACCTCGGCCGATGCAGCTCCTCTCTCCTTCGCCGGACTGTGGGATTCGTGGACCCAGGAAGATCAATCGTGGGAGACCTTCACGATTATCACGACCCAGGCTTGCTCCGACCTGCAGAGCATACATCACCGGCAACCAGCTATTATTCAGCCGCCGGATTTCAACGTCTGGCTGGCTCCCGAGACTCCTAGGGACTCTCTGTTGCAGTTGGTGCGCCTTCCCCATGCGGGACCTTTTGGCATTCGCGCAGTCAGCCGGCGGGTAAACAACCCGCGCCATGACGATGCCGCCGTGCTGCGTTCCTTGGACAGCTGAACCGGCTCGACCAGCGGACAAGGAAGGTAGAGACTGCGCATGCCCAGGAGACCCGAAGGGGCCGTAGTGCCTGCTCGGCGCGGGCGGGTACCCAGCGGTATCAGAGCAGGAAGTCGCGTAATCTGCGCCCCGCGTCTTCTTCGCCGATTTTGCGCAAAGCTTCAATTTCGATTTGCCGGATGCGTTCACGCGTAATTTTGAAATGCTTGCCCAGTGCGTCGAGCGTCTGTGGCGCAGTATCCTGAAGGCCGTAGCGGTAATACAGTACGTCTCGTTCTCGTTCTTCCAATTCCCACACCACGTTTTCGACTTCTTCTTTCATGATGTTGCGGCTGGCGAGTTCCGCAGGTTCCGGCGAATCCACGTCCTCGACCAAATCCAAGAAGTAACTGTCGTCTTCGTGCTGAATCGAAGAATAGAGACTGATCGGATGCGCATCCAGATTGCGCAATTTCTTGATCTTGTCCACCGCTTCCTCCAGACGCCGGCTGATTTCCTCGTTCGCCACCAGTTGGTAGGCATCTTCCGCGACGACATAGTCGGGTACCAAGTCGGCGTACTCTGCTTCCAGAAAACCCATGGCGAGGGACAGCTCCAGATGGGAGGGTTCCCGGCCCTTCTCGATGGAAAGTTGCTTGGTGAGACGGTGCAGTTTCTTGATGGTGCCCACGACGTGGACGGGCAGACGAATAGTGCGTGACTGATCCGCCAACGCTCGACTGATGGCCTGCCGGATCCACCAGGTGGCATACGTGCTGAACTTGAAGCCGCGGGTATGGTCGAATTTCTCCACGGCGCGCATCAGACCCACGTTCCCTTCCTGAATGAGATCCAGAAACCCCAGGCCGCTGTTCAGGTACCGCTTGGCCAGACTGACCACCAACCGCAAATTGCAGTTGGCCAGTTGCTCTTGGGCCAATTTGCCGTCGATGACCAACTGCGCCAATTCATCGCGCTCGTCGGGATCCACGGCCTCCTGCAGCTTGATCGCGGCGGCTTCGCCGGCGCGCATGGCCGTAGCCAATTCCACCTCCTGCTCCTTGGTGAGCAGCGGATGCTGTCCCACTTCCTGCATGTAGATCTGCAGAGGTTCGACAGAGCCCGTCGGCACCGTGCCGTAGTCTTCGGCCACCGGCGATTCCTCGATCACGACAGGCGTCAACGTGTCGTAGTCTTTGGCTCCCCGGTGTATAGGGGAAAGCGGGTGCAATGACATGGTATGGGTTTCCCGTTGCTGTCAATACTTCAATAGCCGACAAAGCGGTGTTGTACTCTGTCTCTGGCTTCGTCCAGAAACCGGCGAGAGGCATACAACTGTTTCCGTTCGCGTTGGGTCCGGCGGGCGCCTTCCACGCTGGAGGTGTCCTCGCTGATGTTGAGGAGCTCCAAGTTGCGGTGGACGGAGCGAGTGCGCAGTCCCAGCAGGTGCTCCAAGGCCGCGTGACTGACTTCCCGGCTGTCGTTGTTGCGAAATTTGCGGGCAATGCCCTCCAGGAGCTCCAGATGTGGATGCAGATCGGCGTCTAGGCTCCGCCGCAGCGCCTGCGGCTGCCAAGTCTCCGTTGCAGGGGCCAACCCCGTCAAGGCTTCATAGACCGCGACGTTTTCGGAATGGGTGAAGTCGTCGCGGCTCAAAGGGGCCAGGCGGATGCCGGCCAGGGCCTCATCGAGTTGAGACAACACCGACTTCGGATTCCAACAGAGCGTACCGAGCAACCAGTCCTCTTTGCGCGGGACGTGCGGCTGAACCGGCCGCCGGCCCGACTTGGCCTGCGCTGCGGGTCGGCGCTGGCGGAAGCGACGGTGGGACAGGGCGTCTTGCACCATGCGCCGCAACAGACCCGGGGCGATTTGCAGCTTGTGCGCGGCGCGGACAACGTGGCCTTCCCGGGTGATCGGTTGCGCAAACCCGGACAGGATATCGACCATGCGGAAGGCCGCCTTCTGTTTTTGCTCCGGCTGGTCGAAGTCGTATTCCGTGGACAGATACTCGGCGTAGAAGTCCACCAGGGACATGTCTGCTTGGACCAAGCGGGGCCAAGCGGCCACGTTCGTCCGGATGAGTTCGTCCGGATCCTGTCCCTGGGGCACTTTGACGATGGTCAACTGGACTTCGTCTTGCGCCCCGGAACGGCGGCGACTGCCTTGATTGATGGCCTGCAGGGCCTGTCGGGAGCGATCCAGATTCCGTACGGTGGCTCTCTGGCCCGCTACGTCGGCGTCCAAGGCGAAGGTGATTTTGGAGGTCCAGCGCTGCAACAGTCGGATATGGTCGGGCGTCACGGCAGTGCCCATGCAAGCCACCGTGTTGGTGTGCCCATGCTGGTGGGCGGCAATGACGTCGAAATAGCCTTCCACGATTACGGCCTGCTGATTGCGCCGAATCGCCTCCTGGGCCTTCTCGATGCCGTACAGAGCCTCGCTTTTGTTGAACAAAGGCGTACTGGCCGTGTTGATGTACTTGCCGAACTCTTCGGACTCGGGAGGCAACTGACGCGCCCCGAAACCAACGACGCGGCCTCCCACGTTGCGAATGGGCAGCATCAAGCGGCCCAGGAAACGATCCCGCCATGCATCGTTCTCTTGCCGTATGATCAGATTGACAGTGTGCAAATCCTCGAGCCTGTAGCCTTGGGCGTCCATGAAGCGCACCAGACCGGTGCGATCCCAGAGACTCAGCCCGATTTCGAATTCCGCCGCGACGGCGGGCGAGATCTGCCGGGCGGTCAAATAAGCCCGGGCCTTCTGCGCGTGCCGGTCGTCTTCCTGCAGCAGGTTTTGGCGAAAATAGGCCGCCGCTTGCCCCAACAGCCGATACAGCGGCGCATGTACGTCCTGTTTCTGCGGCCCTGCACGGGAGGCCAACGGCACCCCTCCTTCTGCAGCCAGACTGCGCAAGGCTTCCGGAAAGTCCAAATTCTCGGCCTTCATCAGGAAGGCGATCACGTCGCCGCCCTCGCTGCAGGCTCCAAAACACCGCCACAGTTGGCGATCGGGCCAAACATAGAAGCTGGGGGTCCGCTCTTGGTGAAAGGGACAATGCCCCTTGAAACTGCTGCCGACCTGCCGCAGTTCCACGTATCTGCCGACTACGTCCACGATGCCGACCGCGTCTTTTACGTCTTGAATTACGCTCATGGAACTGCCGAATCTAGCCGCCCGCGCCGCCCCATCGGGCCTGATACAGCGGCTTGGCCGATCGGAGCAGCTCCGCGAACGCAAGAGCACGAAAAAGGTTGCCCTGGATGCGAATGGAGCCGTCGGTAATGGACTTCCGCAGCGAACGGGTTTCCATCATCACTTCATGAAACAAGCGCGAGGTCAGATGCAACTCGAGATCGGCGCGGCCGGGCGTGTCCGTCCAGAACACTTCCCCCATGCGACCGTCGAAAGTAACCTGCGTCGCCATGTCTTCAAAATGGACGCGCACCACCAGATTGGATTGGTTGAACGCCGTCAGCGCTGCGGTCGCCGCAGGCAAATCCTGGACTGTCTGACGCAACGTAGTCATAAATCCGGCCGAATGGGGGAGATCCATCGGAGCAAATGGTGGCGGGTTGCTAGAATTGAAGTTGAAGTCGAGATGCGGGAGCGGGGCAGCAACCATGTTGCTGCAACGACATGTATCCGGAACCGACGCGACGCCGATCCAGTTCGTTGTCTCATCTTACGCAGGCCGCAAACCCGATCTTGGTCGCTTCTCAGACCGCAATCTGACGCTTGCGCTCGGCGCAGGCTCGATCCCGTTCGGAACCAACACTACCGGAGCCCCTCATGTATAGACGTTTTGTGAAATCAGGGTTGGGGTGGATGCTCGTCTGCCTGACGTTGACGGCCTGTACGATGCCGGAGCCGGTACCCTCGGCCGCGGAGCCGAGTCGAGAAGCGCCTGCCGTATCCTTGCCGCCGGCCGGCATCGCCGAACCCCGCACGGTGGAACGCAAGCCTATCGAGGGCAGGCTGCCGTTTTCCCGCCGCGGTTGGCAGACCGACTTTGAGAAGCGCGTCGTAGATTACGCGGAGATACGTTCCGGGGGGCCGCCCAAGGACGGCATCCCCGCCTTGGACAGCCCTACGTTCGAGAGCATCACGGCGGCCGGCGAATGGCTGACCGACACCGATCCCGTAATCGTCTTGGAAGCGGCAGGACAGGCCCGGGCCTACCCGCTGTCGATCCTGACTTGGCATGAAATTGTGAACGACGAATTGGCGGGCCATCCTGTCACCGTGACTTTCTGTCCCCTGTGCAACGCCAGCATCGTGTTCGACCGCCGCGTAGGCGACATGATTCTGGACTTCGGCACGACCGGCAATTTACGGAACAGCGATCTGATCATGTACGACCGTCAGACGGAAAGCTGGTGGCAACAGTTTACGGGTCAGGCCATCGCCGGAGAGCTGGCGTCCACGCAATTGCATTTCCTCTCCAGTCAAGTTCTTTCCTTCGCGGAATTCAGCAAACTGTTTCCCGCGGGAGACGTGCTGCAGAGACCCTTGGACCTGTATAGTCGCCAGTACGGCTCCAACCCCTATGTCTTGTACGACACGTACGGCAGCAGTCTCAGCCGAGGGGGGAATCTGGCTCTCTTCAGTGGCGTGCGCGACGAACGGCTGGAACCCCTGGAACGGGTGGTCGGCGTACTTTTTGCCGATTCGTCGAGCCTAGCCGTCCCGTTCTCGACGGTCAGCGACACCGGCGTGGTGCACTACACTGCCGCCGGGACCGGCGAAGACATCGTGGTGTTTCACCAGTTCGGCATGTCCTCGGCGCTGGCGGAAGCCGACATCGGCACTGGTCGGGACATCGGCAGCATAGGCGTTTTCGCTAGCGTCCTGGACGGACAAAAGCTGGACTTCGCAGCGATCGCCAACGGCGCGTACCAAGACGCTCAGACCGGCAGCACATGGAACATTCGGGGCCAAGCCGTAGCCGGGGCCTTGCAAGGCGAGGCTCTGGAACCCCTAGTGGCTTTCGATCATTTTTGGTTTGCCTGGGCAGCCTTCCGACCGGACACGCATTTGTACGGCCAGACCGAGTAGGGAATGCCGTCAATTGGCGACGACCCGCACATTGACCTGACAAGAACCTACGTAGGTCCCGTTGTTGTCCAGCACCTGCAACCGGATCGTATACGGTCCGGTGATATAGGCGGAAGCATCGAACTCTTGCAGTTTCCCGCTCCGCACTTGGTTGCGGCGGATGCCCAATACCGTGAAGTCTTCCTCGGCCGGCGCCGTACCGGGAGCTATGGCTATGCTGTATTCCGCAAAGTCGTCGTGGGCAGCCGTGCCGGTGACCACTTCCAGACCGGCAATTTCCTGCCCTACGCCGGGATACTGGATGACGGCGCTGTCGTCGTCGCATACGGGAATGGTCCGCAAGTCGATCTGTCCTGCGGCTTCGCCCGCCACGGCCGGCAGGGTCGGCGTCGGCGTCGTGTTCTCGGCGACCGCGGACACTGCGGCAGCGGCGACGGGCGGACTGGCGGGTTGGCTCAGACTTTCCATCTCCACCGCGCGGCGCAGCACATGGCTGACGGCATACGTGGCCGCCATGACGAAGACGATGGCGGTCACGCGGGCGGTGATGCGGGCCAGCATCCGCGCGGCCTGTTCCCGTTCCAGGCTGAAGATGGCCTGGCGGCGTTCCAGCCGAATGGTCCTAACCCGGAAGAGGTAATAAAGGGCGATCAGGCCGCAGAGGCCATAGATCCAAGGAGCCAGACCGGAAACGTACTCGATGATCAGATGCATGTCGGCACGAGGCAACAGCGGAGCCGCGGCTTCCTATTCCGTGAAGTCGGCAGTAGACTTTCCGGCGGGATCGGCAGTGCGGCGACAGAGGAGATACCCAGAGAAGACCCGGGCCCATTGTAGCCCCTGCGCGCCTTGGGGCATAGCCGCCGGCGATTCTCCTAGTATGATCTGGGGAAGCCCTTCGCATATCACGTCCAAGCCGCCATGTTTCATCTCCATCCTACTTTTGCCTCTCGCCGCAGCGACGTATATGCCCGCCAGGGCATGGTAGCCACCAGTCAACCGCTGGCGGTGCAGGCCGGCTTGGACATCCTGCGCCAAGGCGGCAACGCAGCGGCGGCAGCCGTAGCGACCGCCGCGGTACTGTCTGTGGTCGAGCCCGTTTCCACGGGCATCGGGGGGGATTGCTTTGCCCTGCATTTCGATGCCGGCACGGCCGGCGTCACAGCCCTCAATGGTTCCGGCAGGACCCCGGCCGGCGCCTCGCTGCAGGAATTGCGAGAGCTGGGGTACACCCGCATGCCCCAGTATACGGGACACTCGGTCAGCGTGCCCGGCACGGTGGCGGGATGGCATGATCTTCTGGCGCGCCATGGCAATATGTCCCTAGCGGATGCGTTGCAGGCCGCCATTTACTATGCCGAGGAAGGCTTCCCCGTCTCGGAGTGGATCGCCCGCGGCTGGGCCAGCCAAGTTCCGAAACTGCGTCGCGATTCCGATTGGGACACGCCCGATCGGGACGCGGGTCCCCCCCAACCGAGCGGACATGAATTGCTGATCGACGGCAGAGCGCCCCGGGCCGGGGAGATCATGACCCTGCCGGAAATGGGAGCCACGTTGAGAGGCATCGCCGCGGCCGGTCCGGCGTACATCTATCAAGGGACATTCGCCGCCCAGCTGGCGGCCCACGTGCAGGCCTATGGCGGATGGATGACCCCGCAGGATATGGCGGCCCACCACAGCACTTGGGAAGACAGTCTGCAGCAGCATTACCGACAGCGGACGCTCCACGAGTGTCCTCCCAACGGCCAGGGGTTGGCGGCTCTCATCGCGGTGGGTCTGGCCACGGGTTTCGACTTGGCGCACATGTCCGAAGGAGACCGGGTCCATACCATGGTGGAATGCATGCGTCTGGCCTTCGCGGACGCGCAGCAATATGTCTGTGATCCGCAACAGTCCCGTCTCGACGTTGCAGGCCTGCTGTCCGAAACGTATCTGGAACGCCGGCGCGGTCTCATTTCCATGACCGCGGCCGCGGTCGACGTACCCTACGGAGCGCCGTCGACTACATCGGATACGGTGTATCTTTCCGTCGTGGACGGCGAAGGCAACGCGTGCAGTTTCATCAACAGCCTCTACATGGGTACCGGCTCAGGGCTGGTCGTGCCCCAAACAGGCGTCAGTCTGCAGAATCGAGCCGCCCTCTTCGCACTCGACGCAGACCATCCCAATGCGTTGGCTCCCTGTAAACGGCCCTACCACACGATCATTCCGGCGCTGGTCACCCAGGACGACGCGCTGCTGGCCAGTCTGGGGGTCATGGGCGGCTTCATGCAACCCCAAGGGCATTTCCAGATGATGGTCAACCTGTACGACCGGGGCATGTCGCCGCAACGGGCTTTGGATGCGCCGCGGTGGCAGCTGGGGGGACCGGTCATGGGAGACGCCAACGCGCTGGGGACCCGCAGCCGCGGCGGCCAACTCGCCTTGGAAGAGGGCTTCCCACCCGAAACTCTGGAGCTGCTGGTCCGCCGTGGACACCAGATCAGGATCGCGAAGGGGTATGCTCGGGGCAGCTTCGGCGGCGGCCAGATCATTTGCCGGCATCCGGCTACAGGCGTACTGACGGCCGGCTCGGATGCGCGCAAGGACGGCTGTGCCGCCGGATGGTAAACCCGTACGGCCGCCCGATGCCGCCGCCGTAGGGCCTTGTCTTCGCATTGATGCAGCGCTGCTCGTGACCGTCGCCTCCCCATCCGGATGCATGCCGGGACCGGCCGCGATCGCATCCGGGCTGACCGCGGGTCAGACCCTCATGCAAGCTCACGGCCAGCCCCCAGAGGCCATTCGGGCCTTTGCCTACTACTACGAACTCCTAGCCCGAGGGGAAAAGGGCTGGATCGACTCCAAGCAAGTGCAAGCCGTAGAGATTCTGACCGACTATGAGGAACTGGACGGGTTCGAACTGATCGGCCACGGCGCGATAGGCAAAGTCGTAGTCCTCAAGCTCAACGGAGGGCTAGGCACCACCATGGGGCTTACCGGGCCGCGTTGCTTGGTGCCGGTCCAGGAAGGCCTGACCTTCCTGGACATTACCGTCGATCAGGTGCTGTATCTACGGCGACAGCTGAACCGACAGCTGCCTCTGTTGTTCATGAACAGCTTTCATACGCAGGCGGCCACGGCCCAAGCCTTGCATCGATGCCTGCCGCGGTCCAATGGGCTGCCTTTGACGTTCGAACAACACCGGATGCCCAAGATCGATGCGGAAACCCTGCAGCCCGTAACCGGCAGACCCCAACTGGCGCAGGCATGGTGCCCGCCCGGCCACGGCGATCTCTATGCCACGCTGCGGACCACAGGCCTCTTGGATCTCTTGACGGCCCAGGGATACGAATACGTCTTCGTCAGCAACGCAGACAACTTGGGGGCCGTACTGGACCTCAGGATACTGGGGTACATGGTGGAGTGCCAGGTGCCCATGCTCATGGAAGCCGCCTATCGCACTCTCTCCGACCGCAAAGGCGGACATCTGTCCAAAGGGACGAACGGTCAACTGGTAATACGGGAATTCGCCCAGTGTCCGCCGACGGAAAGAGACCAGTTTCAGGACATCCGTACTTTTCCCTATTTCAACACCAACAACATCTGGTTGCATCTTCCGTCTCTGCGCGACTATTTGGCGGAGCAGGACGGTTTCATGCGCTTGGTCCCCATCTTCAATCGCAAGCCTCTCGACCCGCGGAAGCCCGCGGGCCGCCAAATCATACAATTGGAGAGCGCTCTGGGTTCGGCCATTTCCGTTTTCCCCGGAGCTACCGCGATCCGGGTGCCGCGGTCCCGTTTTCTGCCCGTCAAACGGTGCGAGGACCTGTTGGTCATGCAGTCGGACGTCTATCAAGTCAATTTGCAATCGCGCTTCATCATGAATCCGAAACGGCTTACGGCGACCCCACCGCGCCGACCGCCCCAAGTCGACCTGGACCCGCGCTTCTACGGGACCTACGACCGCTTGCGAGCGCGCTTTCCGCAGGGAGCGCCTTCCATGGTCAATTGCGCGTCCTTGCGGATAGAAGGAGATGTGATATTCGGCCGCGACATCCGGCTCGAAGGGCATGTCGTCATCACCAACGAGCGGCCCGAAGCCCGAATTCTGGCAGACGGGCAGGTCATCCGGGGAGATCTCCCCGGATAGTCGGAACGGGTACCCGCAACCCTTCCAGACATTGCAAGACATAAGGAGCCACACGGCCCGGCAACGGCCACAACAGGCGACTCCAAGTTCCGATTAAAGGCCGCGGGGCACAGATTCCGATTTCGTGCGCCGTAGGCGACAGCGCTCCGGATTCCGGCAAGGCGGGGGACGCGCCCCAATCCAAGTGCGTACACCCCTGGGCCCGCGCCCAATGGGCCGCCGTCCGCTGCAAGCCGCCCAGCTCCTCTGCCGAGAGGCTGGGCGCCTGGCCTGGAACCAGGAAAAACCAGGCTGCATCATGCCAGGCGACTACCAGGGCGGCTCCGATCAGTACGGCTCTCGAATCCTCGGCCAGCAGGAAAGTACTGCGAGGGCGCGACTCGTCTCCCCCCTTGCCGTACAGGGCATCTGTCCAGAGTTTCCGACCGAAGTGCAGCTCCGCAGATGCGCCACTGTCTGCAGGCGCCGCCTGCATCAGTGCGGATAGACGCGCACGGTCGGAGGCCGTGCCGTGACGGACGGTCGCGCCTGTGGGCCTGTGGATAGAATTTGTGTCCGGCCGCTTTCCGTCGGCAGCGCATCGCGGCCTGACCGACAGTGCAGACCACGAGGAAACCTCGCGATCTTTGCGAATCCAAGCGGAGCGACTGAAGCGCCAGCCTACCTCTTCGAGACGGGACAGCACGGAAAGGCCGGTGGCCCGATCTCTGCGCAGATTCGGCGCTATCTGCAGCAAGACCACTTGTTCCCGGCGTAGGACTGCCTCGAGCCGCTCCAGGAAAAGGAAGGCCGACTTGCCGTGCTCCCAATGCAAATCGGGACCCCCTGGCACATAGGCCATTTTCACCGGCAGGTCGGGGCGGATGTCTTTGACCAAGACCTGCGCGGTCCCCGCGCATCGTCCTGTTTCCAATCCCAGCCGCCATCTCCGCGGATGCCAGCCCAGCCTGGCCATCTGCTCGCCCCAGGCCCAAGACTGCATGAAGTGCGGATGGGGGCGGGTACCGACCGCAGCGTCCCATTTCTCTCCTTTCGTTTCCGTCTGCCAGCCGACAGCGGCCGCATACGGGGCAGAACCTCCGGGAAAAGCCCGCGCGGACGCCAGC
>DAOUKB010000129.1:0-16599 GCA_034421855.1 Anaerolineales bacterium
GTTGTAGCCTTCCTTGAAGGGGCCGCCGCCGGTGGCGCAAGCCCCCATGCTGAGTACATACCGGGGTTCCGCCATCTGGTTGTAGATGCGTACGATAGCGGGCACCATCTTCTTGGTGACGGTTCCGGACACGATCATCAGGTCGCTCTGGCGCGGACTGGGCCGCATGACCTCCATGCCGAAACGGGACAGATCGTACCGGCTGGCTGCCGTGGCGATCATCTCGATGGCGCAGCAGGCCAGGCCAAAGAGCAGCGGCCACATGCTGGACCTGCGACTCCAGTTGTAGATTTTGTCCAGGGTCGTAACCAAGACGTTGTCCCGCAAATCGCCCGGCACGCCTATCGAGTCGTGCAGGTACCGTTGCAGCTGTTCGGTCTTGAGCTGCGTGAGAGCAGGAGGAGCCGTGGCCATACAGATTCGAGCTAGCCGCGCGTAAGCACCATATCCATTTCGACTGTGTATGTTACCCCAGCGGCGGGGATGGATTCAAGATTTCCGTCCTGCAGCGGCAAAGCCAGGGCAAGTTGTCGGGCCCGCAGCCGGACAGGTCCAGGACAACCTCCGCCGTACCAAGCGAACCCGGAGAGCGGCGCCGTCGCCGCCTTCATGCCGTATATCTCCGCCGCGCCGCGGGATCGCCTCTCGCCTAAGCCGTCCGGGACTGAGAGAGGCAGGACGCAGGCCAGGGTTCGGGGCACCGGTGCCCGGCCGGCAATCCCGTACTGGGTCAGCACCTGTGCTTTGCCGACGGCGCAGACGGCTTCAGGTACAGGTCTCGACGCCAGCAAGGCGACGACGTGCAGCACATGCCTCTCTCAAAGGCTTAGGCTGGGGACATCATGCCACGATGCGCATAGAGTCGATTCCGGCCGTAGCGTCCGTGCGCCGATTGGGGATACCGAGAAGGCATGTCGGTTGCCCTCCAGCCTGCTGACACATCCTCACATACGTGGCCGACCGCCGGGTTTCCGGCCGTGCGCCGGATATCGTGCAGACTACGGCGCACGGTTTGACGCCGCTGTTCTGGGGGTAGCCCGGTCCCAGGTAGTCGATCATGGGAGCACGAGCCTTCATGCCGTATAATAGCACAAATAGCCAATTGTGGTATCCTGCACGCTGTGTTGTCGCGTTCGACCGAGTCTACGGATCTTCCGCAATCCTGCGAGCAAGCCATGTGCTGCCGTCGGCCATTGTCCCATGACGAGCCGGGGCCTGGCTCGGCCCGAGAAGCGAGCCAGACTACTCTGTGGCGTTCTCCAGGAGGGGACGCTGTTAGCGTGCTGGAATGATGACAGGCGCAAAAGAGGCCGCGGGGTCCCTCCAGGCATCGGCGGCCCGCTTCCGGCGCTTCGGCCGGGCCCATCCGCAGTTGCTGTTTGCCCTACTGGCCTTGCTTTGCCTGCTGGCCAGCTGGATCATGCTGCAAAGCACTCCGCATCCTCTGGCCGGGCCGAACGGTCCCCATATACCCTTGCTGCTCGCGCTGGCCGGCGCCAATCTGCTGGGCGGCTATTATCCGGTAGCCACCATGGTGCAGGAACTGCGCCAACGGAAATTCGATATCGAGTTCCTGATGCTGCTGGCAGCGGGCGGGGCCATCCTGCTCCAGAGTTTTCTGGAAAGCGGTCTGCTGCTGTTTCTCTTCGCGTTGTCGGGCGCACTGCAGGATTTTGCGGGAAAGCACATGCGGCAGGCTGTCTCCCGGCTCAAGGAATACGAGCCGCAACACGCCACGGTTCTCCAGGCCGGACAGGAGGTGTCGACACCGGTAGCAGCAATTCGACCTGGGAACATCGTAGCGGTGTGGCCGGGCCAGCGCCTGGCCTTGGACGGAGAGGTGCTGCAAGGAACCTCCTACCTGGACGAAAGCATGATTACGGGGGAAGGGATCCCGGTGAAAAAGGAGCCTGGAGACGAAGTCTATGCCGGCTCCTTGAACGGATTGGAAACTCTGCAGATCCGGGTCACCCGGGAAGCCAGCGCTAGTCAACTCCAGAAGATCATCCAGCTGATCGAACAAGCACAGGAAAGCAGCGCGCCTTTGCAACGCCGCATCGACCAAATCACCCGCTACTACGTCCCAGGAGTGCTGCTTGCTACGGTGCTTACCTTGGGCCTGGGATTGTGGTTGGACGGCGTTGCCGATGCGGCAGCGCGGGAGGAATCCTTGCGGCGGGCTTTGATTGTGCTGGTAGCCGCCAGTCCCTGTGCCTTGGCGATTTCCACGCCTACCAGCGTCCTCAGCGCCATCGGAGCCGCGGCGCGGCAAAAGATACTGATCAAAGGGGGCGAATTCGTGGAGTTGCTGGCCCGGGTCGACACGATAGTCTTCGACAAGACCGGCACCTTGACCCGGGGCCGGCCCCAAGTGACGCGTCTTGTGCCGTTTTCCGGTTTTTCCGAACGGGACATACTGGAAACGGCGGGCATGGCGGAGCAGCAGAGTCAGCATCCTTTTGCCCAGGCCTTGATGCTGCTCGTGGGGGAACGCGGCATTGCGCCGGACTTGCCGACGGCGACTCAGATCCTGGAAGGCGTCGGGGTAAAGGCCCATGGTCTGTTGCACGGCAGGCCTGCGGTGGCCCTGGTAGGCAATCTGCACCTGCTCGATTCCTTGGAATTGGACCCTGCCCCCGAACTGCTGGCGGAAGTCGACGCCCTGGAAGCGGCCGGCATTTCGGTATCGCTGGTGGCGCGCCGCTGGTTGGCATCACGGCCGGCAGGGACCCGTCCGCCTTGGGAGCTGCTGGGGCTGGTGGGAATCACGGACCCGGTGCGCCCGGAAAGCCGCGCCGCCGTTGCGGCGTTGCGGCGCGCCGGCATGTCCGAAATGCATATGTTGACCGGGGACAATCAGACGGTGGCGGAGCAAATTGCGACCGCCGTGGACATTCGGAACGTGCACGCCGGATTGCTGCCGGATCAGAAGGCACAGTTCCTGCGAGAGCTGGCCGGCCGGAATCGACAGGCCGCCATGGTGGGAGACGGTTTCAACGATGCCCCGTCGCTGGCGACCGCGCCGGTGGGCATAGCCATGGGCATGACCGGCGTGGGGGTAGCCTTGGAGACGGCCGACGTGGTGCTGCTGACGGACGACTTGGACCGACTGCCTTTCCTGATCCGCCTGGCTCGCAAGGCCGACCGCATCCTGGCCCAAAATCTCTTGCTCTCGGTAGCCACCATGGTATTTCTGGTGGCGTGGGCGTACGTAGGCTGGTTCGTTCCCGTGCCGGTTACGTTGCCCATGCCGTTGGCGGTAGTGGGCCACGAAGGCAGTACGCTGCTGGTGGTCTTCAACGGATTGCGCCTGCTGACTATGTCGACCCAGCGCCGGCCATGGCCTACTCGCTGAACGATCCGTACCGCGGCCTGCGTGTCGCCCTGCGCGTCGACGGTTTCCTGGTGGGGCTCGCCTGGGGCGGGCTGCTGCTGGTCGCTCCGCAGCTGCTGCAGGCCCTGTGGACGGACGCCGAAACGGTCGTCAGCCTCTGGGTTTGGCGCCTGGGCGGGGCGGGTCTGATGGCTATGGGGCTGGTCTTTCTGGAACTCTCCTGGCGGACCACCATATCTCGTCTGTCCACCCTCGCCGTGATCCTGGTCAACGGCATGTTGGGCGGCGTGCTTTTTCAGGCATACGTATCCGGCGCCATCGTGCCGCCCCATATCTGGGGAAAGTTGCTGCTGTTGGGGCTGTTCCTCTGCAATCTGATCTGCATGGTGCTGCCGTGGGCGTACTTGGGGGAAGACTTGTTGCCCTGACCTACCGCGGCGTCACGAAGTCCGCGGTGGGATCTTCGGTGCGGCCATAAGCATGCCAGACGCGGTAGCCCAGCAGGCTCTTGAGATGGTCGTCGGCCTGGGCGAGGACTTCGGGGTGTAGCCCGACGAAATAATTTTCTTGGGGTCGGAACTGAGGGCCGCAAAAGGTGGTGATTACGGTGAGGCGATCGTGCGGCGTGACATTGGCTCCCGTGCCATGCCAGATGCGTCCGTCGATCACCAGTACCGTGCCGGCCCGGCCCGCCACGGAGACGACTTGCTCCGGCACGTCGTCGGCCTCCCGGGGCTGGCGGCCCGACAGATGACTGCCGGGCAGCACCCGGGTGCTGCCCGTGCGCTCGTCGAAGTCCCGCAAGTACCAAAGCACGTTGACGCAGGCGCACGGCGCCACTACGGGCGGTACCGCGTCCGGCGGGCGCGGCGTTTCCTGACGCGTGATGCTGCCGACGGGCAGCGGGTTGGGAGCCGGGGCCACAGGAGCCGGCATCCACCACTGGTCCGTATGCAAGGGCATCTCGACTCCGCCTTGCTTGGCGATGTTGGCTCCGTGGCTGGACAGCAGAAAATGCTCGCCCAACAGCAATTTCACCATGGCCAAGACCCGTTCGTTGTAGAGAAGTTCCACGAAAGGGCGGCCTTTGTTGACGATCATCCAAATGCGCTGGTTCACGCCGCCGGCCGCGGCCCGGAATTTGTCGCGCGGCTTCATGCCTGTCTCGGCCTTGAAGTCTCCCCACTGCTGTCGAGGGCCGCCATCTTCAAAAGCCAGACCGGCTGCCTGTTCCTCGCGCGCCAGTTCCTGTAGAGCTTGCGCGAGGACCTTTACGTCGGCGGCGGGCACGGCGTCCGCCAACAACGCAAATCCCCACCGCTGGATGTCTCGGCAGGCCTGAGGCATATTCTGCGTGGGCCGGGGCAAATCTGTATTCCGATACATGAAGCGAAAATTCCTCCTTCCGCGCGGTACCGCCGCTATTTCTTGCTGTACGGTTTGTCTTGGCCCGAGACGGTGTCCACCCGGCCGAAAATGTCGTCCAGCCGCGCCTTCGCCGCGTCCGGCAGAGGCGGCTGCAGGATATACGCTACGTTTTGGCGCAGGTGCTCCAGATTGCCGGTACCGGACAGCACCACGTCGATGCCGGGTTCCTGACGGCAATAGCGGTACGCCGCCTCGGTGACGGAAGCGGCATGGCCTTCCCTCAGGAGAAACCCCAGAGGATCCGACACGTCCACTTTGCGACCGTCCACCTGTCCCGCGGCCACCAGTTCTCCTACGATCCGGGACAGCACGAACGGGCGGCTGAAGGCCTGACGCACCGCAAACATACAGGTCACCCCTACGTTGTGCTGCAGACACAGAGGCAATAGGGCGCGGCGCGCACTGGAGTTGAGAATGTTGAAGCCGATCATCAGGACGTCTACCCATTCCGGAGCCTCCTGCATCACCCGCAGCAGCGCCTCGTGGCGGGTGTCCGAGTTGAAGTGCTCCGAGATGCCGACGCTCCGGACAACACCTTCCCGCTTCAGCTCCTGCAAGCCGGGCAATATGACGTCCAAGGCATGATCCACGTGCTCCGCGTAGAGGGCGTGGATGTAATACAGATCCAAGTAGTCCAGCCCCATTTTTTCCAGGGAGCCGTAGACCGAGGACTTGAAATCGGCCAGAGGCCGCGGCTGCCTATCCCGTTGGCAGGAAGCCTTGGAGCACAAGATCAGGTCTGAACGTCGGATACCGGCCTGCGGATCGCCCAAGGCCTTCCCCACGATGCCTTCGCTGCCGTACCCTTCCGCCGTGTCGATCACGTTGATGCCCAGTCGGAAGGCCTCCTGCACCACGGCAATGGACTGCGCTTCCGTATGTCCATAACTCAGACCCACCCGACTGGGGCCGCCGGTGCCGAGGCCCAGGACGCTGGCCCGTGCATGAGAGCGGCCTAAAGTTGTGAACTCCATCAGGTTGGATCCCTCGCTGGAAGTTTCGCGTTCGCCATGGAGCGAATTACACGCCTCTTTCATTGTAGTGGCTACCGGTCCGTCGGCCGTCTCGGCCTATGCCCGGAATATCCCCGGGAGCAAGCAAGCCGTATCCGGAACCGGGGAGCCATGCGCCTCCGCACCCGTTCTAGTGCCCCTCCCTGCCGGCCGTACGCGCCGGTAGGACGCAATGCAAATACCCGCCGTACCGCGTCCTTGTCCGGTACCGTCGGCCCGCAGCTCGCCGCCCGTGCGGAGACAGCTCCTCCAATTCCGGCATTTCGCGTATCCCGACCGGATGCGGCTAGAATCCAGCACAAGGTCGCTCCGCCGCTGCGAGCTGGGCCTTTGAGCTTGCCCACAACGCCACGAAACCACATGCACAAGTCCCTACGCGCTGCGATCTTTGGCCATACGGGGCGGGGAGACTACGGCCACGGCCACGATCTGTCGCTGCAGTTGCATCCGCAAGTGGAAATGGTCGGCGTGGCGGATCCGGATCTGGCCGGGGCCCAGGCCGTAGCCCGGCGCGTGGGCGGCAAGCCTTACGCAGACTACGAGCGGCTGTTGGCGACGGAAAAACCGGATTTGGTTTGCATCGCTCAACGCGCGGTGGACTTCCACGCGGAACAGATAGAGGCCTGCGCCCGGCACGGCGTCAAGGGCATTCTGTGCGAGAAACCGCTGGTCGCCACGCTGGCGGAAGCGGACAGGGTGCTGCAGCGCTGTGCAGAGGCCGGCATCCATTTGGTGGTGGCCCATCGCAAGGCCAGTGGTTACGAACTGCATGCCCTGGACATGGTGCGCCGCGGCGCCATTGGCGAAATCCGGGAACTGCGCGGCCGGGGCAAGGGCGATCATCGTGCCGGCGGTCAGGACCTGGCAGTATTGGGCCCCCACATCATGGACAGTATGCGGTGGTTCGTAGGAGCCGATCCGCTGTGGGCGGTGGGTCAGGTGACACAGCAAGGCCGCCCGGTCACGGCCGCCGCCGCCTTTGCGGGCCATGAAGGGATAGGTTGGACCGCGGGAGACAGATTGACGGGTTTGTTCATGTTCCCGGACGGCATCCCGGCCACGTTCACTTCGTATGCAGTGGAAGCCCAGGGCCACGACCATGCGGACTGGTTCGGTTTTGAAGTGTACGGTACCCAGGGCGCCTTGAGCATCCGCAATTCACCCGGCGGAGTGCTGTACTACTGCCCCCACGGCATGGCCGTACCCGGAACTCACTGCACCTGGGAGCGCATTCGTCTGCCCGCCTGGGAAGAGGATGCGGCAGGCCAGCCGAGATCGGATCGAGCCAAGATGCTGCAGAGCAATCGGATCATGGTGGACGAGTTGGTAGCCGCCGTCACCGAAGGCACGCCCGTCACCCGCGCTTGTACCGGCCAGGATGCCCGCTGGGCGCTGGAGATGAGCATGGCGATCCATGAATCCCATCTGCAGGGAACGCGGGTGACCCTACCGCTGCAACAGCGTCGGAATCCCTACGCGGTACGGCGCCCCCGAGACTGAATGCCGCGCCCGGCCGGCGCCGCACTGTGTCGGCCGGTGGCCGTGCTACACTGCCTCCTGGCGCCGTCCGAAGGCAATGGGGCCGGCGGCCGTGGAAAGAAGACAGGCAGCCGATCATGATGTTGTTAGACCGCTTGCAGCGAGTGGAAACGCGGTACCGCGAACTTTCGGAGCAGATGGCCGATCCGGACACGGCAGCCGACTATGCGCAGATGTCCAAGCTGGCCCAAGAGCAGAGCAGCCTGGACCCCATCGTCACCCATTACCGGGCATATACCCGGATCAGGGCGCAAATGGCCGAGAACCAGGAAATCGTGGATGCCGCAGAGGATCCGGAACTGACCGAACTGGCCCAAGCGGAAAACCGGGAGCTGCAGCGTACGGCCGCCCGGCTGGAGGAGGATCTGAAAGTCCTGTTGCTGCCCAAGGACCCGCAAGACGAAAAAGACGTAATCGTAGAAATCCGGGCCGGGGCCGGCGGCGACGAGGCCGCGCTCTTTTGTGCCGACCTGTATCGCATGTACGCGCGCTGGGCGGAAGACCACCACTGCAAATACGAAGTGCTGAGCCTCAGCGCCAACGGACTGGGAGGATTCAAGGAAGTGATCTTCGCGGTCAAGGGCAAACAAATCTATTCCCGGCTGAAATACGAATCCGGGGTGCATCGGGTACAACGGGTGCCCGAGACGGAAAGCCAAGGACGCATTCACACCAGTACCGCCACGGTCGCCATCCTGCCCGAAGCCGACGACGTCGAAATCACGGTGGAGCCGCAGGACGTCCGTATCGACATCATGCGCAGCAGCGGTCCGGGCGGACAGAGCGTCAATACCACGGACTCGGCGGTACGGATCACGCACTTGCCTTCAGGGCTCGTGGTCAGTTGCCAGGACGAAAAGAGCCAACTCCAAAATCGCCTCAAGGCCATGCGCATTCTGCGCACCCGGCTCTTCGACCTGGAGACTCAGCGCCAGCGGGACGCTCAGGGCGCTTCGCGGCGCAGTCAAGTGGGCTCCGGCGACCGCAGCGAGAAGATCCGCACCTACAATTTTCCGCAGGGAAGGGTCACCGACCACCGCATCAATTTGACTCAGTATCAATTGGCGGATGTCGTCGACGGCAAGATCGATGCATTCATTCAAGGCCTCGCGACGGCTGAACAGGCCGCCCAACTGGCCGCCCTGGGCGCGTGAGCCGCCTGGCTGCAGGCGTACAGTCCACGGTGCGACACTGCCGCCAAGCGGGAGCGGTACGCCTCGGACAACACGGCATAGAGACGCCGGAACTGGACAGCGCCTTGCTCTTGGCGCATGCTCTGGGCCGCGAGTCCAGTTGGCTGTACGCGCATCCCGAGTATCCTCTGTCGGACCGTGAGGTCGCCTTGTGGCGGTCCTGCCTGGCCCAGCGACAGGCCCGGCGGCCGCTGGCCTATATCGTAGGCCGCAAGGCGTTCATGGAGTTGGAATTCTTCGTGGACGAACGCGTCCTCATTCCGCGGCCCGAGACCGAGCTGGTAGTGGAACTGGCCCGAGATTGGCTGCGCGGCAATCCGGCTGCGGCCGTCGCGGACGTAGGCACGGGCAGCGGCTGTATCGCGCTGGCCGTCGCCCATCGGCATCCGGGCTTGCCGGTGTACGCGCTGGAGACCAGCGCCGCCGCTTTGCAGGTCGCCAGGCGCAATGCCGACCGGCTCGGCCTACGGGACAGCGTCCGATTTCGTCAAGGAGACTTGCTGGCGCCTTTGCCGACCCCCGTCTCCCTGATATTGGCCAACTTGCCTTATGTGACGGCCGTCGAGCATGCACAGTTGGCTCCGGAAATCCGGGACTACGAACCGCGGGCCGCTTTGGTGAGCTGTCGGGAGGGGCTGGACCATCTGCGGCGTCTAGTGTCGCAATTGGCCTGGAGTTTGGCGGCCGGGGGCGGAGTCGTCCTGGAATGCAGTTCCACGGCTGCCGGGCCCGTGCGGGACATGCTGGTCCGGACCGACCTGTTCCACGAAGTGCGGATCCATACCGACCTGGCGGGCTTGGACCGCTGCATATCCGGACGGGGCTTTCGCGCCCCGTAGCCGCCTGACGTCACGGGCGGCGATTGCGCCAAGTCGCATAGGCCAGCACGCAGACGAAGAGGGCGGCCTGCAACAGGATGATGGACGCTCCCGACGCGATGTCCAGATAGAAGCTCAAGTAGATGCCGAGCGCGCCGGAGACGGCGCCTATCAGAATCGAGAGCGCCATCATGCGCCCGAAATGGATGGTCAGCAAGCGGGCGATGGTGGCGGGAATAACGAGCACGGCGGAGATCAACGTGACGCCCAGCACCTGCATGGAGGTGATGATGATGCCGGCCAGCAGAAAGGCGAAGAGCACGTTCAGTCCGCGGATCGGCACCCCGTAGACCTGCGCCACCTCATAGTCGAAGGTGTAGAAGAGCAGGGCCTTGTAGTAAAACGAGAGAGTCCCGGCGACCACCAGAAAGACGAGGCCGACCATCCACAGATCCACGGCGTCCACGCCCAGGATGTTGCCGAAGAGCATGGCTTCAATGGACGGCGTGTAGTTCCGCAGGCGGCTGATCAGGGCTACGCCGAAGGCGAAGCTGGCGGTCGTAATGATCCCGATGGCGGCGTCCGCCTTGATCTCGGGCCGCCGCGCCAGGCCGTTGATGAGCAGCGCGGAAATCGCGCCCCATAGGCCGGCGCCCAGGTAGAAGTTCCATTGGGCCAGGAAAGCCACGACCGCCCCGCCAAAGACCGCGTGGGCCAGCCCGTGGCCGATGTAGCTCATGCCCTGCAATACGACGTAGACCC
Organism: Anaerolineales bacterium; assembly: GCA_034421855.1. Taxonomy (GTDB): domain Bacteria; phylum Chloroflexota; class Anaerolineae; order Caldilineales; family Caldilineaceae; genus Bin34. The sequence goes on from DAOUKB010000129.1 coordinate 10,088, forward strand.
CGATCGCGCCGCACATGGCGCCCACCAACAGAGCCATGAACAAGCCCCGGCGGAAGAAGAGAAACTCGAAGGGTTCCAGCAGCATGGCCGAGGACGGGACCTTCAGCGGATTTCCGGCGCATGGCCGGCCACGGGTTGGGGAAGCACATCCGCTAAAGTGTGCGCATGGGGTGCTTCGTAGACGTAGATGTGCCCGTCCTGACGGTGCACGATCAGATCCGCACGATAGGTCCGGTCCAGAATGTCCTTGCGATACACCGCTGCCGGCGGGCCCTGGGCCACGACGGTCCGATTTACGCAAATCACCCAGGGCAAATGGGAGGAGGCCGCGTTCACGTCGTGGGTACTGATGATGATGGTCTGGCCCGCCCGATTGAGATCGGCCAACAGATGCAGCGTCTGCTCCGTGCCGTACACGTCCAGGTCGCTGGTAGGTTCGTCCAAGACCAGCAGGTCCGGCTCCGACACCAAGGCCCGGGCGATGAAGACCCGCTGCTGCTGGCCGCCGGACAGCGCCCCGATGGGCTGCTGCGTCAGGTCCGGTATTTCCAGCTGGTCCAGCACCTCGGCAATGCGCCGTCGATCGGCGCGGGTGGGCCACGGCCAAATGCGGGTATGTCGGCGGAGCCCCATCCACACTACCTGCTCCACGGTGGCCGGAAAGTGCCAATCCACCTGATCTATTTGGGGGACATAGCCGCAATGTAGGGGCAGGCTGCCCCCTTCCACCTCGACGCGGCCGCGCGTAGGCGCCAATACCCCCAACAGGATTTTCAGCAGCGTGGTCTTGCCGGACCCGGAAGGACCCAGCAGGGCCATAAACTGGCCGGGATGAATATGTACGTTGATGTCGCTCAGTACGGTCTTCGTGCCGTATTGGAAGCACACGTTCCGCAGTTCGATTTTAGGATCCATGGCCGCCCCGCGTCGTCAAGGCTCGCGCGGGCCGGCCGGCACGTCCTGCAAGGCGGTCGCGTCGCCGCCCAGGGCTTCCACCATGATGCCCACGTTGCGCTTCATCATGCCCACATAGGTGTGCTCGGCGGAACCCGGGTCCCCGGGCAACACGTCGTCGGCCAGTTCGTCGTTCAGCACGGCCCCGGTTTCTCTGGCGATGGCCTGCAGCGCGGCCGACGGAAATTCCTGCGATCCGAAGATCACTTGAACCCCGGTTTGCTGGACTTGACGAATGAAGTCCGCCAACTCGCGGGCCGACGGTTCCGACATGTCCGCCGGCTGTATGGCCCCGATCACGGCGAGTCCGTAACGGCGCGCGAAGTAGGCCCAGGAGTCGTGGTAGGTCAGCAGCCGCCGCTGTTCCGGGGGAATGGTGGCTACGGCAGCGGCGATGGCCGCGTCCAGTTGTTGCAACAGCTCCCTGTAGGCAGCCGCCCGGCGCGCATACGCGCTCGCATGGTCCGCATCCGCGGCCGCCAGAGTGTTTTCGATGATCTCCACATAGGCGATCACCAGAGTCGGATCCATCCACAGATGCGGATTGGGAGCGCCGCCGCTCTCCGGAAAGGAGAAATCGAAAATCCACTCGCTTCGCTCCAGCACCAGATCGCCCAGCGACACCCATACGGTCTCGGCGTCGCGGTTGCTTGTCGCGAGGTCCAGCACCAACGCTTCCAATTGCAGGCCATTGAGAAACAGGACTTGCGCCTGGGCCACTTTGACGGCGTCCGACGGGGTAGGTTCGAAAGTGTGGGAATTCACCCCCGGCGGAACCAGCCCTTCCAGGCTGACGAGATCCCCGCCGACTTGGGCCACGATGTCGGTCAGAGGCGCCACCGTGGTGACTACCCGCAGGCGGTCTGCCGGGCCGGATTGCCCGACCACGGCCGGATTGCCGTTGCAGGCGGCGACGCTCAGACCCAGCCAGAGTCCCAGCGCCAACGGGTACAGGCGGCATAGGGCAGGGGCAACGGAAAAGCGGAGAAACCGAAGAGTGCTCATGACCGGTCCTTAGTGTAAAAGGCCGCGCGGCACGACTCTGTATTATCCTACGTGCAGGGCTCGAGATCCCGATTCTTTCACCCGGCAGAAATCCGGACTCGGCGTCGCTGCGGCTTGCGCCGCCCGTCCCAGAGGATAGAATCCGCTCAGTCCACAACACCCCGCACAGGAGCCCGCCATGCCCGACTATCAGGTAGGACCCGCACTCGACGACGCCGTGCTGGAACGCTGCAAGACTCTGTTGTACACCCCTGCGCCCTCCAGCCGCGAACGGGATCTGGCGGATGTCGTCTGCGCGCAAGTGACGGAACTGGGTTATCCCTATACGCGGGACGCCGGCGGCAACGTGCTGGTGGAAGTGGCCGGTCGAGAACCGGAACTGCCGGTTTGGTGCTACGCGGCCCACATGGACGAGATTGGGATGGTGGTCACGGAAGTGCCCGAGGACGGCAGACTCAAGGTTACGCGCTCCGGCGGTCTGTATCCCTGGAAGCTGGGGGAAACTCCGGTGGAAATCATGGGCGACCACGGACATGTGCTGGGTTTGCTCAGCATGGGCTCCACGCATACGCCCAAGGCGGCGGACAAGTCCGTGACGTGGCAGGACGTCTGGATCGAAACCGGCCTGTGCCGGGCGGAACTCGAGCAAGCCGGTATTCGACCGGGTTCGTTGGCCGTGCCCCACGCTTCCCATCGCGGTCCCGTCGTTTTCGGCAGTCCGGGCCGGGAACTGGCCGCCGCGTGGACTTTCGACGACCGCCTGGGCTGTGCCCTGCAACTGGAGGTCTTGGCGCAGCTGCAGGCTGCCCAGGAGCAGCCCCGCCACCCGACCGTCTTTGCATTCACCCATCACGAAGAAGGTGGGGGGCACGGCGCCAAGAACGTAGCCCGGACCCTGCAGCCGGAGGCCTTCATTGCCATCGACGGCGCGCCCATGCCGCCGGATACGCCGTTGGTCATGGACGATCGGCCGGCCACGTGGTCCAAGGATGCGCTGGCCCATTACGATCACGAGCTGCTCAAGGAGATCATTGCCGCCGGCCGGGAAGTCGGCGTAGAGGTGCAGAGCGTAGTGTACGCCAGTGCCGCCAGCGACGCCAGCATGGTCTTCAGCACCGGCCACGCGGACCGGGCTCTGGTCTTCGGGTGTGTGCGCGGCAACAGCCACGGTTACGAAATGTTGCGCGTGGGGGTCCTGGAAAACACTTTCAAGACGTTGTACCGCTTCGTCACCACCCGATAGCCGCTAGCCTTCGCCCCGGAACGCGGACGGCCGTTCCCGGCACAGCCTCGATAGAGTTTCATTAGAGTTTGCGGCAAAGCCGCGCCAACCGGGTCCGGTCTTCCTATAATTCGATTCCGGTACGGCCGTCTCCCATGAGGTGCCGGAATTGAGCCGCAGAAGGATTTTGGGTCGATGATTTCCAAGAATTTCAGCCAGAACGCACAGGCCGCCGCGCGCGGCGCGATCGAATTGCTGGCCCGTTACAAGCATACGCAGGTGGACGTGGAACATCTGTTGCTGGCTCTCGTCGCGCAACGCGACACTTCGGCCCGGCGTCTGTTGGAAAACATGGGCGCAGACTTGCACCAGATCCGGACCGAGGTGGAAATCGACTTGGAGCGCGGCAAGCCCAGTCTGGGGGGACCCTTCACCCCAGGGTCCCAGATTCAGCTGAATCTCACTCCGCAACTGCAGACCGTCATCAACAAGTCGCAGGAGCTGGCAGGCCAAACCCAGGTCACGACCGGTCACTTCCTGGAGGCCATCGTGCGCGTCGGGGATTCGAAGGCGGCGGCCATCCTGCAAAAGGCCGGAGTCAGTCTGATCGATCTGGACGAAGCCTTGACGCAGGCGGCGCAGGCGGAAGGGGCAGAAGGCGATGCGGCCCAGCATCAATTCAAGCTCCTGCGGCAGTACGCCAGGGACCTGACGCAGGCGGCGGCGGACGGCAAGATCGATCCCGTCGTCGGGCGCGAAACGGAAATCCTGCGCGTACTGCAGATTCTGAGCCGCCGCACCAAGAACAATCCGGTGTTGATCGGAGAAGCCGGGGTAGGCAAGACGGCCGTAGTGGAAGGACTGGCGCAACGGATCGTGGACAGCAACGTGCCGGAGCCTTTGTTGGGCAAGAAAGTGTTTTCCCTGGATCTGGGGGCCATGATTGCCGGCACCCGATTCCGCGGGGAGTTCGAAGAACGCCTGAAGGGATCTTTGGACGAGGTGATTGCCAGCCAAGGCGAGATCATTCTCTTCATCGACGAACTGCATACCGTGGTCGGGGCCGGCAACATGCCCGGGGCGCTCGACGCCAGCAACATGCTGAAGCCGCCGCTGTCCCGCGGCGAACTGCAATTCATCGGGGCCACCACGCTCAACGAATACCGCGAGAGCATAGAGAAAGACAGTGCGTTGGAACGCCGCTTTGCGTCGGTGTTCGTGGACGAACCGGACCACGACGAAGCCGTGGCCATTCTGCAAGGCATACGGGACCGCTATGCGGAACATCACGGCGTGACGTACACGGACGAATCCCTGGATGCCGCCGTGACGCTGAGTCAGCGGTATATCCAAGACCGGCAGCTGCCGGACAAGGCCATCGACCTGATCGACGAAGCCGCGGCCAAATTGCGGGTGGCCCTGCATCTGCTGCCCCCGGAATTGAAGGCCAAGAAACAGGAAGTCGATCGGCTGCTGCGCCTGGAAGAAACCGCGTGGAGTCAGCGCAATTACGAAGAAGCGGCCCAGCACAAGATGGACCGGGCGCGCCTGGAAACGGAATACGAGGCGGAACACGAGGCCTGGCGCCACGAAGCGGAACTGGACGAAATCGTCGAAAAAAACGACATCGCCCAGGTAGTGCAGGCCTGGACCGGCATTCCCGTGCAGGCCTTGCTGGAATCCGAGTCCGCAAAGCTGCTGCATCTGGAACAGGAAATCCAGAAACGGATCGTGGGACAGGACGAGGCGGTGACCGCCGTCAGCGATGCCTTGCGCCGCGCCCATAGCGGCCTCAAGGATCCGCGGCGGCCCATCGGCGTTTTTCTTTTCCTGGGACCCACGGGCGTGGGCAAATCCGAACTGGCCCGCGAGGTTGCCGTGCAGCTCTTCGAAGACGACGAAGCCCTGATCCGCGTCGATATGAGCGAGTATCGGGAGGCGCATGCCGTCAGCCGCCTGTTCGGAGCGCCCCCCGGCTATGTAGGGTACGACCAGGGCGGGCAGCTGACGGAGCAAGTCCGCCGCCGCCCTTACCGGGCCATTCTGTTCGATGAAATCGAGAAGGCGCATCCGGACGTCTGGAACAGCCTGCTGCAGATCATGGACGACGGCCACCTGACCGACGGGCAGGGCCGCACCGTGGACTTCCGCAACACCATCGTGATCATGACCAGCAACGTAGGCGCGGACGTGGTCAGCCGCGGCAAGGTGGGGTTCGCCACGCCGGTGCTGAACGAGGATCGGGTCGAAGGCGAATACAGCGCCCAGCTCAAGCGGTTGTTCCAGCCGGAATTTCTGAATCGCATAGACGAGACCATCGTGTTCCATAGCCTGTCGCAGCAAGACATCCAGCGGATCGTGGGCATTCTGATGGGCGACCTGTATGCGCGCCTACAGGAGATCGGCCTTACCGCGGAGTTGACCGCAGCCGCCACGGAGCATCTGGCCCACATCGGCTACGATCCCACCTACGGGGCGCGGCCCTTGCGCAGAGTGCTGCAGCGAGCCGTCGAGAACGAATTGAGCAAGGGGTTGCTGTTGGACGCCTTCCAGGCGGGCGACCATATCCGCATCGACTACGATCCCGAGGCGGCCGACAACTACAAACTTTCCTTTACGGTGACGGAGAGACGTCGGGTGCCGGAACCGGAAGTAAGCAATCCGGTACAGGCCCCCTAGGGGGTGTCGTCAAAACGATTGAGTCCACAGGACCCAAGCCCAGATCGGGCAGATCGCCCGCAACGCAGCGGCGTTCTGGACCTACCGGGTAGCCACGCCCCGCCATGGCGGGAAGACCAGGAAGGCATTTTCCCCCCGCTGCCGCCACGGGTACAGCTCTAGATCGTAGGGGCGGGGTTGCCGGCGACTACGTCGGGGCGGGATCCCCGGGATCATCCCCTGCGCCCAGACGGCTTCCACGACCGGATCGCTGTCGTAACCCCGGTCCGCCACGAGATACTCCGCCTCCCGGCCCGCCCTCAGGCCCACGGCCTAGGTACAATCTGCGCGGGTCCCCGGGGTCAATGTCATCCGGACGGGCCGCCCCGGCGCGTCCGCGACCCGAGGCCACTGGGCATGCAGCCCCCTGGGGTACGCGCCCGCGGCGGAGGGCCGCCCGGCGCACCGGCGGCAGGGGGAGGGACCCGGATAAGGCGGGCATCGCTCAGCCACGCCGCGCAATCCGGTTCGTCCCGCACTGCCTCCCGCAGGGCGGCCCACACGCCCCGATCCCGCCACCGGCGGAAGCGGCGGTGGGTATGCTTCCCGTCGCCGGAGTCGGGGGGCAGGTCGCGCCACGGCGCCCCGGTGTGCAGAATCCCCAATACGGCAT
>DAOUKB010000130.1:0-7783 GCA_034421855.1 Anaerolineales bacterium
GGGGGAGTGCGGTCAGCCATTGCCATGCCGTTTCTAACCTTGTTCCGACCTTTTCACGTCCAGTTCCAGCCGGCTGCCATTTTCGCGTACAGCGCGGATGGTGTTTTCGGAAAAGCCGTCGGGCTTGTGCGCATGGATAACAATTTCGACTGTAATTTCGCCTCCGTCGCTGCACAGGTCGCGGATAATCTCGCTGTTTAGATCGCTGGTGTCGTCGAGGGAAATTTCGCCCTGCATCGTCTTCTTGACGACAATGCGATCGGTACGTGTCGGTGGGACTATGATCCCCTCTGCTGTCTTAGGGTGGACAATCAGGCCACGTAGCTCACCTGTACTGCCCTCCCCCGATGCTGGGGCTTTGCCGTAGCGCAATCCACTGTAGCTGCCGTCGTCCGCAACGCGGTCTGCATAGCCGAAAGCACGCTGTTCTGCCCCCGCCGTCACACACCGAACCAATACGCTCTTGTCCCGCAGGCGATACATGCGATGCATATCCACATTGTCGGACATCATGTCCCACAGGGTACCAACGGCGATGTGGGCGCTGTGTTGGGAATTGTTCCACACATAGCAGTCCAGCATATTCGCGAGGGCCCTAGGAGATATTTCATCGACTATGATCCGTTCTCGTTCTGCTATCTTGGGGTGGACAATCAGGCCACGTAGCTCACCTGTACTGTCCTCCCCCGATTCTGAGTCTTTGCCGTAGTGCAATCTACTGTAACTACCGTCGTCCGCAATGAGGTCTGCGTAGCCGAAAACACCCTGTGCTGCCCCCGTCGTCACACACCGGACCAATACGCTCTTGTCCCGTAGGCGATGCATATACACATTGCCGGACACCATGTCCCACAGGGTATCAACGGCGATGTGGGCGCTGTATTGGGAGTTGTTCCACACATAGCAATCCAGCATATTCGCGAGGGCCCTAGGAGATATTTCATCTACCAGCGCTTCTTCCTCGACGAATCTTTGGAATGCGCTGGCGGCAACCTCGCCCGTCTCCGCAGCATTGGTTTGGAACACGGACATCCGGTAGTCGGCGCTCCGGGGATCTTCTTGAACTGGAGCCAGAGCCCAGCGGTATCCTCGCACCAGAGCGGTATGCATGCTGGTCTCGGCGCGACTCAGGCTGCCCCTGGCCTGAGCTCGGCGTTCTCCTTCGAGATGCTCGATACGCCGCTCTCCGTTGACGATGGAGTCCCAGGCCAGATATGTCCTCACGCTGCTTCTGATATTGCGCACTTCGTCGCTCTTCGCCGCCAAGAACAACAGGGTGTTCTTGCGGTGGCGGGGGTTCCCTTCGCCATGGTGGAGCAGAATGTCCATGGCGGCCGCTTCCGCCTGGTCTTCCTCACTGGCACGGCTGGACAAGGATTTGTCAGGCGGCAGGATAACCAGCCGGACCACATCGCGGTCGTCCACTGCGCCTGAGCATGTAGGACAGACGATGATGTCGGTACGTCGCCTGAACATCCTCTGGGCCTCGGTCAGTTCGGCGATGATTTGTGCCTCGACATCCCTCTTGCTCATCCCCCCGGCCCGATCTGTCGCCACTTTGTTCAGATTCTCTTCCGCATGGAAGAAGTATCGGTTCTCGCTGTGATACAGGTAGTACAGATCGCTGCTCATGCGTCTGAGCGCCTCGTCGTACACCGCAGTCCCCTGCCCGGGTTGCACTGTACCGAGGTGAATGCGGCGAACATCGATGCCGGCAACAGCTCCCGTACGTGCGCTGCCCAAGAAGACGGTGCGGGCACAGCGCCGCGCGGCGCCACCGACCGCTTCGAAGCGCTGGGGGTAGATCCGGTCTATCCGATCGGTGCGGGAGTCGTTGCCGTCTACTTCCGAAAGGACCGGTTCCCATCGACCCGGCAACAGGCTGATGAACTCGTTGGCGAGCGCGGAGTCGTCCAGCCGTAGATGGGCAGGCAGGATCAGCGGCGACCGGTCGTTGTCCATGCACAAGCGACTGATCCAGTTCGCCATCATCCTCAGTACACCCCGGGTCCGCTGGAACCGCGGGGTGGAAGACCAGTCTCTGTAAAGCCTGTCGAACACCTCGGGGTGAATGGGGTAGCACTCTTTCATACGTTCCAGGTAGCGTTGTTCGCCGGCTTCCCGGGGAAACTCACGCCGCAACCGGCTGTACATGCGGGAAAAGGCTTCACAGGTACGGTCACGCTCTGCCGAGTCTATGGTGCTGCCGAACAAACGGCGACGTACGACCTCGAAAGTCTCGTTGACCTCCAAGGGTTGCCATATCGCCTCGATACGCCCCAGGAGGCTGTCGAGCCGGTTGAGAGCCTCGGCTCCGCCTGTACCTCCGGCCTCGACTGTGCTTTCCGGCAGAGTCACTACCAGGGCCGCGTGGTCGCTACGCCGCACAGCTTGCGTAAGCGCTTGCATGAAGGTATAGATGCTGTCCGTCGTGTCGCCGGCATTGCGGACGTATGCCACCAACTCGTCCATGAGGATGACGCACGGACCCACATGGGCCAGCAAACGATCTAGTTGCGCGCCGCCGGGTGCTGTGCGGCGGCGTGCTGCCGTGCCTATTACCTCGTAGGCCTCTTGTCCTCCCAACTGATATGCCATCACTCCCCACAGCGTATGCAGTGGGTCACCGTTGTCTGTCTTGTCCGCGTCCGTAGGAGAAAGGTAGGTGCCGTCGAGGACGGCAACCGGCGCGGAGATGTCCCTACCGGGATCGACGCCGGCCTCCTGCATGATGTCCTGAATCTCATGCGCCGTGCGCCTGGACTCGGGCTCGGCCGTCGGGTTGGTCAGGGCACCGGCATTTTTGACGAGATGATAAAGGGCAATGAGACTGTGGGTCTTGCCGCCTCCGAAGCCGGTCTTGGTCTGTATTATCGGGTCGCCCCCGTTGCCTCCGAGGCGCTTCAGGGTGTTCACCAACAGTCTACGGAGGCCGGGCGTAATGTACGTTTGATGGAAAAAGCCGACCGGATTGCCGTAGTCAGTGGCATTGGCGCGCCCGTCATACACCTGCTGGAGATCCGCGGCGAACTCGGCCTCTTGGAAAGTTCCCGCCGAGATGTCCGCGCTCGGTGTGACGGCGTCACGCCAAGGCTTCAGGTTCTGCCCTGAGCGTATCCCGGCGGTGCCGGTAGTATCGTCTTTTAATTCCACTAGAAATGGATTGGGGCGACCCGTCGGCTCCTTGCCGGCGGCACTGAACAGCCGGTCCCTTATGCTTTCTACTTTCTCTTTCAGTTCTGGCTGGTTTATGCGGCCCAGCATGTCGGCGACATCGAACAAGCGACTCCTGACGTACTCCGCGTCCATGTCCTGCCCCTCAGGGTGAGCCACCCTATTACGGGCCCTCGCAATCACCCACAGCAGACCGTGAGCCGTTCTGTCGTTTTCGAACTCTTGGCTGAAGGCCTTGAACCAGTTTTGAGTCACCAGGAGCGGGAAGTCGTTGATGTCTATGGCATCCTCTGCGCTCCGAGTTCGCTGCAGATTGCGGCGGAACTGCTTGACTTGCTGGGGATTGAGAGCGGCGGCTATCGTTTCTTCGACCTGCCTACCGGGGATGCGCCTCAAACAGCGAATCACAAAAGGGCGCATTGCATCGCGATAGATGTCCAACGCGTCCGACAGCGCGTCCCGATTTGGACGCTCTCGAGTAGTCATCGCCATAAACCTCCGCGAGTAACTTTCTTGTAGGTGGTATTAATGGAGGATCCAAACAGATAGATATCAGCGGAACAGGCCGCTCGCCGGCTGGGTCTATGCACGGGTTCCGTCATGGGCGGGTTGGTGGGCCTCCTGGGTTCCGAAGCATTCGCGCACCATGTCCAACACCTGCGAATCGAGGAAATGGGCATAGGGGATTTCGGGAGTTCCGCTCTGGCGTTTGCCGAGCAAGTCGCCCGGACCGCGCATTTCGAGATCTCGCTCGGCGATTTCAAACCCGGAATCGCTTTCCAACAGGACGTTCAGCCGGCGTCGGATCTGTTCCGACCGCGATTCGCTGAGCAGGACGCAGGTTCCGGGCGCGGCGCCGCGCCCTACGCGGTTGCGCAACTGGTGCAGCTGGGCCAGCCCGAAGCGTTCGGCGTTTTCAATCACCATCATGGTGGCGTTGGGCACGTCGATGCCCACCTCGATCACGGTCGTGGACACCAAAATATCTACTGCCCGATCCCGGAAACGCTCCATGACCCGATGGATTTCGGCTTTGGGCATACCTCCGTGGACTTTGGCCAGAGCCAAATCCGGGAACACGTCCCGGGCGAGCCATTCGTACTCGGTATCCAAAGCGCCGATCTCGGACAGTTCGTCGAGGGCCTCGATTTGAGGGTAGACCACGAAGCCCTGTCGTCCACGTGCCACTTGGCGGCGCATCAGATTGTAGATTTGCGTGCGATCTTCCGAAGCGCGCAACACGGTCTTCACGGGCGGGCGGTGTCCCGGGCGGGTGCGTACTTCGGATACGTCGAGGTAACCGGTCAACACCTGATTCAGGGAACGTGGAATCGGAGTGGCCGAGAGCGACAGGACATGTGGGGTGATCTGGGCCTCGTCGTCCGCGGCCCGCCGGGGTTGCACCAGCGCCCTGCGCTGATCCACGCTGAAGCGGTGTTCTTCGTCGATTACGACCAACCCCAGTTGCTGGAAGCGGACCTGCGGCTGCAGCAGAGCCGTGGTGCCCACGGCGATCTGAATATCGCCGGAGACCAGGCCGTCCAGGACCTGTACCCTTTCCGCGGAAGAGAGGCCACCGCTCAGCAGCCCGACTCTGATCGGGGACCAGTCCAGAGCGCGTTCGATCCGTCGGGCAATGGACTGCATAGATTCCAGATGCTGCGTGGCCAGCAATTGCGTCGGGGCGATCAGAGCCGATTGCACCCCATGCCGGGCGGCGGCCAGCATCGCGGCCGCCAGGACGACGGTCTTGCCGCTGCCGGCCTCGCCGCGGACCAGCCGAAATGCGGGCCGTACTTGCGTAATGTCGTGCAGGATCTCCCGTAGGACCGTCAACTGCTCTGCCGTCAAAGCAAAAGGCAGCGCCTCGTCGTAGGCGCTGCTGAAATCCGGGGGCATATCCAGTACGGGAGCCCGGCCCTGATTGCGGCCCGCCTTGACTGCGGCCAAATCCGTCTGAAATTTGTAGAGACTCTGGAATGCCAGGTAGCGGCGGGCTCCTTGCCACTCTGCCTCGGTCTCCGGCCGATGCAGCAGGGCGACGGCCTCCCGTACCGTCGGGAGGTCGAACCGACTCCGAATCGTCAGGGGCAGTTCATCCGCCAGCTGGCGGTGCACGTCGGCATCCAGCAAAGCCCCGTTGATCTTGCGCAGGAAAGCCTGCGTAATGCCCCGCGTCAGGGGATACAGGGCCATGATGCTGTGCTTGGGCATGCGACCCTCGTCCAGCAATCGCAAGTTGCGCCGCACCGTATGGGGGGAAATCGACACGAATTGCGGATTGTTGAGCAGCAATCGTCCCGTGGAGCGTTCCGCTTTGCCGTACATGTGGTACAGATCCCCAGCCGTCACCGCGGACCGTACCCAGGAGTTCCACCAGATGACGTCGATCTCCCCCGTACCGTCCCGCAGACGCGCCTTGACCGCACGCTTCCGTACTTGCTTTCCAAACTGGAAGGACGAGATGCTGCCCTCACAAATGCGGCCCATTACGGACACCGGCTGGCCGACCTCTATCTGATTCAGGGTCAGGTTTTCGTACATTGCATACTGGCGCGGCAAATGGAAGAGCAGATCCATCAACGTCGCGATGCCCAGCTTGGACAAACGATGGGCCATGGCCTCGCCGACGCCGCGTAAGACCGTGACCGGATCCAGCAGCGTAGCCTCGACGGGTACTATGGATTTTTCGTCGGCTCTGCGCATAAATCGATCCAGGGCGTCGTCTTCCTGCATACGGTCCAAATCGGGGAGGTGAAGCTCTCCGGTCGCACACCAACGCTGCACCGATTCGCCGATCGACCGCCGCTGAGGGGCGTCGCAACAGCCGTAGAGTCCCAGCAATTCGGCGATGGCCTCGACTTCCTGGACATCTGCCGCGGCCGTGGCCGCCATCCGGCCCAAGCCGAAGCCGTACGAGCGCAGCTCCTGGGCCCAACGCCCCAACCCGTAGCCTGTGACCTCTTCCAGCGCGAGCACGTCCTGCAGACGAACGCGCCAGGTCGAAAACTCGGGAGCATCTTGCACGCTGGCGCTCATGATGTGCCTTCTTGTATGACGACCCCGATAATGTTGGGTCCCAAATGCACGGCCAAAGAGGGAGGATAGGGCAGTTCGACCATCGGAAGGCGCGGATTGTGCGTCTCCAGCCTTTCCTTCAGCATCTGGACGACGGGGCCGTAGGCATGGTGCATGATGCCGACTCTGCGGATGTAAGTGAATTCGGCGATGAACTCGAAAAGCTTGTCTACCAGTTCGGGCCGGGTCCGCACTTTCTCCAAAGGCACCAGCCGGCCGTCTTCGAGCAGAAACATGGCTTTCAGATCCAGCATGGCGCTCAAGAGACTCTGGGAGGAACCCATTTGGGCTCCTTCCTCCAGATAGTGCATGCTTTCGGCGAAGAAGGAGACGAAATAATTGGGAATCTCGCCGGTAATCCAGCGGCTGACCTGGGCCATGGTGTGACCCGCCGCCGAGGCCGCAGCCGCCTGCGCTACCAGGTGACCCAAGCCCAGGGACACGGTGCGCGAATCCATGACCCGCACCGAAATCCCGTTCAGGGTACGCGAAGCAGATTCCATGGCCCGGTACATGGGACTGAAGTGACCGCTCATATGAATGGCCAGCACCTCCTCGCCCACCTGCGCGGCTTCGCCGATGGCGGCCTGCACTGCCCGCGGACTGGGCGGCAATACTTGGGGCCGTTTTGCGGCGAAAGGGCCTTGCGCGTCGGCGACGCGTTCCAGCAATTCGTCGGCTGTAATCCGATTTTCTTCCAGGATTTCGTCCAGAAACCGGATCCGATTGGGGACCACGAACACGGATCCCGAATTCCGCGTCCGCGGGTCCAAGAACGCGTTGCTGTCGGTGATGATGCTGGTGGGCAACATAGGTGTCGGCCGCAGGGACAGCGGCGGGTTCACTCCGCGGCAATCAGAAGCCAGTGATGTTGCTGCCGGGATTCGACCCACTCCACTTCGAAGTCCGGCAGCTGTTCGCCCAGCACGGCCGTCACGGCATCCTGGTCCGCGGACGAAAGGTCTGCCCCCCGGTAGAGGGTGAGGAGAGAGAACGCAGCCGCGTCTTCCTGGGCCAGCCCCGGCAGGAAAAAGCCCTTCAACAACGTGCGTACCGCGTCGGTCGGCTGCGGCCCGCCCCCGATGACGTCCTTGGCCCGACCCATCGCCACGAATTCGCCGGCCGCCACCTTGCCCAGCGATCCTTGAACGTCGCGGGTGGCTCTGGCTACGGACCCGAAAAGCAGCGCTTGGGCTTGGGCGGTCATTTCGGCCACGAGAGCCGGCCAGGACGGGGCCTGCGCAAAGGCATACATGGCGACAATTCCGTTCAGGATAAAGGGAGTAGGGATGATCGCAACCCGCTCGGGGGCAAATTCGTCCTGGGCTTTGCGGGCTGCCGCCATGGCGTTCGTGCTGTTGGGCAACAACACGACATGGGCCCCCCCGACCTTCTCCACGGCTTCCACGAACTGTTGCACGCTGGGATTTATGGTGGTGGGACACTCGATCAGACAGTTCGCCCCCAAAGAGGCGAACAGCCTGCTGAAGCCCGTACCGGAAGATACGGCGACGACCGCCTTCTCCCCCGC
>DAOUKB010000131.1:0-3640 GCA_034421855.1 Anaerolineales bacterium
GAGGTGGTGTCTGCAGACCGGCGACTACGCCCGCATTCCGGTGACGCACGACCCGATCCGGGCCGCCCGGGTCGGGTCGTGCGTCACCGGAATGCGGGCGTAGTCGCCGGTCTGCAGACACCACCTCCACCCGATCAGATCCTCTTTCAGGTACTGGTGGTGGGGATCGTATTGCCAATACTCCGCAATGCCCAGGGCGGCATACTGCGCCCGCTTGCGGCCGCTGTCTTGGGCATGGGTCGAGCGCGAGGCCACTTCCACCACCAGGTCCGGCACCTTCCCCTGCTCCCAGGGCGCGAAGCCCTCGTCCCGCGGCACCGTCACGTCGAAGGCGAACAAGACGTCCGGGGCCACGTAGACGGTGCGGCGGTCGGAATCGTAATACAGGGCGCAGTCCCCGCGCACGGTCCCGCGCCGGCCCAGGGTCTCGAGGTGCGCCTTGAGGGCGAAGACCGCATCCGTGATGGCGTAGTATTGCAGGTCGGTTTCGACCATGGGTTCCCCGTCGTCCGACGGATACTGGATGTCGTCTGCCCAAGGCAGTGCTGCCTCGGCGGGCCGGTCCGCCACATTGCGCTGAATGCCGGTCAGGGCCATACGGTACCTCCTGCCTCATTGTAGCGCCCGGCCCGGGCCCGCCACCCAATCCGTGACCGCGGGAGGGACAGCGGCAGGTCTGTCGGCGATACCTTGCTGCTTCTGCGCCCGGTCAAGCTCTGCCGTAGGCGGCAGCGGCGGTCGCGCCGGCAGTGCCTTGCACTGCTGAAATTGACGGTGACCATGGGGTTCCTTCCGGTGCGAGGGGCGATTACGCACAGTCTGAGGGATCCGCAGGGCCCTGTGGCCCCGGGATCTCTCGCTAGCCCCAATGGTTACTGAAGAACGAGATACTTTCGAAGCGGTGGAGAATGGCCCTTGGGAACTCAGCAGGAGCCTGTCACGGGGACTGTCCTTGCATGGGCCATCGACGAAAGTGGTTATGCATTGGACGATGTCGCGTCCCGCCTCGAGGTGAGCAAGTCCACCGTACAGCAATGGATAGACGAAACAGATCGACCCACCGTCGGACAGCTCACGCGACTGGCCAATTATTTGAAACGCCCCCGCCTCCTGTTCTTCTTGCCCAATCTCCCCGAGGAATCAACGGCTGCGCATTTCCGTCAGGCCGCAACGCAGATTGGATCTATGCCATTGACACCTGCCGAACGGTTGGTTGTCCGGCGAGCTCGAAGAATTCAAATCATCGTTTCTTCTCTGATGTGTCTCGACGCGCAGAGACCTATAGCGATTCCACGAGCCGCCATACGGCACGACCCCGTGACTGTGGGAAACACGCTACGCAAATGGGTTGCCCCTTACGACCCGTCCGCACACCGACACTTTGCACAGTGGCGGGAAGAATTCTAGGCACGCGGAATACTGGTGTCGACGCTGCCGATTCGTCAAGGAAACAAGACTGCTCCTTCCTCGCTGCGCGGATTTGCGTTGTCCGACCCCTATGCCCCTGCCATAGCGATCAATACGGCAGACGACCTTGCAGCCCGGTCCTTCACCTTGTTCCATGAACTAGCGCATTTGGCTACGGACACCGTTCAAACTTGCGGGCCTACAGTAGCCCCGTACAAGGTGACCCAAGATACCCTCAGCGACACTTCCCGACGAGAACGGTGGTGTGATGCTGTGGCAGGCAGTGCATTGATACCCCCGAACGAACTGGACGAATTGGTCAAGGAAGGGGACTACGATCACCTATGGCTCGTCCAGCAGGTCGCGGATCGCTTCAAGGTCAGTTTCCGCGCTGCCGCCGTATCTCTCATACAGACCGAGGCCGTCCCTGTCTCGGTATACAGGGAAGTGGCACAAAGATGGCCGCTTTTGGATCGCACCAAGGATGATCAGAGGATAGGGCGGGGTGGAAGAAGCCGAGCTCGAGTCAGAGTGGACGAATGGGGCAAGAGAGGCATAAGAACCCTTTTTGCGGCTTATGATCGCCGTCGCATCTCTGCAACGATCCTCCGCCGGTGGCTTGATATGGCAGGGCCTGAAATCGAGGAAGCCCGTGCATTGGCCCAAGTCGTGGATTGAGCAGCGGCTGCGTAGGTTATGTCGACAAACAGAAAACTACGGATCGTCGATTCCAGCGCACTGATTGCTATTAAGGGCGAGGTACCTGTTGAAAAGTAAGGGGATACCGGGAGCACGTTGCCGGGTCTGGTCGAGAAAGGTCAGATCGTCTTTCCCAAGGAAGTACGCGAGGAAGTCGCATACGACATCCATCCGGACTTGTCAGGTGCGTCGGCTTCCTGCGGCCGACCGTCTCGGTTCCACTGTCGACCCAACGCGATGGTTCCTCGGGGACAGGATTGCTGGGCCCGTCAGAAGTCGGAACTGCAGAGGTAGAGGTAGCCGTCTTCCAACGTGAGAGAGGTGATCAACCGGGCCTCGGGATGGGGCTGGGCCTCTGCGATGAGGCGATACCGCGTGCCCGTGGCGGAGGGGACGCGTCCTAGGAGCCGGGCTTGGGCCAAGACCAAATCGGCGTCTGTTTCCACTTCCCAGATGTGTCTCCGTGCCTGGTCGACCATGGTGGCGGGATTGCCATGGAATCGCATTTGCCCCTGGTACAAAACCGTGACACAGGAGCAGAGATGGGCCACATCCTCCACAATATGGGTAGACAGTACGATGAGGCATCGTGCGGCCATTTCCGCCAGCAGATTGCGCAGACTGTTTCGTTCATGAGGATCCAAACCCGCCGTGGGTTCGTCCAGTATCAGCAGCTGCGGTGTCCCCAGTAAGGCTTGCGCCAAGCCGATGCGTTGTTTCATGCCTCCGGAAAAGGTACCCATGCGGCGATGGGCTTCGGCCGTCATATTGACTGCCTCCAGCACACGGCTTATCTCCCGGCCGGCCTGTTCAAGTCCCTTTAGGGAGCACATGTAGGCCAGATATTCCAAGGGGGTCAAATCCCCGGAAACGGCAAAAACCTGAGGCAGGTAACCCAGCCGACGGCGTATTTGCCGGCGGGCGACGCGTTTTTGCACATCCCGGTCGAGGACGTGCAGGGTTCCGGACGTAGGTTGGTCCAAGGTGGCGCACAGACGCAGAAAAGTGGATTTGCCGGCCCCATTGGGCCCCAGCAAGCCGTGTACAGCCCCGTGGGCCAGAGTCAGAGTGAGCGGCGCCAAGGCTACTATACCTTTGGGATAGTGTCGGGTCAGGCCTGTCGCTTCGATGTGCATACCCTGCCTGCCTCAATTGATCACGTCGAACCCGGTACACACCGTCGGATGGCGCGGGACTGGGGGTTGCCCCGTCAGTTCGGCAGCCAACTGCCACACCGCTTCGTCCACGGGCACGGCTCCCAGCGGATGCCGATCCTGCATCAGGCCCAACCAGTCGCGGAGAAAGGCGATACCGTACTGTTCTACCAGGCTGTGGATGGTCAGAACGTAACTAGGGGGTGTCGTCAAACCAGGGATTTGCGGGTACACTGAGGGGACACACACAGAAGAAGGAGCCTCGCATGACTGCTGCACACCGTCGCCCCGACCTCTCGGACCGCGTCGGGCACCGTCTGGAACCCCTGCTGCCCGGAGGTCCGGGCCAGGTGGGGCGCCCCGCCGCGGACAACCGCCGG
>DAOUKB010000132.1:0-22478 GCA_034421855.1 Anaerolineales bacterium
CCTCACGACCGGGCAGTGGATTCCCGGGGGCGCGGTCCTATGGCGGGCAGAGGCCCTGGGGCCCGACCCTTAGGAGGGTTCCCCTTGTAGGTCGTGCCTATGGCGTGCCGCGACGGACAGAGGGGACCCGCACCCTTGCAGGCCGTACGTCGGAGACGGCAATCCAGGGGGGAGCCCACCGCGCCGCCGCCGCCGGCACCGTCTCGGCCGGGGGGAGAGGCCCTGCCGGACCCGTCGCGGTGCCGGCGGGCGGCCGCGCCTAACGGGAGCCCCTCCTGCTCCGGTCGCGCCCACGGACAGCCAGGGAACGCACATCGCTCTACCCCGGGGCGTCGCAGCAGGCCGCGGGAGGCCGGCGGGCGTGGCTGACCGCCTCCCATGCTCGTCCAGGTCTGAGCCGCCCGGCCCGCCCTCAGGTCCACGGCCTGGGTACCGTCCGCCCGGGTCCCCGGGGTCAGCCCCAGCCGGACGGGCCTCGCTCCTCCCCGCCGCGCCGTCCGGGACGCGGCCCCCACGCCCCGCGCGCGCCCACGGCGGCAGCGGCGAGGGGGATGCTGCCCGGCGCCGGGGTGCAGCGGTCCTGCGCGGCTCCTCCCTCATGTGTGTGCCCCCGCAGTGTACCCGCACAGCCCTAGTTTGACGACACCCTCTAGAGCGCCGGAGCCGCGGACCCCTCCGGACAGACGGGCATTGGGCTCTGCGGTACGGCTGCACTGTTGCTGTGTGTCAGCACCCCCTGCAGGATTCGAACCCACGACCCACTGCTTAGAAGGCAGTTGCTCTGTCCAGCTGAGCTAAGGGGGCTGAATAGCGAAGCAGTCTACGCGCGGCCGCAGACTTTGTCAATTCCTCCCGGAGCATCCCTAGGCCGCGGCGCCTCCAGGTCCGGCAGACCTGCCTGTCTAGTACAGGAACATGGGCAGACCTTCCGCCCCATGGAGCCTGGGCCGGTAGGCGTCTACGTCGTAAAGCCGATCGACGTCTACACGACGCACGCCCTGCGTGACTTCGCCCATGTCGATGTGCGTGAACTTGCCCTCGCGGACGGCTACCATGCGTCCGCTTTGGCCGGCCAGCAGGAGATCTGCCGCCAAATGGCCGAAAGTACGCGAGACCAGCGCATCCAGCGTGTCCGGAGCCCCGGTGCGCATCAGGTACGCCAACTTCTGATTGATGATGTCGACCCCCAGACGTTCTTTCAACATGGCGCCGGTGGCTTCGCCGATACCGCCCAGCTTGCGATGTCCGTAGGCGTCCGCCTCGCCGGACTCGATGACATCGCCCCCGAGTATGCTGGCCCCTTCGCTGACGATCACCATGGCGTAATTGCTCGCGTTGGCTTTCAGATCGGACTGTACCAAAGCAGCCAGGCGATCGGGATCGAACGGTACTTCGCACAACAGAGCCCGATCGGCGTCGGTCACGTAGCTGGAGATCAGGGCCGTTTCTCCGGAATTGCGCCCGAAGAGTTCGACCACCGCGACCCGCTCGTGCGAACCGGCGCTGGTCCGCAGATTGGTGATGGCTTCCGCACTGCGGGTCACCGCCGTACTGAAACCCATGCAGTAATCCGTCCCGTACACATCGTTGTCCATGGTCTTGGGGCAGGCCACTACCTGCACCCCTTCGGCATGCAGCCGGCCGCCGTAACCGAGCGTATCGTCGCCCCCGATCGGGACCAGGGTCTCGATGCCCAACGCCTCCAGATTCCGGACGACCTGCGGCGTCAAGTCCAGAGTGCCGTCCGCGTTGGTTTCGACGGTCACGTCGGCCCGATACGCAGGCCGGGCGGACGCCTTGACTTTGCCTGGGTTGGTGCGGCTGGAATGCAGAAAAGTGCCGCCGGTACGATCCACGGTGCGGACCACCAGCGGCGTCAAAGGCAGAGTGTGTTCCGCGACCGAGGCGGGATCGTCGGGATCGACCGCCAAGGGACCGGCCCATCCGCGTTTGAAGCCTACGATCTCATGGCCGGCGGCGGCCAGGCGATTCACGATGGTCTTGATGCAGGGATTCAATCCCGGCACGTCGCCGCCGCCCGTCAGAATGCCTACTCTCATAGTCTGTCCTGCATGTCCACAAAGCGATTCGAATCGAGACGCAGCCTATTCTAGTCGAACCCGAGGCTCCACCGGCAATCCGCGATCAGCGCGCGGGCGGGGCCTGACGATCCGGAAAAAGGCGATGTTGGCGCAGGGCCGTGCGATAGAACCCTACCAGTTGATCCATGGTGTGCTGCCAGGATTGGCTTTGGGCATGACGCCAACCCGCATCCGCCAACCGCGTGCGGGTAGCCGCGTCGTCCCGCAGCAGCGTCACGTAGTCCCGGATCTGGACAGGCTGGTCCGGTTCGAACAAGAGACCGGTTTTTTGGTGCTTGACGGAGTCCGTCAGGCCGCCCCGGTTGGCGGCGATCACCGGCAGGCGGCACGCCATGGCTTCCAGGGCCACCAACCCGAAGGTCTCCGTAGTGGAGGGAAAGAGGAAAACGTCTGCACTGCGGTAGGCGGAGATCAGATCGGCGCCGAAGCGGTACCCGGTGAAGACTGTCGGCGTCCCGTCGTACCAGGACTTCAGCTCCGAGTGACTGGGACCGTCTCCCACCAGGGCCAGCCGCACGCCGTTGATCGGAAAGAGGTGGTCCCGCAGCTCGAAGAGCCCTTTCTCGGGAGCGTGTCTGCCTACGTTGAGGACCAGCAGATCGTCGGGATGGCCGTCGGTCAGCTCTGCCTTGGCCGTCGGGTCGACGGGGCCTGCGGAGAAAAACGTCGTGTCGATGCCGCGGTGCCACCAGCGTACCCGCTGAAACCCGTGACGCCGCAGATCGTCGCGCAGGATACTGGAGGGACAGAGCGTCAGCGTCGCCCGGTTGTGAATGTATCTTTCATAGGCCCATACGCCCTCGGTCAAGAATCCGGAGCCGTAGAAACGGGCATACCGGGCCACGTCGGTATGGAAAGAGGCCACCGTCGGAACGTCCAGTTTGCGGGCCATCCGCATACCGAAAGGACCCAGGGAAAAGGGGTGCAAGGTGTGGATCAGGTCCGGGCGAAACCGCTTCAGAATGGGAAAGGTGTCCCGGGTGGGGAAGTTGAGCTTCAGCTCGTTGTAATAGGGGTTGGTGACGCCTTTGACCCCGATGACCGGGATGCCCGCGAATTCGGAGGGGCCGCCGGCCGGTGCGAAGAGGATGGCCGGATGGCCCCGGTCCGCCAGATACCGCAGCATCAGCTGCAGGATATTGACTACGCCGTCTACCTTGGGCAAGAAGGTTTCCGTGAAAAGCCCGATGCGCAAGGGTTCCTCCGAGCGGGCCTTGTCTGCTCGGGGTACACTCATGCCGGCTGCCGAAGTGGGGAAACGCACTGAGGATACGTGTGATTGCGGCTGGCCGCCTGCCGGCGGCCGCCGTGCTGGACACAGCAATATTCTATGGTACATGGTGGCAACGGGGTTTGGTCTGTGCAGCGTCTCGCCGCACGACAGGCTCCCAGGCTCTGCACCCTGCGCCGCGCCCAGTCGGCAAGTGTAGGTTGTACAATGGCCTGAGCCTTGTCCCCCGGTCCCTGCCTCTCTGTGGACCCGCAGCCTGAGAGTTTCTTTCCCGCTATGAGCAACAGCAGACAACCATCAATTCTGGTTTTGGGCGGGGACGGGTTCTGCGGATGGCCCACCAGCCTGCACCTTTCCCGTTTGGGCTTCGCCGTCACCATCGTGGACAACCTGTCCCGCCGCCGTATCGACGAAGAATTGAGGACTCAGTCCCTGACCCCGATTGCATCCATCGAGACGCGTGTACAGACCTGGCGCGCGGAGACCGAGAACGAGCTCGATTTCGTCAATCTGAATCTGGCCAAGGACTATGCGGGTCTGGTCCAGCTGTTGCGGGACGTACGGCCGCAGGCCGTGGTGCACTTCGGCGAACAGCGGGCGGCTCCCTATTCCATGAAGTCTCCGGCCCACAAGCAATACACGGTAGACAACAATCTCAACGCCACCCACAACCTGTTGTGTGCCATCGTGGAGACCGGCTTGGACATTCACGTGGTACATCTGGGCACCATGGGCGTGTACGGCTACGGCACTGCCGGCCTCACGATCCCGGAGGGGTATCTGCCGGTCAAGGTGGATGTGGACGGGCAGGATCACGAGATGGAGATCATGTATCCGGCCAATCCCGGCAGCATCTACCACATGACCAAGACGCTGGATGCATTGCTCTTCTTCTACTACAACAAAAACGACCAGGTCCGCATTACCGACCTGCATCAAGGTATCGTGTGGGGCACCAATACCCCGGAGACGCTCATGCATGCAGAGCTCATCAACCGGTTCGATTACGAAGGGGACTACGGCACGGTCCTGAACCGGTTCCTCATTCAGGCTGCGGTAGGCCATCCTATTACCGTATACGGCACAGGCGGGCAGACGCGGGCCTTCATTCATATTCGAGACACCGTGCGCTGCATCCAGTTGGCGATCGAGAATCCGCCGAAGACCGGAGACCGCGTCAAGATCTTCAATCAGGCAACCGAGACCCACCGGGTGCGGGACCTGGCCCAGCTGGTGTCCAAGATGACGGGAGCGGAAGTGCGTTACTTCAAGAATCCCCGCAACGAGGCCCTGGAGAACGAGCTGCGGGTGGAAAACCAGCAATTCCTGGGCTTGGGCCTGGACCCCATTACGTTGAGCGAAGGGCTGCTCCACGAGGTGATTGAGGTAGCCAGCCGGTACAAGGAACGCTGCAATCTGCAGAAGATCATTGCCGATTCCACATGGCGGAAGGACATTCCTGTGGACCGCGAAGGGTCCGCAATCCCCAATACTTGGCTGCCCGGCTAGCAGCCCGGTCTCTTTCATGCAAGGCGGTTCCGGCGCGCCCAGTTGGACATGCGGGCTGAAAACCCCCGATGGGGACCAAAGCTGCGGGACCCTAGCCGCAAGATGCCGTTGCCGAGCGGGCAATGCCTGTGTACCGGTTCGTTGGGGGACACGCGTTGCCCGGGTGGGGATGCGCTGCAGGTGTCATGAGCTGCTGTGCGACCACCAATAGCTGGGCCCGGCAGTCAGTACCCAAGGCTGCCGCGTACAAGCAGGATCAGTTCTCCGTTGTTTACGGATTCCCGGCCAAGGCGGGGGCTGCAGGCGGGTCCTGGCGGGTGAGCTGATGGCATTACCCGGGATCAGTCAGACTGGAAACAGGCTGGCTGTCGGGAGCAATGGGCCGGGATTACGCACGGAACAGGGGACAAGAGGCTGAGTGGGAACCACTGGCATTCCGGGGCCGCCATGTTGTTCTTGTGGCAGATTTGTCTTGTTCAAAGCACGAAGGAAGATCTGGGGCGATGTCGACTGGCCTTTCCCGCTGGGACCACATCACCACGGGCCATATCGCAAGGGGATGGCCCGCCTGCATTTTCCGGGTACAAGATACAGGGCGGCCAGTGGGATCGGAAGCGTCGTGGTTGCCGCACGAACGGTTGTGCCCATTGTGCAATCTGTCCGGTACCGGCAGAATCGGCCCTGTCCTGGGCCGCAGGACCCATATCCACCCTCAATACCTGATATGCCGGAGGCTACAGGGACATGAAGACCCCCAGGGCGCTACCTGCCGACTTCGATCCGGTTTGGAACATGTTGAAGCACGAAACGGAATATGGAGTCTTTCACGAAACGCGCAAGTCCTGTCGCTACGCCTGTGAATTGGTGCGCCATGGGGGGCCTGCCGACCTGACCGTGGCCGCTGCCGTGCTGGAGGCGGTCTTGCAATGCCAAGCCACCCATCCGACTGATGTGCATCAGGGGAATTTTCGCTGGATGGCCGAGGACGACCATATAGAGGATCTGAACGCAGTCGTCTTCTGCCTCGAGCATCTGATCCCCATGATGCTCAAGTATGGGGATCGGTTGCCCCTGCCGCTGCAGGACAAGATCATGCAGGCCATTCAACTGGGACTGCAGGAAGTTCGCCGCTTGGATGTCTGGGTGGGCTATACCAATATTACCGCCTTGGCTCTCCTGGCCCTTTGTGCAGGCGGAGATCTGCTGGACGATGCCTGTCTGCGCCGACAGGGGCAGGCAAAATTGCACAGTTGGATCGCTTTCACGTCTCGCAATGGCCACGTCCTGGAATTCAACAGTCCTACCTATGCCGCAGTTACGATCCGGGCCTTGGCGCAACTGCGCGATACTGTCCAATGCTCCGACACAGCGCTGTTGGCGGAGATCATGCTCAGCCGTCTTGGTCTCAGCTTCGCCTTGCACCTGCACAAAGCGACGGGACGCCTGGCGGGGCCCCATGCCAGGGCCTATCAGCCCAGTATCGCCGGCGACGCGGCCCCGGAAGTGCAGCAGTTTCGGCAGTGGGTAGCGAACGGCGTTCTGCCAGCGTGGCTGGCAAGGTGGCACGACCAACTTCCCTCCACCTATATGGTGCGTGAGGGGATCCTGAGCGCACTCGACTGTGAAATGACGACCTGTCTCACCCCTGACTTTGCCCTGGGGAGTACATCCCGGAGCCTTCATCCGCAAGGCAATCATGTGATGGCGCATTCCGGCTCACAGGAAGAAGAGTGTGCGGGGGTGTTCTATACGCGCTACATTCTGGATGACAAGTGGCTCGGCGATTTCTATCACGCCACTGACCGCTCCAATACCCGCAATCTGCTGGATGAGGGGGAATTCCTGAGCGCGCAGCATCACGGGGCGCTGCTTGGATGTTATGCCCCGCGCATGGGCAAGAGCATGTTTCGGAGCGCCAAGACGTCATTCATTTGGACGCGATCGGCTCTGGTCCGCCATGTGGCAGTGAATGGGGTGCGGGTAGATCGTTATCCCTTTGCCGCTCCGCCTGATTCCCGCATCATCGTCGCGACCGACTCCGTATATTACGTATTGCAACCGCTGCATGTCTCCTCATTGCTTGCCGCCCCCACGCTGGTGCTGGATCAGAGACAAGAGGATCTGGTCTGCGACATCTACCATTACAAGGCCGAGAACCCCAAGCGTTTTTGGGAGCTGAAATGGCCCGGTGCCTTTTACAAGGGACGCCCTGTCTGCCTCTTCTATTTGGAACTGGTGGACCGCAGCATCGTATCCTCGCGTCAGGACCTTAAAACCTATCTGACACAGGTGCATTTGGATTGCCAGATTGCACCGGCTTACACTCGCACCGATCCCTCGGAAACACGACTTCTGCAGGCAACCGCCGAGGGACCCGCCGGGTCGCTGGCACTCGCCATTGATGTAATGGATTTCATAGCGGTGCCGCCGGAGCACTCGCGGCAAGGCATGGAAACAGTCAGGTTGGAATCTCCGGTTGCGGTGCAAAGGCAGAAGTCATTTGACTTGGACGGGACCTACGTCACTGTTTCCCAAGGCAATGTCACATTCTGCCAGACACCGGACAAGAAGGAGTGGCACTTAATCCAGACTGATCCTGCAGAATGCCGCCTTGAAGTGGCAATGCGAAACGAGGTCCATGCGCTTCAGCTCCCGGGCCTGGCTTTGGTCCACGGCCGAGCAGGCCACGTTACCGTCCGTACTCTGGGAGATGATGCCGGTTAGATTTCATGCAAAACCGCGTCTGCCTGCCTTGGTGCTTTGGCTGTGCAACGCATGTGGGCAGGCACACATCTGAGCCATTGCCCGACTTCTGGGTCCAGAGCTCCGATGGGGCTTGCAAGTTGCAATCGGCGCTTTCCCAGTTCCCGAACCGCTGCCGTCCGGCACCGCGGATGGCCCGTTCTCGGTTTGGGAGCCGGCGCCAATAGGCCAAGGCCCCTTCAGAGTCATCCATTGGGGATTCAGATTTTCCCGTTGTTCTGCAAGGACACTGTCCAAATCGGCAATTCATTTGACTGCCTGACTTCTGCCAAATTCGCTGGAATCAGGCTCATGGCTGTTCGGCAGTGTCAGGCATCGACTTGGTGTTTCAAGGCATAATCCGCAGAAGTTGCTGCCCGAACCCATTGACGCAGACAGTGCAACAACTCCTTGGCTGCCCGAACGAGCTCTTTGCGACCCGTTCCGCCTGCCAGCAGCAGAATCTCCTCGTTCTCTCAAACAGGTTGTCTGGCCCTGTTTGATGCGATGGGCCTACAACAGATGCTGGCATTGTTTCGGGCCAGTTGCCGGCTTGCGGTCGTCTCACGATTGCCTGCGCCCAGCGCGTCAAGCCACGTGGAGAGCACTTCGGCCGCCATAATAGGATTTTTCCGGCCAACTGCAGTCGAGCGGACATCTTCTTCATGCCATCGTGGTAGCCTTGGACTAGGGCCCCAGTGACTTCCAGGGGGCTCCGTAGTGTGAGGGGACCATACTCTGGACTCGGACATACGAGACAAGGAGGCGGCGTTTTGCTGCAACTCGGCAATGCACACCTAGCGCAATACGCACAAGAGGGTTTTACGGTGGTCAGACAATTGATCACGGTATCCGAAGCCGCCACAGTGCACGCCCGCCTGATGGAATTGCGGCAATGGAAGCATGACTGGCCGGATCGGCATTTCCAGATTCTCGATCCGGCCGTCGTCCGTCATCCGGATGGCGGTTACGTGCCTCAGGGTGTCCAGCTGCCCGCCCAATTGGATCCGATCTTCCAGCGCATCGCTGAGCATCCCAATCTGCAGAAAGCCATGGCATCCTTGCTCGGTGGACCGGTGGTGCGTTTTACGGATCAGGCCTTGATCAAGAATGTCGGCGTACGCGGTGAATCGTTTTACCATCAGGATTCGGACTATTGGCACATTCCCCCTGAACAGGGCCTTAACGCCTGGATTGCGTTGAGCACTGTGGACCGGAACGCCAGCGCCTTGGCCATCCTGCCGGGAACTCAGACAATCTGGGAAATTCAGCCGCATGAAGAATATTTCGACGATCCCCCTTTGTGCCATGCCGGGACGCTCAAACCGTTTCAACGGTACCGCATTCCCGCAGATCAGATTGATTTCAGCCAAGAGGTCCTGTTGCCGATGGCACCAGGCGACGCGGCCTTTTTCTCGAACTACACGTGGCATCGTGCAGAGCCGAATCTTTCTGGCCGCGTGAGGGCGGCGTATGCCATTGCCTATCGGCGCGTACAGGAAGTGGGCGGTTGAAATCCTGTTTCTGCCAATCGGCGTCTTCAACGATACTTAGGTAGCGCCGTGTCCATGCCATTGAACTCGCAGCGTCTGTGTACTGCACGCTCAAGCCGCCTAGACAGCTTGTGGATGATGTCTTGTTTTCAAGTCTAGAGGAGCCGAAAAATGTTGAACCGCACCGTGTTGAGTCGACGCACATTCCTGCAGTGGAGCGGCAGTGTGGGAATGGCCACTGTGCTGGCCGCATGTACTGTAGCCCCGCCTGCCCCGGTATCCGAGCGGGTGTTTGGCGAAGGCGCCACTGAGATTGAAGTCTGGTATCAGGATTGGGATGGCGCCAATCGCATCATGGCTGCGACCACGCCCGTGTTCGCAGCGAAGAACCCTGATGTAACGGTCAACCTGCAGCCCATTGGGTATGGAGACTTGCGCGACAAGCTGCTACCTGCCATTGCTGCGGGCACGGAAGGCGATGTCATGATGATGTACACCGACTGGGTGGTTGCTACCGATCTGACGAAAGTGTTTCTGGATCTGACCGACGTAGCCGGGGGCTATGCCTTTTGGGAGGAACAGATGTGGCCTGCCGCGTTCTCCGTGGTCGATACACCGGGGAATCGGATTTACTATTTGCCCTGGTTGGCCGGCATTCGCGGCGCTGTGCATACGGTCAACATGGATCACTTGGCTGCCGAGTCGATAGACTACCTGAATTTCGCCTCGTACGAAGACATGGTGGAGGCAGGCATTCAGTTGACCCAGACCAATGACGACGGCAAGATCGTGCGTGCCGGCCTGTCACCCCGAAGTTCCCAATACCAACAGTATTGGAATTTCATCTGGCAACTCGGCGGAGATTTCTATGACAAGGAGACGGGTATATGGTCACACAGCAGTCCCGAAGGGGAAGCAGCCGCCCAAATTCTGCACGATCTCTATCACGAGGCCCGCGTCTGCGACTTTGAGCTTTTTACCAGCGAATATGAGGCAGTGAGCCAGAAACTGGTCTCCATCTGGGCGGATGGCGCTTGGACCGCCAGTGTCCAGCAGGATGTGGCCGGGGTGCCCGCGGACAATATTCTGACCCCTTTGCTCCGGGATGCCGTGGCCGATGTTCTATATCCCCAGCACCAAGCCGGTTGGGGTGTGTCCCGACGCTTGGCAGAGGATCCGGATCGTCTGGAATTGTCTGTGGAATTTACCCTGGATCTGCTGGGTCCTGAAGTGTCCTATCAGGCCTTTGAGTTCTATTCCGGGGTTACGATGACCAAAGCTGTCTATCAGGATCCGCGTATCGAAGGCGTCAAATATGGCCTGATGTCCAAGCGAATCGCCGAAGCCCTGTGGCCCATTGCAAGATATCCACAGGATCGCGTGGCCAATCATGGACCCGCCTCGGTGGAACTGGAGCGGGCCATGCGCAATGAAATCTCCATAACGGAAGCTCTGAACAACATGGATGAATATCTGCAGGAACAGGAAAATCAGGCGCGAGAACGCATTGGGGCTTAGGGTTGTCATGGTGCATCCAAGGGCAAGGATGGAGTCGACAGACGCAGCCAATCTCGGTCCGGCCGGTGTCCCAGTACCGGTACCGCTTGTGCTGTCCGCTTTATGGTTGCGCCCGCCGGGGCGGAGCAGCCTGCTGTGTGACTTCCGGCTGGGAACTGCGGCCACGGTATAGGGACTGTTGCAATGCTGGCCGAATGGTTTTCCGACATGACGGACAGAGCTGCTTCAGGGTTCATCCTGTCCTGTAGAGGCCGCCGGGCTTGATGTCGGTCAGCGTGGCTAATGTGACTGGGATTGAGTCAACGCGTACCGGTATGACAACACAGCGCCCAGGACAGGCGCGCGTTCTCCACGCCCTGCGACATGCCAGCCCGTTGGGGATGCTGTTTGCCATTGCGATTTTTGCCTTTTACAGCCTGGTGTTCGTGATTCCCTTTGTGACGGCCATTTGGTTGTCATTCCAGAACTGGGATTACCTTACCACTCCGATTTTTGTTGGGAGCCGCAATTACAGGGAGCTGATCGCCGATGCATATTTCTGGCAAGCGTTGCGTACCACCTTGCTGTTTTCCGTTGTGGAAATCAGTACCGGTGTGTGGCTGGCACTCCTGTTGAGCTTGATGCTGGACCATTTGACACGGCGCTGGAGCCGCCTCTTTCTCGCGCTGTACTATCTTCCCGTCATAACGCCCATTGTGGTGTCCGTATATCTGTGGCGCTGGCTTTATCGCCCCACTGGCGGAGCCTTCAACCTGCTGCTGGGCAGCGTAGGTTTGCCCGAGCAACCGTTTTTGGCCAGTACGCAACAGGCGCTCTGGGCCATCACGGCCATGGTGGTGTGGGCCAATGTCGGTGGGGTGGCCGTGATCCTGCTGGCTGGAATGAAAGATGTGCCGCTCAGTCTCTATGATGCCGCCCAAATTGACGGTGCGGGCTTTTGGAGAGTGTTTTTCCGCATCACATTGCCCTTGATTCGGCCCGCGTTGGTGTACATCATGGTTGTCAGCGTGGTCGGGACCGTGCAGATGTTTGTGCCCTTCTTTCTAATGGCCGGACCTGGCTTCAGCACACGTACCTTGGCCCTATATACCTACGACCTGGGTTTTCAGTCCCTGAACTTGGGATATGGGGCTGCCGTCTCTCTTGTAATTTTCCTGCTGCTGCTGGTCGCCACCATCGTGCAGCTGCAGCGTTGGCAGATCAAATGGGAGTATTAGTCCATGGCATGGCGCTGGCAATCTCGCCGGCAGGTATGCCCAGGACACGCCAGCAACGATTTGAGTTGTTCTCTTGCCACAGGTGGGATTGTGTCCTCGAATCCGGGACATGGCGCCTATCCGTGTCCAAGCTTTCGATGCAGGTTTGCTGACATGCCGCGCCCCGTGCCCTCTTTCCAGGGGTGTTGCCTGGTGTCCGTGTGCCTTTGGTGCGACGGTAGACCTGAAATTGGTCCAGTGGCCGTCTTGCCTCAGCGACTGAATTTATGATGCTGGTTCCCACCCTGCGGCTCAGCCCGCTCTGGCCAACCAAGGCACCGCTCAGTGATTCTGGCGGCAGTTGCGTCACCTCCAAAGGCGGGCATGCCCTGCCCGCCCGGTTGCGTCTTGCGACAATCCGGTGCGGTGAAAAAACCGTCAGGAACCCTGCGTGGCGTTTCGGCCCTGAGTGTGTCATATACCAATTCATGGGACTTGTATACCGGAGCAAGCACTCGGCATATCCGGTTCATGGGTTGTTGAGGTCCCTAGGTCCCTCGGGGGAACGCCTCTCGCCGTGCAGCAGCCCCTGTCCCGCGGGCCGGGGCACACTCGGACCGTGTGCCGAGACTGTCTCCATGGCATAGCCCAGGCCTGGGGAGCCGAAAATCATGACAGTGTACATGACGCCCCTCTTGGCTTGGTCAAGTATGTACGTCCCCAATTTATTTTGAAGGCTGCTGGACGGCATGTGCCTTTGGGCAGGTGTAGCCTGCTCCCTCTCAACCCTACTCCCTGTACCGGGCGCGTCGACGTGTCCAAAGCCGCTACATTAAGTTTTGGGTGCCGGAACCGCGGGAGACGACTCCTTGAATAGCGATGAGCGCCCCTTCACATCCGGACAGTGGCGGCAACCCTTGATTATCCTGATCTTGGCGTTGTTGAGCGGGGCAATGTTTTTTCCATTTGTCTGGCTGATTTTCTCGTCGTTCAAAACCGGGGCCGACATCGTCAGCCTGCCAATCCGACTGTGGCCGAGGCCCTGGACCTTGAGTGCTTACCTCATGGTGCTGGACCCCAATCGGGCCAATCTGGTGCGAGCGTATGGCAACAGTCTTCTGATCACGGTGTCCACGGTCCTGGCCGTTTTGTTTACCTCGTCCCTAGGCGGCTATGTGTTTGGCCGCCTGGAGTTTCCCGGCCGCAAATTGCTGTTCTATTTCGTGCTCGCGACCACCATGGTGCCGTTTCTGACCCTGCTTATCCCCCTCTACATCGTGATGCGGGAACTCGGCATCCTCAATACGTTGTGGGCAGTCTGGTTACCCGGCATATTTTCGTCATTCGGCATATTCCTCTGTCGGCAATTCATCTACAGCATTCCCCGGGATCTCTATGATTCGGCCAAGATTGACGGGGCAGGCGATTTTGCCATTTATCACCGCATCATCCTGCCACTTATCCACCCGGTATTGGCTGTTCTGACCATCTTCACATTTCTGGGGGTGTTCAATGACTACTTATGGCCTTTGGTGGTGCTGAACGATGAAGAAAAGTTGACACTGCCCCTCATTCTCAGTCGCCTGGCCAATCGCTTTGGCGGGATGGACTACCAAGGTGTCATGGCAGGTTCGGTTCTGATTTCCATACCTCCCTTCATTGTGTTCTTTGTGTTTCAACGTTACATTGTGCAGGGCATAGCGCTGACCGGCGTAAAAGGATGACTGTTATGCAGGGCCGCAGCAAATCGAGGCGGCCGCGGCCGTCTCCGGTTATCCTCCCAGAGACCGCATAGGCTTTGCAGGAATGTCGTTCCCCTGTCATGAGGCCCGGTCCAGGGACAGCCTTGTCGTCGTTCATCGCGGCCAGAACCATGGAGGAGAGAAGTGAGCGTGCTGGAAAAACTCAATGTGGGCATTGTGGGAGCCGCAGGGCGCGGAGGCAGTTTTCGCTTGGCCTTGGACGGACATCCCCACGCGCGTATTCACACCCTATGCGATGCCAACGCCGCGGCCTTGGAAGGAGCCCTGCGCGAATTCGGCGTGACCGAGGGTTATACCGATTATGACGAGATGCTGTCCCAATCTGCACTGGACGCGGTCATTCTCGGCACGCCGATGCCCTTTCACGCGTCGCAGTCCATCAAGGCCTTGGCACGCGGTATTCATGTGCTCAGCGAAGTGACGGCGGCGGTCTCGCTCCAGGAATGCCGGGATCTGGTGCAAGCACAGCGGCAATCCGATGCCCAATACATGCTGGCGGAAAACTATGTTTATACCAAGTCCAATGTCTTGATCAAGGCTTTGGTACAACAGGGGCTGTTCGGCACGGTCTATTATGCTGAAGGCGAATACCTCCATGAACTCAAAGAACTCAACGAGCAGACCCCGTGGCGGCGCCGATGGCAGACGGGCATTGACGGCATCACCTATGGCACGCACAGTCTCGGGCCCATTCTGCAATGGATGGCCGGGGATCGCGTCGCCCGGGTCTGTTGTCAGGGCAGTGGCCGACACTACCGGGATCCGCGCGGCGATGCTTACGAGAATCAGGATACCTGTATCATGCTCGCCAAGACGTGCCGGGACGCGTTGATCAAGATTCGCGTGGACATGCTGTCCAATCGGCCACACGGAATGCTCAACTATGCCTTGCAAGGAACGCAGGGGGCCTATGAATCGGCCCGTTGCTCCGAGCAGCCACACCGCATCTGGTTGTCGTCCCTGGCCGACGATGCCCTGTCGTGGCGGGACCTGGCTGAACTGGAAGCCCAATATCTGCCAGCAATGTGGCGCAATCCGCCGCCGCAGGCCTTGGCAGCGGGCCATGAAGGCGGAGACTACTACGTGATACAGGATTTCATTGCCTGTATCAGGGGAACCCGGCCCTGTACCCTGGACGTGCATGCAGCCTTGGACATGACGTTGCCGGGTTTGGTCAGTCAGGAATCAATCCGGCAGGGCGGTGCCTGGCTGGAGGTGCCGGATTCCCGGGACTGGACCTGACCGTTCTCGGTCGTGCCAATGCCCTGATCCCGGATTGCGATCCCATGAGGTGACACCATGAGCCTGCCGCTGCACATCGTCGAATCCCTCCGGCAGGCGGTCCGGCCGGATCGTCTTCTGGACACGGCCATCCGTCTGATCCGCGAACCCAGTCCCACCCGGGATGCGGGCCGGGCTTTGGATGTGCTGGCCACCGTGCTGACCCAAGAGGGATTTGCGGTACAGCGGCCCGCAGCCGACTGGCCTCCGGCCCCGGCAGTGGTCGCGCGGTATGAAACGGGTGGCCCGGGCCCCACGCTGCAGTTCGACTGTCATCTGGATACCGTGCATCTGCCTTTTGTACCGCCGCGGGTGGAAGACGGTGTGCTCCACGGATCAGGCGCTGCCGACATGAAGGGAGGTACGGCAGCGGCGGTGGAGGCTTTATGCGTACTGCGCGAAACGGGCGTTCTGACCGGCGGATCCGTCCTGTTGACCGCGCACGATCATCATGAAGGACCGTGGGGCGACAAGCGTCAGGTGCGCGCCTTGATCCGCGCCGGCATGGTAGGGGATGCAGTCCTGCTGCCCGAGTATTTCTGTCGGTGGATTCCGGCGGCAGGCAAAGGCATGGCCATATTCCAGGCCACGCTGGAGCGCGACCAAGCCTCCATGCACGAAATCCACAAACCACCGGACTGTCCCGATCCCATTGCGGCGGGCGTCGATCTCGTGACCCGTCTCCAATCCCTGGGCCTACGCTTGCAGTCCAGGCCCGCTGCAGCGGCGGGACGCGATTCGCTGTTTGTAGGCCAGATCCATGCCGGCGAGATTTACAATCAGTCTCCCCGGACCTGTCGGGTGGAAGGTACGCGGCGTTGGACCGAACCGGGGGCCGGCGAGGCGGCCCGGGCCGAACTGCAGCGATTGATTGCCCAGTGCGCCTTCGAACACGGGGTAGAGGCCACATTGGAGTGGGAATTGCAAGGCGATGCCTTGCGGTTGTCGGAGCACAGCGAGTTCGTGCAGGCGTTTCAATCCGCCTACAGCGCCGAGACGGGCACAGTCTTGCCCTTTGGCGACAAGCCTTTCATCGACGACGGGAATCTGTATGCAGCCTGGGCACACGTTCCGGCCATCACGCACGGTCCCGACGCCCGCGGCGCCCATACCGTCCACGAGGAAGTTCCGGTCGCGGAACTGGCGCGCGTGGCCCGCGTGTATGCTCTGACTGCCGTCGCGTTCTGTCACCGTCCTGCCGGCCTGGACGAGGAAATCGACGCGGAGGATCCCAAGACCCGGCAAGGCACATAGATCTCTCAAGACGGTCAACCATCAGGTAAGGCCCGGCGGGGACCAGGCGTAGCTCGGAGGTCGAGGCGCATGCGGCTCCGGCAACGCGTCCCTATCGCTTCGGGCCCCACCGCGGGTCGGGGCTTGATTGTCCGCCGTCGGCGGCCTGGGCAACCCCGCCGCTCCGGCGGGAGACGCCGTCTCCGCGCCTTGTCTCCCGTCGGCGCCGACCGGAGCCGTTGGACCGGGACCGGAACCCTGGTCCAGCGCCTCGGCTATCCAGAGCCCCGCGGATAGGTGCAGTCGATTTCCGACATTTCCGTTTCCGTGGCATCGCCGATGATGGTCGGGCTCTGCATCAGATACCCCAGACGCACGCGGGCAATGACGGCCATTTGCGGTTCCTTGTCGTAGGCATGATCCGCCGTGAGATTGAAGTACTCTACGGCCCGCGCGGCATTGCCCATGGCTTCGGCGACGCTGGCTATGAGGAAGTATCCCTGCGGAAACTCGGCATCCAGCTCCAAGGCGGCTTGACCGCTGCATTCCGCGCCTTCCAAGTCTCCCAACCGCAGCCGATTGGTGCCGATGGTAGCCCAGACGCGGGCCGGCGGCAGATCGGGATTGGCGAAGGCCTCTTCGAAGTATGCGACTGTGGCCTCGGGATTGTCCAGCTGCTCTTCCAGGACGCCGGCCCAAATCAACAGTTCGTCCGACCGCCGGGACGCTTCCAGGTTTGCCTCGATCAGCTCCAAGGCGGCCTGGTAGTCCTGGGCCTCCACCTGGGCTTCCAGTTCGTACACTACGGAGGTCACCAACACCGTGGTCTCGTCCGGGGGCACGACGTATTCCAGTACGAGGTAGACGGCGGCGACTAGGCCTACCACGACGCCGACCCAGCGTAACGCCCTGAATACGTGGCGCCGATTCTGCGCCTGATAAGTGTCGTCGAGATGCCACCAGAACCCGGTGCTGTGGGGATGATCGGCCCGGAGCGCGGCCAAGCCTCCATGCGGCTTGGCCGCTTTCACGAACTGACCGGCCGATTCTTGCAGTTTGTGCTCAAATCCGCTCCACAGGCCTTCTTCGCCTTTCAGATCGACTCCCTGCAACCGCAGTTCGTGGAGCGTTTCGGAGCACAGATCCAAAAGCTCCAGGGTGCGTACTACATGTCCCGCGTTGACCTTCACCAGCAGTTTTTCGAGTTCCGCCAAATCCTGACGTAGTTGGGCTACGGGACTGGACGCGTGGGATTCGATGGAGTGGGCCATAGCAATGGAGACTCGGGACTGATGGGCTGCTGCAGAAGGTACCGCCGGGCGGACGCCGAAGTCGCGTCCGGATCATCGGAATTCGCGGGCGACCGGGTCAGGCGGCCATCTTGGCCTGGGCCTGCCTTTCCCGTTGCAGTTCCCTGTAGACTCGATTGATGCCGGAATTGATCTGGCTTTCTATCTTCGACTTGCGGGTCGACGGCACATCGAAGAGGGACACCATCTCCACCGCCAAGGCTTTCTTGGTCTCGGCTTTGTCCATTTCGGCATCCAGGCATCTGTTGATGCCGTCCCGCATCTTGCTGATGTAGCTGGCGAGCTGCTCGATGTCCTTCACGGTACAGAGATTGCCGTGTCCGGGCACGATGGTCTCGGGGTCGAGTTTCTGAATCAGGGTCAGGGCGTCCAGCCACTCTTTGGAATTGGCCTGGGCCATGTAGGGATGCTGGTCGGTCCAGATGGTGTCGCCTACAAAGCAGATGCCTTCGTCTTCCAGCCAGACGATGCAGGTGGCCGGCGTATGCCCGCCTACGTGAATGCACCGGATCCGGACGTCCCCCATCATCAAGCAGGCTTCTTTGGAGTAGGTGATATGGGGCGGAATGATGTCGATCTGCTGCAATTGTTCTCGGATCTCCGGGTTTCGCTTGTAGCTGTTGCGGACCCGCTCCCGAAAATTCTCGGTATATCCTTGCATTTCCTTGTGTGCGCGCTCGTGACCGATGACCTGAGTCGGCATGAAGTACTGACAGCCCAGCGCGTGTCCGCGATGGTGATCCGTGAGGATTACGAAGGCAATCCGCGCGTCTTTGGATTCTTTCTTGATCTGCTCTCGCCAGTCTCGGGCCTGCTGCGGCACCAGCGGGGTGTCGATCACCACCACACCCTCCCGGGTGACCACGAATCCGGTCGTACAGGTCATGTACTCGTTGTTGATGAACACTTTGTTGCCGAGCCGACGGTGCTCGCCTAAGCCTTTCAAAGGACTGGTGGATTTGCGTTGCGTCATGCGGTCAAACTGCTGAATGTATGAATAAGGCTCTGTGGGAACCGGGCTCCGCCCATCTGGCTCCCGACGGTTTGCTTTACCGGAATTCGTCGGCGGCCTTGCTGCCGAAATCCTGAGGTCTGTCGCTGCGGTTTTCTTTGCCCTGAGCGTGTTGTCGTCTGCGGGAGCGCGCCTTGCGCTTGGGCGGGACGGCCTCGGGCCAGGCTATGTCCGACTGCCGCGCCAGGGTGTAGGGGGCAAAGACTGCCGCATCCTCCGCGTTCGAGGCAAAATACAGGCGATCGCGATGCAGCAGATGCGGAAAGTCGGTCAGTCCCAATTCGGCCAAGACCTCGTCCGGGCGTCCCGTGGCCCCTTCCAACATTTGCACCCGGAGTTGCAAAGCGACATGCAGACCATCTGCCGTGGGACCTGCATACGACAGTTCATGGACTACCGGACGGAGATTGTATCTGTATTCGCGTCCTTTGCGTTGCCGTGTCCGCCATATGGCCGTCCGCTCCAGAAATTCCCGTACGCGTCTGGGTCCGTCCGGCAGGCCGGCGGTCTGGACCCGCAGGGTGTAGTCTGCCCCCAGCAAGGTGGCCTGCAGAGGCGTGGCCTGCAGCCCCACCGTCTGCAGATGCACGATGCGCACGCCGGGCACCAGGGCCCGGGTCAGGCGCTCCGTCACTTCCGCCTCCGGCAGCGGACGCTCCAGGCGAAAGTCCATCAGCTCCCGACTGCCGCTGAAACCGACTCCCAAAGGAGCCGCAAACTGCATGTGCGGCTGCGGATTGAAGCCGTGCTTGTACGCCAAAGGCATCTGCGTGCGGCGAATGGTGCGTTCCCACATGCGAAATTCGTCTTGGTGGGAAATGAAACGCAGGCTTTCGTCACGGGCATAGGTGAGACGCAACCTCTGCGGCCCGCCGCCCCGTTCGGTCGAGGACACGTTCAAGAGGCTGCAGCTACTTCCCGGATTACGGTGCCTGCGCGGCGCTGCGGCACCCGCGTGGGGAACTGTCCCTGCAGATCGGGCGCCATGTCCTCATTGAAATACAGAGGCACCGGCGTGATGTCTACGGGCTGGCGTTCTTTGTTCCGGCCCAAAGGCGGGCAGCACCAGGCATCGTCCGCGGTTTCCCGTCGTTCTTCCCTGAAATTGCCCAATATGCCGCAGCTGAAGCAGTGTTCGCGGCAGTCGTCCACGACTCCGCCCCGGAACGTGTTGCGGTATTCCTCGTGCAGGAACTCCTTGTGCAGACCCGCCGAAATGTGATCCCAGGGCAGCACTTCGTCCCGGGCGCGCTCTCGATACAGGTACCAATCCATGTCCAAGCCCAATTCGTCGAACGCCTGTTGCCAAGCCGCGAATTGGAAGTGTTCGCCCCAGGCGTCCAATTTGGCTCCCAGTTCCCAGGCGCGTTCCACCACGTCGCCGATCCGCCGATCCCCGCGCGTGAGGAACGCCTCCATGATGGTTTCCCGGGGCTCGTTCCACGTGAACGCAATGGATCTGTCTCTCAGTCCCCCCCGCAGAATCTCGACGTGGCGGTCGATTTGGGCCGTACGTTCCAGCGGTACCCACTGGAAGGGCGTATGCGGCTTGGGCACCAACGTGCTTACGCCCACCCGCACCTTGGCTTTGCGGCCGATCTGCGCGCGGCCCACCTGGAGCACCTGGCGCGTGAGTTGCGCGATGGCCTCTACATCCGTGTCCGTCTGCGTGGGGTGGCCGATCATGAAGTACATCTTGATCGTGGTCCAGCCGCGGCTGTAGACCTCCGCCGCGGTTTGCAGCAAATCCTGCGAAGCGATGGGCTTGTTGATCACATCCCGCAGTCGATCCGTGGCGGCTTCGGGCGCGAACGTGAATCCGGATCGCCGCCGTCCCTTTTCCAGCAGTTCCATCAGGCCCACGCTGAAGGATTCGATGCGGAGGCTAGGCAGGCCGATGGACAGCTTGGCGTGGCCGTGCTTCTCCACGATACGCCGTACCAGTTCCTCGACATAGGTGTAGTCGCTGCTGCTCAGACTCAGAAAACTGACTTCCTCGAAGCCGCACTGCACAATCATGTCGTCCACGGCCTGCAACACTTCCTCGAGCGGTCGTTCGCGCACGGGCCGGTAGATCATGCCGGCTTGACAAAAACGGCATCCTCGCGTGCAGCCGCGCATGATCTCGATGGCTGCACGGTTATGTACGGTGTCGACATAGGGCACGATGAACTTCGTGACCGGCGGCGGCAGCACTTTGACGATCCGCTTCATGACCGTCGCCGGAGCCTCGGCCACAGTGGACGCAATGCGGTCGATGCAGCCGTCGTCACGGTAGGTCACTTCGTACAGGGCCGGCACGTAGACACCCGGGATCCGGGCCAATTTCCGCCACAAGTCGGAGCGGGACCGGTGGGCGTCGGACTTGCATTCCGCTTGCCAGGCTGCATGCGCTTCGATCACTTCGAAGACGACCTCTTCCCCTTCGCCGATGACCATGGCGTCGAAGAACGCACTCATGGGTTCCGGGTTGTAACAGCCGGATCCGCCGGCCAGAATCAGGGGGCAATCTCTCCCGCGGTCCGCCGCCCGCAGCGGCAGTCCGGCCAGATCCAGCATAGTCAGAACGTTGGTGTACAGCTGTTCGTAGGGCAGACTGAAGGCCAGAATGTCGAAGTCCCCCAACGGATGTCGGGTTTCCAGGCTGAACAGGGGTATTCCCTCTTGGCGCATGACCGCTTCGAAGTCCGACCAGGGGCAGTACACGCGTTCCGCCAGCAAATCGGAGCGCTGGTTGATCAGGTCGTACAGCACCATCAATCCCAGGTTGCTGCCGCCCAGTTCGTAAATGTCGGGAAAGGCCAAGGCCACGCGGCTGCGCATCCGGCCGTCGTCCCAATCCTTGGCGATGCTGTTGAGTTCGCCGCCCGTATAGCGAGCCGGTACGGATACGCGGGGCAGCACCTTGTTCAGGATCTGCGTGATCTGGCGGGGAGTGTCCAACATGGCTGGATTATGTAGCTGACCCAGGGGTAATCCAGTGTGTCCCGATCATACTCGACATGGGAGCCACGGCTACTGCAGGGCCGGCAATGCCCCAGCATGCCAGGGCACGGGCACCTAAGTATTACAGTCCGTATCACAGTCATACACAGGAGCAACCTACAATGCCTCGGCATGCCAGGGCGCGGGATTATAGCATGATAATTCGGTCATTTTAGGTGGATGCAAGTATCCCAGCCGGGTCAAGGCAACATCGCGCAAGGAGACGGCCCAGAGGGGTAGCCGGGAAAATCACGGCAGGACCAAGTCTGGCCACATAAATGAGGTATGCGTGAACGGAAATGTACCTGTCTCTTGGCCCATCCCTGGATCTACGCACTCGCGGACCCGCGCGCCCGGTAGGGGCGGCCGCGGCACCGACGGGGAGCGGAGCCATGGACGGCAGGCGCCGCTCACATGATTAGCGGACCGAGATCCCGACTCTACTCTAAGCGTGCGCGGGGCCCCGGCCCCGTGGCAGGCCGGAGTGCAGGACACCTGCGCGTGTACACACCCCGAAGCGGCATCCCTCCGCCGTCCCAGGGGACCGCCGGTCCGCACTTCGATTCGCCCCGGCATTGCCCGCGTCCCCCAGACACAGCTCCTGCAGGCCGCAGACACGAGTGCAGGGACAATTCCCTGTACGGGTCCTCTGGCCGGGGCCTTCTCTACGGACGCATGGTGCCTGTACCAGGATCCTACCGCCTACTACAGCAGGGGGGTTCCGTGCCGGGGGCGCACACGCGGCGGCACTGGCATCTTCGCACGACATGGAGCATAACCCGCCGGTGCCGCTAGGCAGGCTGGGACCTGGTCTTTAGGGAGGCAAGGTTGGATTTGGTGCGACTTTGCGTTTGCCCTAGGGGATGTCGTCAAACCAGGGATTTGCGGGTACACCGAGGGGGGACACACATTAGATGAGGAGCCTCGCAGGACCGCCGCACCCCGGCGCCCCGATCTCTCGGACCGCGTCGGGCCACATGGGGCACCCCCTCGGCCGGGCGATCCGGGCCCGGTGGGGCGCCCCGCCGCGGACCCCCGGCAGTTTCGGCATGCCGGGTTGGGGATTCTGCGCCCCGGGGTGCCGGGGCGCAGAATCCCCAACC
>DAOUKB010000133.1:0-6042 GCA_034421855.1 Anaerolineales bacterium
GCTCTGGCGCAACCCGCATCTCAAGGGCAAAGTGCGAGCCGGGATGTATGCCTACGAGGAACCCGAGAATCCGGCAGCGGTCATGCGAGAGGACGACGTCGTCCGCGCGCGCACGGTCATGCACCGGCAGCCGCCGGACATCCTGTTGACCAACTACAAGATGCTGGACACTCTGCTGATCCGTCCAGACCGGCAGCCGCTGTGGGCCCAGAACGCGCCGGACACCTTGCGCTATCTGGTGGTGGACGAACTGCACACCTTCGACGGGGCCCAAGGCACGGACCTGGCCTGCCTGATCCGA
Source organism: Anaerolineales bacterium (assembly GCA_034421855.1). Classification (GTDB taxonomy): domain Bacteria; phylum Chloroflexota; class Anaerolineae; order Caldilineales; family Caldilineaceae; genus Bin34. The sequence continues at coordinate 302 of DAOUKB010000133.1, forward strand.
CGCCTGAAAGCCCGTCTGCAGATTCCGCGGCAAGCTCTATGCTGCATAGGCACGTCCGCCACGCTGGGAGACAGGAACGATACGCAGGCGATCGTCGAGTACGCTCGAGAATTGTTCGACGAGGAATTCGCACCCGATGCGGTGGTGACTGAAGACCGCATCGATATGGCGCAGTTCGCGGCACAAGTCCAAGATCGCGCCGTTCACGAACAGTATCCCTTTCCCGAGGTTGCCAGAAGGCTGGCCCGTGAGGCTCATGCCCGGGAACCTTATGCCCAGATAGCAGAGTTGTACGCCGCCTGGTTCGGCGAGACGCTCCCGACAGATGTAAGCCAAGATGCGTGGCGGGTTCAGTTAGGCGTTCGCCTCGGCCGCCATGCTTTCCTGTTTCCGTTGTTGGCCGCCCTCGACGGCAGCATCTTGGCCTTGGACGAACTGGCGGCACGGATACAGCGAAGGATGTTGCCGGCCTGGACGCTGCCGGACGTCATGGATCTGCTGGAGGGATTCGTCACCTTGATCGCGTTTGCCAGGCGACGGGCTGGAGCCCAAGACTGCCGGCCGTTCCTGACCGTGCGCGTCCATTTCTGGATTCGGGAATTGAATCGCATGGTGGTGTCCCTGCCGCCGGCCGATCGCCCGGAGACGCCGGATACGGCAGCCGCTTCACGTAGATCTGTCTCCCAGCTGCTGCATTCACGCGATCTGTCTGCCGATCATCCTGAGGCCGTATTGCCCGTGGTGCACTGCCGGGAATGCGGCGGCATGGCCTGGATTGCCTTAGAGACCCTGCAAGGAGATGGATTTGTACGGGATCTCGACGCCATCTATCGAGCCTATTTCTCTGCCCAACCCTCGTCGCGTCTCTCTTATCTGTTACCGCATCCACCGACACCGGGTATTGTGGAGGGGATGCAGCATGTCGCAGGACATGTCTGCAGACAGTGCTTGCACTGGCACATACAGGCGGATCCGCCGGCCCGGTGCCAGGCATGCAGCAGTCGGGATCTGAGCCGGATATGGCGGTCCCGACCCAAGTGGGTTGCGAGCGGGACTGGACGGCAGTCGCACAAGAGCGTCCGCTGTGCGTATTGCGGATCGAGTACGGGCACGGGCATCTTCGGCGTATCGTCTACGTCCATCGCCAGTACCTTGGTCAGTCTGCTCTTCGCGTCGAAAGCCAACGGGGATCCCAAACTGCTGGCCTTCGGCGACTCGGTGCAAGACGTAGCCCACAAAGCCGGCTTCATCGAAGCTCGCAGCTTCCGTACGCTCCTGCGCCAGTCCCTTGCGCACTGGCTCTCCCGCCAAGAAGGCCGCGTGACCTACGAGCATCTCCAGGCCCAATGGGCCTCGGACATCCACCAGGATTACGCCGGTCCCGCCGAGTTCGTGGGAGCCATGACGCATGTGGACTTGCTGTGGCTGGAGAGCATCCACCGGCTCTTTGAATCCGAATCGGATTCTGCCGGCTCGACTGCATCGAAAGCACAGGACGCGTTCCCGGTCGTCAGTCCACCGGACGTGGCAGCCGTGGAGAGAAGACTGGCTTGGGAAAGCTTCAGCGAGACGACGTTCAGGTCCCAGTTCGGCCGTACTTTGGAAAACACCGCCTGCCTGACCCTTTCCGTGGACGCAGACGTACTCGGACAGGCGGCGCAGGAAATGACGACGGAAGTCGGCGAGAGGCTGGGGACCCTGTTTGAAGCAGCTACGCAACGTCAATGCCTGCACTTCCTGTTGGGGGTTCTACACCGGATGTTGCACGACGGCGCCGTGCGCATCGACCGGCAGGGCATCGATCCCATCGGCGCTCTGGCCCGGACCCACGGCAATTGGTTTGCTGTGGTCCGGTCACGCAAAGGCGCGTATGCTGCATATCCCCGTTACGGTCCCCATGCGCGCACACCGCTTCTGCCCAGCCTGCACAGCCGGGGCGACTTTGCCGCCCTGACGGATGCCGGGTCCTCTACCCGCTGGTTTCCGGTCTGGGCCCGCAAGAGCTTCGCCGGCGGCGAGGTCCTGCGCCGCGATCTCCTCGTCGACTTTTATGTGTTGACCTTCAGACTCCTGACGGCATACGGCTTGACGGAAGAAATCGCCGGGCCCAGACAGACGACCGTCTGGGTCGTCAAGCCGGACGCGGTGGCAGCGAGTCCGGATGCCGCCCGCCTGGAATGCAATCGCTGCCGCCGGCACGTCCATATCCATCCCCGTCAAGTCGGGGCGTGGCTCGGGATGCGGTGCCTCAATCCCAGCTGTCGCACCGGGACGCTGCAAACAGCCGCAGAGGCGGACCTGGCACCCGTCCTGAAGGAACAGTTGTGGCACGGACCTCTGCGTAGAGTCAATGCCCGCGATCACACGAGTATGCTGGAAACAGACCGACGGCGCCGCATTGAAAGGCAGTTCATGGCGGGCCGACACACTTGGTATCCGAATCTGTTGTCCACCACCCCGACGCTGGAGCTGGGCGTGGACATCGGAGACCTGTCCTCGGTCATGCTCTACGCCGTCCCGCCTTCCCAGGCCAACTACGTACAGCGTCTGGGCCGCGCAGGCCGGCGGGACGGCAACGCACTCGGTCTGACGGTCGTCAACGCCCAGTCGCACGACCTGTTCTTCTGGGCCGATCCCTCCGAGATGATCCAAGGGGTCGTGGCGCCTCCGAGCCTCTATATGCAGGCGTACGCCATTCTGCGCCGACAGTTCAACGCCTTTGCGCTGGAACGCCTGGTCACGGATACCGGTCGGGAAACGAGTTTCGGTACCGTCAAGGCGGCCTTGGACACGTCGACACGGAACGCGCAAGACGGGTTTCCTCTCGATTGGATCGAGTTCGTGGAACAGCAGGGCGCAGCGTTGCTGTCGGATTTTCGCGCTCTGTTCCGCCTGTCTCCGCACCAGGAACTGTCCACGCGGCTGTCTGCCTTCGTGCAAGCGGCAGCACCGGAAGAATCCTTTCGGTCTGCCGTACAGGCCTGCTTGCAGCAGGTCGCGCGCGAAAACGCGCAGTGGCGGCAACGGATCAGGCAATTGACGCAGGCCATACAGACCTTGCGCGACACCCAGCCGCCGCCTCGAGATTTGGATACACAAAAGAAAATTCTGGAACGGGATCGTCGCGCATACCGCGCGATCGTCCGCAGCGTAGAGAGGCAGGACGTCCTGGAACTGCTGACGGATTTCGGTGTTCTGCCCAACTACGCCTTTCCCGCGGAGGGCATCAAATTGCATTCGGTCGTTTCCGTACAGGACGCAGAGAGACAGTGGGGCTCCAAATCCTATGAATATGTGCGTCCTGCATCCGCTGGGCTGACGGAGCTGGCGCCGGGAGCCCGGTTCTATGCCGAAGGCCATCGCGTCCCCATCGACGCGGTCGATCTCAGAATTTCGGAACCCGAGACATGGCGTTTCTGTCCCGTCTGTCCTCATATGCAGCGGGAATCCGATCCGATCGCCCTGGCCTGCCCCCGTTGCGGATCGCCCCAATGGCGCGATCTGGGTCAAGTACACAGCATGGTACGTCTGAAGCAGGTACATGCGCATGCCACGGCCCGGGATACCCGGATCGGGGACGACCATGAGGAACGGACGGTGGCCCGCTATGCCCGGCAGCTGTACCCGTCCTTCGATCCGCAATCGGCCCAAGCCACGCATCTGATACCCACGCTGCCTCAGCCCTTCGGCTTCGAATTCCTGCCGCACGTCGCATTCCGGGACGTGAATTTCGGACGGTACGGAGAGGAAAGCATGATGGCGGTAGCAGGCCAAGGCGTGCTGGCCGAAGGGTTCCTGCTCTGCAGACGATGTGGGCACGTTCTGTCTGCCGGTCCCGACACGGATCCGGAGGACCATGCCCGTCATTGTCCCGTACGACGTCGAGCCGACGACCAGGGACATCGGTTTCATACCTTCCTGTACCAGGCCTTCCGGTCGGAAGCCGTCCGTATGCGTTTGCCCATCCGCAACGCGGACGAAACGCAAATCCAGTCCTTCACGGCGGCCTTGCAACTGGGCATGCAGCGGATTTTCCAAGGCCGCGTCGATCATCTCAGGACCTTCGAGATGTCGCTGGACGAAGGCGGCGGCCTAGCCCACTGGCTGTTCCTATACGACACGGTACCTGGGGGTACAGGCTATCTGGAGCAACTGGCCAAGCCGGAAGTGTTTCGGCAGGTCTTGGCGCTGGCGCTGCAGACCATGCAGGACTGCGCCTGTAATCAGGACCAAGAACAGGACGCGGAGATGCGCAAGGACGGCTGCTATCGGTGTCTGTATGGATACCGGCACCGGATGCGCATGCCGGAAATTTCGCGGGATACGGCCATCCGGATGATGCGGGAAGTCCTAGCTGGCTGGCCGGATCTGCAGGTTGCAGACGGCCTGGAAGCGGTCGACGGCGATCAGATCGAGGAAAGCGAGCTCGAGCTGCGTTTTCTTTCCTGGCTACAGGAAAAAGTGCAACAGGCCGGCGGCCGATTCCAGACGGCCCCTGTCGCGCAGGGCAAAAAAGGCTACCTGCTCCAAATCGGCGACGCGACGTGGGAAATCGAGCCGCAGGTCGATCTGGGTTCTGCCTACAGCGTGGTGGAACCGGCCCGGGCCGATTTCCTGATCCGGCCCGTGAAGAGCACCGAGGCCTCGGCGCGACCCGTGGCCTTGTTCATGGACGGCTGGGCGTATCACGAGGGCAGAATAGCCTTGGATGTCCGCCAACGGATGTCCATTCGGGATTCAGGCAAGCTGTGGACTTGGTCTTTGACCTGGGACGATGTACAGACGACAGCGCCGGTCGATGCTCCTGCCTGGTGGAATCCGGCGTCGGATCTGCACGTCTCCGGATTGCCGGTACAGAACGACGACGTCAGGACTTTGCTGTCGGCCGTCAAACACAGTACTTCGGCGGAACTCCTGTGGCGCTATCTGCAGAGGCCCGCCAGTGAAATATGGACCATGACGGCCGGTCAGTTGTCGTTGTGGGCGCTGGCCTACCATGCCGTACAGAGCGAAGCTCTGCTGGAGCGCATAGACGCGCTCCATCCCGCGGTCCGCGCTTACAGCGACGGCCTGCCGATCCGCGCGCGTTTTGGTCTGGTCCGCCGGGACGATTCGTTTTGGGCCATTGGCGTGGCCGAGACCGATCTGTCGCCCATGAACGAAAACGGCTTGCGTCCGTTTCTCTATCTGCACGAGGACGCCCGGAACGCAGCGCAACGCCGCTTCCAGTGGGCCGGCGCGTTGCGTCTGTTCAACCTGCTGCAGTTTCTGCCCAGAACCTATTGGCTCTGTTCGACCGAAACCGATCCGATGGATTTCCCGATGCCGCCGCCCTCTGTATGCATGCTCGGAGACGATTGGGACGAGGTGCTGCAATATCTCCACGAGAGCGCACGGCCTACAGCTCTGCGTCTCCGTCAGGCCGGAATCCAGGCTCCCGAGGTAGGTTGGGATGTATTGCGGCAGGGCAGGGTGGTGGTTCAGCTGGAAATGGCGTGGCCCGATCGCTGCGTGGGGCTCCTGAGGGAGGACTTGCCGGCTGCGCTCCGCCAAGACCTGACGGACGCCGGATGGAGGCTGTTTCCGCTGCACGAAATCGACGGCGGCAGTAGGGACTTGCTGTCGATGCTGCCACTGGAGGCAAAGGCATGAGCCGTCCAAATCTGCAAGTGGTCCTATCTGATACGTTGTTCGATTGTCTCTGGCGGCTGCCCCGCCACGTTCAGGCCAAGATCAAGGAG
>DAOUKB010000134.1:0-52044 GCA_034421855.1 Anaerolineales bacterium
GTCAGAGTGGTACGCAAAGATTACGAACGCACGCGGAAATTGCCTACTGAATATGTGGCCCGCGCCGCCGAGACCTACATTTTGGCCAACGAACAGTGGCGCCGGGCGCGCGCGGATGCCGATTTCCCGTTGTTCCTGCCGTGGATGCAGAAATGCGTAGACCTGGCGCATGAATATGCCGAGTATCAGGGCTATGAGGACCATGTCTACGACGCCTTGCTGGATCAGTTCGAGCCGGGCATGAAAACCCAGGAGGTAGAGGCGATTTTCACGCCGCTGCGGGCAGAGATTGCCCCTTTGGTGACGGCGGTGGCCGAATCCGGGGTCGAGATCGACACTGCCTGTTTGCACGGTCAGTTCGATCCAGCGGCTCAACGTTCCTTGGGCAACGTGTTGGTTTCCGCCTACGGCTTCGACGTGACCCGGGGCCGGGTGGACGAAGTCACGCATCCCTTTTGCAGCAGCATGAGCCGGGACGACGTCCGCATGGGGACCCGTGTCTCCGCCCACAAAATCAACGAGAACCTCTTCAGCATGCTGCATGAATGCGGACATGCTCTGTACGAACAGAACGTAGACTCCTGTTTCGACCGTACGCCGCTGGCTTCGGGCTGTTCCTTGGGACTGCACGAAAGCCAGTCCCGCTTGTGGGAGAACCTGGTAGGGCGGAGCCGTCCCTTCTGGCAATGGGCCTACCCTATCCTGCAGGCCTATTTCCCCTCCTTCCACGCGGTCGGCTTGGACGATTTCTACAAGGCCATCAACACCGTAACCCCCAGTTTCATCCGGGTGGAGGCGGATGAAGTCACCTACAACCTGCATATCATGCTGCGCTTCGAATTGGAGAAGGCCATGATGGAAGGCCAAGTGGACCTGGCACGCTTGCCCCAAGAATGGAACGATCGCATGCAGACGTACCTGGGGATCACGCCCCCCAACGACCGGTTGGGCGTCCTGCAGGACGTGCACTGGAGTTTCGGCAGTCTGGGGTACTTTCCCACATACAGTTTGGGCAACATCATTTCCGTGCAACTCTGGGAGACCTGCCGGCACGAACTGACCGACTTGGACGCCCAGCTGGCTCGAGGCGAGTTCGCGCCTCTGCTGGCTTGGATGAAGGAGCATGTCCATCGATACGGGCGGAAATACGAACCTATGGAGTTGCTGCGCAAAGTGGTCGGCACGAGTATCGACGCGGGGCCCTATATGGCTTATCTCCAAGCCAAGCTCCGCGACGTATACGGCATTTGAGGCCGGCGGTCGACTGCGGCGGCATGTGGCCGGGCGATAGGCGCGGACCGTCTGCCGCGGTCCGCAGGCTCGCATCCCCACCATGAGCGCTCTAGCCCGGACTCGGGTGCGCCTGCGGGCGATGGAGAGAGGCATCAGCCACGGTCCCCTCTGGGCCGTGTCTTTCGGCCATCTGTCCATCGACATCCTGAATTCCTCGGTGGCGATTCTGCTGACCGCGCTGGTCGGCAAATTTGCGCTGAGCAATGCGGAGCTGGCCTGGGGCATCACCTTGTACTTCGTCGTATCGGCGTTGCCCATGCCCCTGTTCGGCCTGCTGGCCGACCGGTGGCAGGGCCGCTGGCTGAGCCAGGCCGGATTGTTGTGGACGGTCTTGGCCTTCGCCTACGCACCCTACACCACCAACTACATCACGTTGCTGACCGTCCTTTCGATCGGGGGCCTGGGCAGCGCAGCCTTTCACGCCAGCAGTACGCGTACCGCTTCCCTTTCCGGGGGCGCTCAACAGACGGGTACTGCTACGTCGGCCTTCTTCTTCCTGGGCCAAATCGGGCTGTCTTCCGGTCCCGTACTGGCCGGCCTGCTGATAGGGATGGTCGGCCCGGTCGGCATCACTTACATGGCGCTGGCGGTCCTGCCCATGGTCGGCGTCATGCAGTATGCGCTGCGCCGTCCCTTGGGCCGGGCGCCGCTCCCGGCGCGAGGCGGCTCAGGCCCCACGAAGGCCGGCGTGACCATGACGGTCGGGCCGGTCTTGTTGGGGTTGTATATCGTCATGCGCTCGGCCACCATGCAGAACTACATGAGTCTGCTGCCCAAGTACTTTGCGGATCAGGATCTGGCATCGGCCGTCTACGGGGCTAGGGCCGGCATGTTGGTGCTGGGCGGCTCCGTGGGGACTCTGGTCGGCGGCGTACTCGGCGACTACGTCAGCCGCAAGAAAATCATGATCTGGTCGCTGTGGCTCAGCATTCCTTTCCTCGTTCTGCTGTTGAATCAGGACGGCCTGCTCTTCTATGCCGCGGCCTTCGTGGCGGGTCTCATCACCAACACGGCCCACAGCATCATCATCGTGCAGGCGCAATCCATGCTGCCGCGGCGCGAAGGGCTGGCCAGTGGGCTGGCGTTGGGGATCATGTTCGCCAGCGGGGCCTTTACGACGGGGTTGGCCGGTACGGCCGCCGACTTTTGGGGGCTGTCCCACGTCATGTATTTCCTCGCGTTGTTGCCACTCTTCAGCGGCGCCCTGCTGCTATGGCCCGCGCGGCTCTCCTTGAGACCGACCCCCTCCGGCGTAGGCGGGAGATCCGCGGCCTGACCCAGGGCCCGCGCCCGCCCGCCTTTTTGTCAATATTGTCACCAATATTGACAAAATCCGTGCCTGTTGTGATATGGTGACGCATCGACGTGTGTGGCGAACGAGTTGAGGAACTCTCGAATGGCTACGACGAAAGGCACATCCATGCAGGCTCCCGCATGGCGGATCGTGCAGTTTCTGCAAAAGGAGGGTACGGCCACCCACAAGGAACTGGAGGCGTATCTGGGACTGACCCGGACCGCGGTGCGAGAGCACGTGGCTACGTTGGAAGGCGGCGGCTATATCGCCCGCAGGACGGTGGTCCAAGGCCGCGGCCGGCCGCATCACGAATACTCCAATACGGACAAGGCCCATTCTCTCTTTGCCTGCCATTGCGGCGATCTGTCCGTCACCATGCTGTCGGAAATGATGGAGCTGGTGCCGGCCGCCACCGTCGACGTCTTGATGGCCCGGCTGGCCCGGCGGGTGGCCCAGGAATATGCCGCGGACATGAAAAGCGAGGGCGTCGAGGCCCGGGTGCATGAACTGGCGGCCTTGATGGCCCAAAAAGGCATTCTGTGCCAGGTGCATACGGATCCGGACGGCACGCAGGTGCAGTTGGAACTCTTCAACTGTCCCTACCACGACTTGGCCATGGAGCATCTCGAGATCTGCACCATGGACCGGGACATGATCGGCCATGCGGTGGGCGCGCCGGTGGAGCTCGTGGACTGCATCATGGAGGAAAGCAACAGCTGCCATTTCGGTTTCGAATTGGCGACGCAACAACCTGCACAGGAGTTGGGATGAGCGTACTGGCAATCAAGGATCTGCATGCGCGGGTCGAGGACGAAGAAATTCTCAAAGGGGTCTCCCTGACTCTGGAGGCGGGGCAGATTCACGCCATGATGGGCAAAAACGGTTCGGGCAAGTCCACGTTGGCGTACGTGCTGGCCGGACATCCCAATTACGAGGTGACCCAAGGCGACATCCTGCTGGACGGCGAAAGCATCATGGACCTGGAACCGGACGAACGGTGCCGAGCCGGCCTCTTTCTGGCCTTCCAGTATCCGGTGGCCGTACCGGGGGTGAGCGTCGCGAATTTTCTGCGGACGGCGGTTTCCAACGTGCGCGGTTACACGCGGGAAGCGCATGCGGAGAGCGGCGGCGGGGGCGTGATAGGCACCCACCTGATGCCCATGCGCAAGTTCCGGCGGGAACTGAATGCCAAGATGCAAGAGTTTCAGGTAGATGCGAGTTTCGCCCGCCGGTATCTCAACGAGGGATTCTCCGGTGGAGAAAAGAAACGCACCGAAGTGCTGCAGATGGCCATGCTGGAACCGAAGTTCGCCATCTTGGACGAATCCGATTCGGGTCTGGACATCGACGCTTTGCGGGTAGTCGCCGACGGCATCAACAAGCTGGCGACCGCCGAACGCGGCTTTCTCTTGATTACCCACTACCAACGGATGCTCAACTTCGTGGTGCCCGACTACGTCAGCATTTTTCACGACGGGCGCATCGTGATGACCGGCGGGCCGGAGGTGGCCCACTTGTTGGAAGAGAAAGGATATACCTGGGTGGAGGCGGAATTCGGGCGGTCGGAAGCGATCCCGGCCGTCGTCTGACCCGGACCCCGCCCGGCGAGGAACAAGGAGTACACATACCATGGCAACCATTGTCGATCGACAGCATCTGACCGGAATCAAAGAAGACTACGACTTCGGCTTCCACGACGACGTGGAGGGCGTCTTCAAGACCGAGAAAGGCCTCAGCCACGAGGTGGTGGAACAGATCTCGGCCATCAAGAACGAGCCGGAGTGGATGCGCCAATTCCGGCACGAGGCCTTGGACATTTTCTACGCCAAGAGTCTGCCGGGCTGGGGCGCGGATCTCACCGGCATCGACTTCGACAACATCCACTATTACCTGCGGCCCACCGAAAATCAGGGCAAAACTTGGGACGAGGTGCCGGAGGACATCAAGACCACCTTCGATCGTCTGGGCATTCCCGAAGCCGAGCGCAAGTTTCTGGCCGGCGTAGGAGCCCAATACGACTCCGAAGTCATTTACCACTCGCTGCAGGAGCAGTGGGAGAAGGACGGAGTCGTCTTCCTGGACATGGACAGCGGACTACGCGAACACGAGGACCTCGTCAAGGAGTATTTCGCTACCGTCATTCCGGCGGCGGACAACAAGTTCGCGGCCCTCAACAGCGCCGTCTGGAGCGGCGGCAGTTTCGTCTACATTCCGGCTGGAGTGCAGGTGGACATTCCGCTGCAGGCCTATTTCCGCATCAACGCGGAGAACATGGGGCAGTTCGAGCGGACGCTGATCATCGCGGAAGAAGGCTCCAGCGTGCACTACGTGGAAGGATGCACGGCCCCGATCTATTCGTCCAATAGTCTGCACAGCGCCGTGGTGGAAATCATGGTGAAGGAAAAGGCGCGGTGTCGCTACACCACGATTCAGAATTGGAGCACCGACGTCTACAATCTGGTCACGAAGCGGGCCATGGTGGAGTCTGCGGGCACCATGGAATGGATCGACGGCAATCTGGGCAGCAAGGTCACGATGAAGTATCCGGCGGTCTACATGATGGGGCCCCGCGCGCATGGCGAGATTCTGTCCATTGCCTTTGCGGGCTCCGGTCAGCACCAGGACGCGGGAGCCAAGGTCGTGCATGCGGCCGCGGACACCACTTCCAAGATCGTGTCCAAATCCATCTCCAAGGATGGGGGACGTTCCAGCTACCGCGGTCTGCTGAAGGTCGCCCCGGGCGCGCGCCACAGCAGCAGCAGCGTCGTATGCGACGCCCTGCTGTTGGACGACGCAAGTCGCTCCGACACCTATCCTTACATCGAAATCGAAGAGAACGACGTGAAGGTGGGTCACGAGGCGTCGGTCAGCCGTATCGGCGAAGAGCAGCTGTTCTATCTGAAGAGCCGCGGCATCAGCGAGGAAGAGGCGGCCACCATGATCGTGGGCGGCTTCATCGAGCCCTTGGTCAAGGAATTGCCGATGGAGTACGCCGTGGAAATGAATCGGCTGATTCAATTGCAGATGGAAGGCAGCATCGGGTGACGGCGGCCTCTGCGACCCCGACCGAGCGGCCCTTGGAACCACTCATGTGGAACGACGTGCAGGCGGCGGCGGAAGTCGCCGCAGGAACTGGCCCTACGCTGGATCAGGCGCTGGCCTTGTCGGCCGGCCGGGAAGAACCCGCATGGATGCGGGACTTTCGGGTGGCGGCTTGGGGACAGTATGAAAGTATGGAATGGCCGTTGTTGACGGACGAGGCCTGGCGGCGGACCCGCCTGACCGGTCTGAGACTGGGCAATTTCCGGTATAGTCGGCCCGGCAGCGCGCCGATGGCGGAAGAGGAGTTGTCCCCTGCCTTGCAGGCGGAAAAGGCGGAGCTGGACAGTGCGGCCACGCTGGTGTTCGAGGACGGCAACGTACTCCATGCCGAAGGCCTGCGGGATCTGGCGGTCCAGGAAGGGGTCGTCTTTCAGGAGCTGGCCGCGGCTCTGCACGACCACGCGGATCTGGTGCAGAAACACTTCATGCGGCAGGCGGTGCCGGTGGACACCAACGTGTTCACGGCCCTACACGGAGCTCTGTGGGACTCGGGCACCTTCGTCTATGTACCCCCGGACACGGAGGTGCATCTGCCCTTGCAGGCGATCTCGCATCAGACGCCCGGCCATGCCGGCTTTCACCATTCGCTGATTGTGCTGGGCGAAAACGCCCAGGCCACCGTGGTCGACGATCTGCTGGGGGCGGCGCAGGGTCTGCAGGCCCCCGTGGTCGAAATAGTGCAGGGAGCCAATTCCCGGCTGCGGTACATGAATCTGCAGGATCTGGACCTCACGGCCTGGAACCTGATGTGTGGCCGGGCCGCTATGGATCGGGATGCAGATTTGCGCTGGATTCAAGTCAGCTGGGGCAGCCAGTTGACCAAGGCGTTCCTGGATCTGGAACTGAACGAACCGGGTTGCCATGCCGAGTTGCTGGGCATCTACTTTCCCACGCGCCGCCAGCACATCGATCATCAGACGTTGCAGCATCACCGCGCGCCGCACTGCTTCAGCGACCTGCTCTTCAACGGAGCTTTGAAGGATCGGGCCCACAGCGTCTACATGGGCAGCATCCAGGTGGACAAGCGCGCCCAACAGACCGACGCCTTCCAGCGCAACGGCAACTTGCTGCTGGACAGCAGCGTCCGGGCGGACAGCATTCCGGGACTGGAGATCGAGGCCGACGACGTGCGCTGTACTCACGCCGCCACGGCCGCCCAAGTGGAAGACGAATACGTCTTCTATCTGATGGCCCGGGGCTTGTCCCGGGCGCAGGCGGAACGCATGATTGTGCAGGGTTTCTTCCAGGCCGTCTTGGAACGCGTGCCCGTAGAGAGCGTGGTCCGCAAGCTGGAACAGGTCATCGAGCGCAAGATAGGCGGCTGACGCAGGCTATGTCCCACGATACTGTTCCGTCCCTGTCTCCGGCGGTGTCCGACCGGGTGGATTGGGCCGTAATTCGCAGCCAGTTTCCCATTCTGGAACGGGAAATCCGGCCCCGGACGCGTCTGGTCTATCTGGACAACGCGGCCAGCAGCCAAAAGCCGACGGTGGTGTTGCAGGCCATGGATCGGTATTACCGCACGATGCACTCCAATGTACATCGGGGCGTGCATACCCTGAGCGAAGAGGCCACCGCCCTGTACGAAGAAGCCCGGGTCGCGGCGGCCCGACTGATCAACGCGCCCGATCCCCATACCTGCGTCTACGTGCGCAACACCACGGAGGCTCTCAATTTGGTGGCGCACTCCTGGGGACGGGCCAATCTGGGACCGGAAGATCAGGTGATTTCCACCCAGATGGAGCATCACAGCAACATCGTGCCGTGGCAGATCCTGCGGGACGAACTGGGCTTCACCTTGGACTTCGTGCCCGTCACGGACGAAGGAATGCTGGATCTCGCGGCCTATCACGCCCTGCTCGGCGAAAAGACCAAGCTGGTGACGTTCACCCATGTCAGCAACGTGGTGGGCACCGTCAATCCGGTCAAGGAAATGACGGCGGCGGCCCATGAGATGGGCGCCCAGGTCCTCGTGGACGGCGCCCAGAGCGTGCCGCATATCCCCGTGAACGTACAGGACCTGGACGTCGACTTCTATGCCTACAGCGGCCACAAGATGTGTGGCCCCACGGGCATTGGTCTGCTGTGGGCCCGGCGCGAGCTGCTGCAGCATATGCCCCCCTTCATGGGCGGGGGCGAAATGATCCGCGAGGTCACCTTGGCCCGCAGTCGCTGGAACGAACTGCCCTACAAGTTCGAAGCCGGCACCCCGGCCATCGCGGAAGCCGTCGGCCTGGGAGCGGCCGCCGCCTTCCTCATGGAAATCGGTCTGACCAATGTGGCGGCCCACAGCGCTGCCCTGACGACCTACGCGTACGAGCGCTTGAGCGAAGTCGAGGGCGTGCGGATTCTGGGTCCCGGCCCGGAGTTCCGCATGGGACTGGTGGCCTTCCATATGGAAGGCATTCATCCTCATGACTTGTCCGCCATCTTGGACCAGGACGGCGTAGCCATTCGGGCGGGTCATCATTGCGCGCAGCCGCTGCATCAGCGGTACGATTTGATCGCCAGCTCGCGGGCCAGTTTTTATCTCTACAACACCACCGACGACGTGGACCTGTTGGTACGGGGCATGGAACGGGCCAGCGCCATCTTTTAAGCAGGAACCCCAGACGGACGCTATGGATCAGCTGTATCGCGAAGCGATCATCGACCACTACAAGTATCCCCGGCACAAGGGAGAATTGACGGAGCCGGATTACCAGGCCCACGACCACAATCCTTTCTGCGGGGACGAACTCACGATCGCTGTGAACGTGGACGAGGACGACATCATCCGGGAAGTGGCCTTTACCGGCCATGGGTGTGCCATCAGCCAGGCGGCGGCGTCCATGCTCATGGAAGAGATACTGAACGAGCCGTTGGACGAAGTGAAGTCGTTGAACCGCGACGACATCCTGGACATGCTGGGCATCGAGATCGGACCGGTGCGCATGAAATGCGCCCTGCTGTCCCTCAAGGTGTTGAAGAAGGGCGTGTATGGATTCGACGCGTGGGATTGAGGCAAAGCAAAGGCAGGACACTGACGTGACGGAATACATCAAGGCGGGTACCCTGGCGGAGCTGCCGCCAGGCAGTGCCAAACTGGTAGAGTACGGGTTGTTTCGTATCGCCCTCTTCAATCTGGACGGGGAAGTCTACGCGCTGGAAGACATGTGTACCCATGACGGAGGGCCGCTGGTTACCGGGCGGATCTTGGCGGGCGGCCAGGTGGAATGTCCCCGTCACGGAGCGCGCTTCGACATCAGGACCGGCAAGGCCCTGTGCATGCCGGCCTTCATGCCTACGCCGACGTACGAAGTGAAGATCGAGGGCGACACTATCCTGATCGCCGTGCCCCAATAATCACCGAGGAGCCGCGCCTATGCCCACCAAAGAGGAAGTGCTGCAGGTCTTGCAGGAAAAAGTCGTAGACCCGGAACTCTTTATGAACGTCGTGGATCTGGGGTTGATCTACGAAGTCGAGGTGACCGAGGACGCAGTCGCCGAAGTCACCATGACCTTGACCAGCCCAGGCTGTCCGGCAGGTCCGCAGATCATCAAATCGGTACAGGACGAGGCGCAGCAGGCCTATCCGGAGCTGCAGCGCGTCAATGTGCATTTGGTTTGGACTCCCTTCTGGAATCCCGACATGATGTCCGACGAAGCCCGGGACGAACTCGGCATCTACTGACGCCCGCGGCCGGAAGCGGTCCCGGATATCGGATGCGTCTCGGGCTTCGTCACCGGGCCCGGGCCCCGTCAATGCTCTTGGAGAATGCCCAGGATTGTTCTGCCGACGGCTGCGTCTTGGGCCAGTAGGCGGGCCGTGTCGGCCAGAACCGCCGCGAGTGTGCGTTGCCGATGCCATTGCGCCAAAGCGCATACTTGCAGGAACCAGATACAGCAGGCGATATTCTCGGCTTCGGATGCTACGGGCGCCTGCTGGAGCAGATCGCGCAACACCGTGCGGTAGGGCAACTGCGAGATGGCGGCGGGCAGGCGGTCCGTGGCGTGCGCAGGCGCGGCGCGGCACATCATGTCCAACGCGGCGGCTCCTGCGGAGGGCCACTGCCATTGCCACAGCTCCGGAGCCAAGAGTTGATAACTGTCCGGATACGGGCCGGCCTCGTGGTCCGGAGGAACATGGGACAGGGTGTAGCTCAAATGCCATCGGGCCCAGTCGTACCGGCAGGCCGCGGGCTCGCCGCGGAGTTGCTGCCAGGCGTCCCCTTCGGCGCTGTGCGGGATCTTCTGCAGATGTCGTACTCCGCGACGGAACCCATACCCCACCAATAGCCCGTAGGGTCGGGCCTCGTGCGCCAGATACCAGTGGGCCAGTCCGCTTTTGTCGAAGCCGAGGAAGCGGGCCAGTGCGTCGTCGGGCAAGGCCGGCGGGGTATAGCGGCTTCCCCGGAGGCGTTTTTGTCTCAGGTGTCGGCGGGCGGCACCCGACAGGTCGGAGTCCAAGTAGAGACTCTGGCTCAGGATGTACAGGACGCGTTCCCCGGCTTGGGCTTCCCACGTCGCCAATGTCTCCAAGACCTGTAGCACCACCTCGCGATCGGGGCTGTACGCCATGGTATGCAGCAGCTCTGCCGCATCCTCTTCGTCGACATGTCGCAGCAGGTCCAGCACATATTGCCGGTGCTGGAATTCCAATCGGGAAAATTGTTCGGTGTACTCGATCAAGACTCCCGGGAACTTGGCCCGCGCAGCGAAGGCGTCCTGCATGCTCGACAGCACTACCCTGTCCACATCCGAGATGTCTTGCACGAATCTCGGGTCTACCGGTCTATGCAGAAAATCTTGGAGAATAGTTACGGCCGAAAAGCGCGCTCGAGACGGCAAATCTTTGCGGAGCACCTGCTGCAGCAGGCGCTCCTCCGTAGCCGGGTGGGGCAACCCTTGGGCCAACAGCCCCAGTCCTCCCTGAAGCTGGCTGTCGGCTTCCGGCAGCAACTGCAGCAGGGCCGGCAGCAACACGGAGGCGGGATAGCTCTGCAGGAGCGCCTCGACTTTGTCCCTCATCTCCCATTGAGAGCGGGCGTTCTTCAACTCCCGCAGGGCGCTGGCGACTCGCTCGGCGAGCGATTGGCGGTGCGAATGCATGGGGCAGGTCGCGTGGAGGATTCGCAATTCCGCGTGATTGTGGTCGGACCGCACCGATATCGACCGCCGGCGCCTTGGGGGCGAACTCCGCGGGTTTGGCCGGCCAGGCCGTCTCGGGCAGAATCAGAAATCCCCTATCCCGTACCAGGAAACCGGCAAATGAAAACCTATCGCGTAGCGCTCTTGGGCTGTGGCAGCCGGGGGCGTGCCCATGGTCGTGCTTATAAAATCCACCCTCGCACCGAACTGGCCGCCGTCTGCGATCTGGATGGAGCCCGCTTGAAAGCCGTGGGCCGGGCATTGGACGTTTCGGCCCAATACCAGGACTTGGACGCGATGCTGGCGCAGGAGCGACCCGACATTGTAGCAATTCCTACCGCTACGCAGTTCCATTTTCCCTTGGCAATGCGGTGCCTGGAGTTCGGCTGTCATATCGATGTGGAAAAGCCCATCGCCGAGCACTTGGAGCAGGCGGACGCCCTGATGGCCCGCGCGCAGGAACTGCAGCTGGAGATCGCCGTGCATCATCAATGGCGCACCAGTCCGGCCATGACGGCCGTCCGTAAAGCCTTGGCGGAGGGTCTGGTAGGCAAACTCCGCTTCCTGTATGCCAGCGGCAAGGGATATTACGGCGGATATGGATTGCCCAACATCGGGACCCATTTGTTGAATCAGCTGTTCTCGCTGGCGGGCCGAGTGCGGGCGGTCAGCGGACATGTCCTGACGGATGGACGAGAGATTGCCCCTGACGATGTGTTGCAGGCTCCCATGGGCATGGGCATCATGGCCGGCGAGAATGTGACGGCCTTGTTGGAATTCGACAACGGCATATGCGCCACTTTGCTCCAGCATCGCTTCGACCGCATCGATCTCAGCGCCCATGTGGTCGAAGTGTACGGCAGTGAAGGGCGCCTGCTGTGGCGGCCCCACGGAGCCTATTGGTTGCCGGGCCCCAACATTCCGCCCGGTCCCAACTTGACCGAGTGGGCCGAAGACAGCGGACAGTGGGAGCCTCTGCCGATGGAGCACCCTGCAGGCTGGGAGGAAGGCATGAACTGCGATCGGGACGAATTCGCTTTTGTAGGCGCGTACGTGCAGGCTCTGGATACAGGGACTTGCCACCCATGTGACGGCGAAAGCGGTCGGCATGTGCTGGAAGTCATCAACGGCATTTACACTTCAGCCGTGGAGGGGCGCAAAGTGCCCTTGGCGGAGATGAAACGTACCCATGCCTTGCGCGAATTCCGATCGGACCATGGTCTCGACCCTGACCCCGATCCCGGCCCCGTGGGATATTGGGAGTTTCTGGCACAGGAAGACGCCAGGCTGGGCCGCACCGTCTGATGTTGATGTCGGGATCCGCCTCGCCGGTCTGTTGGGGTACGTCGGGCCTCGCTTGCCGTATTCCAGGGGGGCGTTTTGCCTCCTGCATCGGCAGCGCTCCGGACATGCATGCCGCGGGGTCTCAGAAGGGTTCCGGGTAGGTAGATGTGCGCGCCCGGGACAGCGGCGTCCGACTTCCGCGGCCGGGTGTCCACGCGTCGAGCAGTCTGAGGATCCAGGGGTGGACGCGCAGCGTCTTGACGAGCCCGGCCGCGCATAGCCCTATGCCGCGCTGCCTGGGGAAACTCCGCGCGGTCGCCTGCGCTACCCTTTGAGCCCTGTCAACGCCACCCCCGCGATGATGTTGCGTTGGAATATTATGAAAACGCTGAGCAGCGGAATACTGGCCAGACTCGCGGCGGTCATGATCTTCTCCCACTCGGTAGTCGACTCGCCCCGGAAGAAAGACAACCCCACGGGCAATGTGTAGTAAGACCGTTCGCTGGCGATGATGAGCGGCCAAAGATAAGCATTCCAGTTCCCGATAAAATTGAAGATGGCCAGAGCCGCCATGGCGGACTTGGTCAGCGGCAGCCCAATCCGGATCCAAATGCCGATTTCGCTCATGCCGTCCATGCGTGCGGCATCCAGCAATTCGTTGGGCACTCCATGGAAGAACTGGCGCATCAGAAATACGCCGGCGGCCGTGATCACCCCGGGGAAAGCGATGCCCCAATATTGAGCCAATCCTACATTCCAGCGAAAGCGCACGCTCATGTCGAACCAGGGAATGATCAGCATCTCGGTGGGTACCATCAGGGTCGCCAGGATGCCGATGAAGATCAGCGTCTTGCCTGGGAATTCGAACTTGCACAACGTGTAACCGACGAGCGAGTCGAACAACACGACGCAAGCAGTGGAAAACAGAGCCACTATCACGCTGTTGACATACCAGCGCACGAAGTTCGAGGTGGCCAGGACCCGCTGATAATTGGCCAGCGTAGGCGACTTGGGCCACCAGGAGAATTCCACCAGCTCCGGGGCTGGTTTGAAGCTGGTGATCAACATCCACAGAAACGGGGTGACCATCACCAAGGCGCCTGCCGTCAGCAAGATATAGACGAGCCCCTGTACACCTTGCACGCGCAAGGCCGACGCGGATGATGTCGGAGTAGATTTGCTGGAGAGCACTGGTCTGGCCGGGGTGGTTTCCTATGACCCCTACGGATGCCCTCGGCTGCGCGGCCGGAGCGCAGACCGATTCTAATATTCGAAGCGACGGGTCAGGAATCGCAACTGCACCACGGTAATCAGCAAGATGACGAAGAAAAGGATTACGGTCAAGGCGGCCGCATATCCCATGTCGTAGCTGGAAAACCCTTTGCGGTACACCTCCAGCACCACCGTCGTCGTACTTTTCAAAGGACCGCCGGTGCCCTGGGGGCTCATGTTCTGCACCAAGGCGAAGAGACGCAGAAAGGAAATGGTGGAGAGTACGGTCAGATACACGATGACCGGATTCAACAAAGGCAACGTGATATGGCGAAACAGGTGCCAGCCGCTGGAACCGTCTATGCGGGCCGCCTCGTAATACAAGACCGGGATCTGTTTGATGCCGGCCAGATAAATGATGACGGAATAACCTAGGGTCTGCCACACCGCGACGGCCGTAATCGAAGGCAGAGCCTGTTGGGGATCTTTCGTGAAGGGTTGCTCCGGAATACGCAGGAGATCGAATACCTGAGCCAGCAACCCGTCTTGGGGCAAGTACAGCCAATTCCAAACGAAGGCCACGGCCACGGCCGATGTAACGTAGGGAGCGAAATAGGCCACCCTGAACAGGGTGGACAGAGCCCGGATCCGATCCAACAGCAGAGCGATGGCCAGAGCCAGGATCATCTGGGTCGGCACGCCGTAGAGCACATAACTCAGCGTGTTGGTAAAGGCCGCGCGCACGTCGCTGCGCGGTTTGAACAAGTCGTGCCCAATCGCAGCGTAGTTCTCGAGACCTACCCAAGGCCCCGCCCCCTGGAAGGTGTTCCAGTCGCGGAACGCTATGTTGAAAGACAGGAGCGCCGGGTACCAGCGAATGACGACAAAGAATACGAGGGCCACGCTGAGAAAAGCATAAGCCCACAGTACCCGCCTCTGTGGCAATGAAAGTTTCATCGGCGGATATCCGGTATTCCGGGCCCCGGGGGGACCCAACTCAGAGGAAACGGGCGGCAACCGACTGCTTGCGGCCCGTTTCTCGGATCAGGAAATTTCGCGGTTCGAGACCGGCTACCGACTGTAATGCGCGTCCAGGATTTCCTGTACGGTTTCCGCAGCCGCATCAAGGGCCGCGTTGGGCTCTTCATCGCTCAACACAACCATGTCGTACGCATCGATCAGGGCTTGGCGCTGATCCGATTCGTTCACGAAAAAGGTGGCTTGGGCATAGGCCAAGCCGGCCGCGAAGGCCCCCAGACGAGGATCGGCCAGCAGCTCGGGATTCGAGCCGGCGTTCAGACGAGCCGGCAGTTCGCCCACCATGTCGACCCAGAGGGCGCCGGCGGCATCCGACGTAATGAATTGCAGGAACTTGACGGCAGCATCCATGCGGGCGGGATCGCTGGCGCCCTTCTGCGTAATGCCGTGTGTCCAGTAGCTGCCGAAGGTGCTCTGCACTCCGTGGTGCGAGGGCAGTTCGACTACACCGAAATTCAAGTCGGGCGCATTGTTGGCGATGGTGCCCAGACGGAAGGAACCGTCAATGTGGAAGCAGGCGCGTTCCGCCAGAAAGGCCTGCGTGCTGCCGTCGAACAAATCACGGTCTCCGGTTTCCAGTTCGGTCTTGAAACTCAGCAGGTAATTCCATGCCTGCTGTCCTTCTTCCGAATTCCAGTGCACGGTCCGACCGCCTTCGGCATACGGGGCGCCTCCGAATTGGCGCACCAATACTTCACGGAACCAGTGGTGATCTTGGGCGGCCAGATCCACGACGAAGCCCTGGACTTCGTAATCTCCGTCGTCCGCGCGGACCGTGCAGGCTGCGGCCTGGGTCGCCAGATCTTCCAAGGTCCTGGGAGGCGTCTCGGGATCGAGACCGGCATTGGCCATCAGATCCTTGTTGTAGAACAGGGCCAGGGTGCGCACCGCGGTGGGCAAGGTGTAGAGGGTCCCGTCTACGAAACTGGCTTGCACCAAGGGACTGAACTCCGCGTCGACCATGGACGCCGGAAACGCGTCTTCGGGCAGAGGTACCAGGTAGTCGGCATCCAGCCATACCGTCTGCCAACCGTAGAACAGCGTGGCGACGTCGGGTCCCACGCCGGCCGGCACGCTGGCCGCGATCTTGTCCCGATATTCGGCATAGGGCACATCCGAGTTGTGGACCACCTTGATATGCGGATTCTCGGCTTCGAACATTTCGATGAGCTGATTCATCGCCAGGACGCGGGCTTCGAAATTGTATTGCCAATATTCGATTTCGACGACTTCCGGCTCCGCTTCGGCCATGGGAGCCGAAGCGGCGGGCTCCACCGGCGGCGCGCAGGCCGCCAGTCCCAGCAGGATCATGCACAAACTTCCCCAGTACAGCGCAACTTGCTTCGCCTTCATTTCACTATCTCCTTCGTGGCATCGATTCCCAAAGCAGGTTCTGCTCCTGCTTTCCACCTGTATATGCACTATGTAGGGTCATCTGCTTGTCGCGCGCCGGGTAAGGGAATGTGCAATAGACGGGCCGCATTGCCCCCGAATATCAGTTGCAGATGCTCGCAGGCATGCCGAGATCGACGCAGTCCCGGAGCGGCATGCCGCCGTTGGTGGGCTTCTTTGGCAAGTTCCTGCTGTTCCGCTCCATCGTCGCGGGCGGGTTCCTGTGGCTGGCGGTGGCCACGGTCCTGAACAGCGCCATCAGCGCCTACTTATTATCTCCGGGTCATCGTCACCTTGTACTTTCGATCAGACGAACAGCCCATGCCGACATCCCAAAGCACGCGGGGTCTTTATCTGGACATGGCCGCCGCGGGCATCATGGTACTGGCCATCGGCTTCTTTCCCTCTTTCTGGCTACAGCTGCCGGCCCTCTGAAGCAGTCTGCCTACCTCTTTCCGTTCCAGGTCTCCAAAGCACTCAGCCACCTGTGGTGGCTGGGCGGTGGCACCCGAGGCGCCGCTATCGTTATTGTCGTTGCCGCGTGGGCAACGAAGGGAGTGGCAGCCACTCCCGGGAACCGGATCTAGCCTGCCGCGACCGGAGTCAGGCCGGTCTTCTCGGCAAACAGATCCCGCAGTTCGCCTTCGTTGGCATGTCGGCCATTGGCTGCCTTGGAATAAATCAGATCGCCATCTACTTCAACTTCAAAACGTCCGCCGCCAGAGGAAATCAGATTCATGCTTTCAATCTGGCCTTTGAAGGCGGAGAAAAGTTCTTCGGCCGCACGGGCCGTCATCGGAGCATAGTTTCACTTCATGCAGAATTCAATGGACACCTTGTATTGCTTGTCACTCATGGTCTCCTCCTGGATGGTTGGCTTGCTACCTGACATATTACCCAAAACGGCGCAGAAAGGAAAGTGAGGACGGGGACCTGGCCTCCAAGGCCATCTCGTTCACGTGAGGCGAAGCAGTGCGTGTCAAGGGAGGGATGCGGCCCCAGGGCTGTTCGTGACAGATCTCGGCAGCAGTCTGGGAGGCTGTCAAGCGGGCCCGCGGCCTGGCGGCGGATTGAGCCTGACGGAAATCCGTCGGCTGCTGTGGCACCCGATGCTCCGAGGCCCCAGGAAGTCGCCCGGACCCTGGCTTGGTCGATCTGGCGGTGCCGCCATCAATGGGAGGCCGCGCTACCACTGGCGACACCCACAGCGCCAACTGCAGGAATTGTCACAGTACTAGGTCATGATGAATCTGCGGTAGCACAGCAGGCCGATCAGGGCCAGGATGGGGAGACTGAGCAGCGAGATGGCACCGATGATCATCAGAAGCAGTCTGGCGGTGCCACCGACGCCGATGATCAGACCTTCGTCAGGCCCCGTATTGTTGCCGTGGGTGTGGACGTATATATGCATGTGTGAGCCTGTGGGCCGGGCGTGATCGCGTCCTACAATCCGGTCTTCGGAGAAACTGGAGCCGCCTGCATAGAGTTCGTGCAGCATTGCATTCCAGTTTGGCTCGTATTTGCCGAAGCGGAACAGATATGCCAGTTCGCCGGGCGTAAGGTATGTCGCCCCCGCTTCACATTCCCGGGTGGACAGTTGGGACAGCTCGGCATACGCGGCCGGTTCCAACAGGGGTTTGGCAATGGCCTTGATTTCGGCACAGGAAAGACGAGTGGGGGGGCCACCCTGGACGGGCATGGCCCACAAGGCGACCGAACTTCCCAAGGCCAACCAGACCGCCACGCCCCAAACCATGACGGCCCAGGCACGTGTATTCATATTGAGGTCTCCTTTCCGGTCGAGGCTGCTGTACCGCTGTTTCAGGGCCACGACGCGGGGTTCCCAGTCAACCATGATTTTCTCCTTTTTGTAGGTTACGTACTCCAGGATGCCACCAAAACCAGGCCCCGGCAGGACAACGCCGGGGCCTGGGACGGTACGGTGTGCCTGGGGCTATAGGGAATTCCACACTGTGCCTACTCAGTCCACATGGCAACCTTCGTCAGGCCGTCTGGAGTGCTCGTCGGCCTGGCAGGTGACATCGTCTTCATAGTTCTCCCAAGGATCAAGACAGAGCCACTCCCGCCTGCAAAATCTGTAGTCGTATTCTACGGTTATCTCGTATCGGGAAAAGCCGTCCGCATAGTCTCCATGACGGTCCAGAGGGCCTGATTGACGCCCCAAGCCAAATCCTCGGCATCCTCATAGGCGCGTCGCGGCAGGCTCTCGTGTTTGCGGGTACGGAAGGTGCGTTTGAGGTCGTTCAATTCTGGACTGCAGGTAGACAGACACCATAGTGTGACACCATGGATTTTCCAGTTTGGGCCCTGCCTCCCAAGGTCATTGCACTATAGAAAACCAGGGTGCACTATGGGCATGTCGCACCATGCCCAAGAGCCCGTATGACCTTATTCAAAGCCTTGCAGCAGGTCCCCGATCTCCCGCAGGTGTCGCGGCCGACACCATCCGCGGGCGTCGATCTTGGCGTTGGTGGTCATAGCCATGCTGTGCGACGCGTGCAGTCTGTATGCCATCAGTCAATGTGGGCGCGATCACGATCCGGCGATGATCCGGGCCCGCAGCTTCGCCTGGGACCGGACGCCCTGCTATGCCACGATGCATCGGGTGTTCAAGATGATGGATCACGTGACCTTCAAGCGCGTGCTGCCGACGTGGGTCCAAGCCCAGGGTGGAGATCTGGAGCAGCCGCTGGTTGTGGACGGCAAGTAGTTGTGGGGCAGACCGTGGCACACACGGATATGGTCGACACCCTGGAAGTTTCGTGGTACAGCCTTGCCAAGTCCCAAATCACGGTCTTGAGAGACCTGCGGAGCCGAACCAACATCACTGCGATCGTGGAGGGTGGCACAGAGCTGCAAACACAGACATCCGCCCCCAAGGGGTCAGTCGCTTGCAGATCGACGGTATTAGAGCCAAGCACATCCCTGAAGGTGAGCGTGACCCTTGTGCATCAGGCCTACGTAGTCGGCGACATTGCGGTGGTGGAACCCATCTCAAGCTGGACCTCGCCCGAGTTCTGCAGCGCGTTCCATTGGATGCCGTAGGACCTGCCGAACGGCAGGGTGCTGGCAGAGGACGAGAAAGACCCGGTGGTAGTGGCAGGATTGTCGGAGACAGTTAGGATGCTTCTACGATGCAGGTTTCTTTCGACTGGCACCCGAGGTGGATACCGGCCCGGAGGCCCGCTTCCAAGTAGGCCTCCGGCACGGGACGGAGAGGCCCCGGCAGGGGTGGGCTTCGCCCACTACCGGCTGCTCGTGAAGCGTCACGGGCACGGAGATGTGCCGGGCTTCGACACTGCCACCATGCCTTTGCACCTTGGGGATTGCAGGTGGCTTCCGATATCCATGTGGCCAGCGGCCTCGTGGTGCCAAGACCACAAGCCCGCTACGAATTCCCAGACGACGTCTAATACCTGGGCCGCATGGGAACATGTGCAGCTTGATGCTGCATTTCGAGTGCAAGAACTGGAGTTGTGCTTCGCGGGTCTGGGCAGCATCGCACTGCCTGTGTCGGGCTGCACCTGCTGTCCACCTGTGTACGCATTATGTAGGGCCATCCGCTTGTCGAGCGCCGGGCAAGGGAATGCGCAATAGACGGGCCGCATTGCCCCCGAATATCAGTTGCAGATGCTCGTCGGGCATGCCGAGATCGACGCAGTCCCGGAATTGATCCTGCAGATAGCGTCGGGCGAAACCGCGCGGAAACCAACTGGAGTCGGAACCAAAGATGATGCGCGCAGGGCCGACGGTTTCGTAGAACTTGCGGAACAGGTACTTGATGGTCACGTCGCCCGGGACCCACCGGATCCACTGCAAGCTGCCGCTGGTGTCTACGCAGACGTTGGGGCAGGCCCAGCACAATTGCAGTGTTTCCCGTTCCCAGGCGCAACCGAAGTGGGGGATGACGAACGTTACCTGGGGGAAGTCCCGGGCGATGTCGTGCAGTTTGAAGGGATTGATGTTTTCGTGGTAGGCAATGCCGCCGGGACCGCCCTGAATGCCGAAGTGGATCAGGACCGGAATCTCCAGCTCCTGGCACGCCTCCCACACCGGATATATCGCTTTGTCTTCGATGGGCCGGTCGATGCTGGGGGCCAGGAGCTTGTAGCCACGCAATCCCAGATCCCCGACTGCCCGGCGCAATTCGGCGGCGGCATCGGTCCGAAAGGGATCATGGTGGGCAAACCCCACGAATTGCTCCGGCCATTCCGCGCATATTCGGGCCAGATTGTCGTTGCCCCCGCCCGTGACGAAACCCACAGCATGAATGCCGTTCTCGACCAGCTCCGCTTTCCAGCGTTGCGCTTGGACCGCATCGCCCGGGTGGTCGGTCGCCGCTTCCGGGACGGGAAAATCCCACATCCGGCGCCACTGCGCGCTGTAGGGACGGGACATCGCCTGCACAACCCGCTTCTTTTCCGCGGCTGCTTCCGTTTCCGCCGCCGATGTGCCCGCCATGTCGCCGAACCAAGGCAACTGCGAAGGGAAATGCACATGAAAATCGACAATGTCGATGCCGTGATACATGCTTTCTTCCTACACGACGGCGTCTCAAAGTATCCGGCTACAGTACAGTCCGGCGGATCTGTTCGGATCGCCATGGCGGCAGATGCGGATCCAAAGTCGCCGTTGCGCCGTCATCTACCCGGAGAACCCGGAACCCAAGAACAGGCTGCCAGAGCAGCTCCGGTTTCTCCTGCTGGGCCCCTAATAGTATCAGCTACCCGTGCCGCCGGCCGAAGGCATTCTCGGCACGCGGCAATCGCCCATGGCACATGCCAATCGGAAGCTTCTGCAGCATCCCCGGGTAGTAGGTCTGATTTTTTCCGGACGCGCTTCATACGCGATTTTGCCCTGATCAGGGCAGACACCGCTATCATCAGCCTACCTGGCGTCGTAACACATCGTTTTCCAGCCAGTTCATACAGACTCTCCGTCCGGAGGCGTCAAGGGATAAGCCCGAAGCCGGGCAGAGAAATGGCCTGAAGAGCCGACAGGCGCCATGTCACATACTGCGTGCCCCGTCCCGACTCCCCTTGTCGAGAGAACTCTCGGGGAGAGCGGCTACCTCAATTGCCGAGGAGGCGCGCGGAACACCTATGCCCAATTCCTCATCCGGGCGAGCCGTAAAGTGGGGCACGCCTTGAGCCGCTGGGTTTGGCGGTGACAAGGGCAGCACAAGCCGTACCCTCGTTTAGCGAGCATGAAGGCACCCCTGCCTAGGGAGTGTCGTCAAACTTGGGCTTTGCGGGTACACTGAGGGGCACACACATTAGGGAGGAGCCTCGCAGGACCGCCGCACCCCGTCGCCACGACCTCTCGGACCGCGTCGGGCCACGTCTGGAACCCCTGCTGCCCGGAGGTCCGGGCCAGGTGGGGTGCCCCGCCGCGGACCACCGCCGGTTTCTGAATGCCGTGTTTGGGATTCTACGCACCGGGGCGCCGTGGCGGGACCTGTCCCCCGACTACGGCGACGGGAAGAATACCCGTCGCCGCTTCAGCCGGTGGCGGGATCGGGGCGTGTGGGCCGCCCTGTGGGAGGCAGTGAGGGACGAATCGGACTGCGCGGCGTGGATGATCGACGCCCGCCCTATCCGGGTCCACCCCCCTGCCGCCGGCGCGCAGGGCGGCCCTCCGCAGAGGGCACGCACCCAAGGGGGCTGAATTCCCAGTGGCCTCGGGTCGCGGACGCGCCGGGGCGGCCCGTCCGGATGGAATTGACCTCGGGGACCCAGGCCGTGGACCTGAGGGCGGGCCTAGAGGCGGCGTATCTCGTGGCGGACCGGGGCGATGACCGCGATCCGGTCGGGGCCGCCGCCGGGATGCAGGGGATGATCCCGCCCCGCCGCCCTCGCCAGCAAGCTCGCACCTATGACCCGGAGCGGTATCCGTGGCGGCATCGGGTGGAAAACGCCCTTCTGGCCTTCCAGCCATGGCGGGGCGTGGCCACGCGGTATGCCCAGAACGCCGCTGCGTTTCGGGCGATCTGCCCGATCCGGGCTTGGGCGCTGGGGACTCCATCATTTTGACGACACCTCCCTAATGTCGGCACAATTGCAGCTGCAAAAAGGATACGAGGCGCGCCTCGTGTCGCCGTGCACAAAGGAATGCGCAATCAACAGGCGGCATTGCCCCCGAATATCGGTTGCCGACGTGCGTCGGCCATGCCGGGATCGACGCAGTCACGGAATTGATCCGGCAGGTAACGCCGGGTGAATCCTCGCGGAAACCAACTGGAGGCGGAACCCAAAATGATCCCCGTGGGGCTCACGGTCTCGTAGCACTTGGGGAACAGGTACTTTACGATCACGTCGCCCGGTATCCGCCGGATCCATTACAGACTGTTGCGGACGTCCCCACAGACATTGGGGAAGGCCCAGTCCAATTGCAGAGTTTCCCGTTTCCGGACGCACCTGCAATGGGGAATGCCGAACGTCGCAGCGGATCAGGACCGGGATCCCCATCGCGTGGCACACCGCTCACACCGGGTATATTGCTTTGTCTTCGATAGGCCGTCGATGCCGGGGCCAAGAGTGTCAACCGCGCAATCCCAGGTCCCGGACCGCGCGGCGCAATGCGGCGGCATCCTCTGGGGAGCAGCGAAGGTCGCCAGCCCGAGCGGGAGTAGTGGCCGCATGGTCGTCGTCGAGGCAATGCTTGCGATTGCCTTTTCCGAACAAACAGCAAACTTCCCGGAGCGACCGGCCGGCTTCATGACGGGGATCATGCAGAATAGGGGCCGAGGGCACGGTGTAGCTGCTGTCCCTGCCTGCGTGCATTCCCTGCTGCCGACGGACCTAATTCTCACGCTGACGGCCTGCGGTAACGACCAAAGGCCACCTGAGCGGCCTCGGAGGTGCATGATAGAATCCCGCGACATCCTCCTCCGTTTCCTCACTGATGGGGCGACGTCCTCGGCTCTTCCCAGAATCTGTCCTGTCCTTGGCAGTCGCAGCTGTTGCCGAGACATAATGGTCGTTTGAGCGTGTTTGTACGGAAGTTCGTCCTGTGAGAGCGGGAGCTTGCCGGGTGCTCTTTGTCGGGAAACAATTTTGAAGGACAGGAGAAAAATCGACATGAAACGTATATCTCGGTTGTCGGGAGTCATGGGGTGCCTGGCGGCATTGCTGCTGGCCGCATGTGTGGCGGCTCCTCCCGCGGCGTCGGACGAAGCACCGGAAAAAGTGACCATTCTGTTCTGGGACCAGTTCCCCAATGTGTCCGACCAGATGGATACTTTCGTGGCCACCTTCAACGAAAGCCAGGATCGTATTGAAGTGGTGCGTGAGAGTTTTACGAGCGGCACTATGCGCGACGTCATCCGCACGGCGCTCAGTTCCGGTACCGGGCCGGATATTTTCTACTACGATCTGGGCCCCGGATTTGCGGGCGTCCTCGCCAATGCGGACCTGTTGATGCCTTTGGACGAGGCGTACACCGAAATGGGGTGGGACCAGCGTATTTACCCCTGGACTCTGGCGCGCAGCACCTTTGGCGGTCACACGTACGGAGTCGCCAACGAACTCGAATTCATCGGCATCTTCTACAACACGCGCCTGTTCGCCGAGCATGGATGGACTATACCCGCCAGTTGGGATGAACTGATCGGCATGTGCAGCGTGATACAGGAGGCGGGGCTGATACCGCTGGCCTTCACCAATGGTTCCAGCTGGCCCAGCTACCATATGTTCAGCATCATGATGAACAACAAAGTGGGCCGCGACCGCCTGACCCGCATGATCTCCGGCCTCGAGTCCTGGGACCATCCCGATACCGTCGACGCCATTCAGAAATTCTTTGTGGACCTGCCCGCCGCGGACTGTTTCATGCAAGACTTCGATGCCATCAGTTACGACGACGGCTTGGCCATGCTACAGACAGGCAAGGCGGCGATGTTCCCCAGCGGCACCTGGCTGGTGGAAGCCCTGTCGAACCCGGACAACACTTCGGAACCCATCGGCTTTTTCTTCCTGCCTTCCATTGACGGCAATCCCATCGTGGTGCCCGGCGGGATCGGTTCCGGTTGGGTAGTCAGCGCCGCCACCGAACATCCCGAAGCGGTGGTGGAATTCCTCGATTATTTGATCAGCGAGGAGATGGGTCCGCACTGGGTCACGGAGATCAATGCCGTGCCCGCCTATCCTGTGGATACCTCGGCCCTGGATTTGCCCGACCTCCTCGTGCTGGCGCTCGATATCCTCGGCGAACAGGCCGAGAGCATGGGATACAACATCGACGTGGTGGTGCCGGCCAATTTCAACCAGGTGCAATGGGATGGATTCGCCGCCATTTTCCAAGGGATCAAGACCCCCGCGGAAGTAGCGGCCGAGTTGCAGGCAGCCATGGAAGAGGCCAAGGCGGCCGGCGAAGTAATCAACCTTACGGAATAGTAGTTTGCAGGGCCGCGGCCCTGCCGCGTGCGGCAAAGTACGACCGATATCGCTGCGGGGGGCACAGGACCGGCAAGGTGCCTCCCGGGCGCATCGAGAACCCGCCGCGGCGCTTTCTCCACTCCCGGGTCCCAAGGAAGTTCGAGACAATGTGATTGCCTCTTTGCAGCATGCTCGGCGCAGGTGGCGCCGACATGCTTTCCCCCTTCTGTTTATTTTGCCGGCGTTCCTGATGTATGGGCTTTTCGTGCTGTGGCCGTTCTTCAACACGATTTACTACAGCCTGACGGATTGGGACGGCGCGCGGCCGGTCAAGAATTTTATTGGGCTGGGCAATTACCGGGAGATGTTCGCGGACCCCCTCATGTGGCTGTCCCTGCGGCATAACCTGATTTGGATCTCCCTGGGCACCTTGACTCCCGTGGTGATCGGTCTGATCTTGGCCACTTTGGTCTGGAGCGGCGTCAAGGGACGCATCCTGTTCCGCACCATCTTCTTCATGCCCGTCGTGTTGGCCTCGGTCGTGGTGGGCATTATCTGGAATTGGATCTATCATCCGCTCTTTGGCCCGATCAACGTAGTGCTGCGCGGCCTGGGCTTGGATCAAGTCGCACGGGGATGGCTCGGCGATTACGATTTCGCACTGTACGCTCTGCTCCTGGCAGGTCTCTGGGCCTATTTCGGGTTCTGTTTCGTCATTCTCTTGGCTGCCCTGCAGGGCATCGACATGGAATTGCACGATGCCGCCATGATCGACGGGGCGGGCCCCTTCAAACGTTTTCGGCACGTTACCGTGCCCCAGCTGGCCCCCGTCCTCACCATGCTCACCGCGTTTACTCTGATTGGGGGTTTTAACGTCTTCGACATCATCTTCATCACCACCAAAGGCGGTCCGGCCAACGCCACCGATGTACTTGCCACCTACACCTACCGGCAAGCCTTCACGCTGAACGAGGCCGGCTACGGCGCCGCATTGACCATGATCATCACGGTGCTGTCCCTGGCCGCCTCCTATGTCTTCATCACGTTGCGGGAGCGGAGCAGCACGTCCACAAGCCCAAGCCAATGAGTCGGACATCTGGAATGCGGAATGTCTCCGTGGCGCCGATTCCGGGCCGCGCCGGCATGTACCTCGCGCAAATCGTCAAGTACGGCATCCTGATCTCGGTAGCCGTGCTGTGTCTGCTGCCTTTCGTCTGGGTGTGGTCCTCCGCCTTGAAGCCCTCGCTGGAAATTGCCGATACGCCGTTGTCCCTACCCCGGGAGCCTACCCTGGACAACTTCGGCAAGGCTTGGGTACAGGGCCGCTTCGGCAAGTACTTCGGCAACAGCGTAATCGTGACGGTCCCGATTGTCGGTTTGACGTTGCTCCTGTCCACCTTGGCAGGTTACGCGTTCGCCCGTCAACATTTTCGGGGTCGCAATTTGCTCTTTTACGCATTTCTCCTGGGATTGACGCTCCCCTTCCAATCCATCATGATCCCGCTGTACTACACCTTGCGCGATTTCGGCATCCTGGGGACCTACTGGGCCATGATCATTCCCCAGACCGCCATCAACCTGCCCTTTGGCATATTTATCATGCGGGCCTTCTTTCAGGGTCTGCCGCACGAATTGGAAGATGCCGGACGCGTGGACGGCTGCAATGAATTCGGGGTCTTCTGGCGCGTCATGCTCCCTTTGACCGCACCCGGCATGATCACGCTGGGCATTTTCAGTTTTCTGGGGGCCTGGAATTCTTTCCTGTTGCCCCTGATCTTTATGCAGCGCGAAAGCCTGCGGCCCTTGGTGGTAGGGCTGATGTTCTTCCAAGCGCGCTTCACCCGCGATTTCGCCTTGACCATGGCGGGCGCCACCATCATCAGCGTACCGGTCATTGTCGTCTACATTATTTTCCAGCGCCAGTTCATTCAGGGTCTTACCGCCGGGGCCGTCAAGGGATGAGAGCCAAGCGACGGCATGCAACTTGCGACACCCATACTTGCCGGCGGCCACGATCGCTGCGGGATCTTGACGGCCTCCCGCCCGCCGATCCCGAAAAGTCGGGCATGTCTGCGGGCAGCGCCGCGATGGCATCGAACCGGGGATCCGCCTCATGCGCCCGTTCCAGGCGATCCAGAGCGTAGGTCATGCCGGGACGGATGCGGAGGGGCGCGCGCCCAAGCTGCAAAGTCGTGCCTGCATGATCGCGCAGGTCCGCTCTACCCTCCCCGTCTTGGAACTCTGCAGTACCTAAGCCCCTTCGGTGTCGGTCGGGGCCGACCTCAGGCTCAAAGCCCACAGCACTGATCTCTCGAGCCGGACGCCGGGTCTAGATCCAAAGTAGATGCGTCCTTAGGAACCGACGATCTGCCTGACTGCAGAGCTGCGGTTATGAACACCGGCTACCTGGGGTATGTCGGCCGATACCGGATGTCGACCTTGAGAGCTGCGACCCGGCTGCCCTACCCAGGTCGTCGGGTTTGCTCCTCTATCGCTGCCGTGGGCGGCAGTGTACCTGCCCTGTCCTGAATCATGCGTGGTGGGCTCCTGTCCCCCACGGCGATACCGAGGTCCGACCGGACGATTGGCGACAGAGGCTTTGTGCGCCGTAGCGCAAACACCGGTTTCCGAGACCGGTGCCTGATGTTCGGTCTTTGGCAGTCTGTTCATGCAGCAGGGCACGCCACTAGGCATTCTGGGCTTCTGTCTGCTCGGCGCGGGTCCCTTTGGTCCACTGTGCGGCGGAGATCTTTTAGATAGACTTCCATATCCTCAGACAGCGAAAATCCGGCCCATGGAACGCGTGGTCTCAACCACGTGCAAGGCAACTGCCATAGCCGAGGCGCGCCCTGTCTTGACTATTCTGCCGTGTCTGTAATACCATGCTGAAACTGCAGGGAGGCGTGGTGTAGCGGTGAGCATACTGGCCTGTCAAGCCAGAGGTCGCGGGTTCAAATCCCGTCGTCTCCGCTCTGCAAGACAGGGACCTGGGCGGGTCCCTGTTTGATTCTAGGGGGGCTACGCGGGAACGTTGCGTTCCAGTTCTTCCAGCCAGACCTGGGCCGACCCGTCGCTGGGCGCGCGCCAGTCCCCCCTAGGCGACAGGGATCCGCCCGACCCGACTTTGGGTCCGTTGGGAACGGCGGACCGTTTGAACTGCGACAGCTGAAAGAAGCGAAACAGGAAGACCTGCAGCCACTTGCGAATTTCGACCAGACTGTATGCGTTGCGTTTCTCGGCAGGAATGAATTCGGGCCAAGCCCCGGCGTTCTTGTTTCCCCAGGCGTGGAGGGCCAGGAAAGCGACCTTGGAGGGGGCGAAGCCGTATCGAGAAACGTAATACAGATGGAAGTCTTGCAGCTCGAACGGCCCGATGGTCTCCTCGCTGCGTTGGGTCGGCTGCGCCGCGTCGGCATCGTCGCCCGGAATCAGCTCCGGGGATATTTCCGTGTCCAGGATCCGCTGCAGCACTCGGCAAGTACGCGGATTGAACAGCCGGGAGTGGACCGACCAGCGAATGAGATGCTGAACGAGGGTCTTGGGTACCGAACTGTTGACGTTGTAGTGGCTCATCTGATCGCCTACCCCGTAGGTGGACCAGCCCAAGGCGAGTTCGCTCAGATCGCCGGTACCCAGTACCAGAGCGTCGTGGTAGTTGGCCAACCGAAAGAGATGCGACGTTCGTTCGCCGGCTTGGACGTTTTCGAAAGTCACGTCGTATTCCGGTTCTTCCGCGGCGAAAGGATGTCCCAGGTCCCGGAACATTTGCATGGCCGAGGGTCGGATGTCTATCTCGCGGGCCGTGACGCGCAAAGACTGCATGAGGGCATGGGCATTGGCCAAGGTGCCCGCGCTGGTAGCAAAACCGGGCATGGTATAAGCCAAAATATGGGAACGCGGCAATTGCAGGCGATCCATGGTGCGGGCCGCCACGATCAGGGCCTGTGTAGAGTCTAGGCCTCCCGAGACCCCGATTACTACCTTGTGGATACCGGTGGCTTCCAGGCGTTGCGCCAGACCGGAAACCTGGATCTGATATACCTCCTCGGCCCGCCTGCTGCGTTGGACCGGGTCGCTGGGTACGTACGGAAACCGCTCCACCTCTCTGCGCAGAGCCGGGGCCTGCGCCGGCGGCGTCCAGTCGAACTCGATCTTGCGGATTTGGGCCAGGGCTTCCTTATGGACGCCTTGGCTGTCTCCGAAGCTGGTGAGCCGCATGCGATCCTGCAGCAGTTGTTGACAGTCCACGTCGGCGTAGGTGATGTGTCCTTCGCGCTGGAAGCGCGCGGACTCGGCCAGCAACCGCCCGTTTTCATAGATGAGCGCATGACCGTCCCAGGCCAGATCGGTAGTGGACTCGCCGCTGCCGGCCGCCGAGTACAAATAGGCGGATACGCACTTGCCGGAATGGGCGGAACACAGCAGCCGGCGATAATCCTCCTTGCCCACGGTGATGTTGCTGGCCGAGAGATTGGTTAGGATGGTGGCGCCGCCCAAGGCCGCGAAGGTGCTGGGCGGTATGGGGGTCCAGACGTCTTCGCAAATTTCCGCATGGAAGGTGAAGGCCGGCATCCGGGGCGCCTGGAATATCAACTGCGAGCCGAAGGACACTGTCCGACCGCAGAGGTCGACTTCATCCAAGTCCGCGTGGCGGGCCGGGACGAAGTGCCGTTTTTCGTAGAACTCTCTGTAGTTGGGCAGGTAGCTTTTGGGGATTACGCCCAACACTTGTCCGGCATGGAAGACGACGGCGCAGTTGAACAGCCGACCGTGGAAGGGCAACGGGGCCCCGACGATGCCGATGGTGGCAAGTTGCCGACTGGTCTCTAGAATCCGGGCGAGTCCTTGTTTGACGCCACTCTGCAGGGCCTCTTGATGCAGCAGGTCGTCGATGCTGTAACCGGAGATCCCCAATTCGGGAAATAGGGCCAGCGCAGCTCCCTGAGAATGGCATTCTTCCAACGCCGCTATGGTCTGCTGCGCATTGAAGCCGGGATCGGCCAGACGGACACGCGGGACACAGACGGCTACTCTGACGAATCCGTGCTCGTAGATGGAACTGAAACTCAAGGCTTCTCCTCGCTACGGGTGTAAGAAAGGGAGAAAACTGTCTTGGCGCCTGGGAAGCAGCTCGCCGAGCGGTTTGTTGCGGTGCAGGCGACGGAGAGCACGCCGATGGTGCAGGTCGTCGACTTCCGCGTCACGCTCGTAGGACTTTCCTGTGTCTTATGCGGCAGCAACCCGGACCCAACGGAGCAAGGCGGTTTAAGACGGAGAGTCTTGGCCGCGCCAATGCCGGAAGGGGCTGTTCAATGCACAGCTCCCGATTATACTAGGCGGGCAACACGCCAGACCCTGTGCAGCAACTCTGCCGGGTGAGCCCGAAACGTTCAAGTGGCCTCACCGTCCCCCGCGCAGATCCTGTACCGGCAGGGCAACGGGCCAATGCGCGGCAGGTCGCTTCTGTACAAGCAGGCCTTTAAAGGCGACGGCCGCCACACGGCCGACACCCATATGGTCCGCGTGCTGAGCGAAATGTATGTCGAGGCAGACCGCCGGCTGGACGTCTTCGACTTCGCGGGCGACATCGCGCGCCGCATCGGTCGGGAAACGCGTCTCGTCTCCGAATACGGCCGCGAGATACCACTGGTGGACCGTCTTTTCCATCCGGAGAAATGGTTGTTTTTGCGCCACGGCCTCGCCAATGTGGATCCCCGGACCGGCGGCGCGGGCAACATGGTCAATTGTGGGGCGGCCATGTATGCGGCGCCGGTGGGCATCGTCAATGCCTGCGACCCGGAGCGGGCCTACCAGGACGCCATAGACATTTTCAGTGCTCACCAGGTGATCTTCGGTCTGGAAGCGGCGGGCATCATGGCCTTCGCCGTGGCGCATGCCTTCCTGGACTGTACGGTGCAAGACATCTTCGACGCCTGTCTGACCCGGGCCCACGAAGGGACTCGGGTGGCTTTGGAGGCCTTGCGTCCGGTAGCCTTCGGCAATTCGGATTGGCTCCGGGCTTTGCCCTTGGCGCGCGCGGCCATTGTGCCGTACGACACGGCTCCCGTCGTATTCCGAACCCGGGGCAACGGGTCGGACGCCTGGCATCCCAGTCGGGTCCACAGCATTGAGGAAGTACCCGTGGCGTTGGCCCTGACGGTAGTATGCGACGGGGACTGCGAGGCCGCGATATCTGCCTCCGCCAACTACGGCCGGGACTGCGATTCCATTGCCGGCACGACCGGATCCGTGCTGGGAGATTTGCATGGCGACGGGGCCATTCGGAATTCCTGGCTCGAGACGGCGAACGCCGCCAACCGCATGAACTTGGATCCGCGGGCGGCGGCTCTTGCTGCCCTGGCCACCAGGCTCCACGCGGCGCAGCAGACGGCCGAGAGCCGGCGGGCCGACCGGTTCCAAGCGTTGCAATGACTTTTTCGTTTCCCCTCTGGCTTCAAAGGAACAGCAACCGACATGAGTGCTTTGCAGGCTGATTACGCGGAACGCGTCTATGCGGGTGTATTGGGCAAGATCATCGGCGTGTACCTGGGCAGACCCTTCGAAGGCTGGCCGTACCAAGCGATCATGGAGCATCTGGGCGAGATCCACTACTACGTCCACGACCGGCTGAACGTCCCTCTGGTGGTTACCGACGACGATATTTCCGGCACTTTCACCTTCGTGCGCGCCCTGGAGGATTACCAGTACGACAAGTCTTTGACCGCGAAGGAAATCGGCCGCACCTGGCTCAATTATCTGATCGAGGAACGTACCGTCCTCTGGTGGGACGGGTCTGGGCAACTCCACGGAGCACACGGCGTACCTGCGCCTCAAGGCAGGCATCGACGGGCCGGACAGCGGCTCCATCGCGCTGAACGGCCAGGTGGTCGCCGAACAGCTCGGCGCTCGGATCTTCATTGACGGCTGGGCCTTGATTTCACCGGGCAATCCCGCACAGGCGGCCTATCTGGCCCGCGAAGCGGCCTTGGTTTCCCATGACGGGGAAGCCGTACACGGAGCCGTCATGCTGGCCGCCATGGAAGCCCAGGCCTTTGTCGAGTCCGACCTGGAAGCGTTGCTGGACGTGGGCATGTCCTTCATTCCGCAGGACAGTCTCATCTACCGCATGATCGGCGACATCCGAGAATGGCATGCTTCGGATCCGGAAGATTGGCGGGCTACCCGCGAGCAGATCGAGCAGCGGTATGGGTACGACCAATACGGAGGCAACTGCCATATGGTGCCCAACCATGCCCTCGTCATTCATGCTCTGCTGCATGGCGCAGACGATTTCCAAAAGAGCCTGATGATCGTCAATACGTGTGGCTAGGATACGGACTGCAATTCCGGCAACATGGGCTGTCTCATGGGCATCAAGAACGGCTTGGCCGGCATCGACGGCAGTGGCCCGTACCGGGGCCAAGCTGGCGGGCGCCGAGTTGCCCGTCTACAAGGGCGGGCCAAATATCACTTCTCCTTCCCCGGCTCTCTGCAAGGCTTTCAGGAAGATCCGGACCGCGCCACCGCGGGCGTCACGACGCTGCGCAACATCCACGGCCACAGCAAGTCGGGCGACCGCAGTCTGGCCCTGCGTTACCGCGGTATGGCGACCGGCAAGTATTCCCGGGTCGAGACCGCTACCTTCATCCCGGATTACGCAACCTACGAACTTCGACCAGCGGGGATACGCCTTGCTGGCCGCGCCCACGTTGTATCCGGGCCAGATCGTCAAGGCGCGCATCGAGGCCTGCCCCGACAACGGGATGCGGGTGACGGCCAACCTCTACTTGAAGTATTTCGGGGCGAAAGACGAACTGCAGATCGTACGGGACGAGAGTGTCTCGCTGTCTCCCGGCGACGAGCGGATATTGGAATGGCGGATTCCGGAGACAGGCGCCAATCCCATAGCCAAAATCGGCCTGGAACTCCGTTCCGAGCAGACCACGAGCGGGTATGTATTCTTGGACTACCTCACTTGGGACGGAGCTCCGGATTATGAAGTGCGCATCCCGGACACGTTCCAGCGGGAACGCCCTATGACGTCGAGCGGCGTCATGTGGAAGTACGCTTGGGTCAACGGCATCGATCACTACGAACGATGGTATCCCGAGACGTTCCGCCTGATTCATGACCAGGGCCGCGGTCTGTTGAGCACCGGTACCCGGGACTGGCAGGACTACAGCGTGGCTGCGGACGTCACGCCCCATTTGGTGAAGGCGGCCGGTATCGGGCTCCACCTCCAAGGCATGAAGAGGTACAAGGCTTTCCTGCTGGGGCGGGACGGCATGGTCCGTTTGGTCAGCACTTTCGACGGCGAGGAAACGGTGCTGGCCGAAGCCCCTTTCCCGATGGAGTTTGGGGAAACCTATGATTTAGAGGTGGTCACCCGCCAGGGGCACGTAGCGTGTTCCGTGAACGGCGATGTGATCCTGGAAGCCGACGGCGGTCATTCGGTTCTGTGTCGGGGCGGTGTAGCCTTGATCGTGGAAGAGGGCCGTACGGCCACCCATAAGGTGCAGATACGACCCGCCGCTTGACCCGCACGGCGGCCCGTAGCGCGGACTGGCGAGGTTGCACCCCATCAGATTGGAGGGGAGTCGGGAGCGGTACCGCTCTCGTAGCACGTCCAAGCGGGCTCGAATTGCACAGCCCTGAGTCGACCGACGGGGGTCGTGCGCGATCGTCAAGGAAACGATACCCCGTATCGTGGAACGGAGTGTAGGGAAAACCGCAGGGTTTCTCTGCGTCCGCCGGCCACGAGGGTTCAGGGGCGGGCGGACCGTATAACCACCACTATAAATCGGTGCGGCCTGTTGGCTGCTCCGTACCCGAAGATCTGGACAACCGCAGCCGCGCGTTCTTGTCCGGTTCCATAGTAGTCCTGCCCGGGGCAGGAGCCTTGGTCTCCGCAGCGCGGACGCCTACAGGCTCCGCCGCCGTCGGTAGACGCGGTGACGCGGTTCCCCGTGCCGTACGCGGCGGGCCACGCGCCGCTCGACGGAGCACCGGAGCAGCTCACCGCCTACAAAAGCCTCGGGCTGTGGGCAACGTCGGCGGCGAGCACTCTCGCTGGGATTGGGCCTTCCCTGGTTCACTCTCGTTTGCCATGCGAACCGAGCGAGACCATGGACGACGGGACGGCCCCTCAGGGGGCGTAGTCGCCTGTCGAGACCAAGTCGCCGCCGACACTAAGGCCCAATCCCCGTGTGCCGATCAGAGCCGTGCAGGTGTCCCGCTACGCTCTTATTCGGAAAGGTAGATGCCGGCGCCGACGGCCAGCAGTTCGTCGCCGACCTCGACCCCGACCACGAAACTGGACTTGGTTTCCACTACGTTGCTGTCGGGATTCAGCCACCGGTAATTCACCCAGCCTTGTCGCTCGGGACTAGCCGCGGCTTTGACGATGAGCTCGTTGAGCTTGACGCCGTCTTCATCCGTAACGTCGCAGCCTTCCTCGTCGCTGCGGTAGTCGAGGGGATACAACACCGATCGACAAGCTGGATCGACGATGAAGACGTAGGTTTCACCGTCGATCCAGTGAGGGTGATGCAGAAGGAGGTCGTAGGCTTCTGTACCGCGTTGCCTCACCAGCTCCGCGGCACAGGTCACATACTGCTCGAGTTCGGCCGCCGTGTCCACGGCGTACGCGGGCGGGACGGTGCGGCACGCGGGCGAGGAAACATAGAGACCGGTCCCCAAGACATAAGGATGTCCGGCCACCGAGATCCGCGTGACGAACGACGTCTTGGCTTCGTCCTGCATGGTAGCCGGGTTGAGGAAGGTGTAGTAGACGTAACCTTCGCCGAAGTTGTCCAGTACGCGGCGTATTTCATCCATGATGATCATGTCGTTGGCGTCTGCCACGTCCGTCATATCGATCCCGATCTGTCCCGTACCGCCTCCCGTGATGGTGATGTCGTTCCAGTCCAGCATGAAGAGATAGGTAGGCCCGGATCTCCAACGCGGGTCGTGGTCGAACGTGTGAAGGGCGCTCAGCCCTTCTTGCTGCAAATATTGCGCCGCACAATGCACAAAGCTCTCTACATCGCTCGCGGTGTACACCAGAGATGCCCTGACTCGCTCCGGGGAGCAGGCGCCGGGACCTACCAGGGGGTAGTAGCCTGCCCCGATCCACATCTTCTCGCCGTTTACCTCGAAATCGGTGGCGGTGAGATAGGCGACCTTAGGTTCGACCTGTCCCGTGTTGCGGTTGCCGAATTGATAGTAGACATAACCGGAACCGTAGTGTTCCACGATCCGGATCATGTTCTGCACTATGTAGTAACCCTGTTCGTCCTGCAGATTGGAGAGGTCTGTGCCCGGTGCCGACTCCGGTCCCGCGCCGGCAATGAAGTCGACCGTTCCCGCAGAGTCGCCGGCGAACAGATACATGGAACCGTCCAGCCAGGCGCGGTGGGTTTGAAAGTCTGCGGAAGCCTGGTCCCAGCCTACGTCTTTCGCGTGGGCGACGGCGCATTGCACGAAACGTGTCAACTGATCATGGCTCTGGATTTCGTCTAGGCGATGTTCGACTACATTGCACGGCGGCGACGCCAAGACGGGAGATGCCCACAAACCGGTCAGCATGAGGACTCCCAGCAGTACATACCCGACTCGATGCATGTCTAAGCTCCTTGGTCGATGGATCTACAGAGCAAGTATATGTCTTCGCGTAAGGACGTAGGGATTGAGGGCCGCTCCCGCCGGCGCCATGCCGAAACGTAGGCTGCGGTTACTCACGTAGGCCATGCCTGATTCGAAGCCTGCTGTCGACCGCGGAATGCATTCCCGTCCGCGCGCGGCGCCGCTTCCCATGTTTCTCGGAGAGCCGGCGATCCGGCGTGGAGCGGCCTGCCGCGTCCTGTCTGCAGGCACAGGGTATGGCCGTGGGGCAGCTTACGTCAGATTGTTCCAGAAGGCTTGGGCGTTCTCCAGATCCGAGGGCGCGATCTCGATGTCGCCCCGAATGGAAGAGGGCAGGCGATGCTCTGCGCTTACGTCAGGGCCCGCGCGGAGACGATCCTCTTTGTATGTCGCCCGCGCGTCCGGATCCCGGAAATCGGGTACCGCTACCGGGCAGCCGTTCCCCAGGGCGCTACGCCAGGCCAGTAGACCGACGCTGCTCATGGCCACGCTGCGGTATACGTCCAGCTCCGGTTGTTTCCCCTTGCGAATAGCCTCCAGAAAGTGATGCACGACCCAGAAGTCGGCTCCGCTGTGGCCAAAACGGTCGGCTTCTTCGCGGTAGGCGGGCCATTGCGGCACAAAACTGCGTTCTGGGGTCTGCTCCGGGGGACAGTCCCAAGGATCGTGCCAGACCCGCACTTGCCCCGGACCGAAATAGCCCGGACCTCTCCAGTTCTCCATGGCGCCCCGGGTACCGTGCAGGCGATACCAGTTGCTGTGTCCCGGTATATGAATGCCGAACAAACGGAAGACCGCGTGGTTGTCCATCCGGCAGAGAATCACGGCCCCCGGGTCGTTGATCCGCGCTTGCGCCGGTCCCAGTTCGGGAGCCGGGATGGACAACGCGTTGACCGCAGTCGGCCACGCTCCCGTGATCACCATGAGAGGGCCGAGGGCATGCGTGCAGTAGTAGGTAGCCGGAATCCAATTGCGCCAGTGATTTTGCCCCGGCGCCAACCTCAGCAGCGTCTCGGGGGCCATTGGGTGGTTGTACTCGGCTTCGGCGTACAGCACGCGTCCAATTTCGCCGGAGTCGTAGATGGCCTTCATGGCCTGGTTGAAATCCGTATAGGCGGAATTTTCTCCCATCATGTAAATGAGACCGGTTTTCTCGACGGCTTCGCAGAGAGCTACCCCTTCGGCCAGCGTGGCGTTGGCCGTAATCTCGCTGAGGACATGGAAGCCGGCTTCCAGAGCCTGCATCGCCAGCGGAGCGTGGGAATCGAAATAGGTCGCGATCACTACCGCATCCATGTCTAGGGTCAGAAATTCGTCCGTCCGCTGCAGTATTTCGACATGTGGGGGGAGGTCGAGCGCGGCCAGACGGCCCGCGTCCGAGTCGCAGACGGCCACCAACTCGATGCCCATGTCCGTTTGGGTGGCCCGCATATAGGCGGCGCCGCGTCCGGCCCCCACCACACCGATCCGTACTGTCCCGTCCTGCATGCAAATCCTCCTGTGCTCTATGGCATGAGCATAGACGATCTCGAATACTGCTTCGGGGTCGCCTGTCCTGCCGCATGCAGCCGCAGGACAGAGACGGGTGCCAGCCCGCCGAGATGCAGGATCCGTGCAGGCCGACCCCAAGCTCTACCGAAGAGTTTGTCCGCCGAGATTATGCGCACCGTTAGCTTCGGATCTCCACACTTCGATTGGCCAGCAGTGAACCATGTGATACGCTTTCGAGTGAAACCGAGTTTTTATTCGATCAACGGAGATGTTGCCATGCGATTTGTGAATTTGTCGAGCTGCGTGATCTTCTTGATGCTGATCATGCTCGCGGCCTGTGCCCCCACGGCTCCCGCGGCCCCGGCGGAAATGGCGGAAGTGGACCCGGGAACCGATATGGACGATATGGAAATGTCCATGCTCCCGGCCGACGCCGCGGAAGAACAAGTGTTGCGCATTGCCACCGGGTCGACCGGAGCCAACAGCTTCACGTTCTATCCCATGTCCGGGGGTGGAGATCACCAGAGTTGGATGCCGCTTTTGTATGTGCCGCCTTTGTATTTCGATGTGGACGGCAACCTGCAATTCGGCGTTTTCGACAGCGCCGTGCCCAGTGACGGAGACACCGTCTGGACCTTTACCGTAGACGAACGGGCCAAGTGGTCCGACGGGACTCCCATCACGGCCCAGCAAGTAGTCGGTACTTGGAACCGGATGACCGATCCCTTGACCGAACACGGACGCATTCCGCAATACCTGGGCAATGTGATGGGATTTGCCGAAGCCAGAGCCGACGAGGCCGAAACCGTATCCGGTCTGGCGGCCCTCGACGATCGCACCGTACAGGCGACCTTGACCGGCGCGGACTCCATCTTCCACTGGCGGATTGCCACCACCCACACCAATCCCATCAAGATCGACGACGTCACGGACGAGAATCTGAACACCTTCTGGTTGCCGGAAAACGAACCGGCGGTCAGCGGTCCCTACATGCTTTCGGAATACGATCCGGATCTGGGCATTGCCACCATGGTCCCCAATCCGAATTGGTGGATGGACGAGGGGCCCTACCTCGAGCGCATCGAGTTCATGTTCGTCACCGATCAAAACACGGCTGCCACCATGGTGCAGAACGATCAGGTGAGCTTCGTGATGACCGGCTTGCCGCCGGCCCTGCGCGCCGCCCATCCCGACTACTTCCGAACTATCAAGGGGATCGGGTTCAATTCGTTCTGGATCACGGATCAGCGGGAACCCACCAACGACCCCAAGGTGCGCGAAGCGCTCTATTTGGCCGTGGACATGGAAGCCGTCTTTCAAGCCGCCTTCCCGGAGGGGAACGCCACGTTGCCCACGCAGCTGCTGG
The DNA here is from genome assembly GCA_034421855.1 of Anaerolineales bacterium. Classification (GTDB taxonomy): domain Bacteria; phylum Chloroflexota; class Anaerolineae; order Caldilineales; family Caldilineaceae; genus Bin34. Next base: position 37,643 of record DAOUKB010000134.1, read on the forward strand.
ATCCCAACGTGAGCTGTCACGATCCGGACGCCAATTGGTCCGACGACTATGATCCCGAAGCCGCGCAGGCGGCCTTGGCGGCCTCCAGTTACGGCAGCGCCGAAAATCTGCCCAAGCTGCGTGTGACTCCCCGGGCCTCGTCGCCCTCTCTCAACCGCGCTCTGGAAGCGGTGATGGAATTCTGGCGTCAGAATCTGGGCATTACGAACATCGAGTTCAAAACCCGTCCCGACGAATTCGGGGAAGATGCCGATCTGGTCAACCTGTCGCGGGACGACGTCGTCATCCGGTTCCCGGACGGCACCACCTATGCTTGGGTAGGCATGCACAGCGGAGGCCCGATTGCACGGGGTTCCATGTTGAAGGGATACCAGAATCCCGAAGTGGATCGTCTGATCGAAGAAGCCCAGGCCGTGTCGCCCGACGACCCGGCTCGCTGCGAATTGACCCGAGCCGCGCAGGAGCTTTTCATGGCGGACCGGGTGGGCATGTTCTTCGGTATTCCGGAGAGGTACGGAGCCGTCGGCGAGGAAGTTGCAGCCTTCGAGCGCGGTCCCGATGTAGGTCTGATTGCGCCTTGGCGTATTTACATGCGCGAACAGTAACCGCGGTTCGCATCTAGCATCCCGGGACGTGATTGAGGTCACGTCCCGGAGATGCGGTCCCCGGCGTATTGCCTCCCCAGTCCCCCACCCCCATGGCTTCGTACGTCGTCACACGGCTGGTGCGCTGGACGATCGGCCTGCTGCTGGTTCTTTTCGTGTCCTACGCCATGATGTTCTATGGAGCCGGGGATCCCATCAAGCGCATGTTTCTGGACCAAGAGCAAGGCAGCTTGGTGTTGGAAGAAGAGGTCTTGGAGGCGTTGCGCGCCAGGTACGGACTCGACGACCCCTTTCCCGCCCAGTTCCGCCGCTACCTGGGCCGCCTGTTCAGCGGAGATTTAGGATTTTCCATCCGCGAAAAGCGTCCTGTATCCCGCATGGTGGCCGTGCGTTTGCCCATCTCGATGCAGCTGGGAGTGGCGGCTGTCGTGTTTATGGTGCTGGTGGGCATACCCTTGGGCGTGTTGGCCGCCTTGAAACACAACAGCGTGATCGATCACTTTATCGTGGGGCTGGTCATTTTCGTCAACGCCCCTCCCATCTTCGTCGTGGCCTTGATGCTGCTTTGGTTTCTGGTGGTAGTGGTCGGCGTCATGGACGTGCCCTATGGGTGGAAGGGGATTTTTCATGGACAAGTGTTGCTGCCGGTGTTCGTGCTCAGTCTCGGCGCTTTGCCTACCGTAATTCGCCAGACCCGGGCGGCCGTGCTGGACACGTTGGCCCAAGACTACATTCGCACGGCCCGCGCGAAAGGTCTGACCAATCGGCTGGTGATTTTCCGTCATATGTTGCGTCCGGTGCTTATTCCGGTGTTGACTTCGGTAGGCTTGATCATGATCGGCATCGTGAACGGCGCTTTGTTCATCGAACTCATATTCAACATTCCGGGTTTCGGGCATATTGCCATTACGGCCCTGCGCACGGTGGATTATCCCGTCATCATGGCCACGGTCTTGATCGGAGCTCTGATCGTCATGGTGGGCAACATGTTGGTGGATTTGGCCTATCCGCTGCTCGACCCCCGCATTGCACGTCATTGAAGTTTCCGGACCACGATGCCGGCGTCTCCCTTGCGCGAGCGTTTTGAACCCCTGATTGCGGAGGGCGACCGCGATCTGCGCAATATCTGGCGCGAAGCCTTGCAACGCCTGCTGTTGAACCGACTGGCGACCTTGGGGCTCGTGGTGGTGACATTGTTCTTGGTCGCGGGCCTCATAGGTCCGTACGTCACGCCTTACGACTTTCTGGAACAAGACATCGACAGCGCTTTGGAGCAGCCGTCCTGGAATCACTGGCTGGGCACGGATGCGCTGGGACGGGACATCTTCTCCCGACTGCTGCATGGAGCCCGTACCGCGGCGCTCGTGGGGCTTTCGTCCACCGCCATCTCGCTGTGCCTGGGCGTGGTGCTGGGCGGCATCGCGGGATACCTGCGCGGCATCACGGACGAATTTCTGATGTGGTTGACCGACGTCACCATGTCCGTGCCGGGTCTGTTGCTGGCTTTGCTGATGAACACGGCCTTGAAGCGGCCTATCGCGGCCTGGTTCGACGACATGTATATGCGGACCAAGAATCCCTTCTATCTCGACACGCTTTGGCTGGATTTCGTGCTGGTGTTCGGCGCCTTGGCTCTGATCAGTTGGCCGGGGTTTGCCCGCCTGCTGCGGGGACAGGTGCTGTCCGTCCGCGAGACCCAATACGTCGAGGCGGCCCGCGCCATCGGCGCCGACGAAAGACGTATCTTGACCCACTACATCATCCCCAATTCCATCGGTCCCATCATCGTGGGGGTGACGGCCGGCGTGGGCGGCGCCATCACTCTCGAATCTGGTCTCAGTTTTCTAGGCATCGGCGTTCAGCCCCCCAACGCCAGTTGGGGTTCCATGCTGAGCGACAGTTTCAGTCTTTGGATCTCCTTCCCTCACCTGATGATTATTCCGGCGACCACCATCGGCATCATCGTGTTTGCCTTCACGTTTCTGGGCGACGGGCTCAACGATGCCTTGAATCCCCGGCAGGTGATCAAGAAGTGAGACGGACGATTTTTCCCCGGACGTGCTACGGAGTGCAGCAATGACCGAACAGTCTTGGAGCGGCGTGTTCGCCGCCACGTTGTGTCCCTTTCTGCCGGATCAGGCCGTCGACCGGGACGGCTTGCAGGCCTATACGGCCTATCTGGCGGCCGTGCCGGGCTTGTGCGGACTGGTCTGCAACGGCCATACGGGCGAGGTGATGGGATTGCGGCCGCGGGAAAGAGCGGAAGTCGTACGCCTCATGAAGGAGGCCGCCGGCGCCATGCGCGTGATCTCCGGGATCTGCTGCGAAGGCAGTCCGGAAGCCGTCGATCATGTGCAGGCCGCCAAAGAAGCCGGCGCCGACGCCGTATTGCTGATGCCCCCGCACCATTGGCTCCGGTTCGGCCGTCCATCCGTGACGGCCGTGGGGTATTTCGAGGACGTAGCCGCCGGCGTCGACATTCCTATCATCGTGCACCAGTACCCGGACTGGACCAAAGCGACGTATACCCTGGACGAAATGCTGGCCCTGACCGAAATTACACAGGTCGTGGCCATCAAGATGGGGACCCGCAACATGGCGCGCCTGGGCCATGAGCACCGGGTGCTGAAGGAACGGGCCCCCGACATCCCGTTGCTGTCCTGCCACGACGAATTCCTGCTCTCCTCGCTGCTGGCCGGGGCCGACGGCGCCTTGGTGGGCTTTGCCGGCTTCGTGCCCGAGTTGATCGTGGATCTGGTGCAGGCGGTGCTGGCGGGCGATTACGTGCGGGCCTATGCCACGCAGGAGGTCGTGTATCGTCTGAACAAATGCGTGTATCGGTTCGGCGAACCGTCCTCGGAAGCCCACCAGCGCATGAAGACGGCCATGTTCCTGCAGGGCCGTTTCCCCTCCCTGGAAATGCGGCCGCCGGTGCGTCCTTTGAGCCGGGCCGAAGTCCAGCGGATTCAGGCCGACTTGGCGGAATCCGGATTTGAGCAGTGGTATGCGGACCGGGGGTTGCTGGAGAGCACCAGCCGCACCACGGCCCGCGCCGCATGACGGCGGGACGGTGAGAGACGACCCATGGCCAAGGGTGAACGATTTCCGTCCGAGTCCCGCTGGACCCGCGACGAGGCGACCGGAGCCCGTATCCGGCAAATCACGGCACACGAGTCCATCCACCATCAACCGTTTTTTCTGGTGCCGGCGTACGACGATGCGATGCGGTGGACCCTGTTCACTTCCGCGCGCGGCGGACTTCCCCAGATTTTCGTAGAAGACCGGGCGGCGGCCGAGCTGGTGCAATTGACGGCGCGGGAGGACCTGGCGGACTTTTCCATCTACCCGGCCCACGCCGGCGACTGGATCTACTTCACCGCGGGCCACGGAGGCTGGCGTGTCCACACGGAGACCTTCGAAGAAGAATTGTTGATCGACTTCGCGGGCTTGGTCGTGCGTGAAGCGGGCATGGTGGCCGCGGCCATGGGCACCACTGCCCTCAGCCCCTGCGACAGGTACTGGGCCGTGCGGTGCAGAGAAGGGAACGAGACTTGCATTGTCGTGGTGGATGTGGAACGCAGGACCTGGGAGGTCGTTCTCAGGCGCGACGACGTGTCGCATATGCAGTTTTGCCCCGATGACGCTCAGTTGCTCTTCTATGCCGGTCCGCTTACGGATCGGGTATGGATGGTCAACCGGGACGGCAGCGGCAACCGACGCTTGTATACGCGGGCGCCCGGCGAGTGGATTACCCATGAAGCCTGGATTCCCGGTACCCGCGAGGTCGGATTCGTGAACTGGCCTCACGGCATGCGCGCCGTCAATGTCGATACCGGGGCGGTACGCCCGGTCACCAGCTTCAACGCCTGGCACGCGATTGCGTCGCCGGACGGCGCCCGCATGGTCGCCGACACCAATTTCCCGGACATCGGCCTCCAGATCTTTGATCCCTTGGACGGCATAGGCCAGCCTACCACGGTGTGTCTGCCGCGGGCGAGCAGCCTGGGAGCTCACTGGAACGGTCCGTTTCCCTACGAAGCGGGTCCGATTTCCGTCTATGCTCCACAGCACACGCATCCCCATCCCTCCTTTTCTCCCGACGGAGCCCATGTGATTTTCACCAGCGACGTCACAGGGACGGCCCAGGTGTACGAAGTCGATCTGGAAACCGTGACGACCTAAGCGAACCTGCCGGGACGACAGCGTTGCCCATTAGGTTGCGACGCTCCCGCCGGCACGCCCAAGGAGGCCAATTTCTGATGGAACCTGAAAGTCGACCCGTCGACATAGCCATGATTGGGGCGGGCAATCGCTCCTCGACCGTTTACCAGCCGATGTTGCGGAGTCTGCGGCCTTGGCTGAACGTAGTGGCGGTATGCGATCCGGTCCAAGACCACGCCGATCGCTATGCCGACGCGATAGACGCCCAAGCCTTTTATGCGATCGAGGAACTGATCGGCGCCGACTTGGTGGAGGCCGCCCTCGTGGTGGCGCCCGTGGACGTACATCATGCGATATCGGTCGCCTTGTCCCGCGCCGGCATCCATCACCTGGTCGAAACCAGCATCGCCAGCACTCTGTGGCAAGCGCGCGATATGACCCGAGTGGCTCGAGAGCACGGCGTAACCTTGCGCGTAGGCGAAAACTTCATTCGCTTTCCCTTCGATCGGATGGCCAAAGCCATTGATCGGACCGGATTCGTGGGACCGATAGGCCGGATCATCTGCCTGCACGATCACCCTGGATATCACAACAATTCACGTTGGATCGCCTTGTACGGCGCCCATCCGGAATCGGTCCAAGCCGTGACGCATCGCATGCCGGTGGAACCCCACTGGGAAGCTCCGCATCGGTACCATGAAGACGAAGGCTTTCGCTGCCATTTCTTTCGCTTTCCCGGCAACCGGTTGGTCACCGATCTGGCCGGCAACATCAAAGGGATGCTGGGGCGTTATCCGCGCCCCGGGTATACGGAACTGGCCGGGACGCGGGGCGCCATCGTGCGGGAGGCGGTACGCAACTGGCATGGCGCCGGCGAGGTGCGGTACTGTTCGGACCATGCGCTGCGCAACGGCGCTCGACACGACATGACCTTTCCGATCGAACATGTGGTGGAGGACGGTCGGTGGATCTGCGACCGCGTCGAACTGCCGGACGGCGTGGTGGAGTATCGCAATCCGCAACCGCTGTCGGCCCGACACGACCGGGCCTACTACATCTCGTCCGTAGCGTCCCATGTCACCGACTTCATCGCCGAGTTGCAGGGCTCGGAGCATTGCGAATTTACGCCGGACGATGCCGTGATGTCCATGGAAATGGAAGTCGGGAGTCGGGAATCCGCGCTGCAGAATGGACAAGTCCTGGAATTGCCCTTGGCGGACTTGGACATCGAGGCGGAACGCCAGGTACGCGCCGCGCTGCGCCAAAAGCACGGGGTCGACCCCTTCGACGCCGAAGCGATGATGCGCGTTCTGATTCCGCGTCCCTGATGCGACGGCTACCGTCTTGGCGACGGCAGCGAGCAGGTTCCAGGACGGCAGCGTAGCCATCGACAGCCGTTTGCAGGGTGCTTGTAAAGAGCGTCCCCCACTATCTCGAGTGCCGGAAATCCTCCCAAATTCGTCCACGGGATCAACGGGCAGCCCCGCAGCCTTGACCTCACGGCCTTTCCCAACCGTGAGGCGGCACGGACTTTCGGCGCTTCTCGGCTACGCGAATGTGCGCCCGATCCGGACGACGTGAGCAAGAGGGCGAGATTGCTCTCTGCAACGCTCTCGGCCCATGACTTCGGAACCTGGCGCCAGGCCCTAAATGCTTTGCTGCAACAGATGCCCTACGAACTCCAAGCGGAAGCTGCCAGATGCGATCCATTGGCGCTGCCTAGCGTAGGCATCCTGATGGGCTATGAAATCCGTTCGGAGCACAGCACGCGCCGGGAACGTCCCGATTCAGATGCAGATGGTTGCAGTGCCGCTCGAGATCGTGATCTCGAAACACAAACTGCAAGGCACGGCCAAAGCGGCCTTCTCCCAAATCAAGGACAGAGACTGCTGCTTGCCCTCGCTGCAAAAAGGCAAGCCCGTGATCGGGACCGGGTATGTATTTCGACGGCAAGACCAGACGGGGCATGGATTTCGCATCTCAGAAGCCGACCGCCTGGGGAACCGAACCCTGCGACACAGGACGAGTGGTCGGAATTGTTCCGTTTCGGCGATGCCGCCTGCATAGCAACCCCCATTGGCGCCGGCGGTCCGGCAGTTGGACTCCCGCGGACGCCGGCATCGCGGGGGAGCCCGCCGCGGGCCTACACGCGGCAGCGGCTCCGACTGCCCCAGCCGCCTCCGCTGCGACTACGCAGCACTATGTTCTGCATTGTCGCTCCTGTATATAATTCCTCCACGTTTTCAGCCTACAACGTCATTAGCGCCGTTGCCGACCTACCGTCGAGAATGGTGGATTTTGCTTGCGGCTTGGAACCGTGAAAATGATGGATGTCGGCTGGTGTTTTCTGACGAACTGCATTCCGGATGCGGTGCCGAATGTCTGCCGGATCGGTACTGGGTCCGGCAGCAAGGGCCGCGCGTGATCCCGAGCCGCGCATGTGGAATCTGAGCTTGATGGCCCTCTCCGGTTTGTGTGCGGCGCTGGTGACCCCTGTGGCCTGGCTGCTGGTGCGGCTGTCGGGATTGCTGCTGCCCTTGGTCCAGCTCTTCGATCTGCAGCTCTGGCCGCTCCATCTCGTGGCCGGTTGCTTTGGTTGTCTGACGGGATGGGCGGTGCTGTCGTTGTTGCACCGGGTTAGCGGACCGGTAGGACGCATTATGATTATGGTGGGCGGCTTCGCGGGAGCCGCGGTTTCTTCCCTCCTGTTCTTTCCGTTGGTGGCGCTCTTTTGAAGCGAGGCAGCGCGGCGGTATCCCCGTGGGTACACAGCCCCCATAAGGCAACGGGGTCTTCGTGCCGGGAAACGACGACATGAAGATTGATGTCCAGAGTCATGTCTTTCCGCGCGCCTATGCGGAAATGTACGTGAACGCTCCGGGCTTTGTGCATGCGCAACGCCAGGGAGCGGGCCGGTATCTGCTGCATTACGGCGACGTGCAACGGTTTCAGCTGAATTTGGAAGACTATGCTCCGGCCCGCAAGATAGAGGCCATGGATCGAGCGGGGATCGACGTCTCTGTATTAAGCGTCAACATTCCCTCTCCGTCCCGTTTGCCGCCGCCTCAACGCCTGCAGGGAGCCCGTCTCTGCAACGATTATCTGGCGGATCTCGTGCAGGACAGTCATGGGCGTTTCGTAGGCATCGCCTCTCTGCCTCTGCCCGATGTGGACGACTCGATACAGGAACTCGAGCGGGCGGTCGAGGCCTTGCATCTGCGGGGCGTTTTCTGCTGCTCGCATTTCGACGGCACCATGTTGGACGATCCGGCGCTGGAACCTTTCTATGCCAGAGTGGCCGCGCTGGGCGTCCCCTTGGTACTGCATCCCACCGTACCTACCTGGGCCGCGCATGTTCGGGACCATGCGATGATTCCCATGGCGGCCTTCATGATGGACACTTCGTTTGCGATGTTGCGCCTGATTCTCGGCGGAGTTCTGGAACGGCACCCGACGCTCAAGATTGTGCATCCGCATGCCGGCGGCGTATTGCCCTACCTGATGGGACGCGTAGAGGAGCAGACGGAGCGCAAAGGACGGGGGCGGGAACACATTACACGACCGCCGGGGGCGTATTACCAACGCGTGTACCTCGACCTCGTGACGCCGTCGGCAGAGGCGATCCGCTTTGCGCTGCGACATGCCGGGCCCCGTCGCCTGATGTTCGGCAGCGACCATCCTTGGGTGTCCATCGAGACCATCCAGACCTGCCTGTCCCAGGGGCTGGATCTGCCCGCAGAGCAGATGGCGTGGATCCAGGGCGGCAATGCTGCCGAGCTGTTCCGAGTCGCCGCGTAAGGCCTCCGCCGGGAGCCGGACAGCAGTACGCGGACACGCCGCCGGCATCGTGGGAACTGCAGACGATTTTCAGGACGGGGCGTGAGGCAGGAGCGAACCGACGTTATGGACAAACCGCCCTACAAAATTCTGGTGGTCGACGACGAACCTGATCTCGAACCGCTCATGCTGCAGCGCATGCGGCGGGCCATCCGCGCCGGAAAGTACGAGTTCACGTTTGCCCGCAACGGACTGGAAGCTCTGGAGCAGCTGCGCGCCGACGAAACCATAGACATGGTGATCTCGGACATCAACATGCCCAAGATGGACGGTCTTGCCCTCCTCGACCGGATTCAAGAGGTCGAACCCAATATCCGGGCCGTGATCGTGTCCGCCTATGGGGACATGGACAACATTCGGACGGCGATGAACCGCGGCGCCTTCGACTTCGTCACCAAGCCCATCGACTTCAAAGACTTGCAGGTCACGATCGATCGGACCCTGCGCCATCTCGAAGAATGGCGGGCGATACTGGCTTCCCGGGCCCAACTGAGGTCCCTGCAAAACGAGCTTTCCATTGCCAGCAAGATACAGCAATCCATCCTGCCCAGAGAATTCCCGGCCCGGCCCGGGTATGCGATGTACGGCAGCATGGTGCCCGCCCGCAACGTCGGCGGCGATTTTTTCGACGTGATTGCCCTGCCGGAGGGACGGGTGGGACTGGCGATCGCCGACGTTTCGGACAAAGGAGTGCCGGCGGCTCTTTTCATGATGTCCAGCCGTACCCTTCTGAAAGGCGCCGCGATCAGCCATGGCAATCCCGGCCGGGTTCTGGGGGAGATCAACCAGCTGCTGAACGAACGCAACGAAGCCGCGATGTTCGTTACGGTGTTCTATGCCGTGTTCGACCCCCGGGACGGCGTTTTGTCCTATGCCAACGGCGGACACAATCCGCCCATCGTCGTGCATGCCGACGGCACCTCCTCCTTGCTTCCCTTGACGGGCGGCGTAGCCTTGGGCGTAATACCGGAGTTCGCGTTTGATTGCCGTTCCGTGACGCTGGCGCCGGGCGACAGCGTCGTGTTGTATACCGACGGCGTGACCGACGCCGTCAACGGTATGGGGGAGGAGTTCGGCATGGAGCGGCTGCGGACGCTGTGCATATCCAAGTCGGGACCCAGTCCCTCGAAGGCCAATCAGGCCATCCTGCAGGGGGTCACTGCCTTCATGGGAGAGACGCCCCAGTTCGACGACATTACCTGCATGACCTTTCACTACCGGGGGGTCGACACGTGAGCGCACAGTGGAGCCGGCGGTTCAGACTTTCGCTGGACGAGCTGCGCCGAGTCTCTGCCCTGGTCGAGGTCTTCGGTAGGCAGGAGCAGTGGGAGCCCGAGCTGATTTTCCATATTCAACTCGCTATCGACGAAGTGGGGACCAACATAATGGAACATGGAGCGGCGTCCGGCTCGATTTCCATGGAGATTGCGCTCACATCCGACGACAGCGCCGTGGTCTTGCGTATCGTGGACAACGGCAATGCTTTCAATCCCTTGCTAGATGCGCCGCCTCCGGATATCACCTCGGGGCTGGCCGAGCGGACGCTCGGGGGCCTCGGACTTCATCTGATACAAACCCTGATGGATGAAGAAAGTTACCGCCGGGAACACGGCAAGAATCATTTGACCTTGGTAAAACACAGAAACGCCCGAAAGACTTCCCCCTCGTGATCGCATTCCGGAGTTTCCTCTTTGCGGTGGGCGTCCTGCTGGCCTTGACGGCGGGTCTGTCCGGTTGCGCCGCGCAGGGCAGGGTCCCCGTGGCAACGCCGCCCGCGGACGAAGCGCGGGCAGCTCTGCCGCCGCCCACCGCCGCGGGGACGGAGGAAGAGGGCGCGCAGGTACCCGGCCTCTATGCCGATCGCATTCTGTTCGGCCAATCGGCTGCTTTCAGCGGCCCCGCGCAGGAGTTGGGCCGCAACATGCAGCTGGGGATCAAGGCGGCCTTCCACGAGGTCAACCGGCAGGGAGGCGTCTACGGTCGACGGCTGGAACTGCTGTCTCTAGACGACTACTACGAACCGGAAGCGGCCATTGCCAATACCCTCCGGTTCATAGAGCAGGAGCAGGTGTTCGCGCTGGTCGGCGCCGTGGGTACGCCGGTCGCCCGCTCCGCAGTCCCCATCGCGGCTGCGGCCGGCGTGCCCTACGTAGCGCCGTTTACCGGCGCGGCTTTCCTGCGGGAAACCGCGTGGGGCAACATCATCAACCTACGCGCCTCCTACGACCAGGAAACCGAGGAAATGGTCGAGCGCTTGACCGCCGATCTGGGACTGGAGCGGATTGCCGTCGTCTATCAGGACGATTCCTTTGGCCGCTCCGGGTACGGGGGAGCTCTGCAGGCCCTGAAACGGCGGGGCATGGAGCCTGTGGCCACCGGGCTGTACCCGCGCAACACCACCTACGTCAAGAAGACGTTGCTGGATATACGGCAAGGCGATCCCGAAGCCGTGATCCTGGTGGGCGCGTATGAGCCGTTGGCCGAATTGATCGCCTGGGCCCGACACATCGGCATGGATCCGATCTTCGTCAACATCTCGTTTGTGGGCAGCAATGCGTTGGCACGCGACTTGCAGGCCAAGGATGCGCGCAAGGGACTGGGAGTGTACGTCACCCAGGTGGTGCCGTTTCCGACAGACGACAGCATCCCGATCACGGTCTCCTATCGGCAGGCTTTGGAAGCCTATGCTCCTGCCGACGCAGTTCCCGGGTTCGTTTCGCTGGAAGGATATCTGGCGGGCCGTCTGACCATTGCCGCCCTGGAACTGTGTGGGGTCGAGGTGAGTCGAGCCTGCCTCCTGGCGGAACTGACTCGGACCGACGTCGTCAGTCTGGACGGCTTCGACCTGCATTTCGCCGCGCAAGACAACCAGGGCTCGGACTCCGTTTTTCTCACCGTGATCGGCCATGACGGCCAATTCCACCCGGTGCACACCCTGCAGGACAGAATCCCGTGATGCTGCCGTGGCAGCAGCTGTGGCAGAGTCGACATCGCCTCGGTGTCCAACTCTATGTGGGCATTGGGGGCGCCGTGCTGCTCACTATGATTGCCAGTTTGGTGGGTTGGTCTGCGTTCAATCGTGTCGGCGAAGTGCAGAGTCTCGTCAACGACGGAAGCATTCCGGAGATGGAGACCGCTTTTCGCGTGGCACAGCAAAGCGGCAATCTCGTCGCGGCGGCTCCGCGTCTCACCGTCGCGGCGGTCGAGGATTTTGCGGCCGTTTCGGCGCAAGTCGCCCAAGAGCGGCAGCTCTTCGAAGCACAGTTGGACGACCTCCTGCTGCAAGTAGGCGGCGCGGCGGACATCGAGGCCGCGGTACGTGCGAACGCCGCCGCGCTGATCGCCAACATCGAGACTCTGGAGAGCGACGTGGAGGTGTTGTTCGCTCTGAGCGATCGTTCAAATGCCTTGCAAGAGGAACTGGCGGCCCTGCAGTTTGCCTTGGACCGCCTTTTGGCGGAAGCCATAGACGATCAGCTCTTTTACGTCTTGACGGGCTACCACACCTTGGGACAGCCCGCGGCGCCGCGCCTACAGTATGCGGCGGCCAGCGAGACGGATCGATACCGTCGCCTTTCCGAGCTGCATGCCGACACCACGCTCGCCACGCAGCTGCTGGCCCACGCCTTCACGGTATCGGAAGAGCCTTTGCTCGAGCCCCTGCGTGAGAGGTTTGAAGCCGTCGTGGGTCGTATTACTCTGAGCCTTCTCGGCTTAGGCCAGGATCCTTGGCGTGCGCAGGTTACCCCTACCTTCGAGCGTCTTTTTGCGTTGGGCATTCCGGGCGTGGCACATCGCAGCATATTCGACCTGGTAGCCCAGGAGATCCGGCTCCGCGATCGTCAGAGCGAGTTGATCGAATTGAACCGTGCCGTTGGGGTCGAGTTCGTGGCCGATGTGGAGGTGCTGGTCGACGGCGCCCGGGCCCGGGCGCAAGAGGCCGCGCAGGCGTCTACCCAGGCTATCCAGACGGGACGCAGTCTCTTGCTGGTCGTAAACGTCGTCGGCATTGCGGGCGCGCTGACGATTGCCTGGCTGTTTGTGGGTCGGATTCTGCTGCAACGCCTCAATCTGCTTTCAGACCGCATGCGGGGTATGGCGGAAGGCGACTTGGAGGCCGCCCTGCAGATTCAGGGACAGGACGAAATCGCCGAAATGGCTGCCGCCCTGGAGGTCTTTCGCCGGCACGCGCTGGAGGTGCAACGCCTAAACCTCGTCGAGAAACTGGCGGAGGAGTTGCGCGACAAGAACGATCAACTGGAGCTGGTGTTGGCCGACCTGCAGCGGGCTCAAAATCAGATGGTCGTGCGGGAAAAATTGGCGGCCCTAGGCGAGCTCAGCGCCGGCGTAGCCCATGAGATCCGAAATCCCTTGAACTTCGTCAAGAACTTCGCCGAAGCCTCGGAGGAATTGCTGGAGGAGCTGCAGGAAGAAACCGAGCGTACCCTCGGCGCCGAAGCCGCCCCGAGTCGAGACCAGAAGGGATTGCTCCAGGAGATCAGTCGCGATCTGACCGACAATCTGGCCCGCATCCAGTTTCATTGCGAAAGAGCGGATCGCATTGTGCAGAGCATGTTGAAAATGGGACAGGGCTCGGGTGAACTGCAGCCTACCGACCTCAACCGCTTGCTGGACGAAAACATCCGACTGGCATACCACAGCGCTCGGGCCAACGACCAGGAATTCCAGCTCGGCATCGAAATGGACCTCGACGAAGAGGTCGGAGAGATCGAGGCAGTCTCGCAAGACTTGGGCCGCGTCTTCTTGAACATGGTCAGCAATGCCTGTTATGCCACGAACGAGAAACGATGCCAAAGGGCAGAGGCCGACGGATCCGACGCGGACCCGTACCTACCCATGTTGTGGCTCAAGACGCGACGTATGGATCATGGCGTCTTGATCGTCATCCGCGACAACGGGAACGGCATTCCGCCTGAGATTGCGGACAAGATCTTCAATCCTTTCTTTACCACCAAACCGACAGATCAGGGGACCGGTCTGGGTCTGTCCATGTCGAACGACATCATAAGACAACATGGCGGCACCATTACAGTCTCCTCCGAACCCGGACAATTTACCGAAATGACTATCGAATTGCCTGCTACGCTGCCCTCTCGGCCGACCGCGGCATCCAGTCCGGCAAGCAACTGACCCGCACGCCATTGCCCATGCCCCAAAACTGTGCTGGGCCGCACCCCGCATCACTACCGTAGAGGTGACGGAGACCGCGGCTAGGGCTAGGGGGTGTCGTCAAACTAGGGCTTGGAGGCGGAGGATCGCGGGGCGGACCGGGGCGCGGTCCGCGCGCCGGGCGGGGGTCCTGAGGACTCCCTGATTGTGACGACACCCCTTAGAGCGGACCGCGCGCGGCGCCACCGCGGCCGCGGTCTGGCGTATCGGCCGCCGCGGTCTGCGTCATGCGTCTTCGCCGCTCCCCGGACGGGGTTCCGCCGCGGGGGCCGCCCCGGGCCACCGCGGGCCGGGTTCCCCGTTGCCGCCGGGGCGCCCGGGGCCCAGCAGCACGCCTTCGATGCGGGCCGTCCGCTCGGCCACGCCGTACACCACGGTGACCAGCGCGTCGGTTTTGCGTTCCATGGTGTCGAAGCGGGTGTCCGTGGTGTCGAAGCGGGCATTCATGTCCTGCTTCATCTCCGTGAAGCGGGTGTCCGTGTCCTGCTTCATCTCCGCGAAGCGGGAATCCATGGTGTCGAAGCGGGCATTCATGTCCTGCTTCATCTCCGTGAAGCGGGTGTCCGTGTCCTGCTTCATCTCCGCGAAGCGGGAATCCATGGTGTCGAA
>DAOUKB010000135.1:0-46183 GCA_034421855.1 Anaerolineales bacterium
TTCAACGGCATGGCCCGTCAGCCTCGATCAGTTGCTTTCATACAGATTGATGGAATCGCCTTCAGCCACGGTGACGATCGCTTTCTTCCACTTCGCCTGACGGCTGAAAACACGATTGCCCCGGCGTCGTGTCTTTGCCGGCCTGATCATGGCCCGCACTTGGTCCACGGTCACACCGTAAATGGCGTGCACGGCAGCGCGGACTTGATGCTTGTTGGCTTGCGGATGGATCCGAAAAACGTACTGCCGCTCGCCTTCGGCCTGCATGGTCTTCTCGGAGAGTACCGGGTGCAATAGGACTTCGTGCGTCATCATGCGGCGTCTTCTCCCAGCCAGTCTTCCATGCCTTGCAGGGCGTCCAAGGTAATGATCACCACGTCGCTCTGCAACAGATCCCGTACATTCAGATAGGCGTAATGCAGCGGCGTCAGCCGCGGCAGATTCCGAGCGGCCTGCACCACACCGGCTTTTTTGTCGGCATAGACCAACAGCGTACGCTGATCCTGTACGCCCCACGCCGTCAATACCTGCTGCATCCGCCGGGTCTTGCCTTCCGGCAACTCCAGACGGTCCAGCAAGCGGATCCTGCCTTCCCGGGCCTGCGCAGACAACGCGCTGCGCACCGCGGCCCGCCGCATGCGCTTGGGCATCTTCTGTCTGTAGGAGCGCGGCACAGGTCCAAAGACGGTACCGCCCCCCACCCAATGCGGGGCCCGAATCGTACCCTGGCGCGCTCTGCCGGTGCCTTTCTGACGCCAGGGTTTGCGACCGCCTCCCCGCACCTCGCTGCGCGTCTTGGTCTTGTGATTGCCTTGCCGGGCATTAGCCCGCTGGCGCACCAACGCCTGCTGCAGGAGGGTCACACGCACCACGGTCTCGAACAGCGCGGGCGCGAGCTCCACCTCGCTCACCACGTCGCCGTTCATGTTCACGACGTCGGACTTCATGACGGTCGTCTATCCCTTCTTCACGGCGGAGCGCACCGCCACGAGACTGCCGGGCGCCCCCGGTACGGCTCCTTGCACGGCCAGCAGATCGCGGTCGGCATCCACGTAAGCCACCTTGAGATTCAGGACCGTAGTCTGTCGGTGGCCCATGTGACCCGGTCCGCGGGCGCCCTTGAAGGTACGGCCCGGAGTCGTACCGGCTCCCCGTGATCCGGGAGCCCGGTGACGATCGCTCTGACCATGCGTCTTGGGACCCCCTGCGAACCCGTAGCGCTTGACGGCTCCGGCAAACCCTTTGCCGCGGCTGACTCCGGTCACATCGATGTACTCGCCTTTCGCATACACATCCACCTTCACCTCGGCCCCGCGTTCCAGCCGGGTAGGCTCCGGCAAACGGAATTCCTTCAAGTGGCGCAGCAGACGCCCGCCGCTCCGGCGCAGATGCCCTTTTTGACCCCCCGTCAGCTTGCGGGCGACCGTTTCCTCGAACCCGAGTTGCACGGCCGCATAGCCGTCCGCCTCCGGCGTCTTGATGTCCGTCACCCAACAGGGGCCGGCCTTGATCACGGTGACCGTCGTGGACCTGCCGCTTTCGGCGTCGAAGAGCTGCGTCATACCCACCTTGCGACCCAAAATGTGTTTCATGGTGCTTGCTGCCCCTGCGCCCCTACAGCTTGATTTCGACGTCCACGCCGGCCGGCAGGTTGAGCTTGGTCAAACTCTCGCTGGTGCGGGGCAACGGATCGATCACGTCGATCAGCCGCTTGTGCGTCCTGATCTCGAATTGCTCACGACTGTCCTTGTCCTTGAAAGGGGACCGGATCACCGTGAATTTCTCGATGCGGGTCGGCAAGGGCACCGGTCCCATGACCTGAGCCCCCGAGCGTTCCGCGGCCTTGACGATTTCCTGCGTCGAGGCGTCCAGCAGGCGATGGTCGAAAGCCTTGAGTTTGATGCGAATGGTTGCCGCAGGCGACATGTACGAGATCCCTCCCAGGAAAGTGAGGGGGTCATCCCCCCTCACCTCATGCATTATTCCAAAATCGCGGTGATGGATCCTGCGCCGACGGTGCGGCTGCCCTCCCGAATGGCAAAGCGGGATCCTTGTTCCAAGGCGACGGGAGCAATCAGTTCCACCTCCATCTCGACGTTGTCCCCAGGCATCACCATATCCACGCCGGTCGGCAAGGTAATGACGCCGGTCACGTCCAGCGTGCGGATGTAGAACTGGGGCCTGTAGCCCGGAAAAAAGGGCTTGTGGCGTCCGCCTTCGTCTGTCCGCAGCACATAGACCGTAGCCTTGTACTTGGTATGCGGGGTAATCGAACCCGGGATGGACAGGACCTGGCCTCGTTCCACGTCCGTGCGGTTGATGCCGCGCAGCAGACACCCCACGTTGTCGCCGGCGCGGCCTTCGTCCAGCAGCTTGTGGAACATTTCCACGCCGGTCACGGTCGTGGTCACGGTCTCCTTGAGCCCTACGATTTCCACGTTCTCCATGGGATGAATCACGCCTCTTTCTACGCGTCCGGTCACCACCGTGCCGCGGCCCTTGATGGAAAAAACGTCCTCGATAGACATCAGGAAGGGCTGATCCACGTCCCGCTCGGGCTGGGGGATGTAGGAATCCACGGCATGCAGCAGCTCCCAAATGCAGGCGTATTCCGGCGCCTGCGGGTCGGTGCTCTCGCTCTCCAACGCGGCCAAGGCGGAACCGCGCACGATGGGCGTGTCGTCTCCCGGAAATTCGTACTGATCCAACTGCTCCCGCAGTTCCAGCTCCACCAATTCCAGCAGTTCCTCGTCGTCCATCTGATCCACTTTGTTCAGGAAGACTACGATGGCGGGCACTTCCACTTGGCGGGCCAGGAGAATATGCTCGCGCGTCTGCGGCATGGCCCCGTCCGGAGCGGAGACTACCAGGATGGCCCCGTCCATCTGGGCGGCTCCCGTAATCATGTTCTTGATGTAGTCGGCGTGACCCGGACAATCCACATGGGCATAGTGCCTGTTTTCCGTCTCGTATTCGACGTGGGAGATGGCGATGGTAATACCGCGCTCCCGCTCTTCCGGGGCATTGTCGATCCGGTCGAACGCCTCGAATTGCGCCATCCCCTGCAGGGACAGCACCTTCGTAATCGCTGCCGTCAGGGTCGTCTTGCCATGGTCTACATGGCCGATGGTACCGACGTTCACGTGCGGCTTCGTGCGTTCAAAAACTTGCTTGCTCATGTCTCCTTCGTAAGCTCCCTCGTTCCTCTGTCGGCAGTTTATCCCTTACCCAATCCTCGCACATACCCGCCCGCCTGCTTTCTCGCCACGGTTGCTCCACACAAAAAAGGCCCTCCAACGGGCGCGGGCGCAAAGGCAGAAGAGTAGTATACTCCAAACCGGTCGAGACCCGAAAAAAGATGGTCGTGGTTTCCTCGATCGCCGGGCGCGCCTTCACGCCGCCCCCGGCTCTTTCTTGCCCCGCACCGGAGCATAACGGTCGAACTGCATGGAAAAGTTGCCGCGCCCGCTCGTGATGGAACGCAGCGTGGTCGCGTAACCGAACATGTTCTTGAGCGGCACGACGGCCTGAATTTGATTCATGCCCTGGGAATGGGTCACCACGTCTCTGATGTGGCCGAAGCGGGCGCTCAGGTCTCCCATCACGTCGCCGGTGCAGACCTCCGGCATGACCACCTCCAGATACATGGTGGGCTCCAACAGGATGGGACGCGCCTTGGCCATGCCTTCCTTGAAGCCGATGCTCCCGGCGATGTGAAAGGCCCGCTCGTTGGAGTCCACCGGATGAAAGGAGCCGTCCACCAGCGTGACCTTCACGTCCACCACCGGATACCCCGCCAAGACTCCGCTTTGCATGGCCTCTGCAATACCGCGCTCCACGGGGGCTACGAATTGCTGCGGTACGGCGCCCCCTACCACCTTGGACTCGAACTCGAACCCGCCGCCTTCCGGGTTGGGCTCGATTTCCAGTTTTACATGTCCGAACATGCCGCGGCCGCCGGTCTGACGGACGAAACGGCCCTCGGCCGACACGGCCCGCGTCACCGTCTCTCGATACGCGACCTGCGGTTCTCCCACGTTGCACTGGACCTGAAACTCGCGTTTCATGCGGTCCACGATGATTTCCAGATGGAGTTCGCCCATGCCGTTGATCAGGGTCTGCCCCGTGTTGTCGTCGAACTGGACTTGGAAGGTCGGGTCCTCCTCCGCCAGTTTGTGCAAGGCCGACGCCATCTTGTCCTGATCGCCTTTGGTCTTGGGTTCTACCGCGATCCGCACCACCGGATCCGGAAACACGATAGTTTCCAGCAGTACGGGGCGCTTCCCGCCGTAGAGCGTATCGCCTGTAAAGCTGTGCTTCAGACCGACGATGGCCGTGATGTCGCCTGCTGCACA
This sequence comes from Anaerolineales bacterium, assembly GCA_034421855.1. Taxonomy (GTDB): domain Bacteria; phylum Chloroflexota; class Anaerolineae; order Caldilineales; family Caldilineaceae; genus Bin34. The sequence continues at coordinate 4,356 of DAOUKB010000135.1, forward strand.
TTCCGGAATGTCTTCGCGCTTGTCGGCGTACATTTGCATCAGACGGCCGATGCGCTCGCGCTGCTTCCGCCGGGCGTTATGCACCGTCTCCCCGATCTTGAGCGTGCCGCTATAGACGCGGATATAGGAAAGACGCCCCACGTAGGGATCCGTGACGACCTTGAAGACCAACGCCGCAAAGGGATCGCGGGACTGCGGCGACACCGTCACGGCGGCGTCGTCCCGCGGCGCGTGCCCGATCACCGGCGGCACCTCCAGCGGACTGGGCAAATATTGGATGATGGCATCCAGGAGCGGTTGCACGCCCTTGTTGCGCAACGCCGTGCCGCACAGCACGGGCACCAACCGATTCTCCAGAATGGCTGCCCGTAACGCGCGGCGGAGGAGGTCCGTGGAAATCTCGGAGTCGTCCAGAAACCGGCCCATGACCTCGTCGTCGGCATCGGCGATCTTTTCCACCATGACCTCCCGCGCCGCCTGCGCCTCGGCCGCCATGGCTTCCGGAATGGGGCATCTCTCGGGTTTGGCGCCCAACTCGTCCGAAAAAATCAGGGCTTCCATGGACATCAGGTCCACGATCCCGCGGAAGCCTTCTTCGCGTCCCACCGGCCATTGGATGAGCACGGGACGGGCGTGCAGCCGTTCCTCCATCATGTTCACGGTGCGTTCCAGGTTCGCGCCCATGCGGTCCATCTTGTTGACGAAGCAGATACGCGGCACGGCGTAGCTGTCGGCCTGCCGCCACACCGTCTCCGTTTGGGGCTCCACGCCGGCGACGGCATCGAACACCACGACGCCGCCGTCCAATACGCGCAGACTGCGCTGCACCTCGGCCGTGAAGTCGATATGCCCCGGCGTATCGATGATGTTGATCTGACACTCTTCGCCGGTATCGGAATGCCGCCACAGGGTAGAGATGGCCGCGGCCGTGATGGTAATGCCGCGTTCGCGTTCCTGCGCCATCCAGTCCGTGACGGCCGTCCCTTCATGTACTTCGCCCATGCGATGGGTCAGGCCGGAATAGAAGAGAATGCGTTCCGTGGTGGTGGTCTTGCCGGCGTCGATATGGGCGATGATGCCGATATTGCGGATTTTCTCAATCGGATGATCTAGGCTCATGCTCTTTTTCCGCTCTCCCAGAGCCGCACTCGGAGCCTGAAGCTCCGCAGCAGTCCGCCGCTCAGAACCAGACTTCCCGAAGGCAGTGGATAAATTGTCGAAAAGGGAAAGGGGAACCGCAGCTTACCGGAAATGCGCGAACGCCCGATTGGCGTCGGCCATGCGGTGCGTATCGTTGCGCCGCTTGATGGTGGCGCTGTCGCCGTTGGCCGTCTCGATCAGTTCGGCGGCCAGCCGACTGGCCATGTCTCGGCCGCCGCGCTGGCGTGCAAAGGTAATCAGCCAGCGCATGCCCAGCGCCTGCTTGCGCGCGGCCCGGACTTCAATGGGGACCTGATAGGTCGCGCCCCCGACGCGCCGGGGGCGCACTTCCACGCGGGGAATGGAGCGTTGCAAGGCGTCCTCGAACACTTCGATGCCCGGCCGGCCCAGGCGTTCCTCGATGATGTCCAGGGCCTTGTAGACAATCCGGGTGGCGGTCGACTTCTTGCCATGCAACATCAGATTGTTGATGAACTTCGCCAGATCCACCGAACCGTACCGGGAATCCGGCGCTACTGTTCTAACAGGAGGTCTGTTGCGTCTCGGCATACCGTAAATTTTCCTGCCTTATACCTGCTGGGAGTTCAAGACTTCTTGACGCCGTAGCGGCTGCGTCCCCGCTTCCGGTTTTCCACGCCCGTAGCATCCAAGGCCCCGCGTACAATCTGATAGCGTACGCCGGGCAAATCCCGGACCCCGCCGCCCCGAATCAAAACGACGCTGTGTTCTTGCAGGGTATGGCCTTCCCCCGGAATGTAGGCCGTCACTTCCATGCCGTTGGTCAACCGAACCCTGGCCACTTTGCGCAGAGCCGAATTGGGCTTGCGGGGCGTGGTGGTTCTGACCTGCGTACAGACGCCCCGTTTCTGCGGATTGCCGGTTCGGCTGGACGTGGTGCGGCCCGTCAACGTGTTCTGCGTCACCCGCAAAGCGGGGGCCGCCGTCTTCTTGGGCTTGGGCTTCCGTCCCTTGCGCACGAGTTGATTGATAGTAGGCAAATTGCACTCCACTGCATCGGTTGCGACCGTTTCGCTTCTGCCCGACCGCCAAGTCCCGGCGCGAAACGCAAACAACAAGTATCGCTCACGGCAGGCACAGCGTCAAGTTACCGCCGCTGCAATGCCGAAAGAGACGACTCCTCGTCTCCGTCGTCCAAGGAGCCGACGTCTTCGTCGTCCAGCATGTCGTCGCCTCCCTTGCTGACTTTCTGCAGCGAATTGACCTCGTCGACGGCCAAGGCGCTGCTGAAGAGGTCTTCGCTCTCGGTCAGTTCCTGCAACAGGTCCAGGTTCAGGGACGCCATCTCGCCTTGGTTGCCCACCAAGTCCAAGCCGGAGCTGCCGGCTCCCACTTTGGCTTCTTCTTCCAAGCGACTATGGAAGCCGGTGCCCACAGGGATCAACTTGCCCAAGATCACGTTCTCCTTGAGACCGCGCAGCCGATCTTCCTGTCCCCGGATGGCGGCGTCGGTCAGCACCCGGGTAGTCTCTTGGAAGCTGGCCGCCGCCAGGAAGCTCTCGGTGTTCAAGGCGGCCCGGGTCATACCCAGAATCACCGGCATGCCCTGTGCCGGCTTCCGCTGGTTGTCCAAAGCCAGATTGTTCACGTCCTCGAAGCGGTAGCGGTCCACGTACTCTCCCAACAGGAAATCGGTGTCGCCCGTCGCCTGCACCTGCACCCGCCGCAACAGCTGGCGCAGGATGACTTCGATGTGCTTGTCGTGAATCTGCACGCCCTGTTCCATGTACACTTTCTGCACTTCGTCCAGGATGTACAGCTGGCAAGCCTCGCGCCCTTGAATACGGAGGATGCCCTTCGGTTCCAAGGCGCCGGGCGTCAATTGCTGCCCGGCATGTACATAGTCGCCGTCGTTGACCATCGTCGCAATGTGCGCGGGAATCTCGGATTCCCACTCCACCACGTCGTCCCTTTGCACGATCAGGGAAATGTAGCCGTCCGCGGCCTGGGTCGACTCGTCCATAGGCAGCACCACGGAGCCTTCCATGCCGGCCACGAGGTAGCTCTCCTCTCCTTCTGCCGCGCCGGCCGCCCCCGCGGCGTCCCTTTCGGCGATTAGGGTGTTGCTTTGCACGGCATCGCCGGAGGCGACCTTCAGCGTCCAGCCTGCGGCGGGAATCCGCAGCTCGCGGGTCAGCAGATCCGTGCGCTGGACGGACAGGCGCCGAATTTCGCCGTCCCAATAGATGGAGACCCGGCCGTCGATCTCGCTGATCACGGCCTCGCCCTTGGGAATGCGGGCTTCGAACAGCTCCTCGACCCGGGGCAACCCCCGGGTGATGTCGTCCGACGAAACCACGCCGCCGGTATGGAAGGTACGCAGGGTCAGCTGCGTCCCCGGCTCGCCGATGGACTGCGCCGCGACGATACCGACGGCTTCGCCCATTTTCACCATCTCGTCCGACGCCAGATTGGCTCCATAGCAACGGCGGCACAGTCCGAACCGAGATTCGCAGGTCAGGGGACTGCGAATCTCGATCGCCTGAACCCCGCTGTCGATCAGCTCCTGCGCCTCCCTTTCGCCGACCAACTGGTTGCGTTCCAGGACGACCGCGCCGGTCTTGGGATCCGCTACCTGCTGGGCTACGCAGCGGCTTGTCACCCGTTCCCAATACCGGTTTTTCTGGCTGGCTTGCACGTCCACCAGGATCCCGTTGGGGGTGCCGCAGTCCTCTTGCGTGATGATCACGTCCTGCGCCACGTCCACCAACCGGCGGGTCAGATACCCGGCGTCGGCGGTCCGCAGCGCGGTGTCCGCGAGTCCTTTACGCGACCCATGGGTGCTGATGAAGAACTCCATCGTGCTCAGCCCGTCGCGGAAACTGGAACGAATGGGCATGGGGATGATGCGCCCGTTGGGATCGAACATGAGGCCGCGCATGCCGGCGAGTTGATTGATGGTGCTGTGTCCGCCCTTGGCCGCCCCCGAAATCGACATGGCGCCGACGCTGGTCAAGGGGTCCAAGCTTTCCTTGATGCGCGACGAGACCTCGTCCGTGGCCCGGCTCCAGGCTTGCACCCGATTGTCCTCCCACTCCGTGCTGGTCAGCAGACCGCGGTGGTATTGCGCCTCCGCCTGCGCTTCTCCGTCCTGCGCCGTCTTGATGATGTCGGCCTTGGCCGCCGGCACCTCGAGGTCGCTCACGGCAATGGTGATGCCGGAACGGGTCGCGTAGTGGAACCCGATGCTCTTTATCTGGTCGGCCACGGCCGCCGTCACGTCGCGGCCCATACGCCGATAGCACAGTTGCACCAAGTCGTTGACGCCCGTCTTGTCGAGGCGTTCGTTGACGAACTGCAGCGGCTCGGGCAGCACTCTGTTGAAGATGATGCGCCCCGCGGTGGTGCGGGTGAATTCCACCGGACCCTCCGGGCCTTCGTTGAGCTCGGTGCGGGCCAGCACATCGCGCGTTTCCTGCAGAAAAACGGTGCCGAAGCCCCGCACCTCTTCCTTGAAGCCCTCGGCGTCTTCGTCCAAGCGGGCTTGCAGTTCTTCGGCCGTTTGGACGCCGTGTTCCTGCAAGGCCTGCAGACAGCGGGTACTCAGGCCCAGCGTGTCGATGGGAGTTTCGGCCACGAACGGGCGAATGCGCACCAGGATGGGCTCCCGCAACGAAATCAGGCCCATGTCCAGGGCATATTCGGCTTGCACCGGGTTCGGATACCGTCGCAGTTCCGAGTCGGGACGGTGCTCGTCTTCCATGGTCGTGAGGTAGAAAACCCCCATCACCATGTCCCGCGTCGGCGATACGATCGGCTCGCCGCTGCTGGGTTTGAGCAAGTTGCGCGTCGAAAGCATCAGCTCGCGGGCTTCCTTGACCGCCTGATTGCTCAGGGGCACGTGCACCGCCATCTGGTCGCCGTCGAAGTCGGCGTTGAAGGCGGTACAGACCAGGGGATGCAACTGAATGGCGCTGCCTTCGATCAGTTTGACCTCGAAGGCCTGTATACCCAGGCGGTGCAGGGTGGGGGCCCGGTTCAAGAGCACCGGCCGTTCTTGGCAGATCTTCTCCAGCACGTCCCACACGCCTTCCTCGGCTTCGTCCACCATGCGCTTCGCGTGACGCACGTTGGTGGCCGAACCGTGGTTGACCAGCCGTTCGATCACGAACGGCTTGAAGAGCTCCAGGGCCATGCGTTTGGGAATGCCGGCCTGATGCAACTGCAGGGACGGCCCGATCACGATGACGGAACGGCCCGAGTAATCCACCCGCTTGCCCAGCAGGTTGCGGCGGAACCGTCCCTGCTTGCCTTTCAGCATATCGGTCAGACTCTTGAGCGGGTGCTTCTGATTGCGGTTGGCGGTAGTGCGGTTGCGCTTGCGATTGTCGATCAGGCTGTCCACGGCCTCTTGCAGCATGCGCTTCTCGTTGCGCACGATCACGTCGGGGGCGCCCAGGCTCTGCAGCCGCTTGAGCCGGTTGTTCCGGTTGATGACCCGCCGGTACAGGTCGTTGAGATCGCTCGTCGCGAAACGGCCCCCGTCTAGTTGCACCATCGGGCGCAGTTCGGGCGGAATCACCGGCAGTTGGGTCAAGATCATCCATTCCGGCCGGTTGCCGCTCTTGCGCAGGTCTTCGACCTCCTTGAGCCGCTTGGCTGCCCGGGTGCGCTTCTGTTCGCTCCGGGTCGTGTTGATGATCTCGCGCATCTCCCGGGCTAGTGCGTCCAGGTCCACCTGCCGCAACAGCTCCAAGACGGCCTCGGCCCCCATGCCGATTTCGAAGGTCGTACCGTACTGCCGGGACAGGGTACGATATTCCTGATCGTTTTTCAGAGCCCGCGGCGCGATGGCCTTGAGCTGCTCCAGCCACGCTTCGGTATTGGAGATCAACTTGTCCCGTTCCACCTGGTCCTGGGTTTCGATCTCGGCGCGCCGGTCGCCCGCGGCTTCCCGGATCCGGGTCAGTTCCCCTTCGATATCCCGCGCAATCTCCTCCTTGCGGCTGTCGGATTCCGTTTTGAGGGCGTCCAAAAAGGACTGCACGTGCTCGTTGACTTCCTCTTCCTGCGCGGCCTCTACTTTGCGGCCCTTGGCCACGAGGGGGGTCTTGACCCAAGACAGTTTCAGAGGCTCTTCGGCTTTCTCGCCCACCCGGTTCTGTATCCGCCGAATCAGAGCCTGGGCTTGGCCGATGGCGTCTCCCGACCGCTTGGCGATCTCCTCGTCCAGCTCGGTAATCTGCGCGTCGCGCTGATCCAGCAGGGCTTGGGTCTCCGCGGTTTCTTGGCGCTCTGCCTCTTCCAGGGCGGCGGCGGTAAGGGTCTGACGTTTGGTCAGGTTGAGGGCCAGTTCCTTCTCCTTCCGCACAATCAGGCGTTTACGCGCATCTTCATTCACTTTCGTGATGATGTAGATGGCGTAATAGAGCACCTTTTCCAGATCCCGGGGGCTGATGTCCAAGAGCAGTCCCAAGCGACACGGCATGCCTTTGACATACCAGATGTGGCTCACGGGCGAAGCCAGCGTGATGTGGCCCATACGCTCCCGGCGGACTCGGTTGGACGCCACTTCCACCCCGCATTTGTCGCAGACTATGCCTTTGTAGCGTTCCCGCTTGTACTTGCCGCAGCTGCATTCCCAATCCTTTTCGGGACCGAAGATGCGTTCGCTGAACAGGCCGTCTCGTTCCGGTTTCAACGTGCGATAGTTGATGGTTTCGGGCTTGTGGACCTCGCCGTAGCTCCAGCCCAAAATCTGTTCGGGAGATGCCAGGGAGATGCGGATCGCATTGAAATTGCCGAGTTCAATCAAGGGAGTGCTCCTTACGTCAGGGGACCCGCGCCGCCAGCGGGCGGGCCGTAAAATGGGACTGCCGGCCGCGCTAGGAAGTAAACATCTTGGGAATCATCAACCCGGCCCCGAGATTAGGCAGGCGATCCGTAGCCACTTCCTTGCCGAACTGCAGTTTCTCGTCCTTGTCGTTGGTGATCTCCACCGCCAACCCGAGGCTCTGCAATTCCTTCACCAAGACCCGGAAACTCTCCGGTATGCCGGGACTTTGGATTTCTTCGCCCTTCACGATGGACTGGTAGGCATTCACCCGCCCGCTGGTATCGTCCGACTTGATGGTCAGCATTTCCTGCAGACTGTGGGCCGCCCCGTAGGCTTCCAGGGCCCAGACTTCCATCTCGCCGAAACGTTGGCCGCCGTTCTGGGCCTTGCCGCCCAGAGGCTGCTGGGTGACCAAACTGTACGGTCCCGTGCTGCGCGCATGCACTTTGTCTTCGACCAGATGCAACAGTTTCAACATGAAGGAGACGCCCACCGTGACGGGAGCTTCGAATGCCTCCCCCGACTTGCCGTCGAACAGTATCTGTTTGCCCGTCGTGGGCAGCGGATGTCCGATCTCCATGGCCTTCTGGGTCACGTATGCCTGCAGCGCCGGTCCGGTCAAATCCGTCTGCGGCAAGTCGAAGCACTTGAGCCATTCCTGATAGGCCACCTGCACGGCCAGCCCATCGTCGGTCTCCGCGGTGCGATGGTGCGTGTAGTCCTCGGGCACAATGGCTTCCGACGGATAACCCTCTTCCTGCAACCATTCCCGCACGGCGGCGCGGCGGGCGTACGCGAAGTCCGTGTAAATGCGTTCCAGATCGTATTGCTCCGCGTCCAGCCAGTGGGACAAATAGACGATCCGGGCTTCGTCCGGATCGTCCAGCCGGTGCTCGTCGATTTCGTCGCTGTCCGCGAACAGCTCCCAGGCCCGGTCCGCCACTTGCTCCCAGGCGCGGTCGGTCAGCCAGGCCCGGGCCAGTTCCGCCTCGATCTGTTCCTGGTGGGCCCCGTCAAACGCGGGGGTGGCCGCTTTGAAGCCGATGCGTTGCGCCGCCCAGCCCAGATGGTTCTCCAGGACTTGGCCAATGTTCAAACGTCCCTGCACGCCAATCGGATTCAGGATGATGTCGATCGGGGTGCCGTCGGCCAGGAAAGGCATGTCCTCCACGGGAATGATCTTGGAAATCACGCCCTTGTTGCCATGGCGGCCGGACATCTTGTCGCCTTCCATCAACTTGCGGCGCTGGGCCACGTTGATGTGCACGATCTTCTCGGTGCCCGCCGGGAGATCGTTGTGCTCCTTGCGATCCAGCACCTTCACGTCCACCACCTTGCCGCGTTGACCGTTGGGGAGCCGCATGGAAGTGTCCTTGACGTCCCGCACTTTCTCGCCGAAGATGGCCCGCAACAATTTCTCTTCCGGGCTGAGGATGGTTTCCCCTTTGGGGGAAATCTTGCCGACCAGAATGTCGCCCCCGGTCACCTCGGCTCCAATCCGAATCACGCCGTCTTCGTCCAGCTGCTTGCGCGCTTCCGGCCCTACGTTGGGGATGTCGGCCGTGATCTCTTCCACGCCCAGCTTGGTCTCACGGGCGGTGACTTCATGCCGTTCGATATGGATGGAGGTGAAGAAGTCCTGCTGGATCAGCTTTTCGCTGACCAAGATGGCGTCCTCGTAGTTGCCGCCTTCCCAGCTCATGTAGGCCACCAAGACGTTCTGGCCCAGCGCCAGTTCCCCGTCTTCGGTACTGGCGCTGTCGGCGATTACGGCGCCCTGCGCCACGCGTTGCCCTTTGTGGACGATGGGCCACTGGTCGATGCAGGTGCTTTGGTTGCTGCGGTGGTATTTGCGCAGATCGTAGCGAGTCTCCTGGCCCCGGTTCGAACGTACCCGAATTTCGTTGCTGGCAGCCCGCGTCACCGTGCCGGCCTGGGTGCTGACCACTACCTGGCCGGAGTCGATGGCGGCTTGATATTCCACCCCGGTGCCTACCATGGGGGCTTCGGCCCGGATCAGCGGTACCGCTTGGCGCTGCATGTTGGATCCCATCAGGGCCCGGTTGGCATCGTCGTGTTCCAGGAACGGGATGAGGGAAGCGCTGACGCCCACGATTTGCTGCGGCGAGACATCGATGTACTGCACCTGGTCCGCCGGAATGCGCGGGAACTGGTCCGCTTTGCGAATGGACGGATACTCGTTGAGCAGCTCCATCCGGGCGTTGAGCGGCGTGCTGGCCTGGGCAATGGTCACTTTTTCGTCCTGGTCGGCGGACATGTACACGATCTCGTCGACCACGAAGGGGCGGATCTTGACGTCGCGCCCGCGGCGGGAGGCCGCAATCCGGCGGGCCAAATCCTCGGCCACGACCGTGCCGGCCGCACCCAGCAGTTCCCCACCGCCGGTAAACACGTCCTCGTTCAGAGTACGCCCGACCAGTTCCTTGATGCGGGCGGGGACCACGCTGCGGACCGGGCGATACGGCGTTTCGATGAAACCCATGGCGTTGACCTTCGCATACGATCCCATGTAGCCGATGAGCCCGATGTTGGGACCTTCCGGCGTCTCGATGGGGCAAATGCGCCCGTAGTGACTGAAATGCACGTCGCGGACTTCCACCCCCGCGCGTTCCCGCTTCAGGCCGCCCGGCCCCAACGCGCTCAGGCGGCGTTTGTGGGTCAGTTCGGAAAGCGGGTTGGTCTGGTCCATAAACTGGCTCAACTGACTGCCGCCCATGAATTCCTTGACCGCGCCCAGCACCAGTTTGGCGTTCATCAGCTGGGTAGGCACCATCTGTTCCGGATCCTTGACGGACATGCGGTCCCGCACGCCTTTCTCCAACCGGGCCAGCCCGATGCGCACCTGGTTCTGCAACAGTTCGCCCACGGTATTGACCCGCCGGTTGCCCAAGTGGTCCGTGACGTCCGTCTCGGATTCGCCGTTGTTGATGCGAATGACTTCCCGCACGATAGCGACCAGATCCTCCCGGGTCAGCGTGCGCATGGTGGCATGCTCCTCCCGGGCCAGCCGCTGGTTGAGTTTGTATCGGCCTACCCGACTCAAGTCGTACCGGCGGCGGTCGAAGAACAGTTCCTCGATAAAACGGCGGGCCGCATCGGCCTTGACCGGGTCGCTGGGTCGCTGCGTACTGAAGAAGCGCAATTGCGCCTCCCGAATGCCTTCTTTGCTGTTGGTTATCGGAGTCAGAGGATCCTTGTCCAAGGTGGCTTCGATGAACTTGTGTTCCGGATGGGTATCCACATCCTGGAAAAGCGCCCGAATTTCGTCGTCTTTGCCAAACCCCAAGGCCCGCAGCAAAATAGTCACGGACTGCTTGCGTTTGCGGTCCACTTTGACGGTGATTTCATTGCGCTTGGAAGTCTCGAACTCCAGCCAGGCGCCCCGCCCCGGAATGACCTTCGCGGTCGCCAACCCGCGGCCCGAGGTGCGGTCGGCCACCAAATTGAAGTAGACGCCGGGAGAACGCAGCAGCTGACTGACGACCACCCGCTCGGCTCCGTTCATGATGAAGGTGCCGGCCTCGGTCATCATGGGAAAATCTCCCAGATAGACTTCCTGTTCCGTGATTTCCCCGGTGTTCGCGTTGAGCAGCTGGACGTCCACTTTGAGGGGCGCGGCATAGGTCTTGTCCCGCGCCCGGCATTCCTCGACCGTATGCTCGGGTGCGCCGAACCGGTAGTCTCCCAGTTCCAACTCGTAGTGCTTGCCGTAGCTCTGAATGGGCGGCATTTCCTCGAACAGTTCTTTGAGGCCCTCCTGCAGAAACCACTGAAAACTCTCCAGCTGCACTTCGATCAGATTGGGCAACGGCATGGGTTCGGCGGTATGGGCGTAATTCTTGCGGACGCCTTGGCGGCTGCCGTTCAACGAGGGATGGGACATTGCTCCTCCTAGACGTGGGGGGAAAGAGGCCGCGGCCGGCCGCGGCCGGACCGGAATCGACGGATTCCTCGGTGCGTTACCGAGGCGCGCGCGAAGATCGACTGGAAATAAGGAAGAAAGGGAAAGTCATGCAGGCGCACTAACGGACGCCTGAGCAAGAAACATGGGCCAGAAAGCCGCATTCCGGCAACGGAGGAGTGCGGCGCGGGAAAACATTCCTGTCCTGCTGCGATGATGTGTCCATGGGCATAGTTGACAGGATGCTCTTGTACATTCAGGTCTCCCGATGACGATGGAGTAAACCGGCACGTGGGCAGGATTCCCGGGGGCGGCGGACAGGTACCCGTCCGACGCGGCCGCGAACAGGGTACTATACACGACAATCCGACATCCGTCAAGTACCAATTCTCGCTGGGTTGCGCGACCCGTCCCGGCGCCGTCGGCGCCGGGAACAGGGCCGAATACGCGCCCGCCGCCCGGACACTCCTGTCCGTCCCCCGGTACCATGTAGAATAGGCAGGCTGCGGACAGGCGCCTACTGGATACAGGGCCGTCCCAGAGGCATTTCCGATGCCGCCGACATTGATTATTCGTCGCAACTGCAAGGCGGTCAGTCATGGAAAGCAGGTACGGGCATACGGGCCTGGGCACAGACCCTGGCCGCTTTCGCCCGGAGCCGGCATCCCACGAATCCAGGCAGGAAGCTCCTGCGGCGGCGGGGGGACGGACCCCATGCCCGTGTGGCGGGAGATCAGAGACTGCGACCGCCGTTGCGCCGCTCCCGCCGTTCCATGTGCCCGTGTTGGTGCACGAGACGCTGGCCAGCCTGAAAGTGCGGCCGGACGCTACGCTGATTGATTGCACGGTCGGCGACGCCGGCCACACGATCGGCTTCCTGCAGGCCGCCGGTCCCGGCAGCCGGGCGTTGGCCTTGGACCGGGATGCCGAAGCTTTGCACAGAGCCCGCGTCCGGTTGCAGGCGTCCGGACTGGGCGATCGGGTAGTGTTGGTGCACAGCGATTTCGCGGCGGTGCAGGACGTGGCGGACCGACATGGATTTGGGTCGGTCGACAACGTGCTCATGGATCTGGGATTCAGTTCCCTCCAGATAGACACTGCCGAGCGCGGTTTTTCGTTTCGCCAGGCAGGGCCCTTGGACATGCGTATGAACCGGGCCCAAGGTCTGACGGCGGCAGACCTGGTCAACGGCTATTCCCAGGAGGAATTGGCTGATCTGCTCTTCGTGTTCGGGGAAGAGCCGCAGGCCAGACGCATAGCCGCCGCTATTGTGCGCAATCGTCCGTTTGCCGACACCGCCGCCTTGGCGCACACGATCGCCGGCGCGCGCCGGCAGAAACGTGCGTCGCGTCGGCATCCTGCTACGCGCACGTTCCAAGCCTTGCGGATTGCCGTGAACGAGGAATTGGCGCAGTTGCAAGCCGCTCTGCCCCAGGCCCGGGAACTGTTGGCGCCGGACGGCCGCCTCTGCGTTATTTCCTTCCACAGTCTGGAAGATCGAGTGGTCAAATCGTTTCTGCACCGGCACAGCGCGCGACCGGCCCGCAAGAACAAGTACGCGCCGCCGGCGCCGACCGACCGCCTCGCGGAGGCGCCGTTGGCTCTGCTGTACCGGCGCGTCGTCAAACCCGGCAGCGCGGAAGTAGAAGCCAATGCCCGCAGCCGTTCGGCCCGGCTGCGGGCCGCCCGCAAGAAACCGCTGCACGCATGACTGCCGAACAGGTACCGGTACGCGAATTGCGGGATCATCCCTGGCGGGGTCCGTCTACGCGCGTGCGCACTCAGTGGCAGGGGTGGCAACAGTCCTGGGCGTTTCCCATGCGGCTGCCCCTGGTGCTGTGGTGGGCCGTCCTGTTAGGCGTCGTCGCCTTTGGCTCGTTTCTGAACGTCTACATGTCTTCGCGTATTTCGGACGCCCGCATTCAGTTGGCGCGTATCGACCAGGATCTGATGCTGCAGGAGGAGATCAATTCGGAATTGCTGTTCCGGATAGGACAAGAAGTGGACCTGAACCGCATTGCCATTTGGGCCCAGAATCAAGGACTCAAATACCACACGGAGTTGCTGTGGCTGGAGCTGGACGCCGGACCCGCGGAGTTGGGTCCGGTACTCGGGCCCCAAGATGCCGGAGATGCCTTGGCGACTTCCGCCCGGCGTTTTCAGGGGGCCCTGGACGCCCTGCGGGACTTGGCAGGAAAATTGCAGGCGCATTCGGCCCGCCTGCGGCGGCAGATGTCCGGTTTCACGCCTTTGCCGCCCGAGACGCCCCAGCCCACCTCCCGCGGGGAGACTGCCGCAGCCGGTTTTCTGGGCGAACTGTGGCAATCCCTACTCGAGGCCGTCAACGCCGCCGGCCCCTGACTCCGGTATCATGCGCTCGTACCCCGAATCTCCTGTTCCTTCCTTTCCCGCCGCCGGCCTGATTCCGCTGCGCCTGCGCCGTCTGGCCATTCTGTTTGCCTTGCCCGTCCTGTTGGCGGCCCTGATCACAGCCCGGCTGGTGCAGTTCCATGTATTCCTGCACAACAGTCAGGACACTTCCCGCTTCGTGAATCGCCATGTAACCGAAATCCCCACCCGGGGGGTGATTGCCGATGCGCGCGGCGATCTGCTGGCAGGAGACGTTTGGACCTATCGCTTCGTGGTGCCCCGGCTGGAAGACCTGAGTCCTCTGTACCGGGATTCCCTGAGCCTGCTTTTGGCCGGAACGGGCACGGCGTCTCAGGCCGAACTGAACGCGATCATGAACCGTGCCCTGAGCTCCTACGCCGAGCGCGTGACCGCCGAAAAGGAGCGGGCCCTGCAACTTGGCGAGGAACCGGTCCCGATCTACGCTTATGTGGTGTTGGACGGGGATCTGCATCTGGTGCAAGGCCAATACCTGGAGACCCTGCAAAGGCGGGGCGTGCAGGCCGCCAATCTGTGGGACCTGTACCGGGCCGGAGACCGCAACGCGTACCAGAGTCTGCAGGAAATCGTGCAGGCGGAGGCCGTGGGGTCGGGCATGGCGGGCCCTTCGCTGCACCAGGTCATGTCCGATCTGGGATTGCGGGTCGACTTGGAAGGGCGCGTGACGGATTTCGACTTCTTTCGCAGCTTTCGTTTGGAGCCGCAGCCGACCCGCTATTACACCCAAGGCTCTCTGGGCAGCCATGTATTGGGCCTGGTCAATGCGGAACGAAGCGGGGTGAACGGGCTGGAAAGCTATTACCAGCGGTTCCTGCGCGGCGAAGTCCGAATTTTGGACACGCCCGACGCGCTGGGCGCTTTGACTCCCGAGGCCCGCCGCTACATCCCTTCCCATATGGGCGGCGACTTGGTGCTGACCATCGACAAGACCATCCAACATGTCGTGGAACAGGAACTGAAGTACGCCATCGACCGGTACAACGTGCAGCAAGGCGGTACCGTCATCGTGCTGCAGCCGGAAACGGGCGCCGTGTTGGCGATGGCCAACCAGCCGGATTTCGATCCCGGCGCCTTGGACGAGATCGCGGCCGATTCCACGGCCTTTACCAATCTGGCCGTGACCGGCGTGTACGAGCCGGGATCCGTGTTCAAGGTGCTGACCATCGCCACCGCCCTCGATCTCGAGGTGGTGCACCCGCAGGAACAATTCTTCGACATCGGGGAATACACGGTCGGGGCCGAGACCACCATCAAGAACAGCGAGGAGCGGGTGCTGGGCCGCGTATCGGCTACGGAGGCCCTAGCGTATTCGCTCAACACCATCATCGCGGAAATCGCGCTGGAACGGATAGGGCCCGTCGACTTTTACGACTATCTGTTCAATTTCGGGCTGGGCGAAGTCACCGGCATCGACCTGGCCCACGAATTCAACGGGAGTCTCAAAGACAAATATCCCGGCACCGACAACTGGAACATCACGGATCTGGGTACGAACAGCTTCGGCCAAGGGTTGAACCTGACGCCCATCCAAATGATCAACGCCGTCAACACGGTAGCCAACGGCGGTACCCTCATGAAGCCCTACGTAGTCCAGCACCGGATCTTGGAGGACAAAGTCATGGCTTTTTCCCCCACCGTGCTCAAAGAGCATGTAATCAGCGCCGAGACGGCGGAGACCGTAGCGGAAATGATGACCTTCACGGTCGATCAGGCAGCAGTCGGCGCCCAGGTGGCCGGGTACGAGGTGGCCGGCAAGTCGGGGACCGCACAGGTCCCCGATCCGGATCGGATCGGGAGGTATTCCGAGGACGTAGTCATAGCCAGTTTCGCCGGTTTTGCCCCCGCGGACGACCCCAAGTTCGTAATCCTGATCAAGCTCAACAATCCCCGGTCCGTGGACGGCTATCCGATCTGGGGATCTCTCAATGCAGCGCCGACTTTCGGCCGGATCGCAGAGCGCATTCTGGACTACATGAACATCCCGCCGTCCTGCCACCCGGATTGCTATGCCTCGCCGGCGCCGCGGTCCCCGGACGGCCCCAGCCGCCCGCGGGGACCTGCCCTGCCGGTGCCGGGCGCCGCTCAGGCCTAACCGACGTGCGACCGCATAAGCTCGTGCCATGATCGAAACTCACATTACCCATCACACGCTTTGGCATGCGTTGACGGGGCAGCCGCCGCCCCTGCAGTTGCTCCCTATTTCCATCCGGGGAGCCACCACGGACAGTCGCGAGGTGGCGCCCGGCACTCTCTTCGCCGCATTGCCCGGGGAATCCACCCATGGCGACCGCTTTGTGGCCCAGGCCCAGGAAATGGGCGCCAGCGCCATCATCTGCACCGAAGAAGGACTGGCCCGCATCGCGCCCTCGCAGCTGCCCGTAGCCTACTGCCGGCAAGCCCGTCTGCAGTGGCCCAACGCCCAAGGTCCGCTGACCGCGGACCAATGTGTCTGCTATGTAGTTTCCGATCCGATGGCCGCGATCCGCCGCGTGGGAGTCTTTCAGAGGCTGCATCGTACGCGTACCAGCATTCGGGTCGTCGGCATCACCGGGAGCGTAGGCAAGACCAGCACCAAGGAATTGGCGCATTCCGTCCTGAGCCAGCACTTCGACACCTACCGGAATCCGGGCAATTTCAATGGCGAACATGCTTTGCCGTTGGTGTTGATGGGACTCAAGTACAGTCACGAACGGCTGATCACGGAGATGGGGATGTACCGGCGGGGGGAGATCGCGGACATGTGTCTCCTGGCCCAACCCCACATCGGCATCGTCACCAACATCGGACCCAGTCATTTGGAACGGCTGGGCACGATGGAGCATATCGTCGAGGCCAAGTCCGAATTGATTCGGGCGCTGCCGCCGGCCGAGGCTGGCGGGGTGGCCATTCTCAATTGGGACGACGCCCGGATACGGCCTATGGCGGACCTTACGCAAGCCCGCGTGTACAAGGTGGGTCTCGCCCCGAACTGTGACGTGTGGGCGGACAGGATCGAAAGCATCGGCTTCAAAGGCATCCATTTCCGGTTGCATCTGCCCACGCCGCACAGCCGGGCCCTGCATGTGCGGATGCCCCTGCTGGGCCGCCACAGCGTACACAACGCTTTGCTGGCCGCGGCCCTCGGGCTCAGCGAGGGGCTGCCCCTGCAGAAAATCCTGGCCGGGCTACGGGACACCAGCAATCAAGTACGGTTGCTGCTGGTCGGAGGCATCAATCAGAGCATTCTCCTGGACGACACCTACAACGCCAGCGAAGAGAGCTGCATCGCCGCCTTGAATTTGCTGGCCGATCTGCACCCGGAGCACGCCGGCCGCCGGATTGCCGTGCTGGGCGACATGCTGGAATTGGGTTCGGCGACCGAAGCCAGTCACGCGAAGGTGGGCCGCCGGGCGGCCCAGATCGTGGACCGGCTGGTCACGATTGGCGAATTGGGGCGCTTGATCGGGGAATCGGCGATGGCCGCCGGCATGCCGGCGGCGGCCGTGCATGTCCTGACGGAGGCCGCGGCGGCCGTCGCGTTGCTGAAGGAGGAGATTGCACCGTACGATCTGGTGCTGTTCAAGGGCAGCAGAGCCATCGGCATGGATACCGTCGTGGCCGACGTGAGCGTACCGGCAAGTGCGTAATGGCTATTCCGTTGATGCTGGGTACGCTCAGCTTCCTGACCGCCGTGATCTGGGGACGCCCGCTGATCAGCCTGCTCAAGCATTACGGCATTGGCAAGTGGGTGCGGGTGACCGGTCCGAAGGGACACTTGACCAAGATGGGCACGCCCACCATGGGAGGTTGGATGTTCGTCTTGCCGATCCTCCTGATCACCGGCATCCTCAACATCTTCAATTTCATCGGGTTCAACGTCATCGGAGCCAGTACGCTGTTGCTCTTTTTCTGCTTGGGAGCCTTTGCCCTGCTGGGCACCTACGACGATTTCAAGAGTCTGGTGCGCAACCGGGAGGAGCTGGAGCCGAGGCAGGGCGACGAAGAGGAAGAAGACAGAGGCATGACCGCCAGGGTCAAGAGCGGCGTGCAAGTGTTGTTGGCGACCGTCATCGCTCTGGTCCTGTACTTCGGTCCCCCGCAGTTGGACGCCGTAGGCGTACCGGGCATCGCGCGGCCCGTGGACGTCGGGTGGATCACGATTCCGATAGCCATCTTCCTGATCGTCGGGTTCAGCAACGCCGTGAATCTGGCCGACGGTCTGGACAGTCTGGCCGGCAGCATGGCCACCGTCTCCTTCGTCTCCTACGGCATCATCGCCAATCTGCAGGGAGCCACCTACATTGCAATCTTCTGCTTCATCGTGGTGGGTTCTCTGTTTGCCTTCCTGTGGTACAACGCCCATCCGGCCCAGCTCTTCATGGGCGATACCGGCAGTCTGTCGTTGGGCGCCACCCTGGCCTTGGTGGCCCTGATGACCCAGCAGTGGCTGATATTGCCCGTCATCGGCCTGATCTTCGTGGCGGTGGCCCTGTCCGTCATCATCCAGGTCATCAGCTCCAAGCTGAGTCTGCGGTTCTTGAACCGCGATTGGCGCCCCTTCAAGATGACGCCCTTGCAACACCACTTCGAACTGATCGGCTGGAGCGAAATGCAGGTCAAGGAGCGGTTCTGGATCGTGAGCGTGCTGAGCGGCATGCTGGGCGTGGCCTTGGCGTTGTTCTAAAGGCGAGGAGCGTACGCGTCATGGCCGTCTCCACGTTGCGAGGTTCCTTCGCCGAGCTCCCGGTGCTGATTCTGGGTCTGGCCCGCCAGGGCTGGGAAACGGTGCGCTTCTTTGCCGATCAGGGAGCCTACGTCACGGCCTGCGACCGAGCGGCGGTCGTCACCGCGCCGGTGGCCGGCTGGCCGGAGCGGAGCCGACTGCGCTTTTGTCTGGGGACGCAACACCCAGGGCTGTTGCAGGGCCAGCAGCTGCTCAGCGTGTCGGCAGGCGTGCCCCGGGACCTGCCTCTCGTGCAGGCGGCCGTAGAGGCCGGTATTCCGGTCGTCAACGATTCGCTGCTGACGTTCGCCCGCTCCCGTGCCTACAAGGTGGTGATAACCGGCAGCAACGGCAAGACCACGACCACGACTCTGGCCGGGGCCATGCTCGAGGCCGCGGGAGAGCCGAGCCGGAAAGTCTGGGTCGGCGGCAACATGGGGGTGCCTTTGCTGCAGCAGGCGGCCGCCATGCACCGCCGAGACCGGCTCTTGTGGGAAGGCAGCAGCTTTCAGCTGGAATTGTTCGACGCCGCGGCCAATCCCCTGTTGGCGGAGAGCCGGATAGACGGCGCCGTGCTCCTCAATCTGACGCCCAACCACTTGGATCGTCATGCCGGCATGGCCGCCTACGCCGCGGCCAAACTACGCGTGTTGGACGCCGTGCGCGCCGGGGGCTGGCTGGTATTGAATCAGGACGATCCGGCTTGCCGCCGCTTGCTCGGCCTGCGCGAGCCGGCTGCTTTGCCGATGCCGGAAGCCGAGACCTGTGAGAGACTCCTGCAGAAAAGCCGAAAGCAGCTGTTGGCCAACTGCATTTCCATGATCCCCGTCTCGACGACTCGCTTTCTCGCCCGCGGCGCTTGCCTCCAAGACGGCTTTCTGCAATGGGACGGCTCGCCGGTCGCGCCGGCGACGGCGCTGCGCGTGCGCGGCCGCCACAACGTGACCAATGCGCTGGCCGCCTGTGCCTTGGCGGCCGGTCTGGGAGTGCCATTGCGGACCATGAGGCAGGTGCTGCAAAATTTTTCCGGGGTGCCCCATCGGCTGGAGGAAGTCGCCTGCATCGGCGGGACAGTCTGGATCAACGACAGTATCGCCACCTCGCCGGAACGGGCGGTCGCGGGCATGCGCAGCTGCGGCACCCCGCCGGGCTCGCTGATCCTGCTGGCCGGCGGTTACGACAAAGGCCTGCCGTGGCAGGAATTCGCGGATACGACCCGCGGTCGCGTGCGGCACCTCGTTCTGTTTGGCCAGGCCGGCCCGGCCATTGCCCAAGCCGTTGCCGCCGGCCACGCAGCGGAAGCAGGCCCGAAGCCGGACGTCTGCGTAGTGCCGGACTTGGAACAGGCCGTCGCGACGGCGGCCCGGAAAGCCGGACCCCGCAGTACGGTCCTGCTCTCGCCCGGCGCCGCCAGCTTCGACGCCTATGGGGATTTCGAAGCCCGCGGTCGGCATTTTCGGGAACTGGTCCGGGCGCAGGGCCCGGACTGAGGCCGCATGAACCAGACCGGTACGCTGACGGGCATCTGGTCCCGCGGAGAACTGCAGTCCCGGCTGCATCAATTCGATTGGGTCCTGATCGGCTCGCTGGGCACGTTGTTGACGCTGGGCCTGATCATGGTCTTCAGCGCCAGCTACTACGACGGCCTGCAAGGCAACGTGCCCGACGGGCTCTATTACTTCAAGCGGCAGGCGCTTTGGATCGCGGCGGGTCTGATTTGCTTCCTGTGCATGGCCAATTTCCCTTACAAATGGCTGGCCAGAGCCAGCGGCGGGGTATTCGCCTTCTTCCTGCTGCTGTTGGTGGCGGTCCTCGCCGTAGGCACCCCGGTGTTCGGAGCCCAGCGATTGCTCTTCGGCGCCAGCTTCCAGCCCAGCGAGTTCACCAAACTGGCAGTCATTCTGTACAGCAGCCACTGGCTGGTCAGCAAAGGCGAGCGCTTGCAAGACTTCAATATCGGCCTCATCCCGTACGGCATCATGATCGGCCTGGTGTCCATTCTGCTCTTCCTGCAGCCGGACATCTCCATGACGTTGCTGATCGGGTCTACGGCGTTCGCCCTCTTCTATGTGGCCAGCGGCAACCTCAAGCAGCTGCTGGCGGTGCTGGGCGTCGCGGCGATCTTCACGGCTCTGGTCGTGATGATCTATCCTTACCTCGGCGAGCGCATCAGTGATTTCATCGGCACCATTCAGGATCCGGTGAACAGCGCCGGCTGGCAGGAACGCAACACGGTGCGGGCTTCCGTACGGGGCGGTCTCTGGGGCACAGGCATCGGTCAGGGAGAGATGAAGACGCTATGGTTGGTACTGCCTTGGACCGACGCCATCTTTGCGGTCATCGGCGAAGAAACGGGACTCGTGGGCTGTTTGCTCACCCTGTTCCTGTTTGGAGTCGTGGCCTTTCGGGGTCTGTACATCGCCTACCACGCGCCGACCAGCTTCGGCCAAATGGTCGCCGTCGGGATCGTCTTTCTGCTGGTGGCCCAGTCGCTGCTGCACATGTCCGTGGTGCTCAGTCTCTTTCCCGTAGCCGGCCTGACGTTGCCTTTCATCAGTTACGGCGGCTCCTCCTTGGTCATGTGGATGACGGCCATGGGCATTTTGGTCAACATCGATCACTGCCGACGCAAAGCAGCACGCGCGCCGCGCGCAACCGGGCCGGCATGAAGATTCTGTGTTCCAGCGGCGGCACTGCGGGCCACGTGTATCCTGCCCTGTCCATCCTGCACAGCTTTCGGACCTTGTGTCGGCATCAAGGCATAGGCGTGGAACTGGAGTGGTTGGGGCGCGGTGGGAGCATGTCCCGCAAATTGGTGGAAGCCGCCGGCATCCGACATCGCCAGGTGAGCAGCGGCCAGATCAGGTCCGTGAATCCGCTCATCCAGGCGCTGAGTCTGATCCGGGTCGGTTTCGGCACGTTGCAAGCGCTGTGGTGGGTGGCCCGATTTCGGCCGCATTGTTGTCTGGCCACCGGGAGCAACGCGGCCGCCCCGGGGGCCTTCGCGGCGTACTTGCTGCGGATTCCGCTGCTGTATTTCATGCCGGACGCATCGCCCGGGCTCACCGACCGCTTGCTCATACGCGTGGCCTGCAAGGTGCTGGTCGGGCACGAAGGAGCGCTGCCGCATACGCGCGGCAAAGGCGTAGTCACCGGCTATCCCCTGCGGGCCTCGCTGCTCGAGGCCGTCAAAGACCGGACCCGCGCCCGGCGGACCTTGGCGCAAGCCTGGGGGCCGGAATTCCTGTCCGCCGCGCACGCCGACGGCGCGGCGTTGCCGCTGCTGCTCGTCAGCGGCGGCAGTCTCGGGGCCCGGAGTCTCAACAATGCGGTCCTGGACTGTCTGGAGCAGCTGCTGGACCACTGCGCATTGCTGCTGATTTCCGGGGAAGGCGAATACCCTGCCGTTACGGCGCGGGTGGACAAACTGGTCTTGGGCCCGGAACGGCAAAGCCGTCTGAAGATAGTCCCTTATCTGCACGCGGAATTCGCCGCGGCTCTGGCTTGTGCGGACTTGGCCGTGATGCGGTCCGGAGCCAGCGTGTTGGGCGAATTGGCGGTGACGTGCACGCCGGCCGTACTGGTGCCCCTGCCCGGCTCCGGCGGTCATCAAAAAGCCAATGCCCGCGCGCTGTTGGCACACGAAGCCTGCATGGTGTTGGACAATGCGGAACTGCCGGAGCGACTGTGGCCCACCTTGGAAAGTCTCTTGCAGCATCCCGAGCGCAGGCGGGCCATGGCCAAACGCCTCCACGGCCTGGCGCGCTCCGACGGCGCCTTGTGCGGGGCGCAGGCCATCCTGGAGCAGGTCCTACCCTCGAGCCGCGCCCTATGAACCAGACGTTGATCGCGGTTTTCTTCTATTTTGCACTGTGTGCCGGCATCGGGTATGTACGCGGTCTGAAGCGCGAGCTCTTGGTGCTGGGAGCTTCGACCTCCGTACTGGCCACCGTAGCGCTGGTGCAGAACCAAGTCCATGCTTCGCTGTGGACCCACCTGGCGGCCGGCCAGGGAGGTCTGCCGGCTTGGTCCGACTTGGCGCCGGGTCTCGATTGGCTGACCCTGCGGCGTCAGCTGCAGGAATCTCCGCTTGCCTTGCTGGTGTGGTTGTCGGCCTGCGGCGCAGCCTATTGGTTCTCGCAAACCAAAGTGCAACAAGGCACGAACCCCCGGCGTTGGCTGGGAGCCGTGGCCGCTCTAGGCAGCGGGGCCCTCTACCTGCATTTGCTGGTACCCCTGCTGAGCCGCAATCTGTTATGGCCCCCCTTGGGACTGCCGCAGGGACAATCTGCGGACGTTGCCGCGCGGGTCGCCGAGCTGCTGGACGCCGCCATGGCCAATCGGGCTACCGTGCTCACGGTGCTGGCCATCGCCGTGCTCATTTACCTGGTCAGCCGGCGTCGGCAACCCCACCGCTAGGTCCGTTGCCGTCAGAGCGCAGAGGGGACGGATTGCCGCTTTCGTATTGCACCCCACAGCGCCGCAACCGCATTCGGGATCCGCTGTCACGGCCCCTGTGCGCTCCGGCCCGGCCGCGTTGTACAGCCGCCCGTACCGTTCATGTCTGACCGTCGCCCCGCCCCGCTGTGGGATCGGATGCTGCGTGTCCGCGATCCCGCGCTGCGCGTCTACGTCATGGGCATCGGCGGAGCCGGCCTCGCCCCGTTGGCCATGGTGCTGCAGGACATGGGGATCCAGGTGGCCGGCAGTGAACTGCGACCTTCCGCGACCACGGCGAAACTGCGGGAGCGCGGCATTCAGATCACCATAGGCCAGACCCCGGCCCACCTGCAGGGGTTGGACGTGACGCGGAGGCCTGACGTGGTGCTCCGCTCCAGCGCCGTACCGGCGTCCAATCCCGAGCTGCGACAAGTCGCCGCCATGGCGTTGCCCCAGGCTACCCGGGCCGAATTTCTGCCGGCGCTGCTGGCGCAGCGTGACGTCCTGGCCGTTGCGGGCACGCACGGCAAGAGCACCACGACCGCCATGTTGGTCCAGATTCTGAAGGCCCTCGGCCGCGCGCCGGGGTACGTGATCGGAGCCGTCAGCCCCCAAATGGAATCGGGGCAGGCGGGCCGAGAACGCCTTTTCGTCATTGAAGCCGACGAATACGACGGTATGTTTCTAGGCCTCACGCCCAGGGGGGCCGTCGTAACATCCGTGGACTGGGATCATCCGGACTGTTATCCCGCGCCGGAGGATCTCCATGCTGCGTTCGCATCGTTTCTCGACCGGATTCGCCCTGGGGGATTCGTGATCTACAACGGCGACAGTCCGTTCCTGCAGGCATGGCGGGATACCCGGCGGGGCGTTCCGCTCCAACATGTGTCCTTCGGTGTGGAGCCGGAACGAGACTGGCGGGTGCAGCCCAAGCATCCCGACGCGAGCCAGGGGTCCACTTTCGCCATCGTGGCCCGAGACGGTACGGCGCGGTTCGAGAGCCGGTTACAGACGGCAGGCGTGTTTAATCAGTGCAATGCCACCGCAGCCTGGCTGGCCGCCTGTCAGGTGGGAGCCCACCCGCCGGAAACCGCCCGTTTGCTCGGACGTTTCCAACCCATACGGAGGCGCTACGAGCACAGAGGCAGCCCGGGCGGAGTGCATCTCTTCGACGACTACGCTCACCATCCGACCGCGGTGCGGCACACGCTCGACATGGCGCGGGGCCAGCACCCGCAGGCCACCTTGTGGGCCGTGTTTCAGCCCCATACCTTCAGCCGTACGGCAGCCTTGCTCCCGGAGTTCGCCGGGGCGTTTGGAGCGGCGGACCGAGTCGTCATTCTGCCCACGTTCGCCGCTCGGGAAGCTCCGGCCGACGGGAAGGACGGCCGCCATTTGCATCGCGCCGTCGCCCACGCCCACCCGGCGGCCACTTATTGCGAAAGTCAAGACGCGGCCTTTGCCCTTTTGCAGGACGAACTGAGACCCGGCGCCTCCGTGGTCGTCATGGGGGCCGGAGACTGTACGGCATTGACCACGAGACTCTTGGCATACTTGACGAAAACCGCACCCGGCGCGGGGGATCGGCAGTCCCCGGCTCCCCGCAGTCCGCAGCTCTCCGCCTAGGATGCATACCGAGTACGCATGGACGAAGACTTCAGCCGCTATATCTCCCACCAACTAGGGCTTACGCTGGAGAGCAATGTGCCGCTGGACCAATACTCCTCCATCAAAGTGGGGGGCTGTGCGGAGCGCTTCGTTACGGTCGACCGTAACGAAGACTTGCGCCTGTTGGTCCGCCGGGCCTACGCCTGCAGGATCCCTTTCTATCTGCTGGGAGGAGGCACGAACACCCTGTTTGCCGACGCGGGCATGTCCGGCATGACCATCTTCAATCGCTGTCGGCACATTCGATACGCGGAAACGGGAGCGACGGTCGCCTTGGAGGCGGACAGCGGGCTGCTCTTGGCCCAATGCGCGCGTTTCAGCATGCAACGGCATTGGACGGGGCTGGAATGGGCGGTCAGCGTTCCGGGAACTCTCGGGGGCGCCGTAGTGGGCAATGCCGGCGCACACGGCAGCGATATTGCGGCATGCTTGGGCGAAGTCGAGATATGTCGAGCCGCAGACCATTGCAGCTGGATCCCTGCCGCGGAATTGCGCCTGACTTATCGACACAGCAGCCTGAAGTCCCGCGGGCCCGTCAAGGCGGCCCTGCACCCCGTCGTCGTCGGCGTGCGCTTGCAGCTGCGCCAAGGAGACCCCGCCGCAATACAGGCCAAAGCCCGGCGCTTCCTGCAACACCGCCGCACGACGCAGCCTACAGCCCCCAGCGTAGGCAGCGTTTTTCGGAATCCGCCCGGTCAATTTGCAGGCGCGCTGATCGAGGCGGCAGGCTGCAAGGGCTTGACCTGCGGCGCAATGGCCGTGAGCGAGCAGCATGCGAACTTCATCATCAAGCAGCCGGGACAAGGGCCGGGCCGGGCGCGGGACGTGTTGTCCCTGATCCAGACCGTGCGCCACAGAGTATGGGATCACGCCGGCATTCTGTTGCAACCGGAAATCGGGCTGGCCGGAGACTGGCCTGACCCTGTCGGAAACGAAGCACCAAGGTAACGGGACCATGCGTATCGCCCTGATTTTCGGCGGCCGCAGCTGCGAGCACGAAGTGTCTCTGCGCAGCGCGCAAAACGTAAGAGAAGCCTTGCGCGAAGCAGGACACGAGACCGTGGACATTGGCATTGCGCAATCGGGACATTGGCATTTGGAATCGGGTACTTTCCCTGCCTTGCCCAGCGGCACCCCCGATGCGGCGCAAGACGATCTGGCCCTGTTGCCGAGCTCCGGCCGCAAGTGGGTCTGGGGGGACGTGGACGTGGTTTTTCCCATGGTGCACGGGCCCACCGGCGAAGACGGCTCCTTGCAGGGCTTGTTGGAGCTGGCCAACGTGCCCTACGTGGGATGCGGCGTACTGGGCAGCGCGCTGGCCATGGACAAAGACGTGGCGAAGCGGCTGTTGCAGGCGGCGGGAATACCCGTCACTCCCTACCTCGTCCTCCAGAGCGCCGCGCTGTCCGAGCACGCCGGGATCCCTTGGGCCCGGGTGCACCAGGCGGTGGGCTTTCCGGCCTTCGTCAAACCGGCCAATTTGGGCAGCAGCGTGGGGGTCAGCTCCGTCGGGGATCCGCAGGAACTGGAAGGGGCTGTCCGGCAGGCCCTGCGTTACGACGAAAAGGTCATAGTCGAGGCGGCCGTGCCGCATGCCCGCGAGCTGGAAGTCAGCGTGCTGGGTCGGCACGAACTGCGGGCCAGCATTCCCGGCGAAATTCGGCTGCAAACCGGCTTCTACGACTATCATGCGAAATACATCGACAACTCCGCGGAACTGCTCATCCCGGCCCCGTTGCCCCCGCTCACCGTATCGAAACTGCAAGACTTGGCCGTCCAGGCCTTCCGCACTCTGGAGGGCTGCGGCATGGGACGGGTCGATTTCCTGATGAATGGTCGCAGCAACGAACTCTTTCTCAACGAAGTCAACACGATTCCCGGTTTCACTTCCATCAGCATGTACCCCAAGCTGTGGGAGGCTTCCGGCCTCTCCCGCGCGCAACTCATGCAACGGCTCTTGGATATCGCCTTGGAACGTCATGCCGCCAAACAGAAGCTGCGGACTTCGCTGTCCTAGCCGCTGCCGCCTGTCGTGGCCCTACCCATGTCCCGCCTGACCGCATTGACCCGCCGGATTGTCCGCCATTCCCAGGTAGCCGCGACGCGGCGTCGGGGCCGGCAGCTCTGGACCAGACACCTTAGACCTGTCCTGCGCATGGGACGAGACATGCTGGTCGCTCCGCTGAGCCTGCTCACCTTGCAGTTTCTGCGGGGCAGCGGCTGGTTCCCCAGCAAGTTCGTCAGCCTGGCGTTGCTCCTGATCCTGGCGGGCACGGCCGGATGGACGGCTCTCGACCCGCAGTTCTACGTGGATCCGCCCAATCTGCAGATTCGGGTCCTCAGCGCCTATGAACTGCCGGGGCAGGATCCGTACCTGTTGCCGCGGGAGGCAGGCGATTTCCAGGATGTGATGGGCACCCACATTCTGTGGCAACGACCCGAGCGCATACGGGCCGCCGTGCTGGCCAACCCCTTCGTCACGGACGTCAGGGTCCGGACCTATTTCCCGAGCACGGTGACAGTCACCTTGCAGGAAGCGACCCCGACCCTGGTGTGGGCCACCCGCGACGGCGCGTATGCGGTGCTGGCGGACGGCACGGCGCGGGCGCTTTCCACCGTCGACCCCGAGACGGCTCTGAACGGCCTGGAGTATCTGACTCTGTACGACTTGCAAGGCAAAGCGTCTCTCAACCGGGAAGAGCCACACGCCATTGCCACCGCCCGTTTGGATCCCGAACTGGTGAATACGGTCCTCGTCCTGCAACAAGAATACGAGGACCGGGCTGGGCCGGAATCGGCATCTCTGCAACACTTCTTCTATTCCCAGGCACACGGTCTGCACTTGATAATCCCCCACAGCACCACCCGCGTTTTCTGGGGGAATGGCTTGCAACTTGCCCAGAAACTGGCCAATTTGCGCGCCATAGAAGCTTTTGTGGCGGCCCAGGAGGAGAACGTAGAACTGATCGACGTGCGGCCGCTGACCAAACCGTACTACAGGTAGCCAGGGTCCGCCTTGTCCTCTCCGCGGGTAGCAGCCATCGATATCGGGTCGGCCCATATCCGGGCGGCCATCGCCCGCGTGGAACCCTCCGAGGCGGCCGCGACCCTGTTGGGCTGGGCCGACACGCCCAGCGCCGGCATCGTGCAGGGCCACGTGGTAGACGTCGCCGCGGCCCAGCGCTGCCTGCAAGCGGCCGTCGAGACGGCGGAAAACGCAGCGGGAGAACGCATGGGGCAGACGTACGTGGGCATTTCCGGCTCTCACCTGCAGTCCGTGGTCAGCTCCGCCGTACTGCCCTTCAGCGGGACCCGCCAGATCACGGCGACCGACATGCAGCAAGTGTTGCAGCAGGTCCGCCAGATCCAACTCAAAGAAAACTGCCAGGTGGTCGACACGCTGGCGGGTACCTGGACCTTGGACGGCCGCATTCGCGTCAAAGACCCCACCGGCATGCAGGCGACGAGTCTAGGCTTGGAGGCCTTGATCGTCAGCGGCCATTCCCCTACCCTCGGCAACTTGCGCCGGTGCTTGGCGGCGACGGACGTGGAAGTCCAAGAACTGGTCGTGGCTTCGCTGGCCGAAAGCCGTGCCGCGCTGACTCCCGCAGAAGAACGCATGGGCGTAGCCCTGGTGAACCTGGGGGCGGGCACCACCGATCTGGTCGCCGTACAGAACGAACAGGTCCAGTTTGTGCATGCCTTGGACTACGGCGGCGCCAACTTCACGCAGGAACTGGCCGCTTTCATGCATTGCCCGTGGGAGGAAGCGGAGCGGGTCAAATGTGCTCACGGATCCGCTCTGCCCGCGCCGGAGCCCAAGGCCGCCATCCGGGCTCTGGCCTTCGGCGATCAGGGAGAGGTCACGTTCTCCAGCCGCTTCCTGTCCGAAATTCTGTCGGCCCGGCTGCAGAAGGTGTGGGACGAACTGGATTCCCGTCTCCGCCATGCCGGTCTCCGGAATTCCCTGCCCGCCGGATTGGTCCTGACCGGCGGCGGCAGTCGTTTGTCTCGCCTGCCCGACAGTTGCCGGACGCATTTCAAATTGCCGGTGCGCCGCGCAGAAGCGCCGCGTACTCCGGCAATCCGCAGTCTGCCCGCCGGCGTCGCCATGGCGACGCACGGAGTCCTGCTGGGCTTGTTGCACCGAGGCGCGGCGCGCGTCCAGTCTCCCAAGCGACCGCCCACCCTGCCCCGCGCCCCCGTGGCGCCCGCGTCCCACCCGTTACGCAGGCTGTGGGCTCTCTTTCTGCCTGGCAATGTCGACTGAGGTCCGGGGCCCGTTTCCGGCCGCGCTGCGAAACTGGGGGATCGGGGGACTCTCTGTATAATAGGGAGACTCTTGGCAGTCTCCTGTTAGCAGCCTGGTCTGATTCTTGTTACCATAGGCGTAACGTTTTTACGTTTCGTTCGTCTCTGGCCCGTCGCAATACTCCAAGGAACCCCGGCAATGAATACCCAGTCTCCCTTCAGCGAAAATTTCGCGACCATCAAAGTCATCGGAGTCGGCGGAGGCGGCCAAAATGCCGTCGAACGCATGATTGAAGAGGGGACGCAGGGCGTCGAATTCATCGTCATCAATACGGACCAGCAGGCCCTGCACCGATCCAGCGCCCCCAAGCGGGTCCGCATCGGCGAGAAGCTGACCAAGGGTCTCGGCGCAGGAGCCAAGGAGGAAGTGGGCCAACAGGCCGCCGAAGAGAATCTGAGCGAAATAGAAGCCATCGTGGCGGACGCGGATTTGGTCTTCATTACGGCCGGCATGGGCGGCGGTACCGGCTCCGGGGCCTCCGCGGTGGTGGCCGAGGCGGCCGTGCGCGCCGGCGCCTTGGTGGTGGGGGTGGTCACCATGCCTTTCTCCACGGAAGGCCAAATAAGGCGCAATGTCGCCGAAAGGGCTCTGGAACGGCTGGAACAGTTCGTCAGCGCCCTGATTGTGGTCGAGAACGATCAGTTGCTGGAAATCTTGGACAAGAAGGCCACGATAGTGGAGGCCTTCCGCACCGCCGACGAAGTCCTGAAGCAAGGCGTGGTGGGTCTGAGCGACATGATCACCACCGAGGGGGAAATCAATCTCGACTTCGCCGACATCAGCACGGTCTTGGAGCAGAAGGGGGCCGCCATGATGGCTATCGGCCGAGGCGTGGGCGACAGTCGGGCCAGCGAAGCGGCCGAGCAGGTCATCAGCAGTTTGCTGCTGAACACCTCCATCGAAGGCGCCACCGCCGTAGCCTACAACATCAAGGCGAAGACTCCGCCGCAGATGCAGGAAATGAACGAAATCGCCGAAGCCATCAAGGAACGGCTGGACGGCAATGCGCAGATTTTCCAGGGTTGGGCCTTGGATCCGGATCTGGGAGACGAGATTCACGTGACTTTGCTGGCGACCGGCATTCCCCAGGAACGGCGCACCAGCGTCACCTCCGCCATCGGCAATACTCTGGTCACGCGGCCGCGGGAGCGGGACGGCCGCAGGGAAGTCGAGCGTGTGTCTATACGGCCTGCTTCCACGCGCCACTCCAATGGTCTGCCCAGTTTTCTGAGCCACAACTAGCGGTCGCTGGCGGTATGGACGAGGCCAGGGGCGTTGCCGGCAACGCCCCTGGCCTGCTCCTGCCGGGGCCACAGGCAGGGACATTTTTTACACCCATCGCCGCAAGACGGGTGTAGAATTGCGTATTGATTCTTTTTCCTCGGGGCGTAGCGCAGGCAGGTAGCGTGCAGTGTTCGGGACGCTGAGGTCGGAGGTTCAAATCCTCTCGCCCCGACCTAAATCCCTATAGAAACCATACCGGGCGCGCCCGAACCGCAAGGCGTGTATGTGCGAGGTGCCCGCGCGGGCTGGGCGCAGAGGCTCTGCCGTCCGCAGAGCGGGGTCCTAGCTTTGGCGCAAGTGCGGGAAGGGGATGACCTCCCGGATGGTGGTTTGACCGGTCGTCAGCATCACCAATCGATCTACGCCTAGACCGCACCCGCCTGTCGGCGGCATGCCCCAGGTTAAAGCCTCCACGAAGTCGAGATCCATCTGACTGGCTTCGGCGTCGCCTTGGGCCCCGCGGTAGCTTTCGTCCAAGAACCGCTGGTACTGATCTTCGGGATCGTTGATTTCGGTAAAGGCGTTGGCCAGCTCCATGCCGGCTGCAAACAGTTCGAATCTTTCCACCAGCTGCGGATTGTCCTGCTTCTGCTTGGCGAACGGGGAAATGGCCTGCGGATAGTCGAGCAGGAACACCGGCTCGACTATGTCCGGCTCGACATAGCGAGACAGAAGATGGTCTACCAATTGCCCCCAATGGGCATCGGCCGCGACCTCCATGCCTTGGGCCCGCATGGCATCGCCCAGCTCTGCCTGCGAGGTCAAGGCGCGGATATCGAGTCCGGTTTTTTCTTGGATGGCGTCCGCGAGAGTCTGGCGGGGCCACGGCGGAGCGAACGAGATGGTCTTGCCCCGATACTCCACCTGGGTGTCGCCCAGCACCGTCTGCAAAATGTGGACGATCATGCATTCCAGGCGGGACATTACGCCCAGATAGTCCGTGTAGGCCTCATAGAATTCGAGCTGCGTGAATTCCGGGTTGTGCTTGAAACTCACGCCTTCGTTGCGGAAATCCCGGCCGATTTCATATACCTTGTCGAAGCCGCCCACAATGAGGCGCTTCAGGTACAACTCGAAACTGATACGCAGGTACAGGGCTTGGTGCAGTTGGTTGTGGTGGGTTACGAAGGGGCGGGCCGCGGCTCCGCCGTATATGGGCTGCAGGACCGGAGTCTCGAATTCCAGGAACCCGGCGCCGTCCAGGTAACTTCGGATGCTCTGGACTACCTGGGCGCGCGTGCGGAAAATCTGTCTCACGGCAGGATTGGCCACCAGATCTACATACCGGCGGCGATACCGCGCCTCGGGATCCTGCATGCCGTGCCATTTGTCCGGGAGCGGCTTGAGGGACTTGCCGGCCATCACCACGCGGGAGGCATCAATGGTCAATTCGCCGGTGCGGGTAGTGACGAGGTGACCCGCCACGGCCAGCAAGTCGCCCAGATCGACGAGTTTGCTCCAGATCTGTCGGAACCACGCCTTGTCCACCTTGTTGCTCCGCACCATAATCTGAATGGTGCCGGTACCGTCGTCGATCGTGCCGAAGGACATGCGCCCCAGGTCGCGCCGCAGCAGGAGGCGGCCCGTAACCCACAAAGCCTCGCCGGCGGCCTCCGGCGCAGGTTCCAAGGCGCGGACTTCGGCAATGGTATGCGTACGCGGCACCCGGAGCGGATATGGATCGATGCCGGCGGCCTGCAACGCCGCGCGTTTTGCCAGCCGGCCCCGTTCTTGATCTGTGAGCCGGGCCGGGGCAAAGGGCGACTCCGCACCGGCGGGGCGCCCGGCGCTTTGCTCTGCGCCCGTCATGCCGGCTCCACACGCAGAATGCGAAACTCGAGCCGACCCGCGGGAGTCTCGAAGGTAAAGACCGAACCTACGCGCTGGCCCAGCATGGCTTTGCCCAACGGGCTCTGATTGCTGATGCGGCCGCGTGCAGGATCGGTTTCCGACTTGCCCACGACAAAGTAGGTCTCCTCCAGGGCGGTACCCTCTTCCTGAATGACGACTTTGTGGCCCAGCGCCACAAAGTCGGTGGGATGCCGATCGGCATCAATCACCACGCAGTGGGCCAGGTCGTTGGTCAGTCTCTGGATCCGGTATTCCAAAAGCGCTTGCGCGTTTTTCGCCTCTTCGTACCCCGCGTTTTCCCGTAGATCGCCGTGGGCAATGGCTTCCTTCAGTTTCCGGGCGATTTCCTCTCTCCCCTGCGTGGTCAAGCGTTCCAGTTCGGCCACCAGTTTCTGCTTGCCTTCCAGGGTAATCGGCATGCTGGTCTTGTCGTCCATAACTTAACAACTCGCAATCCGTGAGGATTCAATATACAAACGCCGCCCCGCAGAGGCGACGCAGAAGCTGCAACCAGGTTACAGCAACAGGTAAGATCCCATTTTAGCCTATCTCGTCATAGACGTCGGTGGGAGCGGCCGACGCCTTCCCCTGCATTCCCGCTTGTGTCCAAGTCACGTCGCGCACAGACCGATCTGCTCACTCAGTTGGCGAAGGTGGCTCCCTTCCTGGAGGCCGACTACCGCTGCGAGACGGCAGATCTGAAGCTCTATCGGAGCCTGGCCGCGCGCGGCGCGGGTCCCGTGCTGGAACTCGGCTGCGGGCCGGGGCGGGTCTTGGCCGCCCTGTTGGAAGCCGGTCGGGCGTGCGACGGGTTGGATCTGTCGGCGGTCATGCTGGATCTGGCCCGGCAGCGTTGCCAAGCGATTGGCGGCGCCGCGCCGTGGCATCTGATCTTGGGCGACATGACGGCTTTCGAACTGCAGCGACGGGACTACGGCTTGGCCTTGCTGGTTTCCAACACGCTGATGCATGCTGCCGACAGTTCCGCCCAGGAGAGGACCTTGAGCTGCGTTTACCGGCATTTGCGGCCGGGGGGCACTCTGGTGCTCGATGTTTTCAATCCGCCCGTGGAAGAGTTGGTACGGCAGCACGGCGTAGGCTACACCACGGACCGCTGGACCGGTGCGGCCGCGGGCTCCACCGTAACCAAATGGGTGCGGCGAGAGGTGGATTGGGGACGACAGCTGCAGTGGACATACATCACCTACGAAACGTTGTTTGCGGACAATCGCTTGGAGCAAGTGGCCGCGCGCTTCGCCCTCCGCTTCCTGTGGCGGCACGAAGCCGTGCTGATGCTGGAAAAAGCGGGTTTTGCCGTGCACGCGGTGTGGGGTTCCTACCGGAAGGAGCCCCTGACCGCCGATTCGGACGTAATGATATTCGTGGCGCGCAAATAAGCCCCGCAAGCGCCCGGCCCGGCGCGCCCCGAGTGGGGAACAGCGACGAATTTCCGGCGCGCCGATTTCGGCATCCCATCGACCGGCATGTTACACTGGCGACTCGTCTGATCTTTCTGTGCGTGCGCGCCCGCACGTGCAAGCCCGTGGAAGGAGTACCAGGCATGAGCGCGGACACCCGCACCTACGAACTCGTATATATTCTGACTCCGGAACTGCGCGACGACGATCTCGAAGCCGCCAACCAGAAGGTACACCAAGCCGTCGACCGCAACGACGGCCGCGTCGTCTTCGAAAATCATTGGGGAACGCGCAGACTGGCCTATCCCATCGCCAAGAAAACCCTAGGCTACTACGTCCTCCTGCATGTAGAAGTAGATCCGCAGAACGTGGTACGGATCGAGCGTCTGCTCAACTTGGACGAGAATGTGATGCGCTACCTGGTCACTCGCTATTCTGCAGCCGCAACCCCGTAATCTTCCTTGTGCAGACCGACAGACCCGCATGGGGTCCCTTTGGCCCTGCTTTCTGCTGACCCGAGCCCTTGGCCTCACGGCTGGTGAAACTCATGGACAACCCTGCAACGACCGAGAACTCCCAACCTGAAGACCGCGCGGAGGTACGCGCAGCCGCAACCCAAGCCGAGACGGACGTGACGGCACAGACGGATGCCCCGGCGGGGCCTGCGCCCGCGGCCGAGACGCCCTCCCCTGCTGCCCCCGAGGGGGGACCGCCGGCCGCCGCGCCGGCGGCCGAGACCCCCGTGCCGCGGGCTCCGGCCGGAGTGCAAGACTCGTCGCGGCCGCCGCGGCGGGGACCCCCGCGGGCCGGGGCTCGCCGCTTTGCCGCGTCGGGCCGCCGGGAGAGCCGGGAGAACGCAGAGGAGATTACGGATCCCCGGATGCGACGTCCGGCCGTCTACGAGCCCCGCAGCGGCCCCTCCCATTCCCGTTTCAATCCCCGTCAGCCGGTCGTAGAGGTGGATGCGGATTCCATCAATTACAAGGACGTGACGGTCCTGGCCCGTTTCATCGACCAACAGGGACGGATTCTGTCCCGGCGCAAGTCACGGGTCGACGCCAAGACCCAGCGGCGCATCAAGACCGCCATCAAGCAGGCCCGCCATCTGGCGCTGCTGCCCTATACGCCGGCTCACATTCAAGGCCATCGTCGCCGTCGTTGATCATGGGCCTACGTTCCGTCTCGCGTCCGGGCCCGCGATCAGGCGGCTGACCGATGGCCAAGAAGGAGGCGGCCGCGCGCCGCGTCACGCCCAAGGAACTGCGGCGCCGGCGGCGTCAGCGAGAGCGGGATCGCCGCTTCATACTGTTGGGAGCCGCGGCCGCGGGACTGGCGGGCCTCTTCATTCTGGTGGGCCTGCTGTACACCCTGGTCTACCAACCGAACACCACGGCCTTCATAGTCGAAGGTCAGCCGGTGACCACGGCGGAATTCCGCAAGCGTTACCGTTACGAAAGAGCCAACATGGAAACCCGCTGGCAGTTTTACCGTATGGTGGAAAGCCAGTTCGGCAGCCAGCCCCAAACTCAAGCCGAAGTCACTCGACTGGCCAATTATCTGCAGGACGCCTTCAGTCTCGGGGTGTTCGTCAAGACCCAAATGATCGAAGACATTTTGCTGGCGCGGGCCGCGGCGGCGGAAGGCGTGACCGTTTCGGCGCAGGATATCGAAACGGCGTTGGAACAAGAAATCGCCAACCGCTACGGCAAAGTGACGGCGGCCCAAGCCACAGCCACCGTGGAAGCGGCGGCCACCCGGGCGGAAGCGGGGGAAGCATCCGGACCCTTGCCGACGCCGGATGTGCTGACGGCGACAGATTGGGAGCAGGGACTGGAAGGCATCGACAACGAGGTACGAGCGGATTTCGGCCTGAGCCTGGCAGAATACCGAGACCTCGTGCGCGCCGGGCTGCTGCGCCAGGCCATGTCTCGGGAAATCGGCGAACGGGACGTAGTCAAGACGGAAAGACAAGTCCATCCGCGTCACATCCTCTTGGGATTTGATGCTCCGGACGCCGAGAACCCCGCCTTCGGGCGCACCGAAGCAGAAGCCAGGAACTTGGCGGAGAAATTGCTGGACCGGATGGCGCAAGGGGAAAGTTTTGCCTATCTGGCCGCGCTGTACAGCGACGACCCGTCGGCCGATTCCAACGCCGGAGATCTAGGCTGGATCCGTGAAGGGCGGCTGGCGCCGGAGTTCGAGGCGGCGGCGTTCGCGTTGGCCGTGGGCGAGCTGAGCGAGCCGGTCAAGACGGATTTCGGTTACCACATCATCCAAGTGCTGGACGTGAACGGGGAGGCGGAACGTCCCGCCGCCGAGATCCAGACCGAAGCAGCCGCCAACTTCAGGCAGTGGCTCCAAGCCCTGCAGGACAGCGCCCAGATCGAAGAACGCGGCAATCTGCTCGACCAACTGCCCGCCGGCGCCGAGCAAGCCGCCTCCGATTTTGCGGTCCAATAGCTGCCGGCGGCAGCTATGCTGTCCTCGCCGCGGCCCGTAGAGGCGCTGCGGCGTTACGGTCCGGCATCTTCATTCAAGAGGGGGAAAGCAATGGAATACAGACTTCTGGGCAGAACCGGCGTCAAGGTGTCCGCGATCTGTCTGGGCACCTGGATGTTTGGTCAAGCCACAGAGCCCACCGCAGCGTACGCCATGGTGGACACGGCCTTGGGCGCAGGCGTAAATTTCATCGACACCGCGAACGTGTATTCCCGCGGCGTCAGCGAAGAGATCACCGGCGAAGCCTTGCAGCGGACCGGCAAGCGGGACCGCGTGGTGCTGGCCACCAAAGTACACGGCGGCATGGCGGACGACGATCCGAACATGCAAGGCACGTCCCGGCGGCACGTGATCGAGCAGTGTCATGCCAGCCTCAGACGCCTGCAGACCGACTACATCGACCTCTACCAGTTGCACCGGCCCCGTACCGACCTGCCCATCGACGAGACTCTACGCGCCTTGGACGACCTGATCCGCGACGGCAAGGTGCGCTACATCGGCACCAGCACCTACGCCGCCTGGCAGCTCGTGGAATCTCTGTGGGTATCTAAGGAATACCACCTGAACCGCTTCGTGACGGAGCAACCGCCCTATCATATTCTGGACCGCCGCATAGAAAGGGAATTGGTGCCCATGGCGCTTTCCTACGGCCTGGGCATCCTGCCTTGGAGTCCGCTGGCCGGCGGCCTGCTGACGGGCAAGTATCGGCGCGACCAACCCCCGCCGGCCGGCAGCCGATATGCCAGATCCGACCGCGGCAACTCCCGCTTGGTGGCCGATTGCTACCGCGTGATCGAGGGCCTCGAGCCTGTGGTCGCGGCCAAGAACTGCAGCATGGCCCAGTTCGCCTTGGGCTGGGTACTTCACCAACCCGGCGTCACCAGCGCGATTATCGGGCCGCGTACTCACCATCAGCTGCAAGACAATCTGGCGGCTGCCACGGTCGAGCTCACCGCCGAAGACTGCGCGGCCGTGGACGCCCTGGCGCCGCCCGGCCGTATGATTTCCCCCTTTTACGAAGCCGACTTCGGCCCCTCGAAATTCCGCTGGTAGTACCCTGGCAAGGAGCATCATGATGCGTACCCAACCCTTCGGCAGCACAGGCCACGACAGTTCGGCGCTGATCTTCGGGGCATTCGCCGTCGGCGCCTGCGACCAGGCACAGGCCGACCGCCTGCTGCCCCAACTGCTGGAACACGGCGTCAACCACATCGACACCGCACGCTCCTATGGCGATTCCGAACTGCGCATCGGCGCGTGGATGTCCGCGCACAGAGACGATTTCTTCTTGGCTACCAAAACCGGCAGACGGACCTACGAAGCAGCCCACAGGGAGATCCACGAGTCGCTGGCCCGCTTGCAGGTCGACGTGATCGACCTGATCCAACTGCACAACCTGGTCGACGACCAGGAGTGGCAGCAGGCCATGGGCGACGGCGGAGCCCTGCAGGCCGCCCTGGAAGCCAAGGAGGCCGGCAAAGTCCGCTTCGTCGGCGTTACCGGACACGGCCTGACCGTCGCCCGCATGCATCTGCGCAGCCTGGAGGTCTTCCCGTTCGATGCAGTGCTGTTGCCCTGGAACTACGTCTTGGCGCAGGACGCGCAATACAGTCGAGACTTCCGGCAATTGTGGGCCGAGTGTCGCCAGCGGGGAGTGGCCGTACAAACGATCAAGGGCCTCGTGCGGCGGCCTTGGGGAGGCCGCACGCAGAATCGGACCACCTGGTATCAACCTCTAGAAGAGCAGACCGACATCGATGCGGCCGTGAGCTGGATCTTGGGGCAACCGCCCCTGTTTCTGAATTCAGCCGGAGATCCCGCGCTGCTGCCTGCCCTCCTGGAGGCCGCCTCCCGTTTTACGGCCAAACCGGACGACGCGATCATGGACGCGCTCGTCCGCGACAGAGAGATGGCTACCCTCTTTCCCGCCTAGGACCCGGCCGGCGGGGTCGCGAGAGCGAAAAAGCGCCCTGGCGCCTGCTTAGTCGGGGGCGGGCAGGGCATGGAAGGCCAGAAAGGCCTCGACCACTTCCGACACGATGATCCGGAGCATCTGTCGGCCTTGGGCAGCCGTGCCTTGGGCGGGCTCGTCGGAGAAGCCTCCCTGGGCGACCCAAGCCCCTTGGGATTGCAAGGTCGTAGGCAATGGACCGTAGACGGGCGTCCCCAGTTCAGGACGGGCCTTGACCCGCCGCATGCCGGCCGCCGACAGCGACTCGGGATTCACGGCCTGCATCAGGGCGGTCTCGAATTCACCCGCGTGGCCGGGAATGCGCTCGTCGCCGATCAGGCCCGAAGCCACCAACGCCTTGCGGGCTACGTCCCAATAGTCCGCCGCCGTCACATGGACCGGAAATCCCCGCCGATGGACGAAATCCTGGGCCACGACGGCGTTGGGGGCCGTGTTGCCGCCATGTCCGTTCAGGATGAAGAGCCGGCGAAATCCGGACTGAAACAACCCTTCTAAAATATCCGTGACGCTGGCCACATAATGGTCGCTGGACAGCGACAATACGCCGGGAAACGGGCGGTGATGATGCGAGTTGCCCCAGGAATGGGTGGGGGCCAGGCAGATCGCTCCCGTAGTCAAACGGGTCGTCGCCGCGGCGACCGCCTGCTGTGCTACGTGCGTACACAGCACGGTGTCCACTTCGACGGGCAGATGGGGTCCATGCTGTTCAATGGACGCCGTCGGCAGCACTACGGTCCCCGTGGGGGCCATGTCCTCTATCTGGCAGCGTGTCAGTTGTTGCAACAGCATTGCACGGTCTCCATCGAGGCTGTCGGAACGGTTCGCAGGGAGGACAGATCCAGCCCGCGGTTCAATGCAGGTAGGGAAGATACCCGCGGCGGTTCGTATGGGCCTGCAGCAGGTGTCCTTCCGTGGAGGTTACGAAAAGAGTCTGCAAGAGCGGACCCCCGAAGGTACAGTTGGTAGGCCGGTTACAGGGTACGGGATGGGTTTCCAGGACGCGGCCGTTGGGTGCGATCACATTGATCATGCCGCCTGGCCCGCTCAATTCCCAGCCTGAAGTGGCGACGATGTTGCCTTCTGCATCCAGGCACATGCCGTCGATGCCCCGATGGGGGTAGAAATTGTGCAGCACCTCATGCGGTCCCAAGACGTCCTCCGGGAGGACCGGGTAAGCCCGCAGTTCCCGTTTCTGGTCGTCTCCGTACTTGCTTTCCGCTACGTACAACACGGACTCGTCGCGCGAGAGCAGGATGCCGTTGGGCGCCGTCGTATCGAAAGTCATGCGCCGGCATTCCCAGTTTCCGTCCGCGGCGGGCGTCAGACGGTACACGGACTCGTGAGCCAACTCCATGTCGTCGCGGTCGTCGCCGTAGCGCGGGTCGGTGAACCAGACGCGGCCTTGCCGGTCCACGGCCACGTCGTTCGGGCTATTGAGGCGCTTGCCTTCGAAGCGGGAACAGATGTCCAGAGGCTCCACTGCGGAACCATAGCGCACCATACGCCGCCCGCCGCCTTCGCAGGCATACAGAAAGCCCGCGGGATCCAACATCAGACCGTTGCTGCCTTGCGTATCGACGATGTGCGGAAAGACTTGACCGGAGGCGGGATGGAAACACATCACCCGGTTGCCGGCGATGTGCGAAAAGTACAGGACGGTGTCGGCCCAGATGGGACCTTCCGTGATGCCGGCCAGCTGCGTCACGGTTTCGAAATGCCAGCTCACTGTCTCTTGCTCCTACTCTGCCTCTGCCGCGACCACAACCACCCGATCGGTGGCTCCCCGCCCGAACGTCTCGGGAGCATAGATCTCCGAGGCCGCGGCCGGGGGCGCCTGAAAAGTCCCCGCGGTAGTCGCCCAGGCCTCTATACCGTACTCGTAAACGCCGCCCGGCAAATACGTCGCCACCGCCTGCGCGCGTTCGTCCAACAGCTGGTGGTGGTCGTACCACGCCCCGTAATACCCTGCCCGAGGGGCAAAGGGATCCGGCCTGGGCGGCGCTGCGCCGGCGAGCGCCGGGTTAATCAATTCCAAGCCCGCCGGCACCGGACTGACCAAGGATACATGGTACCGGGGCCCAATGGCCACCAAGGTGACGTCGATGCCCACGCGAGTCCCCAATCTGATATGCCAGATCCCGTCTTCGTTCTGCCATACGTCCGCGGGATCGTCCAGGCCGCGGTAGGACCGCAGCACCGTAAAACCGCGTTCGAGCGGCTCCAGCCGGAGATCGGTAGGCACGTATTCCAGACCCAGGCGATAGTACATGCGGCCGACGCCCTCCCGCTGCAGGAGAATCTGCGCGGGTTGTGCCGCGGCCAGCCAGGAGTTGGGCAGGGTGGTCTGGCGGGTAGCGAGACTGCGTCCCGTGAATTCCTCGTCGTAGACCAACGTTTCGTCCAGCCAAACCCTGCCGAAAAAGTCGGGGTCCACGCTCTCGAAGCGGCGATAGTAATCGCGCATGGCCAAGATTACGAAGACGTTGTTCTGCGTGCTGCCCCAATGTCCACGGCGCCGATCCGCCAGCAGTCCGTTGACCAGCTTGGGCATCAGATCGGCGTCCGGCCGCGTCTCGAGCAAAGCCTGCAGCAGCAGCGCTCCGGAGCGTTTCGAGGAACCAAGGACCAAGTGCCCTTCTTCCTCCCTGCGGGTTGTGGCAAACACGGCCTTGCCGGCAGTTTCGTGCACACGGTCGAACAAGTAATCCCAGACTGCCTGGATTTCCGCTTCCTTCCCGGGGAGCCGGGCGAGGACTTGGATACGCCAGGCCAGGGCCTCCGCCGCCTGGGTCTGCAATGCCGGGTCGCGATGCAAAATGCGCAGGACGGCCTGCGTGTCCACCTCCCCGTGCAGCAGGACGCGGACGTACAGGGCATACCATTCGACGAGGTCACGGGTACGCTGGGCATAATAGGCCGGGAACTCGTTCGCGATGTGCGCCAGATAGGACAGGCCCGCCGCTAAGGCGCGGTCGTTTACGTCGTAACCGGCAGCGCGGGCCTCGGCCAACGCATGGAGCGCATAGACGGAGACGAAAGGCCACGCCGCGCCGCGGCGCGCCGCAGGCCACAAGGGGAAGCTGCCGTCTGGATTCTGATACTCCTGCAGCTGCAGAATGTCGGCCCGCACAGATGCGTCGATCTCCTGTACCGTAGGCAGATCCGGCAACGCGAAGGCGGGCAGCACCTCCCGCAAGGCGGAGTTGGCCAAAATACGCGAGGCGAGCGTCTCGGTACTCCGCCACCGGAGTTCCTGAACGTCCCGGTAGCTGTCCGCCAAAGTCTGCAACAGGGTGGAGGAAACGCCTATGCTGAGGGCCCCGAATTCGGGATGGACATCGGAAGGCCACTGGAAAGTCTGCAGCGCCACCTCGTCCTCTACGATACCGTACGTGGCAAAGCCTTCCTGCGCGGCGGGCGTAAATACCGGAAATTCCGCCTGCAGGTGGTCCTGCACTTGGTCGTTGAATACGCTGGCCAATATCTGTTGGGGGCCCGTCCGGGTGGCCTGGGCAGGTCGGGCCACCAGGCGCCGACTCTGGGCCGGCACGGTCAAGGCCACCGCGTCGTAGCTGAGGCCTTCTTGCTGGTGCGCCAAGGACAGCCCGTTGCTCTGCAGAAACAACGTGACGGCTTGATCCGCGAGAGTCTGGTTTTCCAGAATCAACTGCAGTTGGGCAGTGTCGCCGTAATTCAGGAAGCGGGGCAGTTGCGCCCGAATCTGCAACGGCAAACGAGAAGTCAGGGAAGTCTCCGCCAACCCGTACAGCCGAGGTCCTGACGTAGCCATCGCGACGACGCGGTACTGTCCCACCAGATCCGGCAAGTCCCAAGCAGCCGTGAACCGGCCTTCCGCGTCGGTGGCTTCGGCCGGCCGAAAGGTGGCCAAGGGATTGAAGTCCCGACGTGCCTGCACGGCTGTGGTGTCGGCTTCGGCGCTCGCGGCCGCCGCCAACCCGAAATCCGCGCTGTCCGCGGAATCGTCCATGACTGCGGCCGCGCGCATCAGTCTCGGGCCCATGTCCATGGCGGCCGTCTCCGCCATCTCCTCCATGCCGCCACCGCCCATCCCGCGGCCGGCCGCCACGGCCGCCGCGTCCTGGCTCCAGGGCAGCAACAGGGCGCCGAGGCGATGGGAAGCAAGATGCCGGTATCGGAGCGGGTAAAAGGTTTCTATGGGGTTGCTGTACTGATAACCCGCCAAAGACAGCACGGCTTCGTCTACCGCCAGCAGCACGATTTCGGCATCCGGCACCGGTCTGCCGTGGGCGTCCGTGACTAGGATTTCAATTTCCGCGGTAGCCCCGGGAGTCAGTTCCACGGCGGCCAGCTCCAGTTCCAAGTGCAGCGCGCGGGAAACCGGCGGGACGGACAAGTCGACCGAGCCCTGAGCTCC
>DAOUKB010000136.1:0-26823 GCA_034421855.1 Anaerolineales bacterium
GCCAGGGCATGCGGCGCCGCAGCTACGGGCGAAAGCTCCGCCCTATTGTACCTTGCGCAGGCCGCCGGGCGGCTCGGTGCCGATCCGGCCGGTGTGCCCTAGGATACGCCGCTTCGCGGTCTCGTGCAACCGCAGGGACGAGCCGGCCCGAGCCTAGGGGGTATCGTCGACACAATCGAGTCCACAGGACCCCAGCCCGGAGCGGACCGAGCGCCGCAACGCCGCGGCGTGCGGGGCCTACCGCGGGGCCCCGCCCCGCCAGGGCGGGAAAGCCGGGAAGGCATTTTCCCCCGAGGCCGCCCCCGGCGGCAGCGGCGATGCGTATGCTGCCCGGCGCCGGAGGCGGGGGGCAGGTCCCGCCCCGGGGCGCAGCATCCCCAATCCGGCATGCCGACACTGTCGGGGGTCCGCAGCGGGGCGCCGGGGTGCGGCGGTCCTGCGCGGCGCCTCCCTACCTGTGTGTACCCCCCCCTCCTCAGGGTACCCGCACATCCCTGGTTGGACGACACCCCTTAGCCTACCCGGACGCGTTCGTCGGCCGCGGCGGCGATGGGTTCCAGCGCGTTCCTTTCGTTGATGGCCACGGGACGAGTCGTGCCTGGCTGGGAATAGGGATACTGCGGCCCGCCGGCAGGGGCAGCCCACTGCACCGCGTTGGCCAGCACCCGGTGAATGACGGCGTCGTGGAAGATGGGGAAGGTTTCGTGGCCCGGGCGGAAATAGAAAATCTTGCCGTTGCCGCGATGGAAACAACAGCCGCTGCGAAAGACATTGCCGCCTTCGAACCAGCTGATGAAAACCAATTCGTCCGGCTGCGGAATGTCGAACAATTCGCCGTACATTTCACAGTTCTGCAGCTCGAAGTAGGGAGGTAAGCCCGCGGCAATGGGATGTCCAGGCCGGACGACCCACAAGCGTTCCTTCTCGCTGGCCTCGCGCCAGCGCAGACTGCAGGAGGTCCCCATCATTTGACGAAAGATCTTGGAGAAATGCCCCGAGTGCAGCACGATCAGACCCATGCCTTCCAGGACGCGCTTCTGCACCTTGTCCACGATGTTCTGCTCTACCTCCTGGTGGGCCATATGGCCCCACCAGAGCAACACGTCCGTGGACTCCAGCACCGCGTCCGAGAGGCCGTGTTCCGGTTCGTCCAAGGTGGCCGTGCGGACGTCTACGATGCCGTGATCGGCAAGCCCGGCCTTGATGGCGCCGTGGATGCCCGTCGGGTAGATCTTGCCGATTTCGGCATGCAATTTCTCGTGACGATATTCGTTCCAAACCGTAACAGTCACAGGTGTCTCCTTCTTGCTCGGATCGTATGCAACAAGGCGGCCGCCCCGTAGGCGGCCGCGCCGTCGTTCAACAGGGGACCGGACGCCCGCCCTGCGCGGCGGAAGCCTTGATGGCGTCCCACAGCTTCAGC
Source organism: Anaerolineales bacterium (assembly GCA_034421855.1). Lineage (GTDB taxonomy): Bacteria > Chloroflexota > Anaerolineae > Caldilineales > Caldilineaceae > Bin34. The sequence continues at coordinate 1,424 of DAOUKB010000136.1, forward strand.
ATTCTCAGTCCCACTTCGGGCGGGGAGGGGTTGTCGATCAGGCCGTGACGAACCTCCAGAAATCTGTGCCACGTAGTCTGCATGGCAGGCAGTTCGATGGACTCGTAGGTGTGCTCGCCCGCCCGCTGCACCTCCAGCCAGCTGCCGTACATGCAAGCCCTTACGGTGGCGTTTTCGGTAAAGACCCGGATGTCCGAGGCGCAACTGGGCACGGAGGCGCCACAGCCGTTGAGGGTTACGTAGGCTCCGTTCTCCAAGCGCGCCATGACGGCCGCCATGATGTCGATTCTGCGGCCCCGGTTGTCCAGCCACGCGGCGACTTCCGCAAATTCTTGGCCGGCCAGATCCGAGATCGTATTCATCAAGTGCGCCCCGGTATCGAACATGAAACCCCCGCCGGAGACCGTGGGATCGCTACGCCATCTGCCGTCGCCCAACGTGTTCCAGTTTTGCCATACAGTGCCGCTGATGGCCCGCAGTTCGCCAAAAGTGCCGTCTTGCATGCGTTCCGCCGCCCAGCGGATCCGCGGGGACAGACTGCCTTGGAAGGCCACCGTCAGCAGCTTGCCGGACTCTTTCTGCTTGGCGATGAGCCGGCGCGCTTCGGTTTGGTTCACGACCATGGGTTTTTCGACCAGAACCTCGAGCCCGGCGTCCAAGCACATGACGCAATGGTCGTAGTGCAGGGCATGCGGGGTTACGATGAATACGGCATCCAAATCCTGCTTGTACCGCTCAAGGCACACCTGCAGATCGGGTACGTTCGGCGGCGGCGTGTGGCCGGCGTGCTCAAACAACCGGGCCGTGGCTTCGTAGTTCTCCACCATGGGTTCGCACACCACGTCGATGGAGGTGCCGCGCGGATCTTCCAGGATACGGCGGATGTGATTCCGGGCCATGTTGCCACAGCCGATGACGGCGGTACGCGTGACGGGATGAGAAGCCATGACAGACATGTAGGGTGCTCCTTTCGCGGGCGGCCCGCGGCCGTTCGTAGGCGAGGTCTAGTTGCCCGCAGTCGCACTCGATCGGGCGCAAGCGGCAGGCAATCAACAGGCTCTACGATTATACTCAGTAGACTTGCAGTACTCGGACTCGAGGCGCAGGCCGCTGTGTTCCCGCGAGGCAGAGCGCCGACTCGGGTATGCCCGCGATCTTTCCGCGTCCGCACATGACAGTCGACTTGATTCTGGCCTCCGCCAGCCCACGCCGCCGGCAGATGCTGGAAGCCTTGCCGTGGCACGTAGAGATTCGACCGGCCGACGTGGATGAAACCCGAGACCCGACGGAAACGGCAGCGGATCTGGTGCGACGACTGGCCGCACTCAAAGCCCTGACGGTATTTTCCGCCCTGACTCCGGCCGAGAAACGGGCCCGGACGAGCCCGACCCTGATAGTAGGGGCAGATACGGTGGTAGTGTACCAGGGACGCATTCTGGGCAAACCGGAAAACGATGTCCAAGCGGAAGAATTTCTGCGCATGCTGCGCCAGGGCAGTCACGAAGTGTACAGCGGCATCTGCATCGTGGACGCCCGCACCGGCCAGACCTGCGCCGACGTCCACCGTTCCCGGCTGCGGTTGCGAAACTACACGGATACGGAAATCGCCGCGTACGTCGCCGCCGGCAATCCCTTGGACAAGGCCGGGGCTTATGCCTTGCAGGATCCTGTGTTTCAGCCCGTGGCGGAACTGGAAGGCTGTGCCGCCAGCGTGATGGGATTTCCCTTGGACGTCTTTGCCGATCTATGCCGAGCGGAATTCGGCTGCGCGCCGCCAAGCCGTTTGCCCGCCCTCTGTGCTGCGGTCACGGGGCGTCCGTGTTGCCGGGAACGCGCCGGCCCGAGGGAGCAAACCGCCGTTGTTTGACAGTCCCGGATCGAGCTGCACAGTCCGGTCTCGGGGCAGCCGTCCGGAGCTCATCATGTCGATTTCCGATCCCGTCTATCTAGAGCGACTGAATCCGCAACAGCGGGAAGCCGTCATGGCGCCTTTGGGACCCACCCTGGTGCTGGCCGGACCGGGTTCCGGCAAGACGCGGGTACTGACGCATCGGTTGGTGTATCTGATCCACGAACTGCAGATCCCGCAATGGAACATCTTGGCCGTGACCTTCACGAACAAGGCGGCCACCGAAATGAAATCCCGGGTCCAGGAACAGATGTACGGCTTGGTGGGGCAGGCGGGAGTCCGGGCCGGCATGTACGGCTCCACCATGGCCATGGGCACGTTTCACGCGACGTGTGCCCGCATCCTCCGGATCGAGCACGCGTACACGCCCTACGATCGGGACTGGGTCATTTTCGACAGCCAGGATCAGGCGCAGGTGATCAAAACTCTGCTCGACGAAACCGGCGAGGACGGCCTTACTCCCTACGAACTCAAGCGCGCCGTCAGCCTCTTCAAAAACGACGGCATACTGCCGGAACAGACCGATCTGCTCGAGGCGAGCGCATCCCATCCTCATGTCCCGAAACTCTACAAGATGTACCAAGACCGGCTGCAGGCCAGCAACGGCATGGATTTCGACGACCTCCTGATGTATACGCGCCTCCTGCTGCAGGAGCACGCGGAGGTGCGGACGAAGTACCAGCGCAAATGGGGCCACATCCTGGTCGACGAGTTCCAGGACACCAACCATGTCCAATACGACCTGCTGCGCCTGCTGACGAAATACGAGGATTCGCAGGAAGACATTTTCGTGGTGGGCGACGAAGATCAGTCCATCTACGCCTTTCGGGGGGCGGACTACGAAAACGTCAACCGGTTTCGCCGCGATTTCGAAGACTGCAGAACCGTACTGCTGGAGCAGAACTACAGAAGTACGCCCCAAGTCTTGGCCGTAGCCAACGGCGTGATCGCCCACAACCGAGACCGGGTCCCCAAAAAGCTCTTCACCCACAGGCCGGCCGGACCCCCGCCGGTGGTGCTGGAAGCGTACGACGCTTGGCACGAAGCCGAATGGATTTCCCGCAGCGTTTCCAGCCTGCTGCAGCAGAGTGCGTACGGCCGGGAAGACGTAGCCGTGCTGTATCGCACCAATGCCCAGTCGCGAGAGCTGGAGGAAGCCTTTCGCAGAGCCGCTCTACCGTACCGCATCGTAGGAGCGTTGCGGTTCTACGACCGACGCGAGATCAAGGATGCTCTGGCGTATCTGCGCCTCGTAATGAATCCGCGGGACCACATATCGTTGATGCGGATCGTCAATCGGCCCGCGCGGGGCATCGGCCGCGTCACGTGGGACCGCCTGGTGGCATGCAGCGCCCAGTGGAACACCTACGTGTCGGAGGCCCTGCATCTGATTGCCGACGGGCCTGAAGGTGCAGATCCGGAGACCCGGCGACGGTACCGTCTGTATCCTCCCGATCTCCCGGGGCGGTCGCTGAAAGCCTTGCAACGGTTCAGCAGTCTGCTCCAAGGGTGGACCGCCGCCCTGCACCGAGCGGAGGGAGACGGGGATCCGCACGTCTTGCTGGAACGGATTCTGGAAGAATCCGGATATTTCGCTATGTTGGACAACAGCAAGGAAGACGAGACCGATCGGAAAGAGAATCTGCATGAATTGATAGCCATAGCCGCCCAATTCACGGCCGCCGCCGCGGAACCGGCCGCCGCGGCGCAAAGTCCGACAGCGCGGTTCCTGGAACATGTCGGCTTGCATGCCAGTCAGGACGACTTGGAGAAAGAGGAAGACAAAGTGACGCTGATGACTCTGCACATCGCCAAGGGCCTCGAGTATCCCGTGGTGTACATCGCCGGCTTGGACGAAGAAATGCTGCCTCATAGCCGCAGCATTCACAGCGAGTCCTCCCAAGCGATTAAAGCGATGGAAGAGGAAAGGCGCACCTTCTACGTAGGCGTGACCAGAGCCCAGGATCTGCTCTTTCTCACCCATCCCGGCCAACGCAATCTCTGGGGCCAGCTCCGCTATTGCGAGGCCAGCCGTTTTCTGGACGAGATTCCGGAGGGCGTCTGTCGGCAAGATCATTTTCCTGATTGGTTCAGTCCCACCGACCACTACCGGACTGTACGCAGGACGCCTGTCTCTACGGCCTCGACTCTTCGCCCCCAGACTCGGAGGTCGACCTTCGATTGGAGTACTCCGGACTCGTCTCGCGACGCAATCCAGCCGGCTGCCGCACCCCAGTTCAAACCTGCGATGAAGGTCGTCCACCCTACGTTTGGCCACGGCGTGGTAATTGACGCCGTAATCAAGGACGGCATGGAAGAAGTTTCCATAATATTTGCGGAGCACGGACCCAAGCGGCTCTTGGCCGCGCTGGCCAATCTCGAAATCGCCTCGGGCGCCTGAACCCGGTTTAGGCGCCGCGTCCTTGGCGGGGCGACCGGGCCCACCGGATGCACGGTTAGGTTGCAGCGTTGTGGGGTGGGCCGGAGCGGCGATGCCGAATTCGATCCGGGCATGCTGCGGCAGCCGTGATCGCTTTGGGCGACGGGTTGCTATGCCCAAGCAGACCCGTCCCCTTTCGCTTGTCGCCGGCCGCAGTCTGCCTATAGTCTGATCGGCCGACTCGAAGACGGTACCGCCCAGTTTCTCCCGATCGAGAAAGGGCCAGCGTCCCCAATGTCCCTGTTCGGAAGCGACCGCCCCAGGCCCGACTGCGCTGCGGGAGACTGCACCGGAGTGGGCTGCCGACGTCCCGCCTCCGTCAGGGCGCCCCGCGCATCGGCGGCTGCCGGTATCCCTTCGCCTGATTTCCAGGTCGAGGCGGGGTCAAGGCAAACTGCCAATCCGTCTACCTCCACAGGCTTGCCGGAGCCAGGATAGTGGGATAATGGCGCGGCCCGAGCTACCCGAGCGCGGACAGGCATCCGGCATTATTGCGGAATCTTCCGTCGGCCGACCCCGCGCGACCGTGCTCCCCATGGCTACTCCGAAGTCCCGTCCCCGCCAGATTGGAACAGCAAACATGGCTGCAGCGCCCGATCCCTATCTGCCGGAGCAAACCACGGGCCCTTGGAGTCCGAACACCAAATTGCTGGCTTCCTTGGTCTTTCTGGTGCTTGTAGGACTTTCCTTGTGGCGGTTCAAGCACTTGCTGCAGCCCCTGGTGATCTCGGTCGTGATTGCTTATCTATTGCATCCGGTGGTCACGCGGCTGGCCCGGTTGCCGTTTCTCTCGCGGGCTATGGCTTCCGTCGTGGTCTTCGCCGCCTTCGGCCTCATCTCCGGCTACACGTTTTTGTGGCTCGGCTCGGCCGCTCTTGCACAATTGGAATTGCTGCGGCAGGGCATGCCGCAGATGGTGGCCGACGCGCAGGCCGCCCTGCGCGCGGCCGTCGAATTCTCGCCATGGTTGCAGGCATTGCTGGCTCGTCCGGAATTTCAGGGCATCAGCACACTTTGGAACGAGAGCGTCGCCCTGAACGTAGACGGTACCTGGGACATCGCGACCATCGTCAATCAGTCTTCGGCGACTTTTGATCCGATTCTGCGCCAAAGCCGCATGATGGCTACCAACCTGGCTCGGGGCACCTTCAACACTCTGGCCACCGCTGTCCTGATCGTCGTTCTTTCGCTGTACATGATCATCGACATTCCGCGTGTAGAAGGCTACATCGGCGGCATGGCGCCTATTCGCAGCGTACAAAACGAGATGAAAATGCTGTGGCGCCGTTTTTCCCAGATCTGGGAGGCCTATCTGCGCGGCCAAATCAACATCGCCCTGCTCATGTTCATCGTGGTGTCGGCGCTGTTGAGCCTACTGGGGGTCAAGAACGCAGTCGGCTTGGGTCTGCTGGCCGGGGCCATGGAGTTCCTGCCCCTGATTGGCCCGGTGATCAGTGTGGCCGTGGCCGTACTGGCGACGTTCTTTCAAGGGTCGACGATCTTTGCACTCTCCACGTTGAACTACACCTTGCTGGTCGCCGCGGCCTTGTTGGTCGTCAACCTGTTGGAAAGCAACGTACTGGTCCCCCGCATTTTGGGCCGCGAGCTGCGCCTCCACCCATTGGTCGTACTCGTCAGCGTACTCATGGGCACGTCGTTGGCCGGTATTTTGGGGGCAGTCCTGGCAGCGCCCGTAGCCGCCACGCTGAAGCTGGTGGGCACCTACGCTTGGTACCGGGTCCTGGATCAGCCGCCCGACTTCCTCGTGCGGGAAGTCGAGGCGGCCGCCCGGCTCAGACCGTCCCGTGGGCAAGTCCTGAGAGGCCTGTTCCAGAAGCGTAGGCGCCCGCCCGAGACCGCACAGGCCACCGACACCGATACCGACGCGCCGACCCCACGGCCGAAAGGGGCCGCAGCCGCAGAAGCAAGCAAAGTCCAAGAGGAGTAAACGGCTTGGCGACCCGCGAAAGGACACCCTTGCAGCATCCTCTGCGTTTCCGTCCCCTAGGCAGGAACTTCGTATGGGGCGGACGTCGACTCGAAGAGAAGTATGGTCACCTGGGCGACGGGGATCGTTTGGCCGAAGTCTGGCTGCTGTCCGGACATGCCGCGGGTCTCACCCCCGTGGCCGCAGGTCCCCTGCAGGGACAGACTCTGCCGCAATTGCTGCAGGACTTCGGGCCGGATTTGGGGGGCACCCGTTGCGGTCGGGACTTTCCCCTATTGTTCAAGCTGCTGGACGTCGCAGAGTGGTTGTCGGTGCAAGTTCACCCGACCAGCGCAACGGCGGCTCCCGGCGAAGCGTTCGGCAAAACGGAACTGTGGATCACGGTGGACGCCTGTCCCGACGCGCAGCTGCTGCTGGGTATGCGGCCTGGCGTTACCCGCGCGGACATCGCGCAGGCGGGAGCGACCGCCCAGCTGGTGGACCTTTTGCAACGGGAAAGCGTGAAGACGGGCCAGGCCTTCTGGGTGTCGGCCGGCACCATCCATGCTTTGGGGCCGGGCTCCACCATGTTGGAGATACAGGAAAGCAGCGACACCACCTATCGCCTGTACGACTGGGATCGACCTCGCAATCCGTCACGGCCCCGACCGCTGCACTGGCAGGCAGCCTTGGAGGCGCTGGATGCCGGGGGCCGGGCTCCTGGTCCCGTGCACGCCCGGACGGCGACTTGGCAAGGACACGCTGCAGCGCAGCTGGGGCAATGCGAAACCTTCGAGGTGTTCCGGCTGGCCCAGGCTTCCGGAGTCGGACTTACCGGGAGCACCTCGGCGCTTTCCATGGAAATACTCGTAGCTCTGCATGGCCGGGCCCGAGTCGTGACCGGCAACCATACCGAAACCGTTTCGCCCTGGGATTGCGTACTCCTGCCGGCGGCCCTGGGATCATTTACAATCCAACCGGAAACCGACTTCGAATATGTAGTCGTCCGTTTGTCGAATGCCGCTGCGGCACCCCATCTCTAGCAACTCGTCCCGAGGATTCCCCGATGCCTGCCGATTTGGACCAGAACAAAGTCGCCGAGACTCGCTTCGCCATTGTCGACGACATAGCGCAAAGATGGAGCCCGTGCTCCTTTCGTCCCGTTGCGCTGACCACGGAGCAGGTCGGCAGTCTCTTCGAGGCGGCTCGCTGGGCCGCCTCTTCCTTCAACGATCAGCCGTGGCGTTTCATTTATGCCGTCAGGTCGGAGAATTCCACCGGATTCAGCCGGATTTTGAGCACTTTGATGGATCGAAATCAACTCTGGGCGCAGAAGGCCGGCATGCTGGCTATAGTCTGTGCCTCCACCATATCCGCCCGCACCGGCAAACCGAATCCCAAGGCCGTCTACGACACGGGGCAGGCCGTCGCCAATCTCGCCATACAAGCCACGGCCATGGGTCTGCACGTGCATCAGATGGGGGGCTTCAGCGCCGATGCAGCCCGCACAGTCTTGGACATACCCGGGGACTGGGAACCGATAGTGGCCGTGGCCGTGGGCTATCGGGACGTGCCCGAGAACCTCGTACCCGAAATGCAATCCAGGGAACTCTCGACGCGGGAACGATTGCCCTTGCAGGAGATAGTCTTTCACGGTACCGGCCGGACAGCGGCCTCCTTGGGGTAACCGATGGCGCCGCCACTGCCATCGGCCGTACCGGGGCGAAGCCGGAGCGCTCCGGCCGGTCGGCATCCGGAGGCGACGGCAGGGGCCTCGACGCCCCGCGCGGGCCCTAAAGCGCGGGGGCTGCAGCCTGCCCCGGGGCCTTGGCGGCCGGCTCCGGAAATCCAGAGCCTACGATGGAATCTCTCTCCGCCCTGCTGGCTTCGCCCCTGATGCCGGTCCTGATTCTCTGGGCCGGTCCGGTATTGTTGTCGTTCGTCTCGCCGGCCCAGAGGCATCCCGGGCTGCTGCGTTTCCTGACCTTGATGGTGATGGGCCTGGGCATGGCGGGTCTGATCAGCCTGGATTTTCTGCCCGGGGTCCCGCAATACGTCTGGCTCTGGCGACCGGAATTCCAGATGCTGTGGATTCACCTCTCCTGGAACTGGGCCGTGGCATTGCTGGTAGGACTGCTGGGTCTGACCGGCATCCTGCTGTCGGGACATGTGCAGACAGGCCCCTTCGAAGACACCGCCCGATTTCTCTACGGGCGCTTTCTGGCCGTCAATCTAGCCACCGTCGCCGTCACGCTGATGTTGGTGAACAGCGCCAACATACTGGCTTTGGTCTTCATGTGGGTGGCTTTCGACGTGCTGATGATCATTCGGCAGACCTTGGTGGCTCACCAGCATCAGGCCGTGCAGCACGACTATTCGCTGCTCTATCACCGATCGCTGGGACTGAGCCTGCTGGGCTCCCTGGTTTTGCTGGTCGGGTTGTTTCCCGCTGGAGAATTCGGCCCCAAGCAAATGCTTACCGGTTCCGTTCTACCCCCGATTTCGCTCTATGCGTTGCTTTTGGCCGCGGTACTGCGCGCGGGCGTCTACCCCTTGCATTTGTGGCTGCTGCCCAGCAGCATGTTGCATCTCACCGTGGCGGAGCGGATCTTCAGCCAGATTCTGCCCGGGCTGACCGGCATCTGGCTGTTGGGATTCACCCTCGACCTGGCGCAACGGCACCCGGACGTCGTTCCTCTGATCGCGCCCTGGATACCGGTTGCCTTTTGTCTGGCCGGCATCTCCTGTCTGCACATCCGCAATCCCTTTCAACGGGACAACTTCGTGGTGGTGACGGCGATCACGTTGCTGGGATTGATCGGTGTGCAAGAAGGTCTGCGGAGTTTCTCCCATCTGCTGCTGCCGACGACTGCCGTCGCGCTGGGAGTCCCGCTATGGCTCTTGGCCGGCCGCTTGCCGCTCTACAGGCAGCGCCTCGTCCTGCAAAGCTTAGGGACCGTATGTCTCCTGGGTTGGCCTCTGACGCCGGCAGGGCCGCTGCTGAGTCGGTGGATCGGATTTTCGGGCGGGATGCCCAATGGGTTTGCGGTCCTCGGCGCCTGGGCCTTCAGTACCGCCCTGTGGTTGCCTTTGTTTCAAAATCGAGCCGACGACCGTACGCCGCTCCGCGGCTGGCTGCGCCGTGCCTGGGCCGGCATCGCCCTCTTGGCCCTGCCGCTGGCGGTCTTCGGCATGGCCCCTGCCCTGGCCTTCGACTTGGTGCATTTGCAGACTCCAGCGATTTTCCGGGTGCCCCTTGCACAGCAACTGGCCCAGGCGGCAGGTTATCTGCTGCTGACCGGCGTCGGCGGCCTGGGATCCGCCTATGTCTTGGCCCACCGCAAGGGACCGGGGCACAGGCTGGCAACCCGCTTTTCGAGCTTGTGCAGCTTGGAATGGCTCTCCGGCGGCATTCAATTCAGCTCCTCCCGACTGTCCCTGATCTGGGTACGCGCCTTGACCGTTCTGGAGGGGCCAGGGGTCGTGGGCTGGGGTCTGACCCTGTCGTTGCTGCTTTGGGCTGTCCTGCAGTAGTCTCGGATCCTGGCTGCTTGGTCTATGTCTGCTTGGGTGGTCGTCTGGATAGGCGCGGTATTGGTCCTGATCCTGTGGTGGGATCTGTACGCGTTGACCCCAGGCATCTTGCTGCTGGCCACCGGCTACGTATTGACGCAGCACGGAGGCGACGACTGGGCTACGGAACTGTTCGGCATCGCCTTGGTGCCCGTATTGGGCGGCGTGGCCTTGTCGCTCGGCTTCGTCAGAGCGCGGGTCCGCGCTCCGGCTGTCCTGAAGCCGCCTGTCGTCACCCGCCTCCTCGCGGCCCTGACCATCTCGGCGGCCGCCAGTCTGCTGCCCTTGGAGAGGCTGCTGCCCTATGTGCCCGCCGATTTGCAGAATCCGACTACCTTGCGTTTGCTGGCCTATCTGATCTTTTCCGGTCTGGCCTATCTGAGCCTGGCGGAATTGCCGATCTTCATGGGATTCGGCTTCCTGTTGCTGCTGCTGACCGCCAACATCCTGATCCAGAGCGCATACGGAGAGCTTCCCTCCTTTCTGTTGCTGGCCAATATGCTGGAACTCTGCACCGTTTTGCTGCTGAGCCGGCAGGCCCTGCGACTTCCGCTGTGGCTGTCCCGGCGCCAGGAAGAAGCCGCGTCGTGAATACTGGGCCCTGGGCCGAAGTCCTGTCGGGGCCGACGCTCCTGTTCTTGGCCCAAGGAGCGAGCTGGCTGGCGGTACTCGGATTGCGACGCCAACCGTTGTATGCATTGCTGGCCGGGCTGTGCAGCCTGCTGCTCATAGTCCTGCTTCTGACCGAGACCGACTTGTTCTTTGCCGCCCCTTGGCCTACCCGATGGTCCCTGCCCGGCGTGGGTCTCGAACTGGCCTTGGAACCTTCCCACGTCCCGCCCCTGGTCTTGCTGCACTGCCTGGTCGGAGCCGCCTTGTTGCTGTCTCTGCTGCATCCGGAATCGTCCGCCGTCTGGCCGGGTCTGATACCGCTCCTGGCGGGATATTCCTTTGTCCTGATGGTGCAGGTCGGTCCGTTGTTCAAGACCTTCCTGTATCCCCTCTTCTTGCTGCCTTTGGCCGCCTGGGTCCCGGCCACCGTCACCCGTGAAGCGCCGTCGTTACGGATAACCGCCTTGGCTCCTCTGCTGGCTATGCCCTGCTTCGTCTTGGCCCACTGGGTGATCTTCAATCGGCTACCGGCAGATCCGCAGAGCGCCTCGTGGGCGACCGCAGCCAACGTGTTGCTTACGATCGGTCTCTGCGTGCTGTGCCTGCCTTTTCCGTTGTACCTGTTGTGGCGCAACCCGGGAGCACGGGAAGCTCTCGTGCCCAACGCCGTCATCCAGTTGCTGTATCAGTTTCTGGTCTTGTTGCTGCTGTTTGCCGCCACCGAATCCCATCCCCCCCTCCGTTTTTTCGAGCCGCTGTACGTATGGCTGGGTTGGGCCGCCGTCATCACCGTGATTTGGAGCGGCATCGCCGCGCTGGGAGCCCAGACGCCGGACCGGATCTGGTTCTACGCCGCCATGCTCAACTGGGGCATGATCCTGCTGGTCTTTACGCTGCCCCTGGAACAGGTCTGGACGACCATATCGACTTTGTACCTGTTGCGCTGTCTTTGCCTCTTGGCCTGCTTGACGGGGCTGGACCTGTTGCGAGAAAACCGCCTCTATGCCGCCACCGGCTGGGAGGGGCTGGGCAACAGCCGGCCTTGGAACATGGCCCTGTTTCTTTTTGGGACCCTGGGCTTGGTGGGCTTTCCCCTCACCAGCGGTTTCGGTCCGTTTTGGGTCACCTGGCAATTCATCGCCACCGTAGATTGGCAGATAGCCGCAGTGCTGGCGCTGGGCACGGCCTTGACCGCCTTGGGGGGCATCCGGGTGCTGCGGTTACTGCTGCGCCCCGTGCTCCAGACCGCCTACATGTCCGAGCCGGTGGCGCAGAAGCTGCAGGCTGCAGCCTTGCTGGCGCTGCTCGTGTATATCAGCTTTACCCCCCGTGCCCTGGATCCCTTCACGCAGCTCCTCATCCGCTATTTCCAATGACGAACCCGGCCGCCTCCGCCCCCGAAACGATCTGCTCTGCGTTGTCCGGTCTCCACGCCGATGCTCGGGCGGAACGACTCCGGCGATTGCACCGGGAGGGCGGAGTTTCGCCGGAGGTGTTGAATCTGCTGGCCCGTTCTTTGGCTCCGGAGCAGGCCGACCTGCTGACCGAAAACGTGATAGGCGAATTTGCCCTGCCCCTCTCCATAGCCACCAATTTCCGGGTGGACGGCCAAGACTACCTGATCCCCATGGCGATCGAGGAGCCTTCGGTAGTGGCCGCGGCCAGCAAAGCGGCGAAGTTGGCCCGGGTCGGGGGCGGGTTCTTCACCGCGGCCTGCGCCGACGTCATGATCTGCCAGCTGCTGCTCATGGACTTGCCGGACCCCCGGGCGGCCCAACAGCAGATCCTGCACGCGAAACACGCCCTGCAGGCCCGCCTGCCCGTGAGTCGGTCCGTGGCTGCGGCCGGCGGCGGTCCGCGAGACCTGTCCGTGCGCTTCTTGCCGATCACGGAGGCCGGTCCTATGCTGGTCCTGCACTTGACATTCGATGTCGGCGACGCCATGGGCGCCAACATCGTCAATACGGCAGGCGAAGCGCTGGCCCCGATGATCGCGGAACTGACCGGGGGACGGGTGGTGACCAGTATTCTCAGCAATCTGGCGGACGAGCGGCTGGCCTCCGCCCAAGTCCTGTTTCCCTGGTACGTCTTGGCCGCAGACGTAGAGACGGCCGAAAAACACATTCGCAACGTATGCCGCGCAGACGCCTGGGCCCAGGCAGATCCGTATCGGGCGGCCACCCACAACAAAGGCATCCTAAACGGCATCGGTGGCCTGACCATGGCCACGGGCAACGACTGGCGGGCCGTAGAAGCCGGCGCCCACGCGTGGGCGGTCCAGGCGGGCAGCTACCGCGGTCTGACGCGGTGGACCCGGCTGAGTCCGGGACGCGCCCTGCCCCCGCCCTGGCGGGATTGGCCGGATCCCCGCGAACCTCGTCCCGCCCTGCATGGGGAAATCTCCTTGCCCTTGGCCCTGGGCACGGTAGGCGGCACCCCGGGATCCCATCCCACGGTGCAGGGCGCCTTGGCGTTGTTGGGCAACCCGTCTGCGCGGCGCCTGGCCCGCATCGCGGCGGCCGTAGGGTTGGCGCAGAACTTCGCAGCCTTGCGGGCTTTGACGCAGGAGGGCATTCAGCGGGGGCATATGCAGCTGCATGCGCGCCGGGAAGCCATGGCCGCGGGCATCCCAGCGGATCGGGCGCCGTCTGTGGCTTCGCAAACGGCAAACACCCATACAATGACCGAGGACGCCGCCCGGCGGATCGGGCGCCGGCTGCAGACCACGGAGGACGACCATGGCTCCACCGCAACTTGATCGGGAACCCGCGACGTCGACTTTGACCGCGGGCATTGTCGGGCATGGGGCCTACATTCCCCGGTATCGCCTGGCGGCACAGGAGATTAGTCGAGTCTGGTCTCACCAGGACCAGGATCTGCCTGTGCGGGAGAAATCCGTGCCGGGCTGGGACGAAGATACGGCCACCATGTGCATCGAGGCCGCCCGCAACGCCCTGCAAAGGGCCCGTATCGATCCCCAACAGATCGCGGCGGTCTGGATCGGGTCGGAAAGCCATCCCTACGCGGTCAAACCCACGGGTACGATCGTGGCCGAAGCCATCGGGGCAGTACCCCTCACGCAGGCTGCGGATTTCGAATTTGCTTGCAAAGCCGGTACGGAAGCCCTGCAGGCCGGACTGGGGTTCGTCGGCAGCGGCATGGGTTCACATGCCCTCGTTGCCGGCATGGACACGGCCCAGAGCCGGCCGGGCGACGCCTTGGAGTACACCGCCGCCGCGGGCGGCGCGGTCTTCATTTTGGGACCCGGCGACCAGGCTCCGGTCCATATCGTGCATTCTCTGAGCTTCGTCTCGGATACTCCGGATTTTTGGCGCCGGCCTACCGAAGAATATCCCAGTCACGCGGGCCGTTTCACGGGGACCCCGGGGTACTTCGAACATGTGCTGGCGGCCGGCCGCCGCCTCATGGAAGTCGCAGGTACCGCCGCGCAGGATTATGCCCATGTCGTGGTACATCAACCCAACCCCAAATTCGCGGTGCGGGCCATGCAGGAACTGGGATTTCGAGAAGCCCAGTGGCGCCTGGGTCTGCTGGTTACGGCTATCGGCAACACCTATGCCGGATCCGCCTTGTTGGGCCTCAGCGCGGTTCTGGACAAGGCCCGTCACGGAGAGCGCATCATGCTCATCAGCTACGGCAGCGGGGGCGGCTCGGACGCCTTCGATCTTGCAGTCCGGGCCGATCTGACCGCGTGGCAACGCCAAAGGCCCACCACGCAGGATTATGTCGAGCGCAGAACCGCGATCGACTACGCTACCTACGCCCGCTTGCGCGGCAAGATCGCGACCTGACGTCTTGCCTGCGCGGCGACGGTCGGCCGGAACCGGTCGCGGGCTTGGGCCGATGGGCCTGGTGATAGAATCGCTCTTGCCGCCCGCCCGCTATGCCGGGTCTTGCGGCCCGAGTCCGCGACCGGGCTTGTCTACGCAGCGACAGCGCCACCGTCCGTCCATCATGCACCCTATTCTCGAGGCTGTAAAGCAGAAGCCGCTGCTTGCGGACGGCGGCATGGGCACCTCCCTGCTCGCCCAGGGAGCCGGTCCGAACCAGTGCCTGGAAGAATTGAATTTGTCTCGACCGGACTGGATTCGCACAATCCAGTTGGACTACGTCACAGCTGGGTCGGACATCATCCTTACCCATACCTTCGGGGCCAACGAGATGCGGCTGCAGGCGCACGGCTTGGCAGACAAGGTCGAGGACATCAACAGGGCTGCCGTGCGGATTGCCCGCGATGTCCGCGAGACTTCCGGCAAAGGATTGTTCATAGCCGGCGACATGGGTCCCCTGGGGCAATACCTGGCCCCCCAGGGCCACCTGCAGCCCGAAGCGGCGCGGGGCGCATTTCTGCGGCAAGCCGCGGCCCTCTTGGAAGGGGGCATCGACTTCTATTGCATTGAAACTTTCGCCGACCTGCGGGAATTGGAGCAGGCCGTCTCCGCCGTCCGCGAACTCACGGACCTGCCTATTCTGGCCAGCCTGACCTTCGGCCGCGACGCGCAGACTCCATTTGGGGCGGATGCCCGTACCGTCATGCGCTTCGTCCAGAATCTGGAAATCGAGATCGTGGGCGCCAACTGCTCCGTCGGTCCTTCGGGGCTGGAAGAGATCATCGCCGGCTTTCACGCGGAAAATTCTGCGGCGATACTGGCCGTCATGCCCAACGCCGGTTTCCCGTCACGCATCGACGCACAGCCGGTATACCCGGCCCACCCCGAGTATTTCGCGGCTGTGGTGCCGGCTTTTCTCAATCTGGGAGCCTCCGTCATCGGCGGCTGCTGCGGCACCACGGCCGCCCATATTCGCGCTATGCGACAGGCCTTGGATCATTGGCGACAGTCCACACCGAACCCATACTCTCAGTGGTCGGAGCCCGCCGCGGCTGCCGCGGAGAACACCAATCCCTTCCTGCCCTGGACGGCCCCGATCCAGGGGGCGGAACTACCGGATTCACAGATTCTGGACAAGCTGGAAAAAGGCCGGTTCGTCGTCAGCGTAGAAGTCGATCCGCCCCGGGGGCTGAATCCCGAAAAACAGATTGAAGGGGCCCGTCTGGCCCGTCGCTACGGGGCAGACGCCGTCAATGTAGCAGACAGCCCGATGGCCCGTGTCCGCATGAGTGCGCTGGCCATGGCCACCCAAATCCAACAGCAGGCCGGCATTGAAACCATCCTGCACTTCACTACGCGGGACCGCTCTTTGATGGGGCTGCAGGCCGATTTGCTGGGAGCGCATGCCTTGGGTCTGCGCAACATCCTGGCCCTGACGGGCGATCCGCCCAGTCTCGGGGACAGCCAGAACAGCTCCCCGGTATACGACGTGGACAGCGTGGGCCTGGTCCATATCCTGAATCAGTTCAATCAGGGCCAGGATCTGGAAGGCAAGGTCTTGGGACAACGCAGCCGGTTTTCCATCAGTGTAGCCTGCGATCCTACCCGGGAAGACTTGACCAAGGAAGCCGGCCGCCTCCACGCCAAATTGCACCACGGGGCGCATTTCATCATGACGCAACCCATTTACGATCCCAGGGTGTGGACCCGGTTCACGGAGACCTACGAGAAGCTGTACGGGCCCATTCCGGTACCGGTGTTGATTGGCGTCTTGCCTCTCCAGAGTTTCAAGCACGCCAGTTTCCTGCACAACGAAGTCCCGGGCATTACCTTGAGCGAAGACGCCTTGGAACGCATGCGGGCGGCCGGGCGGCAGGGACGGCAAGTAGGCATCGATATGGGCCAAGAACTCCTCCTGGCGCTGCAGGACGCGCCGTACGTGCAGGGAGTCTACCTGATGCCCAGTTTTGGCCGGTACGAAACCGCTTGCCAGGTGCTGAATGTACTCGACGTCGCAGTGCAGCAGCCTTAGGTACGGCTTCCGGACATGACCATGGAGGGATCGGGCTTGGACCAGGCGCAAGCGGTATCGGAACTGCAGGGACTGGTGGATCCGCAACGAGTCTTGCACTCGGCGGCAGCCCGCGCGCCTTTCGAATCCGACGGCTTGACTGCCTTTCGGGCCCAGCCTTGGGCCGTAGTGCTGGTCGAAACCGCGGCCGAAATCGTCGAGCTGGTCCGTTGGTGCCATACCGCCGCCGTTCCTTTTCTCGCCCGGGGGTCCGGCACGAGTCTCTCGGGCGGATCCATGCCTGTCCCGAACGGCATTGTGCTGGCCTTGAACCGCATGAACCGCATTCTGACCTTGCAGCCCGAGGACCTGCTGTGCCGGGTAGAGCCCGGAGTCGTCAATTTGGACGTGTCCCGGGCCGCCCAGCCCCATGGGCTCTATTACGCTCCCGATCCCTCCAGTCAGGCTATATGCACCATCGGCGGCAACGTGGCGTTCAATTCCGGTGGAGCCCACTGCCTGAAATACGGCATGACCAGCAATCACGTGCTGGGACTGACCTACGTAACCCCCACGGGCGTGGTCGAGCATATCGGCTCCGACGGCCTAGAAGGACTGGGACCGGATCTGCCGGGTTTCTTCGTGGGCTCCGAAGGCCGTTTCGGCGTAGCTTTGGAAGTGACGCTGCGGCTGTTGCCTTTGGTGCCTACGTACAAGACGGTGCTGGCCGCCTACGACTCCACTGCGGCGGCCGGCGACGCGGTGGCCCAAGTAGTCGCCAGCGGCATGCTGCCCGGGGCCATGGAGATCATGGACAGCTTGTCCATTCAAGCGGCAGAAGTCAGCGTGAAAGCCGGCTATCCCGCCGGGGCCGCGGCCGTGCTGATCGTGGAACTGGAAGGCGACCCGGAGCAGGTGTCCGCGGAATTCGCGGAACTGGAGAAACTGCTGGCCGCCTCCGGAGCGTATGAAATCAGGGTAGCCCGCAACGAGGCCGAAAGGGCCGCGATCTGGAAAGGCCGCAAGAGCGCTTTCTCGGCCGTGGGCCGCCTCAGTCCAGATTACATCGTACAAGACGGCGTCGTGCCGCGCTCCCGGCTGGGCGAAGCCCTGCAGACGATCGAAGATCTGAGTCGGGAGTACGATATCCGGGTGGCCAATGTATTTCACGCCGGCGACGGCAATCTCCACCCCCTGATCCTGTTCGACGGACGGGAAACCGGAGCCCTGCATCGCGCCGAAGAACTGGCCGGCGCAATTCTGCAGATGTGCATCGGCATGGGCGGTTCCATCACCGGCGAACACGGCGTGGGCATGGAAAAGGGGGCCTATTTGCCGCTGCAGTACCAAGGGGACGATCTGCAGTTCATGTACGACGTGAGCTACGCCTTGGATCCCCACGGCGTGGCCAATCGGGACAAGAAATTGCGCCATGCCTCCTGGCCCGTAGCGCCGGAAGCACCGGAAGCGGACAGGTTTCCGGTTGCATACGCCCCGGCACAACGCCGGCGCATCGAAGATTTGTGCATCCGCATCCGACAGGCACGCCGGGTACGCGTGGTCGGAGGCGGCACCAAGTCCATGGGGAGCCTCCCGGATGAGGAAGAAATCGTCTCCAGCGGGCAACTCTCGGGCGTTCTCGAATACAATCCGGCGGAATTCACCATAACGGCTTGGGCGGGCACTCCCGTAGCCGAAATCCAGGCTGTCTTGGCCGAACACGGCCAATACCTGCCTTTTTGTCCGCCGGCCCAAGCAGAGGCCACGATGGGAGGCATGGTGGCTTGCGGTCTGAGCGGCGAGGGTCGCCTCCGCTTCGGAGGCCTACGGGACTTTATACTGGGCGTACGTTGCATAGACGGCCGCGGGAGATTGCTCTATGGCGGCGGCCGGGTGGTCAAGAACGCAGCCGGTTTCGATTTGCCCAAGTTGCTGGTAGGCAGCCTCGGCAGCTTGGCCCTCATTCTGGAATTGACTTTCAAAGTCTTCCCGCAGGCCCCTGCCCGCGGCACTCTGATCTGCCGCTTTCCCGATCTGGACACCGCGTGCCGCCACATGCACGGAGTCCGCACGGGGCCTTGTGAACTGGACAGTCTGTGTCTTGTGCCGGCAGACGACAGTTACGACCTGTATGTGCGTCTGGCCGGCTCCGCGGCATTGTTGCCTAGGCGGCTGACCCAAGTCGCCCAGGTACTGACGGGCGAATGCCAGACCGTCCTGGAAGACGACGCATTGTGGACGCGGTGGGAGCAAATACCGCCGCCGGGACGGCACCACTGGCGGGTGCCCATAGCGCCCCACCGGATTCGAGAGCTGGAACCCTTCCTGCAAGGTATGCAGTGGACCCGCAGATACGGCATGGGGGGAAACCTGCTGTGGCTCGACGGACCGGATCCGGCTGCCCTGAACGAATTCCTGCTGCATTTCGAACTGGGAGCTCTAGGGCTGCAAGGGGCTCGATCTCCCTGCGTAGCAGGCGTCTATGCCGCGCCGCTCCTGCTGCAGAGGATCAAGGAGGTCATGGACCCGCACGCCAAATTCGCTAGTCCTTGGCCCATAGTCTCATGAAGCATGTCATAGATCTCACGCAGGGGGGGCCCCCGACGCTGCCGGAAATGGCGGAGGCCATTTCCAACTGCGTGCATTGCGGCTTCTGTCTGCCGGTCTGTCCCACTTACGAGGTACAGGGCGAGGAGATGGACTCTCCCCGCGGCCGCATTTTCCTGATGAAGGAAAGTCTGGAAGGCGCCCTGCCCACAGCCGAGGCCATGCCCTATATAGACAATTGCCTGGGTTGCCTGGCTTGCGTCACGGCCTGTCCTTCCGGCGTGGCATACGGGCAGCTGCTGTCGCCGTTCCGGGCCTTGGACGAGGCGCGGAAGGCGCCCCGGAGCTTAGGGCAGCGGTTGCGTCGGGCCATCGCTTTGCGCACATTGCCGTTTCCCCGGCGGTTGCGCGCCGCCTTGGCTCTAGGGCGTGCTACGCGCTTCCTGCATGGGTTGGCGCCGGCCACCCTGCAGCCGTTGCTCCAGCTCGTCCCGGCGCAGGTACCCCAAGCAGGACCCCTGCCCGCTTCCCGGTCCGCGGGGAGCCCCGCGGTCGTCGTCCTGGCAGGTTGTGCACAGTCCGTATTGGCTCCTGAAGTCAACCAGGCCACTGCCCGAGTCCTGCAAGCCTACGGGATCGACTTCACTTTTCTCGATGCGCAAGCCTGTTGCGGCGCCCTGCACATGCATGCCGGGGAGGCTCCCTCGGCGCGGGCGCGCGCCCAGAAACTGTTGGCGGCCGTTCCGGCCGAAGTCGAGGTAATCCTGTCCAACGCTGCCGGCTGCGGGTCGGGAATGCACGAATATCCGCTCCTGTTCAAGCAGAC
This sequence comes from Anaerolineales bacterium, assembly GCA_034421855.1. Classification (GTDB taxonomy): domain Bacteria; phylum Chloroflexota; class Anaerolineae; order Caldilineales; family Caldilineaceae; genus Bin34. The sequence continues at coordinate 21,120 of DAOUKB010000136.1, forward strand.
GGCGTGGGCAGACCGCGCAGGCCGAGTGGCGGCGTGCACACAGGACATCTCGGTGTTTCTCAGTCGCATGACAGCTCCGCGGGCATTGAAACTGGAGCGGCCCCTGCGCGTGGGATACCACGACGCCTGCCACTTGCAACATGCCCAGGGCGTTACGGCGGAGCCGCGGGCCTTGCTGCAGCGGATCGAGGGCCTGGAACTGGTGGAATTGACCGATGCCGCCTTCTGTTGCGGCTCGGCAGGCATCTACAATATCGAACATCCGACAACCGCAGACCAGTTGGGACGGCGCAAGGCCCAGGCGGCCATGGCGCACGACGTCGACTTGCTGGTCACCGGCAACCTCGGGTGCATGTTTCAGATCCGTACGCACCTGCGCCGCCTGCACAGCGACATGCCCGTGCAGCATACGATGCAGATACTGGATGCCGCTTTGAACCCATCAAGGAATTCCTAAATGCCTCGCGAGTCGCTGATTATCACCTTCACAGGCAAAGAAGAACTGACGCTGCAGACCCTGGAGGTGGCAGATCCGGGGCCGGGCGAATACCTGCTGGAGACCAAGGCTTCCCTCATTTCGTCGGGTACGGAATGCATCTGCTATCAGCGCAATTTCGAGCCGGGCACTCATTGGGACATGTGGGTCCAGTATCCTTTCTATCCCGGTTACAGCAACGGCGGAGTCGTGGTGGCCCGGGGAGAGGGCGCAGTGCAGTTCGAGGTGGGCCAGAAAGTGGCCTTCCGGGCCGGACACCGCCAGTTTGCCGTACTGCCGGAAGACGCGTTGACTCCGGTCCCGCCGCCGCTCTCCTTCAAGGAAGCCGCTTGGATTGCCTTGGCCAAAATCGTGCAAAACGGAGTGCGCAAAGCCCGACACGTTATGGGAGACGACGTAGTCGTGATCGGACTTGGCATTTTGGGCCAGCTGGTCATTCAATATGTACGACTGATGGGAGCTCGTCACGTGATCGGGGTGGATCCGGCCGTACCCCGATTGGAGTTCGCGGAGATTTCCGGCGCCACCCACACTTTCCCCGTGACCGCGGCCGAGGCGGTCACGGCCGTCTCGGAGCTGACGGACGGCCGCATGGCGGACGTCGTATACGACGTCACCGGTTTCCCCCAAGTCTTCGCCACCGCCTTGCAATTGCCCCGTAAATTCGGCACCCTGCTGCTGCTGGGGGACACCGGCACTCCTTCAGGACAGCAATTGACTTCCGACGTGATTATCCGCGGATTGAACATAGTGGGAGCTCACGACTCCCATCCGCCGCAAGTTTCGTCCGAGTTTCTGCACTGGTCCAATCAGAAGATTTCAGAACTGTTTTTCACGTACGTAGCGCGCGGCCAGATGAACGTACTGGAATTGATCAGCCACACGTACGCGCCCACGCAGGCCGAAGAGGCATATGCCATGTTGCTGGCGCGGCGGGCTTCGGCCATGGGCGTGATCTTCGACTGGACGCTGCTCTAGGGGCAGTGGCCGCAAGTCGGCATGCTTCCATGCGCGGAATCGGGCTCGCGATCGCCATAGCCACGATGGGCGCCCTGGGCAACGCGCTCTTCGTCTATGGTCAGAGGCGGGCTCAAGTCTCCGATGCCCCGTTCGTTTTCGTCACTTTGTACTTGGTCGTCGCCACTGTGTGCTGCTTGTTGGTGGTGCCGCTTCTGCCCAAGACCAACGTCATGGCTCTGGTCACTCAGAACTTCATGTGGGCTTGCTGGACCGGTTTGGGTTTGGCCGTCACCCTGGTCGCTTTCTATTTTCTCTTCACCTACTTCGGGGCCACTTTCTACGCCTTGTATTCCGTGATCGCCATCCTGACCACCACCTTGCTGGTAGGTCAAATCCTGCTGCGGGAACCCATCAACATCTTCCATGTAGGAGCCGTCCTGCTGGCGGTCGGCTCCGTCGTGCTCTTCACGCTGGGCCGGACTTGACTGCCTGTCCGCCTCACGGAGTATTTCCGCAACGGCAGGAGATCATGGCCGAGCTCAATCCCCCGACCTGGATCGAACTGCGACGGAACGCCTTGACGGCCAACATACGGGCCGTGCGGGGATGGTTGCAGCCCGAAACACGCCTGATGGCGGTGCTCAAAGCCAATGCCTACGGCCATGGACTGTGTGAAATAGCCAATCTGCTGAAGGACAAGCCGGAGGTGCAATGGCTGGGGGTCGCCCGCCTGAACGAAGCCGTCGCACTCAGAGATCAAGGCATCTGTCTGCCCATTCTCGTGCTGGGCTACACGCCGCAGGAAAATTGGACTATTGCAGCCAGGCAAGACATTTCGTTGGCCATCCATGAAGAAGGCCAACTGCAGGAACTGCAGGGCGTCTCTGCTGCAAATCTGGGCCCCGGCAAGCTGAAGGTCCATTTGAAGGTGGACACGGGCATGCACCGCTTAGGGCTACCGCCTGCCGATGTGCCCGAGATCGTCCGCTATCTGACGAGGTTGCTCGACACGGTTGAATTGGAGGGTCTCTTTACCCACTTGCATTCTGCGGATGCCGCGGCGCACACGTTGGCTCTGCAACAGGTACAGACTTTCCAGGCGTTGGTCTCCGCGTTGCAGCGGCAGGGTTTGCGGCCTCCGCTCTGCCATTGCGCAAATACGGCGGCCATCCTGCGCTGGCCCGAAGCGCATTTCGACATGGTGCGCTTGGGCGGGGGCTTGTACGGACTGAATCCAGACAGCGCCTCGTGTCGGCTGCCTCCCTCTTTTGCCCCTGTACTGCGGTGGAAGGCACGCGTGGCTCAAGTACGACACTTGGAAGCCGGACGCGGCCTTGGATACAGCCAGACCTTCCGGACCGGTCGGCCCAGTCTGATTGCCGTCCTGCCCGTGGGCTATGGCGACGGCCTGCTGTGGCCCAATACCCGCTGTCGAGAAGTGCTGTTGGGGGGTGGCAGATCCTGTCTGGTGGGGCGCATCTGTATGGACCAGTCCTTCGCGGACGTCACCGACCTGGGATGCGACGCCGTCAAGGTAGGGGACGTGGCCGTCTTGATCGGAGACGCACCCAAGAGCAGTCAGTGGGCCGACGTCGTGGCCACGCAGGAAGGCACGATCGAATACGACGTCACCACGCGGCTGGCAGACCGCATCCCTCGGCTACTGCGGTAAATTCGATCGACCCGAAAACGGCGGTCCCGCACGAAGATCGCCGTTGGGTGCTCTTGAGCGGGTCGAGAGTGCAGCCTACCCGTAGAACTGCTTCGGCGGTGCTGCTGCTAGGCTGCGGCCTTGTGGGCGTTCCATTGCCGCATCAGCCGGGACTTCGTACGGGAAGCCCGGTTGGCCGGAATGGCGTTCCTGCGGGCTGCCCGGTCCAGGGTCACAGCCGCAACCCGGATGGCCTCGCCGGCGTCCTCTTCGCCTTCTGCAATCGCAACGCGCGCTTCACGCACCGCATTGCGGGCCTTGGCCCGAAAGAACCGGTTGGCCTCCCGGCGTTTGACGTTCTGACGAGCCCGCTTGACGGCGGATTGGATGTTGGGCATAAATGCAGCCTGCAGTCGAGTCTCTTTGCTTCCCGGGCTTTGCAGCTCAAGGACAAGCTGACATTCTACTTTTCGGTCGCCACAGAGTCAAGAAAGAGACGCGCCTCCGCACCGTCCTTACCACTTCTGGATTTCGCCCAACAGCAGTCGTTGCTCAGGAGTTCCCTGTTGCCGCATGGCGGTCATACGCGGCCCGTCGAAGGACTCGCGGGACTTGATCCAGGCGTTTTGATAGCACATCAGACAGACCCGCCGCCGGGTGTCGGAGGTGTTGGCCATGCCCCGGTGATAGATCCCGCCGTTGAACAGGATCGCCTGTTGGGGCTGGGCCAATATCACAAGTTCGTCGGGAAACTCGGGATGTCCCTGCGGAGGTCTGAAGAGAGCCTTCTGACTGCCCGGCACCACGGCAATGGGACCGTTTTGCAATGTCAGTTCGTCCAGATAGTACCCGCAGTTGATCTGGGCCGGTACGCTGCCGTACGGGGTACCTTCCGGGTCCACCGGCCAGGGTATGTCGCGATGCCAGTCCTGATCCGGAGTGCCGGGGACCGTCACGCGGGCCGTAGCGCTATGCAGCTGTACGCAATTGCCCAGAATGGCCTGCATGCGTCGCAGTATAGGCGGGTTGTCCAAGAGGAAGGCGAAACGGTCGTCTTCTTCCAGCAGAGCATGCGTAAACATTGCTCCTACCCTCTCGAACGTCTCGTCCAAGGCTGCTCTCAGGATTTCCACTTGAGCCTGAGAAATTGCGTTTTCCACGACGAGATATCCCCATTTCAGGAAGAATTGCACGTCTCGCTCCATCTCCGGCGAGAGGACGGGATTCATGACTGGGGGAATGATGGAATGGTCGGGTCTCATGCAATTCTCCGTATCTAGGGGGCCGGGGAGAGGGCCTTCCCATGGGCCGCAGGCCAAACCGTGGCCGGCAGACTTTTTGTCCCATGCGCCTCATCGGGAACACAGGAGCTCGGAAGCACCCGCCCCAAGTATATTGCCCGCTACGTTTTTGGGCGATGTACCGTGGTTGACGCCTCTGATCCCAAGCCCTGGAGAGCTGGATACCTTACCAACGGATTTCCTGACTCGCACTCCGCAATCGGCGGAGATTTTTCTCTATGCCCCCAGCCTGGAGGCCTTGCCGGAGGATTTTCCTGCCCAGGCGTCCCGTCTGGCTCAGGTGGACTTGAACTTGCCCCGCGTGCAGGAAGACAGTTCTGTCCGACTTCCTGTCCGATGTGCCTTGCTGGACGGAAATGCGGTTGGCCGCGCGTAATTCGGAGTCGTTGCCCGAGTTGTTCCTAGCACAGGATCCCCAGATGAAAGAGCTGATTCTGATCACCCATCCAGACGCATTGCTCTCCGACCAAGTCCGGCGGCATCTGTGGGTATATGGCGTTCGGTTCGACATTACGACGCCTATGGTCCACCTGCGTTCCGCCTCCAACACCCAGGGCAGTTCTCGGCATAGTGGAGGCGGAACGAGCATCGGAGTATCCAAGCTCTCGACCGGGCCCCTGCCCCGCGAGCGAAACCCAGGTGCAGGTGACAATCATAGGGACCGCGGACTATGGGTATGGTTGGATTCGGACCGATCGCGTAGAACCTCGACATCCCTAGGGGGTGTCGTCAAACTAGGGCTTTGCGGATACCCTGAGGGGACACATTAGGGAGGGAGCTTCGCAGGACCGCCGCACCCCGGCGCCCCGCCCGCTCGGACCGCGTCGGGCAACGGTTGGAACCCCATCTGCCGGGAGGTCCGGGCCCGGTGGGTCGCCCCGCCGCAGACCCCCGACAGTTTCGGCATGCCGGATTGGGGATTCGGCGCCTCGGGGCGCCGGGGAGGATCCCGGGGATCCCGCCCCACCGCCATCGTCAGCTAGCCCTCCCCTAGGACCCGGAGCGGTATCCGTGGCGGCATCGGGGGGAGCACGCCTTCCGGGCTTTCCAGCCATGGCGAGGCGTGGCCCCCCGGTAGGCCCCGCACGCCGCGGCGTTTCTGGCGCTCTGCCCGCTCCGGGCTGGGGCGCTGGGGACTCCCTCAGGTGGACGCCCCCCCAGGAACTCCTGCCGCCGTTGCCTGGGGGTGCTTGGGCGGAGCCGAGGGAGGGAGCATGGCGTGAGGGGGTGGGTGGTGATCGGCCCCGGTTGGCGAGGGGTCCGCCGGCACGCGGCCCTCGGGTGCGGCGGTGTCCC
>DAOUKB010000137.1:0-4847 GCA_034421855.1 Anaerolineales bacterium
CTGACCCAGCCTGCGGCTGGGTCTTGGCAGTCCACGCGGGCCCTGCTGCATCGAGAATCCCTGGTGCCGCAAGGCGAAGCGCGCGGCATGGAACGGTTCGACGAGGAATCTCGCCTGCACGCTCACGGCGTATCGGCGGATCTGAAATATGCTCTGCGGGAAGCGGTGGAAATCCTGGGCAATGCGGCTGTAGAGCAATTGATGGTGCAACGCCGCCAGCAGCATAAAGCCATCTGGGAAGGACCCCGTGGCATCGATGCCGCACATCTGACCCGAGAATGCCTGCGCACCATGTATCGGCTGCTGTTCGTATTGTTCGCGGAGGCGCAGCCGCATCTGGGTCCCGAGGCCCTGCGTGCGCCCGTGTTTCAGAACGGATACAGTCTGGAAAAGCTGCGCAACGTGGAATTCAAGCAAATCGAGGAAGAAGCGGACTCGTATTTTCTGCACGAATCGCTGCAGACGCTCTTCGGCTTTCTCCACACGGGCACCCCCTACTGGGACAAAGTCATGCTTCACAGCCTGAAGCATGACTTTGTCCTAGAGCCCATAAGGGCTGGCCTCTTCGAACCTTTCTACACGCCGCTGCTGGATACGATCCGGATCTCCGATCGCACATGGCGGCGCGTCATTGAATTGCTGTCGTTGTCACGACCCGACAAGCGGGGCCGCGGCCGCATCTCCTATGCCCAGTTGGGAGTCAATCAACTGGGCGCGGTGTACGAGACCTTACTGTCCTATACCGGTTTCTTTGCGCGGGAAGATCTAGTCGAGGTCAAGCGGGCCCAGGACGACAACCCGGACGCGTTGGAACGAGTCTGGTTCGTACCCCGATCCCAGAGCGCAGCATATACCCAGGCAGAGATCGTATACGACGGGGATGAACCGCGTGTATTTCCCCGCGGCACGTTCATCTATCGGATGACGGGATATGGACGCGAAGAGAACGCGTCCTACTACACCCCTGAATCCTTGACCCACAGCACGGTCAAGTACGCCCTACGGGAATTGCTGCAGGATTGTCCGGCAGATCGGATTCTGCAGTTGCGCATCTGTGAACCGGCCATGGGTTCGGCCGCCTTTCTGATCGAGGCCGTGAACCAGTTGGCGGATGCCTATCTGCACAGGAAACAGCAGGAACTGGGCCGAACCATATCCCCGGAGGCCCTACCCCAGGAGCGGCAGCGGGTACGCGCATACATCACGGCGCGCAATGCCTTCGGCGTGGACATCAACCCGGAAGCCATGGAACTGGGGGAAATATCGTTATGGCTGAATTGCATGGAGCCGAGTAGATTCCGTCCCGAGTTCAGCCGTACTCTCAGCGTGGGCAATTCTCTGTTGGGGGCGCGTCGGCAGGTGGTTTCCTTTCGGTCATTCAAATCCCGCGTCCGCATGCAACCCGAGGCCGCCCGTGAGCTGCAAGGCAGCTCGCTCCCGCGGAAGTCCCACGAGATCTATCACTTTCTGCTGCCTGTAGCCGACATGGTCAAGATCAAGGCCAAAGACATCAGCGTATGGATTCCCGATGCGGCGACTCGGGCTCGGGAGTGGGGCAAGGCGACGGGTAGTCCGTACACGAGCGCGGAATACGAAATCTTGCAGGCCCTGTCGGATGCAATCGATAGTCTCTGGTCCGAAGTCGCCACCGAACGAGTGACTTGGCGTCGCCGCTACGAGAAGACCCTGCCTCGCATATTCGGTCAGACTCGACCCTCGGAGGGTTCATCAGTTGCACTGCCGCCGTGGCAATGCGAAGCCTATGAACGATTAAGGTACGCCATGGACTACTGGTGCAGTCTGTGGTTCTGGCCGCTGGAGGAACTGGCCGCGTTGCCGACACGGGCGCAATTCCTGGCAGAGATGCATTTGATCCTGACCGGCAAAACAGCCCATCCAACAGGAACCGTAGACTGGATTCGACAAACCGATCTGGAAGAGCTCCAAGCCAGCTTAGTGCGTACATTGCTCGACCGTCCAGGCAACCACATAGACCTAGCGGACTTGAAAGAGATCATGCCGGAACGCTGTCGCGTCTTGCAGGATACAGCGGCGCGCGAACGCTTCTTTCATTGGGAATTGACTTTTGCCGATCTTTTCTTGCCGGGTCATGGCTTCGACTTGGTCGTGGGCAACCCGCCCTGGGTCAAGCTGGACTGGAGCGAGAAATACGCCTTGGCCCAGTACGACCCCCAGATTGTCGTGCGCAAACTGAGTGCGGACCAGATTGCACAGCGCAAACCACGTAGCTTGGATACGGCAGAGAAGCAAGCAGAGTTCTTGGAAGGATATCGGCATGCCACGGGGTATGCCGCCTATGCCGGTCACAGGTGGAACTATCCCCTGCTCAGCAGGATTCAACCCAATACGTACAAGATGTTTTTGGCGCAGGCATTTCAGTGGGCAGGGAATTCAGGTTCTATTGGTCTCGTTCATCCCGTACACCATCTGCACGCGTCTAAGGGGGGATCCCTCCGCGGGGCCTGCTACCTAAGGCTGAGGTGGCTGTTTCAGTTCGCCAACGCACGCACACGCTACATGTTCACGGATATTGCCCACCGCACCACTTACGCCATCGGCATCTATGCGGGCCGCCAAGAAGAGATTCGGTTTGGCCTGATCGCCAACTTGTATGCTCCCGAAACCATCGAAGAGTGTCTGCACCATGACGGAGCCGGCCCGGTGCCGGGTATCAAGGACGACGCGGGCCACTGGCAGCTACGCGGACATCGCGGCCGGGTCATCAAAGTCGACGAGACCACATTGGAGAGATTGGGCAAGATCCTGGATCCTGACGTTCCTCGCCATGAAGTACGCCTGCCTCTGCTGCATGCCCAGGTGCTGGCGGATGCGCTGGTCAAATTGATGCAGGTGCCCCGGCGTCTGGGGGATCTCCAAGGAGCGTACCTGCAGGACGCCATGTGGCATGAAACTGCAGACCGAAAACCTCCCTGTCCGGTCTTCAAGCGGGCGACGGATTTCTACGACACGCCGGAAGAGATGATCCTGTCGGGGCCCATCTTCAGCCTGGGCAATCCTTTGGCCAAGTGTCCGCGGCCCCAGTGCCGACACCATCTGGATTACGACGTCGTCGACCTGACTGCGATTCCCGACGACTATCTGCCCCGGGTCAACTACACGCCGGTGATATCCCAGGATGAATATCGCAGCCAAGTACGATCCGTGCCCTGGAACGAGGAAGTCAAGCATCTGGACTGTGAGCGTATTGTGATACGTAGACGTATTGGCGCCTCAAGCGAACGCACTTTGCAAGGTGCTATTTTCAGCGAGGGATTCGGCCACGTGGACGTGGCCGAATCCCTCGCTTTCAAAAACCGCCAAATCTTAGTAACTATTTGTACCCTTTGGCATTCGCTCCCCTTCGACTTCATTACTAAGTCGTTCCAGATAACCGATATCCGTCCTTCCTTCATGTCCCAACTGCCCCTCCTCGATTTGCCTGGTACCGCCTTGCACCGCACACTCCAGTTGAACTGTCTCACCACCTATCACGGGCCGTTGTGGGAGGCCTTGGCGCACCGATACTCGCCTCTAGACTGGACCGGCGTTCATCCCAGCCTGGACTGGGAGGGTGTAGAGCAAGCCACCCGGAAGTGGACGCGGCACTGTGCGCTGCGGTCCGACTACGCGCGCCGCCAAGCCCTGCTTGAAATCGACGTCATGGTGGCCATGGCCCTGCACCTCACGCTGGAGGAACTGCTCCAGATCTATCGGCTGGTCTTTCCCGTCATGCGCAGCTACGAAGACAACACCTGGTACGACCAAAGGGGACGTATGGTGTGGTCTCCCCGTACCGGCAAGGGTCTGCAGATGAACCGCAAGGAATGGGAATCCCATCGCACAATGCAATCCGGCACCCTCGCGGAGGAGATCGAAGACAATACCCTGCGCGGAGGTCCGCAGACACGCACCCTCGAATACGTGGCCCCCTTCACCCAACCCGACTTGGAAGACGACTATCGGCAGGCGTGGCAGTACTTCGAGAAAGTACTGTAGGCGCACAGGCGCGCACCATGGCTCGACGTCTTCCCGCCGCTTCGTCCTCGTCCGACCCCTACGCGGGAATTCTGCCCTTGGCCCTAGCGCGGGAAATCAAGGACGGCAGCCAGGAATTCCTCCATACGTCGTTCAGGCCCTCCACGCCGGGCTTCGAGAACCTGATCACCGACTTCACCGCGGCTCCCGACAATCTGTTTCGAGGGCCCTATGTAGGCATCGACCTGCCGTGCACTATGGCTCCCACGGAGGACGCCGAGTTCTTTCTAGCCGTACCCTTGGGCCATACGCCCTACCTGCATCAGCGGCAGGCGTTCGAGCGTCTGCACGGCGATGTCCGCCAGTCCACGATCGTGGCGACAGGCACCGGCTCCGGCAAGACCGAATGTTTTCTCCTGCCGATCCTCGACTGGTGCCGGCGCCATGCGGGAGAACCCGGCATCAAGGCCATCGTCGTCTATCCCATGAACGCCTTGGCCGAAGATCAGGCCAAGCGGCTGGCGGCTCTGCTCTGGCGCAACCCGCATCTCAAGGGCAAAGTGCGAGCCGGGATGTATGCCGACGAGGAACCCGAGAATCCGGCAGCGGTCATGCGAGAGGACGATGTCGTCCGCGCGCGCAAGGTCATGCACCGGCAACCGCCGGACATCTTGTTGACCAACTACAAGATGCTGGACAATCTGTTGATTCGGCCCGATCGAAAATCGCTGTGGGCTCAGAACGCACCGGACACCTTGCGCTATCTGGTGGTGGACGAACTGCACACCTTCGACGGCGCCCAAGGCACGGACCTGGCCTGTCTGATCCGGCGCTTGAAAGCCCGTCTGCAG
>DAOUKB010000138.1:0-2324 GCA_034421855.1 Anaerolineales bacterium
CGGACCAGTCCCTGCGCACCTTGGCCGCGGAACTGATCCGCAAACAGGCGCTGCAGTGCCTGGACGACGAGATTCCGCACGGCATGGCCGTGGAGGTCCGGGAATATACGGAACGCAGTCCCACCCTGACCTACATCTCCGCGGTCGTCTACGTAGAGCGCGACGGAAGCAACATTGGCTTTGCCTTTTGCCTTGGGCGAAACCTGGACTATTACCCAGAGGTTCGAGGGAAAGCACGAGGGCATAGACTGGGCCTGTGCACGCGGCACTCCCGTCTACGCCATGGCTGCCGGCACGGTGACCGAGATCGAGTCGGATCGGTATTCGAGCGGATCTCTTGACGGGCGGGAAGCCAACGGCAACTTCGTGCGCATCCAAACGGCGAACGGAGATCAAGACGGCGTTGAGCTCGTCTCCCTCCATCTGTTGTCGGGCAGCATCCCGGTGGAACAAGATCAAAGCGTGCATCCATACCAGTTGCTGGGGCTGTCCGGCAATACCATAGGCCCCCATCTGCATGTGCAAATCCGAGAACGGGTAGAAGGCGGTTTTAAAGCAGGAAGCCCCTTCGATTTTGAGGATTTCCTCTCCCGCAGCACCCGGCTCACCGTCCGCGAGGACCTGTGGGCGCGGGGGAGCATCTGATGATACACCGTGAAGAAGTTGCGTTCTCCGTGCAGTCCCAAGGCATGCAGCGCAGTGGAGACGGTGCGCCGCCCCGGTGCCCGCAGGGCCCCCATCCGCAGCCACGGGGCCTAGGAGGTGTCGTCAAAATGATTGAGTCCACAGTACCCAAGCCCGGATCGGGCAGATCGCCCGAAACGCAGCGGCGTTCTGGGCATACCGCGTGGCCACGCCCCGCCATGGCTGGAAGGCCAGAAAGGCGTTTTCCACCCGATGCCGCCACTGATACCGCTCGGGGTCGTAGGTGCGGGCTTGCTTGCGATGGCGGCGGGACGGGATCCCCGGGATCATCCCCTGCGCCCAGGCGGCGGCTACGACCGGATCGCTGTCCTAGCCCTGGTCCGCCACGAGCTACTCCGCCTCCCGGCCCGCCATCAGGTTCACGGCCTGGGTACAGTCTGCGCGGGTTCCCGGGGTCAGCCCCAGACGGACGGGCCGCCCCTGTGCGTCCGCGGCCAGATGCCACTGGGAATTCAGCCCCCTTGGGTGCGCGCCCTCGGCTGATTGCCGCCCTGTGCGCCGGCAGCATGGGGAGGGACCCGGATAGGGCTGGCATCGATCATCAATGCCGCGCAATCCGGTGCGTCCCTCACTGCCGCCCACACGCCCCGATCACGCCAACAGCTGAAGCGGCGATGGGTATTCTTCCAGTCGCCGTAGTCGGGGGGCAGGTCCCGCCACGGCGCCCCCAGTGCGCAAAATCCCAAACACGGCATTCAAAAAACCGCCGGTGGTCCGCGGCGGGGCACCCCACCTGGCCCGGACCTCCCGGCAGATGGGGTTCCAGACGTTGCCCGACGCGGTCCGAGAGGTCGGGGCGACGGTGTGCGGCGGTCCTGCGCGGCTCCTCCCTCATGGTTGTGTCCCCTCGGTGTACCTGCAAATCCCTAGTTTGACGACACCCCCTAGGCCTAAGTCCGGGTCGGAAAGAGCAGCGCCAACGATTGCCGCAGGGCTGCAATGCCGGGAGACAGGAGGGGCAAGAGGGACTTCGGGTACTGCTTGGGGCCATCCTGTCTTTCCTGGGACCTCTCCCGGTCTGTTTCGTACAAAGTCGAGCTACGTCCCAGCACTCAGGTATGCACTTCCCCAAGGTCATTCGTCACAGAACGGGAGCTCATAGATCTCCCCGGTAAAGGCCGAAGATTGAACGGGAGCACCAGCAAGAACATAGCCCCCCTGCCGGCCCTGCCGCCAAGCGACGGGCAAACAACCGTTCAAGTGGTTCCCGCTGAGGCCCAGACTAGTAAGCTTCGTAAGTCTCCGCAACTCCGCTGGGATCGTCCCCGTCAACGCGTTGTCGTCCAAGCGGAGCGAGTACAACCTCGTCAGTTGCCCCAATTCCGGGGGAATCTCGCCTGTCAGCTGATTCCCGTGCAGACCCAGCCTCAGCAGTTGGGTGAGTTGCCCCAATTCCGGGGGAATCTCGCCTGTCAGCTGATTCCCGTACAGGTCCAGCGTCTGCAGTTGGGTGAGCTGTCCCAGTTCCGGCGGAATGGGGCCCGACAAGTCATGACCACTCAGATCCAGGGATTTGAGCTGTTCCAGCCGTCCCAGTTCCGGCGGAATCGGCCCGGTTAACGTCTGCGCAGGTGCGCGAAGCGCCCCCTTACCCCAACCCACCCTGTTCAGTCTTAGGT
>DAOUKB010000139.1:0-50992 GCA_034421855.1 Anaerolineales bacterium
GAAGGAAGCGGGTACCGGGGCCGGGGCGGGGGGGGAGGCGGGTATCGCAGCCGCCGCGAAGGAAGCGGCTACCGGGACCGGGACGGGGGAGGCGGGTATCGTAGCCGCCGCGAAGGAAGTAGCTACCGGGACGGCGGTCGCCGCGATCGAGACCGGCGCGGCGGCCGGGATCGCGAGCGTTCGTCGCGGCGCTTCAGCGACCGGGATTGAGCAGCACGGCCCCTGTGTCTCCTGCCGCCCGGTGTGCGCCCGGAGCCAGGGACTGCCGTTGAACCCCGGCGACGGAAATCGCGCGGCAGCGCCTCGGGCCTGTTTTTGGGGCGTGCCGGTCGATGCCCTGCAGGAGTCCGATTTGCACGGACACATCTGCCGTGCCGTCGCTCAGGATCAGCGCGCTACGTATCTGCATGTCAACGTATATGGCCTGAATTTGGCTTGGCGGCAGGCTGGGCTGCGGGCCTGTTTCCAGAAAGCCGACTTGGTCGTCTGTGACGGCAAAGGGGTCCAGTACGCCGCGGGCGTGCTGGGCACGCCCTTGCCCGCCCGCATGACCTACGCGGACTGGACCTGGGCCTTGGCCCAGTTGGCGGTAGACCACGGCTTTACGCTGTATTTCCTGGGCGGCCGGCCGCGAGTCGCCGCGGAAGCTGCTCAGGTATTGCAGGCTCGATGGCCGACTTTGCAAATCGTAGGATGCCACCACGGCTATTTCGACAAGCACACCGGCTCCGTAGAGAATCGGACAGTCCTGGCCCACGTCAATGCGGCGAATCCCGACATCCTGCTCACCGCCTTCGGTATGCCGCTGCAGGAACAATGGGTGACCGTCCACCGCGCGCAGCTGCAGACTCGAGTCGTGCTCTGTGGCGGCGCGGTGTTCGACTACATTTCCGGAAATCTGGCGCGGGGTCCGGATTGGATGACGCAACACGGCTGGGAATGGCTGGCCCGACTGGCGATTGAGCCCCGCAGATTGTGGCGCCGATACCTGTTGGGCAACCCCTTGTTCGTATGGCGGGTGCTACGCCAAAAATTGGGTTGGCTGCCCCGGCGTTGACGGGGCTCCCCAGCGCCGAGCCGCAAGCCGGTTCCGGCTGGTATATCCTTGCCCTGTGATCAGGCGTTTCTCCGTCAACTACATGGCGGCTCTGTTTCTGTTGGACGGAGCTGCGTTCCAGCTGTCTCTGTGGTTGGCCTTGGGGCAGCAGCGCTCCGGGCTGTCTCTGCAGCTCGGGATCTGGGTCTGCCTTTTCTGGTGTACTGCCTTTCTGATCCTGGACGTGTACAGTCCCGGTCGGATCATTCGCTGGACCCAAGAATACCAACGCGTATTCCTGGGTTTGCTGGCAGGAAACCTCATGCTGGCCGGGACCCTGTTTCTGCTGAATTCCGATCTGCCTCGGGAAGTCTTCCTGCGACACGTGCTTTTCGCCACGGTCCTGATTTTTGGCTACCGCACTGTGCTGCGAGCTTGGCATCGCTTGCAAAGACTGCGGGGAGCGCCGCAGGCGCGGCCCAATCAAGTGTTGGTAGTCGGCAGCGGAGAACTGGGGACGAACTTCGCCCGCGAATTCCGGAACGTCAGTGGTCCGGACACAGTCATTGTGGGCTTTCTGGACGACGAAGTACCGATCGGCGACAGTCCGGTGGCAGCATGTCCCGTACTGGGCACGCTGGCGCAGGCCCGCGCCATTGCCGTGGAAAGGCAGATCGGCGAGGTGATCATTGCCTTGCCGCGCGGCGCATATCGCCGGGTCGCGCAGCTGGTCGCGGAACTTTCGGGGCTGCCTTTGCGCTTGCACGTCGTGCCGGACTACTTCGATCTGGCTTTCTTTTCCTTCTCCGTGGACAATCTGGAGGGGATCCCCGTCATCGGCCTCCGAGACCCGGCCATCGACGGGTTTCAGCGGCTGGTGAAGCGGATCGTGGATCTGTTGCTGGGAACCTGCATGCTGATCCTGAGTTTTCCTTTGCTCGTAGCAGTGGCCCTCGGCATCTGGATCCAGGATCGGGGGCCGATCTTCTATCTGACGGAGCGGGTGGGAGAGAACCAGAAAGTGTTCCGCATGCTCAAGTTTCGGTCCATGGTGGTCGACGCGAGCTCTCTGCAGGACGAAGTGAACCAATACGATGCCGACGGCCGTCTGATTCACAAAGCAGTCGACGACTTCCGGGTGACGGGCTTGGGCCGGTGGCTGCGCAAGCACAGCGTGGACGAACTGCCCAATCTGTGGAACGTGCTGAAAGGCGAAATGAGCCTGGTGGGACCGCGTCCGGAACTGCCTTGGCTGGTAGCCCAGTATGAACCCTGGCAGCTGAAACGCTTTGCCGTGCCTCAGGGCATGACCGGCTGGTGGCAGGTGACCGGGCGCAGCGACAAACCCATGCACTTGCACACGGACGACGACATCTACTACATCCAGAATTACTCGCTGTGGCTGGATCTGCAGATCCTGTGGCGGACGATTTCGGTCGTGATCTTCGGCAAGGGCGCGTATTGAGAGGCTCCCGGAGCCGGTTCCTGACGGAGCCGGTATGTTTTGCATCCGGCAATCCGGGCCCGGGCACAGGCAGGCCGGACGTGTACTCCCCTCCCCATCCGCCGCGTAGAGTTTCCTACGCGGCCGTCCGGCTGTCTGCCGCCCGTCGCCTCCAAGGCCGACATGCTCTGCCGGCACTCGCCCTCGCCATGGATTGCGGCGGGCGCGCCACGGCTGTCGATCCATGGCGTGGCTCCAGGTGGAGCGGGTTACGGTACGCATGCGCCGCGGTCTACCTCCAAACCCCGGCGGGGTGGTGTAATATGCGAGTCGCGTTCGGCGATCCCTGGAGCACGCAGAAAGATCTATGCGCGGTGTAGAAGGTTTCCGTATAGCCCTGAGGGCTCTGACCATCAACAAGATGCGCAGTTTCCTGACTATGTTGGGCATCATCATCGGCATCTCGACGGCGGTGATTCTGATTTCGGCAGGGCAGGGCGTGGAGCGGTACATCTACGATTTGTTCTCGGGCGTCGGGGTGAACGTGCTGTTCGTGGTGCCGGGCCAGTTGGACCAGCGGCAAGACCCCTTCGCCGAACCGGAATTCGGGGAACTGACTCTCAGCGATGCCCGCGCCCTGGCGAACCCCTTGCATGTCCCTGACGTCGTGCTGGTGTCCCCCGAGGTGACGGCCCGCACCAAGATCGTGCGCGGCGACGAGTCGTTGAACGTGGACCTGCTGGGCATCGCCCCGGAACACGGTCCTTTGCGCGGATGGAGCGCGGAACAAGGCAGTTTCATCAGTCAGGAGGATATGGATGCGGCCTTGCGCGTGGTCATGCTGGGGCAGGAACCGTTTCAAAAGCTGTACGAACCCAGCGAAAATCCCATCGGTACCACCGTACGCATCGACGGCGTGGTATTTACCGTGATCGGCATCATGAAGGAGATCGGGGCCAGTCAGTACGGCAATCGCGACAACAGCGTGTTCATGCCCTTTACCACCGCCCAAGAACGCATCCTGGGCTGGAAAACGGTGAACGGAGACTATCGGGTTTCCCAGATTCTGGCCTCGGTGGTGCATGAAGATCTGATGCCCCAAGCGCAGATAGACATCGAAGAGTTGCTGCGCAAACGCCACCGCATCGGCTATTTCGAGGAAGACGATTTCGCCGTGATCAGCCAAACCGACTTCATCGGGGTGTTCGGCGGCATCACGCGGGTGGTGACCATTTTCCTGGGATCCATTTCCTTTGTCAGTCTACTGGTGGGCGGCATCGGCATCATGAACATCATGTTGGTCAGCGTGGCGGAACGTACCCAGGAGATCGGGTTGCGCAAAGCCATCGGAGCCCGCCGACGGGATATTCTGCAGCAGTTCCTGATCGAAGCAGTGTTCCTCTCCCTGCTGGGCGGCCTCGTAGGGATTGGCCTAGGGGGCGGCGTCACCACTATGGCCAACAGCCAGCTGAGCGACTTCGACTTGGCGCTGCAGCCCCTGACCGTCATGTGGATCTGCCTTTTCTGTACGGGAACCGGCATCGGCTTCGGCTTCTGGCCGGCCGTAAGAGCCAGCCGTCTCAGTCCCATCGAGGCCTTGCGCTCGGAATAGGGCCGATGGACAGGCGCCCTGCCCGGAGAGATCGCGACCCGGCTCTGCGCTCGGCGGCGGCCCCGGCTTTCCGCTCCGGAAACTGCGGGCTCTACGGCAGGCGGCCCGTCTCGGCATGGGCGTAGGCGCCTGGGCGACCAGCACCGACCGGGATCGGAGCTCCAGGGCAAGCAGACTTGCCCTTCTCCGCGGCATCGGCGCGTCCGCGTCCCAGCGGACATCCGCACAGGAATCGGAAACCCGACGGCGATCGTGCGGTACCCTGCTGTGATTTCCCCGTCCGGAGATTGCATTGGTGCTCCGGTAGGCGGTCGTAGCCATGGTCGGCGCGAGGCTACTGCAAGGAACCGCGGCGGCGGTTTCCTTTGTTATACTGACTTGGCCTTGTGTCTCGACTCTGAACTCTGGACGGCCCCTGTTTTTGTATGTCTATCGACGAAGTAATCTCGGATCTGCGGGAAATCCAGCGGGCTGCCGCCACCGCCATTCAGGAAGTGCAGAACGAGGCCGGAATGCAGGACTGGCATGTCCGGTTCTTGGGCCGGAAGGGACGCCTGACGCAGGCCTTGCGGCGAGTCGGAACTCTGACTCGGGAAGAACGGCCGACAGCAGGTCGGGCCGGCAACGAAATCAAGGCGTCGCTGGAGCAGCTGTACAGTCGGTACCGAGCGCAGATAGCCGAGCAGGCTCTGGCTCAGGAACTCTCGGCCGAAGGCATCGACGTCACTCTGCCGGGGAGGCCCCAGTCCCTGGGCAAATTGCATCCCACGACGGTGGCGCTGAGGGATATTTTCCGTATTTTCGGGGATATGGGGTATTCCGTCTATGAAGGTCGGGAGATAGAGAGCGACGAGTACAACTTCGAACTGCTCAACATGCCGCCGGGCCATCCGGCCCGTGACATGTGGGATACCTTTTACACTACCACGCCGGGCATTATCCTGCGTACGCATACCAGCCCGGGCCAGATTCACGCCATGCGGGAATATGCGCCCCATCCCATTCGCATCGTCTTGCCGGGCAAAGTGTACCGTCACGAGGATATGACCGCGCGCTCCGAAGCTCAGTTCTACCAAGTAGAGGGTTTGGTAGTGGGACGGCGCATCAGCATGAGCGACCTCAAGGGATCCGTGCAGTTGTTCGCGGACCGCATGTACGGTACGGGCCGCAGCGTACGGTTTCGCAAGAGCTACTTTCCTTTTACGGAGCCGAGTGTAGAAGTGGATGTGGATTGCGTCCTCTGCACCGGGGAAGGCTGCCGTATCTGCAAGCACACCGGCTGGTTGGAGATTATGGGAGCCGGCATGGTGCATCCCAAAGTGCTGGAGAACGGTGGATACGATCCCCGCCGGTGGTCGGGATTTGCCTTCGGCATGGGGCCGGAAAGAGTGGCTATGTTGAAGTACGGGATCCGGGATATCCGCCTTTTCTACACCAACGACGTGCGCTTTCTGGCGCAAATGAACTAGCCGCCGCCAGATCGTCAGGGCTTGGGAAGTCCGAGTGCCGGATCCTATGTGGGACAGCGGCAGTCCACATTGTCCATCCTGAGAACCGCGTCGACGCTCGAGCGCAAACTGTGCTCGGAACACCATAACAAGGAGAATGCTATGCACATGTACATCGGCGGGCAATGGGTCCCCGGCAGCGACACGATGGAGGTCCTCAACCCCTTCGACGGCTCTGTCGTGGATACGGTCCCCATGGCAACCGCCGCGGACATCGACGTCGCCCTGACCAGCGCGCAACGCGGCGCTGCGGCCATGCGGGCCCTTTCCGGGTTCGAAAGGTACCAGATTCTGCACCGCGCCGCAGATTTGGTGGTGGAACACAGTCAGGCATTGGCCGAGACCATCACGTTGGAAGAAGGCAAGATTATCGGCGAAGCCACCCTCGAGGCGGAACGGGCCGCCGAAATCATGTACCTGTCCGCCGAAGAAGCGAAGCGGTTGTACGGCGAAGTCGTGCCGGTGGACGGCGGCCCCGGCGTAGCCGGCAAATTCGGGTTTACGGTACGGGTGCCTTGCGGCGTGGTGGCTTGCATCTCCCCTTTCAATTTTCCGTTGCATCTGGTGTGTCACAAGGTGGGTCCGGCTTTGGCTGCGGGCAACGCGGCGGTGCTCAAGCCGGCCTCGGACACGCCGCTGGTAGCGCTCAAGCTGGTCGAACTCCTGCTCGCAGCCGGCGTGCCGGCCGAAGCCGTGCAGTGCATTACCGGCCGCGGCTCGAGCGTGGGCGACGTGCTGGTTTCGGATCCGCGCGTGCGCAAGATCTCCTTTACCGGCAGCCGTGACGTCGGCGAACGCATCTGCCGGCAGGCCGGCCTCAAGAAAGTCACGATGGAACTGGGCTCCAATGCACCGGTCGTCATCCTGCCCGATGCCGACTTGGACAAAGTGGTGGAAAGACTGCCGACCACGGCCTTCAGCAATGCCGGTCAGGTCTGCATTTCGGCCCAACGGGTGTTGGTGGACCAAGCCGTCTATGGAGACGTGATTGATGCCCTTACGCCTGCTGTAACCGATATTCATACGGGCAATCCGCTGGATGCCGATACGCGCATGGGACCCATGATTCGGCAAAGCGATGCGAATCGGGTGCAGGCCTGGGTCCAGGAAGCGCAAGCGGGCGGAGCCAAATTGTTGGTCGGCGGCGAATTGGACGGCCAGACCTACCAGGCCACGTTGCTGGCCGACGTCCGCGCGGACATGAAGGTGTCCTGCGAGGAAGTGTTCGGTCCCACGCTGGGCCTGACCCGGGTAGAAAACGTGGACGAGGCCATTGCGATCGCCAACGATACCCACTACGGGCTGAGCGCCTCCATCTTTACGCAGGATTTGGATGCGGCCATGCAGTACGTGCAGCAGGTGGAATCGGGCAATATCCATATCAACTGGGGAACCCAGTGGCGGGTGGATCTGATGCCGTACGGCGGTCTCAAGGACAGCGGCTTCGGCAAGGAAGGGCCCAAATACGCCGTCGAGGAAATGACGGAGACCAAGATGGTGGTCATGCATCTGTAACCCTCGGAACTGCGGATTTGACATAACAACCAAAGAGACGCACGATGCGGATTGAGAACGGCGGACCGGCGATCAGTTATCCGGAACTGGCGCTCTTTCCCTTCGACGATCATTCCCTGCCTTATCAGAACGGGGTGGAGCTTGCCTTGCACGGGCATACGGCTCCCTGCGGCGCCACCCGCCGCATTCTGGAACCAGGTCCGCCGGGCGCACCGGATTCTCTGCGCGCCATCTATTACGGTTCGACTCATCGGGTGGGGGATGAACTGTACATGTGGTATCTGGGACAGGGTCATGCGAATGCATGGTGCACGCGGGTATGTCTGGCCACCAGCAAAGACGGATACCATTGGGAAAAGCCGGAACTGGGCTTGGTGCCCTACAACGGCCACACCCGCAACAATCTGGTGGATCTGAATCAGGGTTCCCATCATGTGCAAGCCTGTGTAGTCTTCCATGACTTGGAGGACGCGGATCCGCAGCGACGTTTCAAGATGGCCTATCAAACGCGGGAATTCAATTCCCGCTTCGCGGTGGCCTACAGCCCCGATGGGATCCGCTGGACGCCCTCGCCCCGCAACCCCGTGGGGTACTGGCTGGAAATGGCCGGCGGCATGCGTTTCAACGATTGCTATTTCCTTACCGGGCAGGGCGGCAACCATGCGCGGCGTCTGCGCAATCTGGTGACCTACACTTCCTACGACTTTGAACACTGGAGCACCGCGTCCGTGCTGGGCATGCAGCGTGCGCAGGGGGATCAAAGATATGCTCCCTGGCAAAGTACCGCGGGCAAGCAGATTCACCTCGGGGCGGCCCTGTGGAATCGACAGGCGGTGACCTTGGGTTTCTACGGGATGTGGGACGGCCACTATTCCAACGACCGGCGGTTGGTCGTCATGCATCTGGGCTTGGCCGTGACCAACGACGGCCTGCATTACCGGGAACCGATCCCGGACTACCCGATCGTGTCCGCGGCGGAGGACGGCTGGGAAGTTCTACCCAGCACGCGCACCAGCGACAACTTCCCTGCGCTGATCCAGGGCCAAGGCTTCGCCAATATCGGAGAAGAAACCCTCTTTTGGTTTGCGCCATGGCCCGAACAGGCCAGCGACGGGGTGCGGGTGGCGGCTTGGCCCCGGGACCGTCTGGGATCTTTTGCCCCGTATCTGGACCAGCGTATGCAGGGCCGGAACGAATCTCATGTCGTCTCGGCCCCCATCGATCTGGAAGGACAGGATGCCTATCTGGCCCTGAACGTGGACGGTCTCGGGGAAAACTCCTCCGTATCCTGCGTAATCTTGGACGAATTTCAGAGGCCCTTGCCAGGCTATACCGCGGCGGACTGCGTGGTGCCGGCGGCCTCCGGTCTGCAACAGCGTGTCGGATGGAAGGCCGGAGAAGCCATTGCCGTCCCGGACGGCCGTATTCGGGTACAGGTGAGTTTCGGGGGAGTACGCCCCGAGGACGTGCGATTGTACGCCCTTTACCTCACCACCTAGCCGCCTGTCACCATGGATTTGGGCCAAGGCATCGGCTTTGAGTGGCCGTACTGCTCCTTGCCGGGTTGGGGGCTCGGCGCCAGCGCAAACCGCAGGTTCCCGCGACTGCATCGGAGCTGAGCCGATCGGTATCGGAGGAGGATGGTGAGGGCGACGCCATGACCCCGAACGTTTTCCGGGAAGCTGTCGGGACACCGGAACCAAGCCACGGCCGCCATTTGGGCCGAGGCCGAGGATCGCTACAGCACCTTTACCCTCACGGGCAGAATGGGTGGGTTATGGTCCGCCATAGATGAATCTCCTTCCCCGTTGTTGGGGGGGGGGATGCTCGAGGCTGCACCGACGGACGAGGACGGTACTGCCCGCTGCAGGCTCCTTCTCTTGGGTTGATACCTGCGGCACAAGGGGAAAGTCGCCTTGTCCGAGTGGCCAGCCGACGCCATGGGAGGGATCATGTGCTTCGCCGTCGATACCGCGCACATCTCGGTACCGGATTTCCGCCGCTGCGCCTTGCGTATGACCCGCATGAGATGTAAGTAGGGAACCAGCTCCCATAGGCGGATCCCAAGAAGCGTATGGCCGCATCCTCGTCCATATGTTCTCTGGCAGACTGCAGTATTGTGACGGCAAGTACCGGCGACGTGACAAACTGGCCCGGTCGGTTCCGTTCCGTTGGATCCTAGGTGGAAGCCGTTTTTCAGGCCGACGCGGCGGCGGTTTTCCAGGGTCTCTATGCTCTTGGGCCCTCTACAGGCCGCATTTCTCGAGGGTCGCGCCGCAAAATGCTGGGCCGTCCCACGACACCGCCCACATGCGGGCCCAGCGGGCAGCGTATCTGCCTTGCCGATGCTGGCGGGGCTGCACACCGGTCCCGCGTTCTGGGTGGCATGCTGTAGAAGCCCTCTGTAACCAGCCGACGCGAGGCCGCCTGCGCACGGACTATTCTGTTGCGAAATAGACTGATCAGGCGGCCTGTAGCCAGTCTGGGTCGAAGCGTGCCAGCACCAGTGATTCGTAGGGGCTGATCTGTCCCTTCTCGTAGAAGCACAGGGCGGTGCCGTCGGGCGCGATGGCCAGGTCGGAGTAGGCTGCGGGTCCGGTGTGAATACTCTTCCGGATAGGCCAGGTAATGCCTTCGTCCAGGCTGAGCCGGACCGTCATGTCGACGCGGCCTTCCGTACTCGCCGGGTTGGCGAACAATAGGGCATTCCGCGCCTGCGGCCAAGACACGATGCTGGCCTGGCAGACAGGTTCGATCAGGATTTCGTCCCAGCGGAATTCGCCGAAGGTGACGCCGCCGTCCCGACTGACGGCTACCGCGCGGCGTTTGCCGCCTACATAGTTGCGACAGTTGATCATGACGTCGCCCTGATGCAGCTCCACCACCTCGCATTCGTTGGTGCCGTCCCGCACGATGCCGCCGATTTCCCAAGTCCGGCCGTGATCGTCGCTGTAAACGATATGGGAGTGATAAGGGTCTTTGCGGCGGTCCAAATACCTGCCCACCATGTGATCGCAGGGGACCACGAGGCGGCCGGAGCGCAGTTGAATTCCGTGTCCCGGGCCCGTGGCGTACCAGGTCCACTCCGGCTTTTTGACTGCAGCCGTCATGTCCGCGGGTTCGCTCCAAGTCGTCCCTTCGTCCCGACTGTGCGTCAGCCACACGGTGCGGGGCGCCTTGCCTTGGGTGATCAGGTCTTCGCCGCCTTGGGCGGTGTTCTTGCTGAACCAGAGCCAGATCGTGCCGGTCGTCCTGTCTACCACCGGACAAGGGTTGCCGCAGGTCATGTCGGTCTCGTGCACGACGACCTGCGGCGCAGACCAGCTGTGTCCGTTGTCCGGGCTGACGGTCAGCAACAGTTCGATTTCGCCCGCGTCGCCGGAGCCATGCCGACGACCCTCCGCGAATGCCAATATCCGACCCGCCGCGGTTACGGCCAGCGCCGGAATCCGGTAGGTATGGTATCCGCCGGCACCGCCGACGAACAAGGTCTCTTCCGTAAACATACACTGCTCCCGCGGGACTTGCGAACTGCGCCGGCGCGCGCCTTGGCCGTAGGATGGCAAGAGGGCGACGTCCGTCTGGATTCCGGAGGAATGTTTGGGGCAACTAGCCTTTCAGGCCGGTCAGGGAGATGCCCTCGATGAAGCTGCGTTGCGCGAAGAAGAAAGCCAAGAAGACCGGCAGCGTGATCAGGGTGCTGACGGCCATCAAGTAAGGATAGGCCAGCTTGGTGTTGCCGATCTCGTCCACGGCGGAGCGCAAGCGGCCCACGCCCAGCGTCAGGACCCACTTGCTCTCGATGTTCATGTAGATCAGCGGCCCCAGGTAGTCGTTCCAAGCGTTCATGAAGGTGAACAAGGCCACCACGGCCAAGGCGGGACGGGACAGCGGCAGGATGATGCGGAACATGATCGACAGTTCGTTGGCTCCGTCGATCCGGGCTGCATCCGACAGCTCCGAGGGCAAAGCCATGAAGAACTGGCGCAACAGGAAGATAAAAAAGGCGTTCCCGAAAAAGGCCGGCACCACGAGGGGCAGGAAGGTGTTGATCCACTTCAGATTCTTGAAGATGACGAACAGCGGTACCAGCCGCACCCAGTCTGGAATCATGAGGGTAGCCAGCACGATGCCGAACAGAACGTCCCGGCCTTTCCACTGCAGTCTGGCAAAAGAGTAGGCGACCAGCGAAGAGGAGAGCACCGTGCCGATGGTGACCGGCACCGCATAGCGGACCACGGTGTTGTAGGTCCACAGGTTGAAGGTCTCGGAAGTCCAGGCGTTCCAAAAGTTTTCCGGGAAAATGGGATTGGGAAACCAGACCGGCGGTACCGTATACACCTGATTGTCGTCTTTGACCGCCGAAGACATCATCCAGTAGAAGGGCATCACGAAGCTGACGGCCAGCACTATCAGGATCGCATACAGCAGGATCTGATTGGCGAGGTCGACGACGGATTCGCCCCAGGGACGAGAAGCCTGTCGGGTCTGAGTTTCGACTGCCATGGCGCTCTCAACGGGTGCTGCCGGCGTAATACACGAAACGGCCGGAAAATCGGAACAGGAGATAGGTAATGCCCAAGATCAGCAGGAACAGTACCCAGGCCAGGGCCGAGGCCTTGCCCATGCGGAACCACTGAAAGGCGTTGCGATACAGGTAGATGGCATAGAACTCGGCCGCCCGGTTGGGTCCCCCCTGGGTCATGAGCCAGGGCAGCGTGAAATATTGAAAGCCCCCGATCAAACCGATCACCAGATTGAAGAGGATGACGGGACTGACCATGGGAATGGTCACGCTCCAGAGGCGGCGCAGCGCATTGGCCCCGTCCACCGTGGCGGCTTCATACAGGGAACGCGGTACATCCTGCAGCGTAGCCAGGAAGATGACCATGGCGGCCCCTTGGCTCCACATGTGAATCAGAACCAGAGACCATTTGATCAGTCCCGGACTGGAGATGAAAGGGATCGTTTGAAAACCGAAGTGTTTGAGGCTGCCGTTGATCGCCCCGTACTGCACGTTGAGCAGAAAAATCCAGACGAAGGCCGTGACCACTACCGGCACGATAGCGGGAAAGAAGAAAACGGCCCGGAAAAAGGAACGCAGGATAATCTTCGCGTTCAGGAGCAGAGCCATCAGGAACGCGGACAGTACGCCCAAGGGCGAACTGACCAGCACCCACCACAAGGTATTGCCGGCCACCAGCCGAAAGTCGGCATCGTTGGCGAAGGCCACGTAGTTGTCCAGCCCCAGCCAGACGGGCTCCCGTATCAGATCGTAGCGGGTGAAGGAATAATAGAGCGAGGACCCGATGGGGAAGACCGTAAAAGCCAGGAACCCCACGATCCAAGGAGAAGCGAAAGCCAGTCCCAGCCAGAAGCTGCGACGGTCGTGACCCGTCATGCCGAATGGACCGCAAGCGGGTCAGGCCGGCCGCGGCCGACCTGACCTCTGTTGTGCCATGAAAGCGCTATGGGCAGTCTAAGCGAAACCGGCGGCCTTGTACTCGGCCACGGCGGCTTCCTGCAGGGCGGCCGCGGCTTCGGCTCCCGTAGCCTCGCCGCGAAAGACCCGCTCACGGGCTTCCACGTACTTCTGATTGACGAAGGTTTCGATCTCGCAGCGGATCAACGGTCCCCAATAGGTGGCTTCGTTGACCGAGTCGAAGTAGAACTGCAGGCCGGGAAACTTGTCGGTGTCTGCATTGTCGAAATACGGTTTGTACGCGGGGAGCCAGCCGATGTTTTCGAAGATCAGGTCGCACCAGCCGTCGGTCTGCAGCCATTCCGCTACCGGCCAAGCTTCGTCCTTGTACTGCCCGTCCTTGAAAATCTGCACCATGTGCCCGCCGCCGTACTGGACTTTCTCGCCCCGCCGGTTCTCGGGCACCGGGCACCAAGTGGCTCGGTTGTGTTCGGCGATATCCGGTTTTTCGTTGAAGGTCTCGCCGGGATGCCAGTACCCTTCGATGATCATGGCCTGGATACCGGCGTTGTAGGCTCCTCCCCATGTGCCTTGGCCTTCCACCGCGCGCATGCCCACCAGGTTGTCGGGACCTATGAGCTGGACGAATTCCCCCATGGTCTCCAATCCCTGGGCCATGAGCTCGTTGTCCAGATTGAAAGTCTTGGTGTCTTCGTCGAAATACTCGAAACCCCAGGACTCGGTCAGGGTCCAGCCGTCGTTGCCGGGACCTACGCCGCCTTCCGCGTCGTAGGGATCGATGCCAATCTGCAGCAAATTGCCGCTCTCGTCGAATTGGGTGAGGGTTTCGTGCCAGACCATCAATTCGGCCCAGGTTACGGGCGGAGACTCGGGGTCCAGACCCGCCGCGCCGATCAAGTCCGCGTTGTAGTTCAGGCCCCGTCGCAGGAAACACTCGATGGCCGGTACGCCGTAGATGGTGCCTTGGTACTGAATCACCTCCCAATTGCCGGGAATGAAGTCTTCCTGGTTGATCATGGTACTGGCGGCGACGTAGTCGTCCAGCGGCACGACCACGCCCCGGGCCATGAAGTCCAGATAGTTGCCCAACGCGCCGATATCCGGCGGAGTCCCGGCGGCGACCGCGGCCAGACGCGCTTCCTGCGCCACGGCGGTGCGGAATTCCAGGGTATTGTTCCCCATCAATTCCGCCAGTTCCGGAGTCGCCAGCAACTGCTCGGAGATCCGGCCGGGCTGGCCCCAGAAAATCCAGAAATTGACCGTTACGCCTTCGGCCGCGGCTTCGCCGGCGTCCCCACCGGCAGGCGCCGCAGTGGTACAGGCGGCTAGGGCGGCCACCCCTCCGGTGACTCCTGTCACCCGCAGAAAGTCACGTCGCGTCAAATTTTGCATGATTCTCACTCCTTTGAGCTGTTAGGGATACAGATCTATCGTTGGGTACGGAAATGCCCGTAACAGAAACCTCGAGACGCGCCGGCACCCGGCCTAGAGCAGCGCGGAGTACGCGCCTGTACATGAAGCGGAATTGCTGTCGAAAACCATTCTATCAAACTCAATGCGGGGAGGGTCTTGGATTTCCTCTACGGGCCTCACAAATAGGCGCGCAGCACCTGGCGCCATACTACGGGCATGCGGCGGCCCAGTCGAATCGTCCGGGCCTCCAAAAAGGCCGCTAGGTCTTGGACCGTACCCGCGAGCGCTGCGGCCCCCTCGGTACAGGTGCGCCGGTTGGGCTCCGGATACAGCGCCTGGACCTGCAGCTGGCGCTCGTGACGATTCATGTGCAGGTCGATGCGCCCCAGAAACACTTCGCCCCTGAGAACGGGCAGGACGTAATAGCCGTATCGGCGTTTGGCGGCCGGCACGTATATTTCCATGGTGTAGTCGAAGTCGAACAGCAGCGCCGTGCGTCGTCGATCGCAGATCAGGTTGTCGAAGGGCGACAACAGCACGGTACGACCCTGGGCCGCGTCCAAGGCCCCCGAAATCGCCAGTTCCACATCGTCTCGGTGTATGAACCAGTCTCCCTGCAGCAACCCTCCGTCTGCCGTCCGAATTGCCACGGGCACATGCAGACCGGCGGCCGCCAGCTCCCGCAGCACGGACTGCCACTGGGGATAGGCCTTGCGCATGAAGTGGTTGTATATGTGACGGGGCGTGCCCACGCCCAACGCCCGCAGAGACAACTGCAGGCCCTGCCAACTCATCTCCCGACCGTCGAGATCGGCCGTATCTGCAGGGACCGGCAGAAAATCCCGGGTCAGAGCCCAGTACTTGCGGTTGCGCCGCCGGTCCGCCACCATGACTTCGCCGCTGGCAAACAGGTGATCCAGCATGCGCGGAATGCTGCGGCCGTTGGACCAGCCGCGGGAAGTCCAGGGCACGTGGGGCACGTCCCGTGCCAAGTCGCCGGCGGCCAGCGGCCCTTGCGCGGCCAGTTCCTGCCGGATGTACTGCAGCAGCGTCGGATTCCGTCGCAGCCAGTCCCGCATGCGGGGGGCGTCAGCGCCATGGCCGGCGCCATATGTGGATTTGAGGTACTGAAAGAGGGGCCGGTCTGTCGTCAGGACCAGGGAAGCGCAATGCGCCCAGTCTTCCAACAGGAATTTGTCCACAAAGGTCAACTCGTACAGATCCTGGAGCCGGAAATTGCCCAGACGACTCCAGAGCACCAACAGCTCCGTACGCTCCACGGCGCGGATGGGGTCGATCTGGATACAGCGCAGGGCTTCGAAAACCCGCAAGATGTCGGCCTTGGCGGCCGTATCGGCCACGCGGCCGAAATCGCGGTCCAGCAGCTGCTTGCGGACCGCCAGACGACGGGCCGTCTGCAAGGAAATTTCCAGAGCGGCCGGCATCTTCGCAAGCAGTTTCCTACGCCGCGTCCAGAGCGTGCAGGACGGTCCGGACTTCCTCCGCGGTGTTGTAGTGCAGGAAGCCCACTCGCAGCACCCCGCCGCTGGCCTCCACGCCCAAGGCCTGCGAGAGGGCCATGGCGTAGAAATTGCCGTCCCACGCGAAGATGTTCTGCCGGGCCAACGCCGCTGCCAGATCGCCTGGGGTCGTTCCTTCCTTGCGCAGGGCAAAGGTCGGGACGCGCGCCGCCAGCTCGGTAGGACCGTACAGACGCAGGTACGGCAGAGCCTCCAGACCGTCCAGGAAGACCGCCATCAAGCCCGTTTCGTGCTGTCGGATCATACGCCAGGCCGCGCGCAGCTTCTCCGGACGCGTGGCGGACAGCATAGTGTCCGCGGCTTGCCCGCCCAAGGCCGTCAAGTATTCGACGCTGGCGACGAGGCCTGCCAGCGCCTCGAAATTGAGAGTACCGGTTTCGAACTTGCCGGGTATCTCGGGCGCGGCGGCCCGAATCTGATATGCCGGCAACCGCTCGAGGTGCCGCTCTTTGCCGTACAGAATGCCCAGATGAGGTCCGAAGTGCTTGTAGGCGCTGGTGACCAGGAAATCGCAATCCAGGGCTTGCACGTCGATGCGCCCGTGCGGCGCGTAATGCACGGCGTCCACATAGACCAGAGCTCCGACTTCATGGCCCCAGGCCGTGATCTGGGCCACGGGATTGACGGTCCCGCTGAAGTTGCTGGCCATGCCTATGGCTATCAGCTTGGTACGCCGGGAAATCAAGGGTTGCAGTCGACTCAGGTCGACGGTACAGTCCGCCAACGTAGGCTCCGCCCAACGCACCACCACGTTGCGCTCGTCGGCCATCTGCAGCCAAGGCGATATATTGGCCTCGTGATCCAGCTTGGACAGAATGATCTCGTCGCCGGGCGCCAGAGTCCGGCCCACGCTGCGGCTCAGCATGTAGGTCAGCGTGGTCATATTGGCCCCGAACACGATCTCCGTGGGCCTGGCGCCCAGCAAATCCGCAGCCACCTGGCGCGCTTCCGCCACGACCCGGTCGGTAGCCAGGCTGGTTTCGAACCGACCTCCGGTATTGGCGGCAAAGCGACTCAGATATTCCTGCATGGCCATGACGACCGAAACCGGTGTCTGCGAGCCGCCGGGGCCGTCGCAGAAGATCGCCGGCGATCCGTTGTAGAGTTCCTGCAGCGCGGGAAACTGGCTGCGTACCTCACGCACGGGTAGAGTCACGGTGTTTGGCTCCTGTCGGGGGCCGCAGGGCGCAGATCCAAGAGCCGGCCTCCCGCCACGTTCATACCAGTTCGTCCGCCAGCATCCACAATTCCGGCGTCTCCAGATCGTCCCGTAGGCTGTCGCCGGAGACGGTAGTGGTCCACTGCAGCCAGCGGGCCAGCCCCGCGGGCGCCAGCGCAGGATACGGACTCGCCAGTTTCTTACGGGCCCCCAGGTCCAGTACCCGCACATCCAGGTGGGAAGGCACCCGAGCTTGGTCCCGAATGTATTGCACGGCCTTGGACAAGGGCCCGATGTCGTCTACCAGCCGGTGGGCCAAGGCTTGGCGGCCCGTCCACACCTTGCCTTCGGCCAATTCCGATACTCTGCCGGCTTCCATGTTGCGTCCTTCGGCTACGATCCGTTTGAATTCCGCGTAAACGTGATCCACCTGTGCCTGCATGATCTGCCTTTGGGCCGGCGTCCACCGGGAATGGGCGGAGTACACGCCTGCATTCTCGCTTTGCGCCAGTTCCACGGTGAGAATGCCCAACCGTTGCAGCAGGCGGGAGATCACGGGCTTGGCGGAAAAGACTCCGATACTGCCGGTCAGCGTGGCTTCCTGCGCGACGACGTGGCTTCCGCCCATGGCCAGATAGTAGCCGCCGCTGGCGGCCACTCCCCCCATATACACCGCGAGCGGCACCTTGGCCGCCAGTTCCTGCAGCGCGTCCAACACGATATGACTGGCCAAGGCGGAGCCCCCGGGCGAATCTACGAACAGCACCACGCCCGCCAGCTGGCGGTGCCGTCGCTGCGCCTTGTGAATGGTCGTCAACAGCTCCGCATGATTGCAGGTTCTGCTCTCCGTACCCGGTACGGCAGGCCCGCCGGCAGAGCCGAACGAGATCATGCCCTTGACCTCGATTAGACCGATGCTCTTCCGGTAGGTACGCCGATAGCGCCGCCGCAGCAGGCCGCGGATTTCCGCCGCCGGCTTGACGCTCTTGGCCGGGTTCCTCAAGGCGCCGGCCAGCCGCTGGGGCAGTTCGGCCCATGTACAGACGTCGTCTACCAGACGCAGCGCCAAGGCCTCGGCCGGCAGCAGGGGACCCCGGGCCAGCGCGGTTTCCACGGCGCTGCTGGGCAAGCCGCGTCCCCGCGCCACGGCCTCCGTGATCTGCTGCCGATAGGAGGCCATGACCGCCGTCATGTGACGGCGGTCGAGGTCTTGCATGAATTCCGCAGTCAAGGGATTCGCGGCGGACTTCCAGCGGCCCGCCCGCACTACGTCGAACTCCACCCCCAAGCGATCCAGGAAGCGGCTCAGAAAATGACTGCTCCAAAGCAATCCCTTCAGATTCCAGACGGCCGCAGGAGACAGATACAGGCGGTCCGCGGCGGCTCCCACGAGATAGGTCGGAGCATTGCACTGGAAGAGGTAGCAGACAATCTGCAAAGGGGCGTCGGAACCCCGGTACTGCACGCTGGCCTGCCGGCATTCGGCCAACAGACTGGCCAGATTCTGCGCCCGCGCCAAGGACAGGTCCGTGCGGTCCACGCGCAAAATAACGCCCTGGGGCCGCGGATCGCCGGCTATGGCCAACAAGGTCCGGCGCAATTCCTCGAGCGACTGCGGTTCCGGGCCACTGACGAACCGCCGCCAGAGGAAGGGGAGCGGCGTGGTCCGCTCCAGTACCTTTTCGCCCAGATCGATCCGAATGTAGTCGGGGATCCGACCGCTGCGGATCCTGCTCCACACATTGGCCAGGAAGATGCTCAGGCGGGCCGGCCCGGAAAAGCAGAGACCCAGGAGCGCCGCGAGGGGCCGCATGGGTGAAGTCATGCCGCCGAGCCCACCTGCTGCATTTGGGTCAGCAGGGTCCCGGTCTCCGTGACTGGCTGGCGGCAGACATGGTTGCGGCAGACATAGGCGGTAGGCAGACCGTGCAGCAGCCCCTTGCCTTGCCAGATGGGCAGCTCGGTGTCCCGCTCCGGGGGGATCTGGAGCACCAGCCGGCGGGGATGATAAGGGCGCCGGGCCGCCTGCGTCAGGGCCTGCGTAGCCGGATCCTCCGGATCTCCCACGACCACCACCTCTTGCGTGGGGGCATGCAGATCGGCGTAAGCGCAGAGCATGCGGCCAAAGGCCGTAGGCTGGGCCGCCATCAGGGTTTCGACGCGGGAGAAAACGGGAACCGCGCGCTGCCGGTAGCGGTCTTCGCCCGTGATGTGGGCCAGACGCAAAAACAGACCGGCGGCCAAGCTGTTGCCGCTGGGTACGGCATTGTCCATGTATTCCTTGCGGCGCATGATCAGGGTTTCATGATCCAGACCGGTCTGAAAAAAAGCTCCGGATTCCGAATCCGTGAAGTGGGTCACAATGCGGGCGGCCACGGCCTCGCTTCGTTCCAGCCACTTCGGATTCGCGTCGGCCGCAAAGAGGTCCAACAGGCCTATCCCGTAGGCCGCGTAATCCTCCAAGACTCCCTGGTTCTTGGCTTCGCCCGCCCTGTAGCTGCGGAACAGACGGCCGTCCGGAGCCCGCATCTCCTGCCAGACAAAGTCCGCGGCTTGTCGGGCCGCTTGCAGGGCCGCCGGATGCGGCAATACCGCTCCGCATTGCGCCAAAGCGGAGATCAGCAGACCGTTCCATTCGATCAGGATCTTGTCGTCCCGCGCGGGTTTCTCCCGCTGTTCCCGATGTCGCCAGAGCCGCGGCAAGGCTTGCTCCAACAGGTCTTGCAGCTGGCGGGGCGGCAGCCGCAGCCGCCGACCGCATTCTTCCAGGGCATGGGGCCGATGCAGCACGTTGCGGCCTTCGAAATTGCCTCCGGCCGACACGCCCAGCACCAAGCATACGGCGCGGGCGGTATCGGGATCCAGGATTGCTTCGATTTCGGCTTGATCCCACAGGAAGAACAGCCCTTCTTCGCCTTCGCTGTCCGCGTCCTGCGCGCTGTAGAAGCCGCCGTCCGGCCGGGTCATCTCCCGCAGCAGGTAGGCAATGGTTTCTTGCACCACCCGCAGGTAATCCGCCTTGCCGGTCATCTGCCAGGCCCGCAAGCAGGTCCCCAGCAGCTGGGCGTTGTCGTAGAGCATCTTTTCGAAGTGAGGTACCAGCCAATAGGTGTCCACGCTGTATCTGTGAAATCCCCCGCCCAACTGGTCGTAGATGCCGCCTCCGATCATCTTGTCCAGCGTGAATTCGGCCATATGACGGGCCTGCCGATGAGACCGGTCGTGCGCCTGCGACAGCAGGAAGTCCACCGTCATCGGTGGGGGAAATTTGGGGGCTTGACCAAAGCCGCCGTAGTGCGCGTCGAAATGCTGCTGCAGCCGCTCCACGGCCCCGTGCAACAACTCCGCCGGATCGATTTTCTGCGGCATCGGTCTGTGGGTCCCGAGCTGCGCCATCTGGGCCACCACGTGGGTACCATGCGTCTGCAGAGCGGCGCGGCGCGTAGCAAAGGCCTCCGCGACCGCTTCCAGCACTTGACGGAAGCTGGGTAGGCCCTGGCGGGGTGTCGGCGGGAAATACGTGCCTCCATGGAAAGGCGTTCCGTCCGGCGTCAAAAAGACGCTCATGGGCCAGCCCCCGTGCCGGGTCATGAGCTGCACGGCTTCCATGTAGATGGCGTCCAGATCCGGTCTTTCCTCCCGATCTACTTTGATGCTGACGAAGTGTTCGTTCAGGTAAGCGGCGGTTCGCGCGTCTTCGAAGCTCTCACGCTCCATGACATGACACCAGTGGCAGGCGCTGTAGCCTATGCTGAGGAAAATGGGTTTGTCTTGAACCCGCGCCAGTTCCAGGGCCTGTTCGTCCCAAGGTTGCCACGCCACCGGATTGTGCGCATGCTGCAAGAGATAGGGAGAGGTCTCCCGGCCCAGCCGGTTGGCCAATGGGGATGCGGTCATGGGACTTTTCCGGAACACTGCGGGCAGGAGGAGACCAACAGAGCAGCCTCGAGGTCTGTCCGGCCCCTGCAGCCGCTGCGGCCCGATTCTAACGCAGGCCGCTCGTGCGGCAGGGAACGGCCACCGGCAGGCTTTGGCGTCCCCTCTCGTTCTATCCTATAATCTTCCCATGCATTGTTTGAGTTTCGGTACCGGCGTTTTACGGCGGGGGCGCAACGCCTCCATGGCTGCGGCAGCTAGCCGGCTGTCCAGGTGTGGGTAACTGAAACCAGGGACCGACGCCGTGGACAGCCCGCTGCCCACAGTGTTGGAAAGACGGCTCTTGGCACTGTGGATGGTCTTCC
The DNA here is from genome assembly GCA_034421855.1 of Anaerolineales bacterium. Lineage (GTDB taxonomy): Bacteria > Chloroflexota > Anaerolineae > Caldilineales > Caldilineaceae > Bin34. The sequence continues at coordinate 20,913 of DAOUKB010000139.1, forward strand.
ACAGTGTTTTTTTATGTCGTAATCGGTAGCGAGAACTCCCCATGACACTGGATTTGGATACTGTGCGCAACGTAGCGGCCTTGGCCCGCATCGACCTGACCGAGTCGGAGGTGGCGACTTTCGCGCATCAACTGGGAGACGTGTTGCAGTACGCCGCGAAGCTGCAACAGGTGAACACGGACAAGGTGCCGCCTACGCCATACGTCCTGCCTTTGTCCAATGTGATCCGCGCCGACGAAACGACCCCGGGGCTGAGCGCCGACGAGGCTCTGGCCAATGCGCCGGACCGACAGGGCAGTTTCTTCCGCGTGCGCGCCTTCTTTGATGCCTGATGGCCAACTCGACGGCCGGAGGGTCCGACCTCGCTTGCCTTTCTCTGTACGATGCGCGCCGCGGCTTGCTCACGGGCGAATTCTCCGCGGTCGAATTGACACGGGCGCTGTTGGCCCGCATCGAGGCGTTGGATCCTCAGGTCAAGGCGTACATTACCGTTACGGCGGACTTGGCGCTGCAACAGGCCGCCGCCGCGGATGCCGCCCGCGCCGGGTCGGCGGCGCGTCCGCTGCTCGGCATTCCCCTAGCGATCAAGGACGTAATTTCCACCGCGGGCGTGGAGACCACGTGCGGCAGCCGTATGCTGCAGGGCTACATACCGCCTTATACCGCTACGGTCGTACGCCAACTGGACGCAGCCGGGGCCGTCATGCTGGGCAAGACCAACACCGACGAATTCGCGATGGGCTCCAGCACGGAAAACAGCGCCTTTTTCGCCACGCGGAATCCTTGGCGTCTGGACCGCGTGCCTGGGGGCAGCAGTGGCGGGTCGGCCGCCGCGGTGGCCTCCAGTCTGGCGATGGCGGCTTTGGGGTCCGATACCGGCGGCAGTATTCGCCAACCGGCGGCGTTCTGCGGAGTCGTGGGCCTCAAGCCCTCCTATGGCCGCGTCAGCCGCTATGGCCTGGTGGCCTTCGGCAGCAGTCTGGACCAGATCGGGGTCTTGGCTCGGGACGTACGGGATGCGGCCATGGTGCTGGAAATCATCGCGGGCCCGGATCCCCGGGACAGCACTGCGTTGGACAGGGAGGTGCCTGCCTACGGCCGCCGGTTGGACCAGGATTTGCGCGGTCTGCGTTTGGGCATTCCCCGCGAGTACTTCGGCGAGGGCCTGCAGACCGCGGTCGAGACCGCCGTGCAGGCGGCCCTAGAGCAGATGGAGCAGTTGGGGGTCACGTTGGTGCCCATTTCCATGCCCCATACCGAGATGGGCTTGTCGGTCTACTACATGGTGGTCACTGCCGAATGTTCGGCCAACCTCAGCCGTTTCGACGGCATCCGCTTCGGGCACAGCGCCCAAGCCGGATCCATGTGGCGCAACATCAGCGCCACGCGGGCGGAAGGCTTCGGGGCCGAAGTCAAGCGACGCATCATGCTGGGAACCTATGCCTTGAGCGTCGGGTATTACGATGCCTACTACTTGAAGGCCCAGCAGGTGCGGACACTCGTCAAGCAGGACTTTGCCCGGGCCTTCGAGCACGTGGATTTGATCGCCTGTCCCACCACACCGACTACGGCCTTCTCCCTCGGCGAGCGCGTGGACGATCCTCTGTCCATGTATCTGGCCGACGTGTTCACCATCGGGGCCAATCTCTCCGGCCACTGTGGGGTGTCCTTGCCTTGCGGGTTCGACGACCAAGGATTGCCCATCGGCCTACAGTTCCTGGGACCGCACATGGGGGAAGAACGGTTGCTGCAGGCCGCCTATGCCTACGAACGCAGTACCGACTGGCATCGACGGCGACCTGCCCTGGGCGCCGCCTCCCAATCCGCATAGAAATCGTTTCTGGATTCAGCCAATGCTGGGGATCGCATGAACCGCAACGTCTCGGAGCCGCAAATCGTCCTCCCCCCTCCCGCCGCCGCCCGGACCCGAGTCAGCGCTCGCGTGGCGGCGCTGCCGGCTTCGCCCATCCGCCGCTTTTTTGAAATCGCCTCCACCCTGGACGACGTGATCAGCCTGAGTATCGGAGAACCGGACTTCGTCACTCCCGCTCCTATATTGGAAGCCGGTGTTCAATCCCTGCGGAACGGTCAGACGTCCTATACGGACACTTCCGGCATCATCGAATTGCGGGAAGCGATCGTAGCCAAACTGGCTCGACTGCATGGCGGCCCGGACTACGATCCAGTCCGGGAAGCTCTGATCACGATCGGCGTCAGCGAGGGCACGCAACTGGCCTTCGACGCCATTCTGGACCCGGGGGACGAGGTCATCATTCCCCAACCCTGTTTCGTCAGCTTCACCGCCGCGGTGCAGCTGGCCGGCGGTACGCCGGTACCGCTGGCTACCCGGGTGGAGGACGACTTCCAAGTTCTGGCGGCGGACATCGAAGCCGCCATTACGCCCCGCACCAAGGCTTTGCTGCTGAGCTATCCCAACAACCCCACCGGCGCGGTCTTGGAGCGCGCGCGCCTGGAAGAAATCGCCCGCTTGGCGGAGCAGTACGACCTCATCGTCGTTTCCGACGAGATTTACGATCAGCTGGTGTACGGAGACCACCGGCATGTGATGTTCGCGACGCTGCCGGGGATGCGGGACCGCACGGTGCACTTGGGCGGTTTCAGCAAGAATTACGCCATGACCGGCTGGCGCATCGGCTATGCCCTGGGTCCGCAGGATATCGTCATGGCCATGCGGCGGGTACATCAGTACCAGATCCTGTCGCCGCCCACTACGGCCCAGGCCGCCGCGCTGTGCGCCATGACCGATCCGACCGTGGAGGCCCATGTGGCGGCGATGCGGGCTTCCTACGACCTGCGGCGGCGGTATATCGTCAGGACCCTGAACGAAATGGGATTGTGCTGTTTCGACCCGATGGGGGCTTTCTACTGCTTCCCGGACATTCGCATCTCAGGCATGGACGACCACGCGTTTGCCGAAAGACTGTTGGTAGAGGAACATGTGGCCGTGATCCCCGGCAGCGCTTTCGGGGCCGGAGGGGCCGGCTACGTGCGCTGTTGCTACGCCACCAAGTTGGAAGACATCCAAGAGGCCATGCGGCGCCTGCGAAATTTCATGACCCGGCACGGCTGACGCCGCGATCTCCTGGCACGGAGCCCTTCAGCATTCTTGGGCCCGCCGCATTTCCGCGGCGAGATCCAGCTGGACCAGTTCCAAACGCAAGACGGGGACGGCGATGTTGAGGTCTTGGATCGCTCTGTTCAGTTCCGCGATTTCCTGGCGCAAGCGGGTTTGCTGCCTTTGACCGTGCAGCGCGGCTGCACCGCGCGACTGCACTTGGACCCGCAACTGCCGCCGCCATTGCCCGATGCGGTGCAGCAAAGCCTTGCGGTCCTCGATCCAAGCAGGGGCTACGTCGTTGTCCCGCATGATCTTGTTGCCCATGACCTGGTCGGCCGGTACGCCGGCCGGAGCATCCAGATTCAGACGCCGGCCTTTGCCTTTCGCGTTGCGCCATTCCTGGTGTTGCACGGCCTCGCCCAACATCTTGTCGATGACTCCCTCCCAATTGTCGAGCTCGGTTACGCGAAAGGCGGGTTGCACCGCCTTTCCGGATTTGCGGGCGCTGGTGGTTTGGGGTTTGCCGTGAACATCCGACATCTTGGCTGCCTGGGAACGTAGAGAAGGCCATGGCCGTATCGACAAGCGCAGTATAAGACAGATCAGGCTCGGCTCAGGTCTCTGGGAGACCTTCGGGCGGCTTGCTTGCCGTTCCGCGGCGGTGTGTGAGCAAGCCCTTGGTCCTGCAGGGAGGCGCGGGGCCCAGTTTCGGCTTGTCGCCCGTGGTGCCGAGCTCGAGGATACGTACCTGGGAGGTGCAACGTCTTTTGATATAATTATATCAAATAGGAACGGCCTCGGATGCTCGTAAGTTTGCGGTATCCCGGCGGCGATGCCCGTCCCGCGTGCCGGAGATCCGGTGGGATCTTCGTCGCCGTGACCCGCATGCCGACGAGCCCGGAGATGCTCTCGGCATTCCCGGGCTGCTGCGTCTTGGTCCGGCGACAGGGTCGTCTCTGCATGGGGTACAGAGCCCCCTGGGGAAGCCCGGACTTGCCAGCGCGCTCTGTACCCGGCGGTCCCCAGGCCGGGAATCGCCTATACTGCATAATCGACGGGGAATTACGACTTCGGAATCCGGAAACTTGACGTGCGGTTCCGACATACGACCTGTGTTCGCCCCGCCACGGGAGAGATCTGACTGTCATGCCGCCTAGACGCAAGATGTGGGGCAGCCGCTTTGCCGCTCCCGGCGATCCCCTGATGGACAGTTTTGGAGCCTCCATCGGTTTCGACCAGCGCATGTGGGAAGCCGATCTGAAAGGCAGCCACGCGTATGCCCAGGCGTTGGCGGAAGCGGGCATCCTCACCCGCGCAGAATGCACTGCGCTCCAGACCGGTCTGGACGAGATCGCGGCAGAGTGGCACAGGGGCGAATTCCAGTTGGACCCGGCGGACGAGGATATCCATACGGCACACGAACGTCGCCTGCACGAACTGCGCGGAGACGTCGCGGGCAAACTGCATACGGGACGTAGTCGCAACGACCAGGTCGCCACCGACTTGCGTATCTGGCTGCGCGAGCAGATGGACGAACTGCAGACACATCTGACCCAGGTGATACGCCTCATGGCGGCCATAGCCGAAACCGAGGTGGAGGCAATCATGCCGGGCTTCACCCATCTGCAGATGGCGCAGCCCACCCGCTTCAGTCATTGGCTGCTGAGTCACGCCTGGCCTCTGCTGCGGGATTTGACCCGGCTGCAACAGGCCCGCAGCCGGGTCAATGCTCTCCCGTTGGGCAGCGGAGCCATGGCGGGCACCGCGTTTGCCGTCGATCGGCGCCGCTTGGCCGACCTCTTGCGCTTCGACGAGATTACCTACAACAGCATGGACGCGGTCGCGGACCGCGACTTCGTCGCCGAATTCCTGTTCTGTGCGGCGTTGTCCATGGTCCACCTGAGCCAGCTGGCCGAAGACGTCGTGGTCTATGCTTCGGAGCCGTATGGATTTTTCCGCTTGGGCGATGCCTACAGTACGGGCAGCAGCCTTATGCCCCAGAAGAAGAATCCCGACGCCTTCGAACTGATCCGCGGCAAGGCGGGCCGTACCACCGGGGCCCTGACGGGATTGCTGATGACGTTGAAAGGCCTGCCGCGTACCTACAACCGAGATCTGCAGGAAGACAAGGAACCCCTGTTCGCCGCCGTGGACACTTGGTCGCAGTCGCTGCAGATCACGGCTGGGGCCCTGCTCGCGCTGACCTTGAACCAGGAGCGCATGACGGCGGCCATGAACGAATTCATGCTGGCCACCGATTTGGCGGAGTATTTGGTGCGGCACGGAGTTTCCTTCCGAGAAGCCCATGACATCGTGGGCGCCGCCGTAAAGCAGGCCGAAACGGACGGCCTGCCGCTGTCCGGTCTCTCTGATGCGGCTTGGCGCAATTTGCACCCGGCCTTCGCCGGGGGCGTGGGGGAGGTCCTGGACTTCGCGGCCAGCGTAGAATCGCGGGACGCCATAGGCGGCACCAGCCGCCGGGCCGTCTTGGAGCAGGTGAACATCCTCAAATCCCGCGTAGGCAATCCCGCGGCCTTCTGTCCTGAATAAGGGCCGCGGCCGCGGCGCGCGTGACGCAACGGGCAGACTGCGCGCAGATCGATCCATGCAAGTTGCGGCTCTGGTTGTATACTTGACGAGCAGAAAGCAGACGAACTCAGTGATAGTATGCTCCGACCGGATCCAGGTCGATGATGCCGATGCTGTGATTTCGGCTGCTCTCCCCGAGACAGTTGGCGGCCCTTTCTTTTCCGAAACTTATGGCTGAACCCCTGCTGCAAGTCAAAGACCTGCAAACCAAATTCTTTACCCAGGACGGCGTGGTGCATGCCGTCAACGGCATTTCCTACGAGGTGCGCGAAGGAGAAACCGTCGCCATCGTCGGCGAATCCGGTTCCGGCAAGAGCGTGGGCGTGATGTCCCTGATCGGCCTCATTCCACAACCGCCGGGCAAGATCGTGAGCGGCGAGGTGCTCTTCGACGGTCAAGACCTGCGCCGGCTTTCGGAAGACGACCTGCGGCATATCCGCGGCAATCGGATCGCCATGATCTTTCAGGATCCCATGACGTCGCTGAATCCGGTACTGACCGTGAGCCGCCAGATCACGGAGGCTCTGGAACTTCATCTCAACATGAACCGGACCCAGAGCCGGGCGCGGGCCACGGAACTGTTGGATCTGGTGGGCATACCGGCCGCGGGCGACCGCCTCGACGACTACCCGCATCAGTTTTCCGGCGGTATGCGCCAGCGCGTCATGATCGCCATGGGACTGAGCTGCAACCCGCAGCTGTTGATTGCCGACGAACCGACGACCGCCTTGGACGTGACCATTCAGGCCCAAATCATCGATCTGGTGGAACGTCTCAAAAGCGAGACCGGCACCGCCATCATCTGGATTACGCATGATCTGGGCGTGGTCGCCGGCATGGCCGAGCGGGTCATCGTCATGTACGCCGGTTTCATCGTGGAAGTGGCCAACGTGGAGGAACTGTATGCCGACCCGCGCCATCCGTACACGGTCGGATTGCTGCGTTCCATCCCCCGGCTGGACAAGGCGGAACGCCAACGGTTGATCCCCATCGACGGCCTGCCTCCGGATCTGCTGGACGCTCCCGCCTGTTGTCCCTTCGCCCCGCGCTGCGAGTTCGTGATCGAGCAGTGCTGGGCCGAGAACCCGCCGCTGGAAGAGAAGAAGGACGGCCATATGGCGGCCTGCTGGCGGGATCTCCAGGAGATCAGTCTGGAATTATTGGCTACGGAAGCGCAGACCGCCTCATGATGGACACCAACGGCTCCTCCACCGTGCTGCTCAGGGTCCGAGACCTGGAGATGCACTTTCCCATTACCCAAGGGGTATTGTTTCAACGCCAAGTCGGGGCGATCCGGGCGGTAGACGGCCTGAATCTGGATCTCATGCAAGGCGAGACCTTGGGATTGGTGGGCGAATCCGGCTGCGGCAAGTCCACCACCGGCCGCGCCATTCTGCAACTGCACCGCCCCACCCGCGGCAGCGTACAGTTCGAAGGCGTGGAATTGACCGAGGCGTCCGGACAGGACTTGCGGCGCATGCGGCGGCGCATGCAGATGATTTTCCAGGATCCCTATGCTTCGCTCAATCCGCGCATGACCGTGGGCAGCATCGTCGGGGAACCCCTGGATGTGCACAACCTGGGCAATTCCAAGGCGGAACGCCAAGAGCGCGTCCAGGAACTGCTGCAAATCGTAGGCCTGAATCCCTATTTCGTAAACCGGTACCCACACGAATTCTCGGGCGGACAGCGGCAACGCATCGGCGTGGCCCGAGCGTTGGCGGTCAATCCTTCCTTCATCGTGTGCGACGAACCCATTTCGGCCTTGGACGTCTCGATTCAGGCCCAGGTCATCAATCTGCTGGTCGATCTGCAGGCGGACATGGGATTGACCTATCTCTTCATCGCCCACGACCTGAGCGTGGTGCGGCATATCTCCACCCGCATCGCGGTGATGTACCTCGGCAAGATTGTGGAATTGGCGGAAAGGTCCACGCTGTACGAAGATCCGCAGCATCCCTACACCAGGGCTCTGCTGTCGGCCGTCCCCATTCCCGATCCGGTCGTGGAATCCAAGCGGCAACACATCATTCTGGAAGGGGATGTGCCCAATCCGGCTTCGCCGCCCAAAGGATGCAACTTCTGCACCCGTTGTCCCGATGCCATGGACATCTGCTTCCAGGAGGAGCCCGAGTTCAAGGATCTGGGAAATGGCCATTTTGCCGCCTGTTTCCTCAACGAGTAGCGGGCCATGGGATCCGCCACCCCGAATTTGCCGTCCGGGTCCGTGCGGGGCTGGGACTAGTTTTCCATGATCAACAAACAATGCGAAATCAGGAGGCGTAACTTCCATGAATAAGAAGCGGTTCACCCAGGGATGGCGGCTCTTGCCGGCGCTCGTCATCGCTCTGATTGTACTGACCGGCTGTGCCACCTCTGCCGTCATGGTGGGAGAGGACGTGGTCGGCATACCGGAACGCGGAGGAGTATTCATCGACGTGTCCAGCACGGACGCCAGCATCCTGAATCCTATTCTGTGGTCCGACAACGCCAGTTCCTCCGTGGGCGGTTTCTATCCGGCCCTCTTCGACGTCAATCCCTTCTCGGGGGCGGTAGAGGCCCGGGGCGCGGCCGAGAGCTGGGAAGTTTCCGAAGACTCCTTGACGTACACCTTTCACATCCGGCCGGGACTGGTTTGGAGCGACGGGGACCCGCTGGATGCCCACGATTTCAAATTCACGTACGACGCCATCGCCAGCGATCTGGTGGAAACGCCGCGCAAGGGCAGCGTGGAACGGATCGCCGCCATCGAGGTCATCGACGACCTGACCGTACAGGTGACCTTTTCGGAACTGAAATGCGACGGCTTCCTGGATCTGGGCTTGGGATGGCTGCCCAGCCATCTCTATGCGGCGGATTTCACCGACGTCATGACCTCGCCGTACAACACGGCCCCGGGGGCCTCCGCCGGAGCTTTCGTGTTCAACGAATGGATCCGAGACGACCACATTACGGTCCTGCGCAACGAAACCTACTGGAAGGGCGCGCCGTACATGGACGGACAGATTACCCGCGTGATTCCCTCCCCCGGTACCCGGTTGGCGGCCCTCGAAGCCGGTGAAGTGGACCTGATCGGTCTGGAGCCGGCCCAGGTGGAGCGGGCCAAGGCCAACCCCGATCTGGAAGTGTTCGAAGCGCAGGACGACGGCTATTCCTACATCGGGTTGAACTTGGCCAATCCCGACAATCCGCAGCCGGCCTTCGACGAAGAGGGCAATGCCGTGGCGCAAGACCCGCATCCTATTCTGAGCGACCGCAACGTGCGCCTGGCGATCGCCCACAGCCTGGACTATCAATCGATTATCGACAACGTATACCTGGGTCAAGGCTACCAAATCGCCAGCAACGTGCTGCCGGCCGTGGGTTGGGCGCATGACGCGAACATCGAGCCGTATGCTTTCGACCAAGAACTGGCCGCCTCCATTCTGGACGACGCCGGCTGGACGGATGCCGACGGCGACGGTGTCCGGGAATGCAACGGGTGTGCCACCGCGGAAGCGGGGGCCCCGCTGTCCCTGAGTCTGATGACCAACGCGGGCAACGCCACGCGGGAAGAGCTGGGCGTGCTGGTCCAAGATCAACTGAACGGTCTGGGCTTCGATATCGCCTTCGAAGCCATCGATTTCGGCCTGATGGTCGAGGAACTGCTGAACCAGACTTTCGAGATGGTGATCATCGGCTGGACCGGCATGGGCACGGATCCCAACGACGATGTCTTCTGGCACACGCGTTACGACACTCCGGGCAGCGGCTTCAACTTCGTCAGCTACGTCAATCCCCGCATTGACGAGCTGTTGGACGCCGGGATTTCCGTACCGGGTTGCGCGGCCGAAGATCGCGCGCCGATCTATCAGGAAATCCAGCAGATCATCCACGACGACGTACCCTATGTCTTCGTAACCGGCAGCGTCGGTTCGGTGGGGTACTCGCAGCGGTGGGAAGGCATCAACCCCGGCACCTGGAGTTTCAGCCACAACGTAGAGCGCTGGAGCCTCACCGAATAGGGGTTCCGTGCATAACGGGAGCTGCGGCTGCGTGCCGCAGCTCCCTGTTTAGTAGGGGGTCGGCTCCCCGCGGCCGGGAAGGCAAGGGCCCCTGACTGCATCTTCGGCTTAGCCGGAAAGTAAGTAGGCCCAGTTTCGGGATCTGTGCTTGCGCCATGTATCGATATATCGTCCGGCGGCTCCTGCAGGCCATACCGACCCTGTTCGGCATCACCATCCTGAGTTTCGTGGTGATGCAAGCGGCTCCGGGCGACTTCGTCTCGATCGCGACCTTTCATCCCGACGTGACCGAAGAGGCCCGGGAGAAATACCGGGCGTTGCTGGGTCATGATCAGCCCATGGCCGTTCAATATATCCAGTGGCTGACCGGGATAGCCTTGAGAGGCGGCGACGTGCGGGTCCAACAGGCGCCCGTGTCACGTTCCTGCCGTTACGCCGACCTCTTGCACGTCACGGTCTGCGACCAGGGAGGAGGCCTGCTGCGCTGGGAACTAGGCCGCAGTCTGGCTACCCAGGAGCCGGTCTGGACGCGCCTGCGCGAACGCATGATCCCCACGCTGGAACTAGGCCTCGTGGCACTGATCGCCAACTTTGCTTTAGGCATTCCCTTGGGTTTCGTGGCCGCCTTCTACCGGGGAGCCGTACAGGATCAGATCATCCGGCTGCTGACCGTAGCCGGCCAGGCCATACCGGCTTTTTGGCTGGCCATCATCAGCATCTTTCTGTTCGGCGTAGTCTGGGGGATCTTGCCGGTGGGTGGCCGCATGACCTTGTCGTTGGACACGAGTTTCGACTTTTTCGACCGGCTCCGGCACATCATTCTGCCGGCCGTCATACTGTCCCTCGGCGGCGTAGCCTTTATCACGAAGCTGGTGCGCACCCAAGTCCTGGAAGTGCTGACGCAAGACTACCTGCGGACGGCCCGGGCCAAGGGCTTGCGGCTCCACACGGTCTGGATCCGACACGTGTTGCCCAATTCTTTGATTCCGGTGGCTACCGTGTTGGGACCTGCCCTCTTCGGCATTATCGGCGGGTCTCTGGTGATAGAAATCATCTTCGCTTGGCCTGGCATGGGCCGTCTCACCTATTTCTCGGCCATTCAACGAGACTATCCCATGATCATGGGCGCCGGCATCTTCTTCGCGCTGCTGACCCTGTTGGGGTTCCTGCTCTCCGACATTCTGTACGCTCTCGTGGACCCGCGCATTCGTCTGTAACCCGATTGGGGGTTTTCGATGACCGCTACTTCCGTGCCGGTATCGCGGCTCGCCACCCAACTCCAGGCGGAAGAGCGCAAGCAGCAGCGTTCCTTCGTCGGTTTGACTGTGGCGCGCCTACGGCGAGACCGGCTGACCATGATCTCCGTCGTCTTTCTGGCCATGGTGGTGGTCCTGGCCGCCGGAGCCGGAGTATGGTCCAACCTGCTGGTGGGGGTGGGTCCCAACGACACCAACCTGGACAGTACCCTGCAACCCGGCTACTTCTGGCCTTACGTACAGTGGAAACTGGGGCTGGATGCTACGCGGGCCCCCCAACTCCTGGCCCAATCTCAGGGCACGACCCACTGGTTGGGGACGGACAGCTTGGGGCGAGATCAGTTGGTGCGTCTGTTGTATGGAGCCCGCGTCAGCATGCTGATTGCCCTGTTCGGCGCGGGTATTTCTTTGTTGTTGGGTGGAGTCCTGGGCATGGGCGCCGGATTTTTCGGCGGCAGAATCGACGACGTCTATTCTTGGCTGATCAACACCTTCAGCTCGGTGCCGACCTTGTTTATCCTGATTCTGATCACTTCCATCTGGCATCCCAGCGCCGTTACGCTGGCGTTGTTTCTGGGCTTGTTCGGATGGGTAGGCATCGCCCGCTTCATGCGGGGCCAGGTACTGCAGGTCAAGGCGCTGGATTACACCTTGGCCGCCCGCTCCGTAGGGGCTTCGATCCTCCGGATCATGTGGTATCACATTCTGCCCAACTCGATTCCGCTGATATTGGTGCTGGTTACCGTCGACATCGGAGCCCTCATACTGACGGAATCGATCCTGAGTTTCCTGGGACTGGGAGTCCAACCCCCGCAAGCCACCTGGGGCAGCATGCTGGCCAAGTCTCAGGATCATCTGTTTCTGATCGATGCGGACACCGGCAGGTACCTGGCCTGGCATCTCATTTTTCCGCCGGGCATCCTGATTTTCCTGACCGTGCTGTCTTTGTACCTGTTGGGGGACGGCTTGCGGGACGCCATCGATCCGCAGCTGCAGACCCGTTCGTAGCGCCGAGTGGAGCCTGCCGTGGACGACTCGGACGCAGAGGTTCAGCGGAGCTGGTCGGATCTGCGGCGCCAATGGCCCCGGGCCGTGCGCCGGCAGCTGCATCTCGAGGTCCGCCCCGACTTCCTGGCAGGGGAACAGGGTACTCTGTTCCGCGATGGGCGCCGGGCCGAAGTCTGTTACGTGCTGTATCGGGCCGAGCCGCGGACCGGCCTCCTGCTCCACAAGAAAGCGGCCTATCCCACCGGCTGCTTTAGGCTGCCTACCGGCGGAGTCACGCCCGGCGAGCACATAGTCGGCAGCATGGAGCGCGAGGTACGGGAAGAGACCAGCCTGGACCTGCGCCGCGGCGGCCGGATCCAGTTTCTGGGCCAGCTGGACTACACGTTTCAGGTGTCTCGGGTGGCTTATGTTTTGCCTTTCACCACCTATGTGTTCACGGTCGAGGCTCCGCGGGACTTTACGCCTGTGCCCTTGGACGAAACGGAGGAGATCGAAGCCTGGCGTTGGCAGCCTCCGGCCGCGCTGAGCGAAATTACGGCGTATCTTCGACAATTCGAACACGAAGATCCGAGTTGGGCCGACTGGGGCCGTTTTCGGGCTCCGGTGCATGAATTCGTCTGCACTCACTGGATTAGTCGGGACTGTCCGACTCCTTGACGACGAGATATACGCGGCGCGCGGGCTTTGCCGGCTCTTCTCCATGCCTGTCCGCGGCCCCTGCTGCGCCTGCGACGTCTCCGCTCCCACCCGGCCCGTGCCCCGGTGTGCGTCGATACGAGATTGCGCAGGTCTTGCGGGATGGGGTTCCGCGACTGCACCGCATCGTCTGCCGCTAGAGAGTCAGGTCGGGGCTGACCCGAGCCGCCGGTGGTCGATTGCAAGCCATGGCGGTCTTGGGGGGAAGCCGGGAAATTCCCCAGTACCGCAGCGGGCGGGCCGCGGACTCACGCGGGGATCGTCCCCGCCGAGCCGTGGTCCCCGGTCGGGGCCCAGACGCAGCCTACGAGTACGAGTCGGATTCCTCGTCGTCGATGAAATCGAAGTCCATGCTGTCCAGCAGATCGGGAGTTTCCTCCAGTTGAAAGAACATCTCGCAGAGCAAGATAATGGAGTCGGCTTCCGCCATCCAGGACCACTCCACGATTTCGTCCATTACGGTGTCTCGCACCCCGGCAATGGCCCGGATGCGCTGCCTGACGAATTCCCGCGTAAGACGATCGTCGTCGCTGAGCAGCAGCAAGAACAGGTCTCCGGTTTGACTGTCGTAGATGTTGAGAGCCCAGATCAGGCGTACGTCTCCCTCCTGCGGCAGCTGGCGAATGGCTTCCAGCACATTGCGATCTTCCCCAGGGGACACGCGCAGATACAGGTAGCAGGAGGACAAGTCGGTCATGGGCAGCACTTCCATCTCCAAGTCCAGCAGCAGATCGAGGTTGGCTACGCCGTCGAAGCCGAAGACGGTATGGGTCTCCCGCACCCCGTCCACGCTGCGGATTTCGTCCAGCATCAGCGTGTTGAACTTGTGGAAGTCCTGGACCAGACACACGAGGCGAATGTCCCCGCGGCTGCGCAGGGAGTTTATCCAGAGCGGAGACACCCCGCTCCGGCGCCATTCTTTCAAGTTGTGTTGCAGATTCCGGCGGGCTTCGTCGTCTTTGCCGACTTCCGTCACTGCATCTATGATGGCCAGACTGGGGCCGCTGGGATACTCGAATTTCATGTCGACCTTCTGCGCCCGCTTGGCAGGAACCCGGGCTACTGCTTGGTTATGGGCTGGGACTGCGTGACCACCAGGAACTCGGTCGGTGCGGTACCGAAGCTGAGTACCGACACCAGCAGATAGCCGGGCGGCGGATCGTACCAGGCCACCGCTTCCACTTTGGGATCCGCGGTGCTGGTCTTGAATTCCAACGTGTGTTGGGCCGCATCATAGCGGTTGGTCTCCAAATCCAGATCCTGATCGCTGCGTGAAATCAGAATTATAGAGACCAGGCTGGCTGGCTGCAGGACGCGCAACCGAAAGTTCTGGCGCGTGGACGGCGCGATGGTGCCGGCATGGAATCCGTTGCGGGCCAGCAGCGGCGGCACGGCAGCGGCAGACAGGCCCAATTCGTACTCGCCAAAGCCGTACAGGGTTTCGATGCCCAAGTAATGGGGTCCTGCCGTGGACGTTACGAAAGCCACCCGGTTTCCCGGAACCCGTTCCCAGGTTCGGCGTTGCCGTCCGAAGACCCACGTGGGTCGATTGGCGCCGCGCGGCGCCAGAGTCGCTTCTATGGTCTGGCCGGCCCGCGGCACGTCGAAAACGTGGAGATTGAGCAGTTCGTCTTCGCCCTGATAGGCCACTACCGTGCCGCCTAGTGCGGCCGACAGCGTGCGCACGGGATCCACCTGCAGAGCGAGGGTGAACTCCGCCGGGCCTTGGCCGGTTCGGCGGTCCACGGCCACGAGATAGGTGCCGGGAGCCAACAGCAAATTCTCTATGGCTTCGGCCGGCAGGGGAGTAGCACTGCGGTGATGGAAAGCGGCCGCTGCGGAAATGGACTGGATTTCCAGGTCCAGATCGCCGATGTAGTCTGAAGTCAGGTGGAACGTGGCGAGGAAGCCTTGGCTCACGGCCAGCCGGAAGAGCATCCGATCGCGCTGGGGCGGCAGGACACCGGCGACTTGGGAATTCAGATACAAGGGGGCAATTTCGGTCCGACCCGACGGAAAAAGAGCCAGCGGCGGCGATGTCCCTCCCGTCACCTCGGCCAGGCGGAGCCGATACGTACCGCCGGCGGACCAGAAACTCACCGTGCCGGGATCCTGCAGCGGCTGGTCCAGAGTCAGATCCGGGCCGACCAGCGACAGTTGCAGAGGCTGCCCAGATGGGGGGTCGATGTGCAGAAACCACTCTCGGGCCTCTGGTTGCGGCGGAATCCTGAGCAGGGCAAAGAAGCTCTCGGCGGCCTGCGGGCGCGCCGGCAGGTATTGGCCCGGATGGACCTCCGTGGCTTGGTCTTCGCGGGTCGCCAGGCGGCCGGCGTGCCTGACCAGCACGAAATCGAAGACGACGTCGTCGCGGGCCTGGAAAGTCAGAGTGTAGCGGTCGGGCGGCAGCGTGACGTCGACCGGCAGGTGTGCGGTGTCGAAAAGCCGGAGGCCGTTGCCCGCCGCCAGGGCAGCATGGATCACCGGACCGGCAGGCAATGCTCCCGGCATCAGACGGTACCGTCCGACCGCGGCGACATCGAAAGTATAGGCGACGACATCCCCCTGCCGCAGCTCGACGGTGACCGCCGCGCCGAGGTCGAGCGGCCCGCCGGATGCCCGCGCCTCATCCGCTGTCTGAGCCTGCAGCGGCGTAGTCCCCAGCAGTAGTCCGAGGCTGCAAAGCCACAGTCCCGTCCACAACCGGGCACCGAATCGGACGATGTGCGCTCGGCGCCGAGCAAAGCACGGGATCTCGGCGGCTCCAGCACTGTCGATCAAGAGGATTTCTCCGGGATAGACCGCCTGCCTGCATACCATGCCCGCGCGACGGCGATGCGGCGCGGCGACCGGAGCCGTGCCGGTGTCAGAGCCGTATCGGTCTCCAGTCGTAGCGACATTTCTCGGCCATGATGATGCTCCGTACCTGTTCCACGGTCGCGTTCAACCTGTTGTCGCGGTTGATCACCACATACTGGAACTCGTCGATGCGCTTCATTTCCTGACGGGCCATGGCAATGCGCAGTTTCAACTGTCCCGGCGGGTCCGCTTTGCGTTCCCGCAGCCGGTTGACCAACTCCTCTTCGGTAGGAGCCGTCAGAAATATGGTGGTGGCTTCCGGGATCAGATTGCGGATCGTGGCTGCGCCCTGCACGTCGATGCGCAGCACGACGTCTTGGCCGCTGTCCAAGGCATCCTGCACCTGCTGTTTGGGGATGCCTTTGTAGTCTCCGTAGACGATGGCGTATTCCAACAACTCTTCGCGTTCGATCATGTCGGCGAACTCGCCCTTGCCGACGAAGTGGTAATCTACGCCGTCCACTTCCCCGGCGCGCATGGGGCGCGTGGTGGCCGTCACCACGAAATAAATATTCGGAATTTGCTTCTTCATGGCGCAGAGGGTGGTGTCCTTGCCCACGCCGCTGGGGCCCGACAGCACCACCAGCAGGGGCTTCCGTTGCTCTACCTTCTCATAGATGCGGCTCGGATCCACTTCTTGCATCGTCACGTTTCCCTGTAGGGGTCAGCCGTCCTGCCGAGGGTGCGGCTATTGTAGATACAGGTCTGCCGAGGAACCAACAAATGACCGGACCGGGCACGCGCTCGGCCCTGCGCGCAGGCGGGAATTTCAGGTCTGCTCGAAGCGTTCGATGGGCATCACGAAAATGGTGGCTCCGCCCAAGTTCTTTTCCACCGGATCCGGCAGATGCAATTCGCCCAGCTCCATGACGGGCGGCAGCGGCGTAATGTATTGCGTGCGGGTGCGGCACGCCGCTCGAATCAGGGACAGCACCTCTTCCAGGTGCTCGTCCTCGATGCCGCAAAAGATCGTGGCGTTGCCTTCGTGGGTATAACCGCCCCGGGAATTGGTCAGAGTGGCGGCAAACCCCTTCTGAGTCAACAGGTCCAGCAGGGCGCTGCTGTCCTGATAGCGGACCACCGCCATTACCATCTTCATGGATTTCCTGCCGGGGCCTCCCTGTGCTCGGTTTGCCGCATGTAGGCCATCAAGTCACGGGCGGTAGGCAACAGGGAGACGATCTTGCGACTGATTTGCCGCTGCAGTACCGCGGGGTCCAAGCGCGCCTCCAGACATTCCCATTGGGCGGGATTTTCCGCGATCAGGGCCAAATACCCCTCGTGGACCGCCCGGTGAAAGGCCAGATCCTGCGCGTCCATGCGATTCCAGTCGCGCGGGGAGAGGCTGCGGCTGAGGCGCGTTGCCTGAATACGCTTCAAGCCCTCTTCGGGCGGCAGGTTCAAGTAAAAGCGCAGACAGGGCTGCAAGCCGGCCGTGGCATAGGCGTTCAAAGCCCGCAAAGGGGCCAAATCCTGACCGCGGCCATACCCTTGATAGGCCAGGGTGCTGTCCGTGTACCTGTCGCAAAGCACCACCCGGCCGGCTGCCAGCGCGGGTCCGATGACTTCCTCGACCAGTTGCGCCCGCGCCGCCGCGAAAAGCAGCGTTTCCGTCCGGGAGCCGATGTCCAGGCCGGCGGTGTTCAGCAGCAGAGTCCGGATGTTCTCCCCGATCTTGGTGTTCCCGGGTTCCCGGACCACCAGTACGTCGTAATACGTCGCCAGATCTTCGTACAGCAGCTGAATTTGGGTAGTTTTGCCGCTGCCTTCCGGTCCTTCGAAAGTAAAGAACGGGGGCACGGTCACGCGGCCCCCGTAATGCGGACGCGGCGGTAGGGCTCCCTGCCCTGGCTATGGCTGACCAGATTCGCCGCCTTGATCATCTGATGTTGCTGGTTGCGTACTTGCGCGGGCTGCGGAGCCAATTCCACCGATTCCAGGCCCGCATTCATTTTCTGGATGGCGGCCTGGGTTTCCCGCATGGCGGCTTCGAAGGGATCGACGGCGTCGATTTTGAAAAGGTCCATCAGCATTTGTTCCATCTGGGCCGCCGTATTGTTGCGCAATACGTAGACCGGGACGTTCTGGCGTTCCGCGTAGCTCAGGGTCTGGGCCTGCCGCCGATAGTAGTTTTTCAGGGTCACCACCACGTCCGCGTCGGTAATGCCGCCGACGAAGTCGATGGGTACATTGAGGGTTTTGGCCGATGCCCGGAGTTTGGCTTGGCCGATGCCGAACGCATAGACCTTCATCGGCGGGGGCCCGGTATCCGACCGCTGCCGCTTGGACTTGGAGGACGAACGCCCGCGCTGCTGGTGGAAGGCCTCGGCATCGATGTCGAGCGTCTTGGTCTCTTTGCGGCCGACGGCCCGGGATATCTGCTCCGAGGGTCGCGCCTCCACTCTCTGTTCGACATGAATACGACCTTCTTCGTCCCGATACCGCAGTTCGGGGGACAGCTGCCATCCTCGCAGGAGCCGATCTACGGCATTGGCGACGTCCAGGTGGACGACCATGCGTTGGCGGGCCCGAATTTCAATCAGCACGTCGAACGTCGGCGGTGCTCGACGTTCCAATACGGACTTGCGCGTACCGCGCCGGCGGGCCTCTTCGTCCGACAGCGTGACGGATTCCAAGCCGCCCACCAGATCCGAGAGGGTAGGATTCATAATCAGATTGTCCAAGGTGTTGCCATGGGCCGTGCCCACCAGCTGCACTCCTCGTTCCGCTATCGTGCGCGCCGCTTGGGCTTCGGCTTCCCGTCCGATCTCGTCGATCACGATGGTTTCGGGCATATGGTTTTCCACGGCCTCGATCATGATCTCGTGCTGCAGATCCGGGGTGGGCACCTGCATGCGTCGGGCCCGGCCGATAGCCGGGTGGGGGATGTCGCCGTCGCCTGCGATCTCGTTGCTGGTATCCACGATGACCACGCGCCGCTCCTCGGCCAGGATGCGCGCGGCCTCCCGCAGCAAGGTGGTCTTGCCCACGCCCGGACGTCCCAGCAACAACACGTTGCGGCCTTCGGTGATCAGGTCGCGGACGATTTCGATGGTGCCCGATACGGCGCGGCCTACGCGGCAGGTCAGCCCGACGATATCGCCGGTACGGTTGCGCATGGCGGAAATGCGATGCAGCGTACGTTCGATGCCCGCCCGGTTGTCGCGGCCGAATTCGCCCAGCTTGGCTACCGTGTAGGCGAGGTCGGCGGCCGTAATCTCCATGGGTTCCAGCTGAGCGTCTTCTTGCCGGAAGCGCACTTCCGGGCAGCGGCCCAGATCCATGACGATCTCCACCAGTTCCGGCGTGTCGGAATGCTGCCGCAGGCTATCCCGAATGCGTTGCGGCAGGATGGCCAACATCTGGTCCAAGTTGTCGACTATCTTCTCGTGTCGATTCAAGCGGAACCGCTCCGGGGCGACCGGCGGCGACTTGTCGAGATGAGAATCCGCCATTGTCTCTAGGGCTGGACGATCGATACCGGCTTCGGGCCGTGCAGAGCACCGGCCCGACCGTGCCGTACGCGATTATAGTCAAACCGGCTCGTTCCCCGAGCTTGCGACCCGGAGACGAGCGGCAGCTGCGAGCTACAACTCGGCACAGAAACGAGACACTCCGTCCTGCGTACCCATGACCAGCAACGTGTCCCCGGGTTCCAATGTCGTGGTGCCGTCCACCACGGGTACTATCGTCTTGTCCTGGCGCAAAATCTGCAGGAGGGTCAGTCCGAATTCCTTCTGAATCCGCAACTCGGCCAGCTGCTTGTCGGCGAACTTGGGACAGGCGTCGATGGCGATGGATTCCAGGACATAGCCCTGCGCACTGGCTATGGCCAGAAACTCGAGGACTTTGACGGCGTTGGGCTGGATCAGATGCATGGCCATGGAATAACCGGCGATGCTGGTGGGATTGACCACGGCATCGGCGCCGGCAAAGCGCATCTTGTCTTCCGAATGCACGCTTTGGGCCCGGATGGCGATATGGATGTCCTGGTTCAGGGTGCGGGCCGACAACACGCCGAAGAGGTTGTCGGCATCGCTCGGCAAGCAGAAGCTGATGCCGGCCGCCTTGGTTATGCCCGCCTCCTGCAGCGTCGTCTCGCGCACGGCGTCCCCCTGCAGAAAATAGATATTGGCGCCGGCGATCAGTTCCTCGTTTTCCGGGTTGCTGTCGATGACCAGGACGTCCCGATCCTGGGCCTGCAACCGTTCCACCAGTTTGGCCCCCACGCGGCCGTATCCGCAGACAATGTAGTGATCTCGCATCTGGCGCAATTTCTTCTCCAATTTTCGCTTCTGCCAAGCTCCTGAGACTTGTCCCGCCACCACGGCCTGCGCAATGGACGTGAACACGAACGCAAACGATCCGACTCCGACCAGGATCAGGGCCGACGTGAAGATGCGGCCCTGCCGACTCATTTCGCTCACCTCGCCGAAGCCCACGGTGGAGAGCGTGATGATGGTCATGTACGCCGCGTCCAACGGCGGCCAGTCTTCCAGCACCATGTAGCCGGCGCTGCCGGCCAGAATAATCAGGAGCGGCAACAGGCCGAGGCGCAAGTATTGCTGGAACGTCTGCGGTCCCATGGCGGCTCCTCTAGCGCGGCGCCGCCTCGATGTTCCGGCGCAAGATTACGTGGGGGCGGCGCGTGCCGCGGAATCCGTGCCGCGCGTAAAAGCGTCGGGCGCGGCGGTCCGAGATCAGCACGTTCAACCGTACGCGCTGGATTCCTTGGTCGGCCAGCCAGCGCATGGCGGCTTCCAGCAAACGGGTGCCCCGCCCGCGTCCTTGAAATTCGGGCCAGACCGCCAGACGTACGATGAATCCGAAGGGCCGCACGTGTAGCGGCAGTTCGGTAGGCAGGGTGACCAACACATAGCCCTGGACTTCGGCTCCCTCCAGCAAGACCTGCAAGGTGCCTTGGCGGGCCCATTTCCGCAGCTCCTTCTCGCCCATGTGCCAAGGGGCGGCGAAAGCCTCCACGTCGCGCTCCGCCACCTGCGCCCATTCCGCCTCCACGGCAGCCCGTACCTGCCATTCCGGGGCCGCCCGGGGCGCAATACGGACGGTCCGGTGCAGATAGCGAATCCGGTCCACTTCCTCGAAGCCGGCCCGTTCCGCGCCCTTCCGCAACCAGTTCAGAGGAGAAGTCAGCCACAGCTGGCCTTCCGTACCCTGACGGCAGAGAAATCGGCAGCCCTGTTTGAACAGGATGCGGACCATGGCTCCCGCCTGCGGCACGTCGGCCACTGCCAGCCCGCGGCCGAAGATCCGATTCGGCAACTCCGGCGGCAGGGCGCGGGGCCGCTCCTCGATTTGCAGCATCAGGACCCCCCACACCTGCGCCTGTCGATCCGTGGCCAGCAGGGCGTTCAATTCGGAATCCGTGTGGAGCCAGTCGTCCCATTCGAATTGCCGGTCGGCATAATAGGCATGGCGGAACAGATTCTGCAACAGCGCCAAGGACTGGCGGCTCGGCGGACAAACCGCCAGCGTACCGACTTCCGCCGTGCCCGTGCCCCTAGGCCAGAGCCAGTTTCCGGACATAATGCTGCTGGTAGAAGGATTGGAAGGCCCCTTCCCGGATGGGCCGCCACCATGCTTCGTGCTCTGCATACCAACGGGCCGTCGTGCGGATGCTCTCTTCCCAGCCGAAGGCCGGAGCCCAGCCCAGTTGCAGGATCTTGCTGATGTCCAGTCCGTAGCGTCGATCGTGCCCAGGCCGATCCGATACCGTCCGCAGCAGACTGCGCGGCTTGCCCAATTCGTCCAAGAGAATGCCGGCCATCTGCAGATTGGTGATTTCGGTCCCCGTCCCGATGTTGTAGATTTCGCCCATACGGCCGCGGTCCAGCACCATCTGAATGCCGGCGCAGTGATCGAGCACGTACTGGTAATCCCGTTTCTGGAGACCGTCCCCGTAGATGGGCAGAGGCAAGTCCAGGAGGGCATTGGTGGCAAAAAGCGGTACCACTTTCTCCGGGTATTGGTACGGCCCTACGCAATTGGCCCCCCGGGTCACGGTGACGGGCAGGTCGTAGGTCTGGTGATAGGCGAGCGCCAGGAGATCCCCGCCGGCTTTGCTGGCCGAGTACGGGCTGCTGGGGCGCAGAGCGTCCGTTTCCCGGCTATGATCTTCTACCGGCCCGTACACCTCGTCCGTGCTGATCTGGTGAAAACGCACATTGCCGTAGTCCAAGGCCGCCTGCAGCAGCCGGAAGGTACCCAACACGTCCGTCTGGACGAACGCTTCGGGATGCGTAATGCTGCGATCCACGTGGGTTTCCGCGGCGAAGTTCACAATCACGTCCGGATGCACCTGCGCGAACGCCGCGTGCACCGCCGCCGGGTCGCAGACGTCTCCCACAATCAGGTCGAACCGATCCGGATAGCGCGCGGCCACGTCCTGCAGATTATCCGTGCGCCCCGCGTACGTCAGTTTGTCGAAGACGACGACATGGGCGTCCGGGCGGGCCGCCAGCAGAAAACGGACGAAGTTGCAGCCGATGAAGCCGGCGCCGCCGGGTATGAGGTAATGGGTAGGGGACATCGTCTCCGTGCAGCCTCGCCAAAAACTCAGGAAGGATCGGACAGCGGCGCCGATTTGCACTGTACGGCGAAGGTAAAGGTGGTCAGAGTTTCCCAGGCCGGCAACAGAGAGGAATGCAGCCCGGCGGCCGCCGGTTCCTGCCACACGTCTCTCCAGCCGAAGAGTTCTTCGGCTCCGTCCACGATGACCAGAAAATCGAGGTCGTCCTGCAACGTCCAGTTGAGGCGTTGCGCCACGGTCGTCAAATGTTGCCAGCGCCGCACCATTTCCGGCTCTACCGCGTCGACGTAGGCGGCCTGGACGGCCGCCTCGGCACGGCGGTCTCCATGGGCCGACTGATAGGTCGGCGCAAAGGTTTCCACAAAGTAGGTTTCCGCCGCCTGAAACGCCGGAATCAGCATATCGCCGCAAAAGGAAACGCGCGTATAGTACTTGCCTTTTTCTTGCCGCACCAGCATCTCCGCCTGGTCCGGATACAGATCGAAGAACGGACTGGGATCGAATTCCTGCCATTCCCGGAAAGCGGTGGACAGGCGGTGACAGTGGTCGACGAGCCGGCGATAGACGGGCACCATGGCCTCGGCTTCCGCGCGGAGCTGGGACGGGGTCTTCTCGCCGGTCTTCCGGTGGCCCAGACCGGCGGGATGGTACGAAGGCACCAAAGCCGCACAAGGACACATCTTGGCGGAGCTGACCTGCACGCGGCGCGTATGTACGCTGCGCAGATGCGCCGCCAGCGCGGGGATGGAACGGATCAACCTCGTACAGTCGGTATGCATGGCGGGCGCAGGCTTACCGTCGGCTACACACGACCGCGCCCACGACCCGGGCCTGCGCCCGGTCCAGCCGCTGTTTGGCGAGGCGGCCTGCGCGGCGCCGGTCTTGACCTTGCCGAACGGCCAGCAGCGTGGCGTCCGCCTGCGCGGCAATCAGCTCCCCTGCGGGCGAAGACTGCAGAGCCGGCACATGCCAGATGACCAAGGCCGCCACCTCCTGCAGGGCCTCCATGGCCCTGGCAATCCGCAGGGCGCTCAAGACTTGGAGCGGATCCCGTCCGGTACCGCCGGCTGCCAGCAGCGACAGGCCGACCGTATCGGTCGGCTGCCGGGGCGGCTGCAGCGCGGAGTCCCGCAGCCATTGCAGCAGTCCGGGTTCCAGCGCGCCGCCGGTGGCGGTATGCAGGACCGGTTGCTGGCTGTCGGCATCCGCCAGCAGCACGTCTACGCCGACCTGCGCAAAGGCATGGCCCAAGCCCAGCACGATCCGACCGGCAGGCAGCCGGGGCGACAGGCCGGCCACGACCAGGTGCCGCAGGTTCGCCTTGGACATGGCCAGTTCCAGGTTGACCCGCAGCGTCCGAAAAGCCGCGGCCAAGGCACAGGGGGCGGAAGTGTCGGTCACGGCAGGCCCTCCTTCAGTCCAAGGCGAGCCGACCCAGGACGGGAAGTTCCAGGGCGCGCCCGACGACTTCGGGGCGGGTCATGCGTTCCTCTTCCTGCCACATGAGCAGCAGCAGCAGGGCCACTCCGGCCGCGATGCCTAGGACAAGTCCCGCCGTCGTGTTGGTCAGGACGTTGGGGGCCAATTGCTGGATCTCGGGGTGGGGACTGACCCGCTGGAAATCCACCGAGCCCGTGAATTCCTGCGCGGCGAAATAGGCGGTTTGCTCGGCAAAGTAGGCTTCCGCGGCCGCGGAAGCCAGCGCGCCGGCCGTATCGGACTGAGGATACAGGGCTTCAATCGTGATGATGAGAGTTACGTGGTCGAAGGACGCGCGCAAGGCAGAGCCGATATCGGCGGCCGGCAGTCCGAATTCGGACTGCAACTGCGCCACGAGGTCGGGTTGCGGAAAGCGGGCGGTGGCGTTGAAGGCCAGTTCTTTGGTCAGGTCGCGGATGCGCCAGTCCATATCCGCCGGCACCATGCTGAGCGTATGCCGGGCCCGGAAGAGCGCGGGCATGTTGACGGATGCGATCCAAGCCCCGGTAGCTCCCAGCAGGGCACAGGCGACAACGACCCACCCCCAACGCAGCAGCAACGACTTGTAGTCAGGTACGGACATGCCTTGCCGTGATCCTCTCGGTACGCATCGCAGCGCGGATCTTAGCATAGGGGCCGGGGGGCAGGAGCAGGGCGCGCCTGGCCGTGCACCACGGTGGCGAGCGGCCCTTCAAGCCAGCCGGGCCGTCAGGAAATCCCGTATGCGCCGCCGGAAGTTGGCTACATCGAAGCGCTGGGCGCGGCGGCGCAACCGCTCCCGGTCCCAGGTCAGACGTTCACTGCGTTGCACTGCTTCGATCAGGGCATCGGCTTCCTGCGTCGCGAAAAAGACTCCGGTCCGGCCTTCTTCGACGAAGTCCAACGCCCCTCCGGCCTGATAGGCAATCACGGGTATGCCGGCGCTCATGGCTTCGACCGGGGTAATGCCGAAGTCTTCTTCGCCGGGCAGCACGAAGGCTTTGCAGGCCTGGACGAGGGACACCACCTGTCGTCGGTCCAGATAGCCGGTGAACCGCACATTGGAACGGGCCCGGCGTTGCAATTGCGGCGCGGCGCGGCCGTCACCGGCGACGATCAAGGTCTTGTCGGGCATCTGATTGAACGCGGCGATGGCCAGATCGATGCGTTTGTAGGGAACGAGCCGGGACACGATCAGAAAGTACTCTCCGCGGGCCGCGGTACGGGAGAGCGGCCGAAATTCCTCCGTATCGACCGGAGGCGGAATCACGACCGCATCTCGTCCGTAGCAGGTCTTGATGCGCTTCTGCACGGTGCTGCTGATGGCCACGAATTCGTCTATGCCGCGGGCGGCCGCCACTTCCCAGGCACGCAAGCGCGTCACCATGCGACGGGACAGGAAACGCGCCGGAGCCGACATCGGCTCCCGCTGCGTGTAGCCCTCGAAATCCCAGAGAAAGCGGGTGGGCGTGAGGCAATAGCAAACGTGCCGTGCCCGACGCTCCGGACCGGCGGTGCGCACTCCCAGGCAAAAAGCGCTCTTGATGCTGAGCACCAAGTCCAAATCGCTCAAGTCCATGCGCGCAAACGCGGCGGGATACAGAGGCAACAGGTACCGGCGCAACGCGTGGGCCCCGGGCAATCGATCCAGGTCGCTGGTGCGGATGTCCCAGCGCCGCAGCCGTGCATTCAACTGGTCGGGCTGGTAGAGACTGGTGTACACCGGCGGCTCTCCCAACAGATCGTGCAGAACTTCCAGGACATTCTCGGCTCCGCCCCGTTGATTGAGCCAGTCATGTATCAAAGCGACTTTGGTGTCGGGCGGCAGCCACGAGGCGGTCATGAGCGGTATGGGGGAGGCGGAAGCGTGACCCGGAACGTCTGTGGGCAGCGGCGGCCGGCCACCGCTGCCTGTATACTGGCCTGTGCATGCCGGCGACCCTTGATTGTAGGGTACCGAGTGCAGTTTCGAACGACCGATCGAGATCCTGCTTTGCCTGCTCGACCCCAGCATATCGTATTCGTCTTCTGGGACGGTGTGGGCCTGGGCACGCGGGCCGCCAACCCCTTTCGGACGGCGGAGATGCCGTTCCTGGATACCTTGCTGGAAGGCCAGCGGCCGCTGGCGGCAAGCCCTGTAGCCGTGGCCCGCCAGGCCGGCGCTTATGGCGTGGACGCCTGTCTGGGCGTTGCGGGCAGACCTCAGAGCGCTACGGGTCAGGCGGCTCTCGTCAGCGGCCGGAACGTACCGCGGTTGCTGGGCGAACATTACGGTCCAAAGCCGAATGCCGCCGTCCGTGCATTGCTGGACCAAGAAAATCTGTTTGCCGAATTAGTCGCGGCGGGTCTGCGTGTGGCCTCCGCCAATGCGTACCCTCCGGCGTACTTCGCAGGCATCGACAGCGGTCGTCGTTTGCTCAGCGTCATTCCCTATGCTTTGCGGCAGGCCGGTCTGTCTCTCGGCTCTTTGGAAACCTACCGCCAAGGGCAGGCCATTGCGGGAACCCTGACGGGACGTGACTGGCGGGAGCGTCTGGGGCTGGCCGATGTACCGGTGTACACGCCGGAGGCCGCGGGCGCCGTGGTAGGCCGTAGATCGCAGGAGGTCGACTTCCTTTTCTATGAGCACTGGGTCACCGATCTGCTGGGTCACCGGCACCAATTCGCAGAAGCCGTGGCGCATTTCACGGATCTGGATCGCTTCTTGCGCGGGCTGACCGAAGGCGTCGACTTGGACCGGACTCTGATCTTGGTAGGCAGCGATCACGGCAACGTGGAAGATTGCAGCCATGGCCGCCATACGCGGCATCCCGCCTTGGGCATGGCTTGGGGCGCGGGCTTCGAGCGGGCGATGGCAAGGGTGCACGATCTGACGTGCTATCGCCCCCTGATAGCCGAACTGCTGCTGCCGCGGCATCGCGCCTAGGACCTCTGCCGGCGCTTGCCGCATCGGTCGTGGTCTCGGCTCACGGGCTTTTGGCGATGGAGAGGTCGGCAAGGAAACCAGCTGGGACAATGCGCCCCTCATGGCTTTGAGAGCGCGTTTGGACTGGATCGAGATTCCGGTCACGGACATTGAACGGGCCGCCGAATTCTATGGTAGGCTCTTCGAAACCGAGCTGGACATTGCCGAAGCGATGCCCGGTATCCGCTCCGCATTCCTGCCCATGACAGATCAAACGCCCCTGGGCCCCGTGGCGGTGCTCATGGAAGGGGATGCTTTTGTGCCCGCGGGGTATCAGGGCTGCCGGTTGTACTTCCAGGCGGAACCCTCCCTGGAAGCCTTTCTGGCCCGCGTAGAGGAAGCTGGAGGCGCCATAGAGCTGCCGCCTCTTGCCGTCGGTTCCGCAACGGGAGAGGGCTTGCTGGCCCTGTTTTTTGATACCGAGGGCAACCTGTTGGGAGTGCACGCGGCGGCGTAACAGGCGGTCGTCGTCGCAAGCGAGGAAGAAAGAGATGCCCAAGAGAGTCGTGGCGGTTGTCCCTGAGACCCGGAAGCGACCGCTGTTACGAGACCTCAAGTATGGGGGGTTGAGGATGCTGGCCGCCTGGCTCAGGTCGCCGCGTCTGAGTGGTCATGTGGGCGAGATACGCGTATACAATCATTTGCTCAAAGGCCTGCCGGACGGCTCACTGATACTCAGCAACGTATTGTTGCCGACCCCCAAAGGCACGGCGCAAGTGGATTTGGTAGTCATCGTGGGCTGGCGAGTCTTTTCCATAGAGGTCAAGAATCGTACAGGGCGCATTTCCGGCCGGGAACGAGACCGCATGTGGAAATGGCAGGTCGACCGCAGGCACGGCACTTTCTATAATCCTGTGGCGCAATCTCGCACGCACGCCAAGCATTTGGGACGGATCCTAAATCGGTGGGTGGAACCTATGGTGGTCTTCGCCGGCACCGCCAGAGTGGATTCGGACGCTCCCATGGTATTCGACACTCCCCGCGGGCTCGTACGGGCCATCAGGAAAGCATGCCCCGGGGTCCTTGCGCCCCAGGACTTGGCAAGCCAGTCGCAGACGGTAGCGCAGCCGTTGGCAGAGGTCAGACTGCAAGGGACCATGAAGGAAAATCGGAAACACGTGCAGTACGCGCAACAAGTTGCACGGGAGCAGAAACGCTGACCTGGGAGCGGTACCGACGCAAGCAGAATGCCTAACCGGGAAACTGGCCAATCCTCGTGGTACTGCCTACCCCCTCTGTTCCTGTCCGGCGTTTCTATCCCCGCGCACTCCAACTCGCTCTGCCGCGCGTTTGGCTCCCTGATCATGGCGTACCACGAAACAGGGCCCTGCGGCGCAGTCCGTAGCCGGCACGCCCTTGCCACAATCTCGGAAATCTGCGACAGGCGGCGGTACGTCGATAGTGCCTGCACTTTGCTCCCCCACAACAATTCGGAAGAAGGAAAATTACCCGTGACAGGACAGATTGCAGACAGTGTAAAGACCCACTGGCGGGACCTGCGTGGCCGTACTTACGACCTGCTGGAAATGCTGGAGGATGCCGATCTGAAAGCTCGCCTGCCGTTTCCGGAATCCCAGGATATTCTGTACCAGTTTCGCTGTATGCTGGGGACCCAGGAAAGCTGGCCCCCCGTATTGTTGGAAGGGCGCATGCAGGGATGGCATTGCAGTTTGCCCCCTGTTTCGGCGGCAGAGTTGCTCCCCGTCGCGCAAGTCCGCAAGGCCATGGAAGCCGCCGATGTAAAGTTGTTCGACGTCTTCGAGAACGTCGACTGGCTCTCCCAGTTCCATGACGGCAGTACGCCTTTGGCGGGTTACTTCCGTTTGGTGGAACACGAAGCACATCACCATGGTCAACTGATCAACTTTATTTACGCCTGCAAGGTCCCTATTCCGCCCAGCTGGGCGGATGCCTGGGCGCTGACCTGATAAGTGGGCCTTGAACGCCTTGTCTGGGGTTGGACCCCGCCGCAGACAGGCTCGACGTCGTTCTGTGCCGGGGTGCCGGGGCAAAAACAGATTTCGCGCTCTATAGCCTCTGTCTTCGGCTGATTCTGGGCCACGTGTGCCCCCTCCTGGTTTGTGCGGTGAGCACACGGGAGGGCGGGACAGCAGCTGCATTGCCCGCTCCCGCGGCACTGGCGCGCAGGCCCTTCAGACCTGCTCCTGCTGCCGCCACGGTCAGGGTCCGGGTGACAGATTTCCCACACGAGAGCGGCTGCATCGCCGATGCCTGAACCGCTGGTCCACTGCCGGCGAGCCGTTCGACTCATCCCCACACGATGCCCAGAGACAGCGATGTCGATGCGCAGGCAGAGAGGCCAGAAGGCGTCGGTATTGCTGCCTCCGACGCCGGCCGGGGAGTTGTGCGAAAGGAACGCCACCGAAATTGAGACCCAAGTTTTATCGGAATTACAATTTAGAATAATTGCAATCAATGTCGATAGCTTGGTTGGACTGTAAAGACTATCCTCGGAGAATGCTGCGATGATCCAAATCACTGCCCGAGTGCCGAATGAACTGGTGGAAGCTCTGGACACGGCAGCGGCGGCGCTCAGATGTAGCCGGGCCGATGTCGTCCGCCAAGCTCTGGAAGGATACTTGGAAGATTTCGACGACCTTTCCGTAGCGCTGGATCGATTGCGGGACCCGTCGGATCCACTCTTGGACTGGGATGAAGTCAGACTTGAACTGCTCGGTTCGGATTAAAGACAGCGCAGCGAAGGAACTGGCGCGCGTTGCACGACCGGCGCGAAGTCGCTTGGCCCATGCTATTGACGGTCTGCATGTGCAACCTTCGAGCCGGGAGTGTGCTCAAAGGAGGGTTGCATGGGCTTGCGCCGCCTACGGGTGGCGCCTATCGCGTTGTCTATGAATTGCTGGACGACGAGCTGGTCGTGCTGGTGGTCCGAGTCGCACACCGTCGAGAGGCCTATCGGTGGATGTGACCGCTGGTGGCCTATCTCCCCTCGCCGCGTGCGGAGGGACACTGACGCTTTGCGTAACCGTGCTTTATCGGCTCACTACCGTCAACCCGGGGGCTCGACATGGTCTTCGTCCAACCAGGGATGTGCGGGTACCCTGAGGGGGGTACACACAGGTAGGGCGGCGCCGCGCAGGACCGCCGCACCCCGGCGCCCCGCTGCGGACCCCCGACAGTGTCGGCATGCCGGATTGGGGATTCGGCGCCCCGGCACCCCGGGGCGCGACCTGCCTCCCGCCTCCGGTGCCGGGCAGCATACGCATCGCCGCTTGCCGGAGGCGCGATCGGGGCGTATGGGCCGCCTCGGACGGCGCGGCGGGGAGGAGCGCGGCCCGCCCTCGCCGGGTCCTGCCCCCGGCCGCCGGCGCGCCGGGCGGCCCTCCGCCGAGGGCGCGCACCCCAGGGGACGGCATGCCCAGGGGCATCGGGCCGCGGACGCGCCGGGGCGGCCCATCCGGATGGAACTGACCCCGGGGATCCCGCCCCGCCGCCATCACAAGCAAGCCCGCCCCTAGGACCCGGAGCGGTACCCAGGGCGGCTTCGGGGGAAAATGCCTTCCCGGCTTTCCCGCCCTGGCGGGGCGGGGCCCCGCGGTAGGCCCCGCACGCCGCGGCGTTGCGGCGCTCTGCCCGCTCC
>DAOUKB010000140.1:0-3023 GCA_034421855.1 Anaerolineales bacterium
TCCGCGACCTGTGCAGCGACGGAGGCGAAATTACAGTCGAAATTGTTATCCATGCGCACAAGCCCGACGGCTTTTCCGAAAACACCATCCGCGCTGTACGCGAAAATGGCAGCCGGCTGGAACTGGACGTGAAAAGGTCGGAACAAGGTTAGAAACGGCATGGCAATGGCTGACCGCACTCCCCCGTATCGCAAAAAACTCATTGAAGTTGATCTGCCTCTCGACGAGATCAACGCGGAGTCTGCACGCGAGAAGTCCATTCGTCATGGCCATCCGTCGACGCTGCATCTGTGGTGGGCGCGCCGTCCACTAGCCGCCTGCCGTGCCGTCATCTTCGCCAGTCTGGTAGACGACCCGTCCTCCTGTCCTGAGGAGTTTCCGACCGAAAAGGCACAACTGCAGGAGCGAGCGCGTCTGCACACTGTCATCAAGAAGTTGGTCAAGTGGGAGCGCACGGACGAGAACGACCCGGCCGCACGGAAAATTGTATACGAGGCCCGATACGAGATCGCCCGCTCGATAGCTCGCCGGTACGGAGAGCGCGCGCCCACCGAGCAGACACAGGTGCTGCGCTATCTGAACGACAAAGCGTTGCCCATATACGACCCCTTTGCCGGCGGCGGCTCTATACCGCTGGAGGCGCAGCGACTCGGTCTACGCGCTGTCGCCTCCGACCTCAATCCCGTCGCTGTGCTCATCAACAAGGCGCTCATCGAGATTCCACCCAAGTTCAACAACCAGCCGCCCGTCAATCCCGTAGCCGATCCCATGGGCACCATGTTGAGAAAGGGGAAGAAGCGGCATCAAGTCCCCTGGTACGGCACTGCGGGGTTGGCTCACGACATCCGATACTACGGCCAGTGGATGCGTGAGCAGGCATTTGCGCGAATTGGACGCCTATATCCCAAGGCAACGTTGTCCGACGGCTCGGAGGCTACCGTGATAGCGTGGCTGTGGGCACGCACCGTACCCTGTCCCAACCCCGCCTGCGGCATTGCAATGCCGTTGATGGTTACCTTCCAAGCTTCCAAGAAGCGAGGCAACGAGCATTGGGTCAAGCCCGTTGTAGACCGCACTGCCAAGAGCGTCTCGTTCCAAGTCCAAAATCACAACGGTGGTGTACCCGTCGGCGGCACGGTGAACCGCAACGGCGCAACCTGCATCGCCTGCAATACTACCGCGCCGCTGGCATATGTCCGCGAGCAGTCCCGTGCCGGCAACATGGGCGAGCAGATGACTGCGATCGTCGCGGAGGGCGACCGCAAACGGCTGTTTCTGTCTCCGACCGAGGAGCATATCGCAACGGCGCGGTCTGCAAAACCCGATCCCAGTTCTATCCCCTCACAAAAAATGCCCACGACCGCTTACAAGGTAAGCGGTCGTGGGTACGGCATCACGCACTGGCGCCAACTGTTCACCCAGAGACAGCTCACCGCACTTGCTGCCTTCAGCGACTTGCTACCCGCGGTTCGGACCCTAATACGGGAACATGGTGCTCAAGGGAACTATGCCGATGCAGTCTGTGTATATCTTTCTCTTGTTATTGGCAGAGATACGAACATGTCATCCAGTTTCACTGTTTGGCACAACGCCGGAAACTTTGTTTCCGGCGTTTTCGGCCGTCAGGCGATTCCGATGGTATGGGACTTCCCAGAGAAAAATCCGTTTTCTGCAGCAACGGGCAACTGGACTGCACAAGTCGAGTGGGTTGCCAGAGTTGTCGAGCGTCTTCCGGCCCATGTGCATCCTGGCAAAGCGTACCAGGCTGACGCATCTACCACGATCCTCGCAGACAGCGGCCCGGTGATAATCACGGATCCACCCTATTACGACAACATCAGCTACGCCGAGCTGTCCGACTTCTTCTACGTATGGCTTCGTCCGCTGTTGCGTGATTTATACCCCGACCTGTTTGCGAGCATGCTGGTCCCGATCCAGGAAGAGATGATAGCCGCGCCTCGCTTCGAGAACCCGCGCGAACGCTTCGAGAGGCTCCTGAACAAGACTTTGCGTCTGATCAAGGAGCGGAGCAACCCGGAGTTTCCATCTTCTATCTTCTACGCGTACAAGCAGCAGGAGAAGGAACAGAAAGGGCGTGCTTCAACAGGTTGGGAGACCATGCTGACCGCCCTCGTGTTTGCCGGCTTTCAGGTCGTGGGTACTTGGCCTATGCGCACAGAACTCACGGGCAACCTCAAAAAAAATGTCAACGCTCTGGCCTCCTCGGTCATACTGGTTTGTCGTCCTCGGCCCGACCACGCACCATTCGCCACGCGTCGCCAGTTCCTCGACGCACTGGAGAACACTCTCCCGGACGCGCTTGACCATCTCATGCGGGAGGGACATATCGCACCGGTGGACCTGGCTCAGGCCGCCATCGGCCCCGGCATGGAAATCTACTCGCGATACAGTCGCGTGGAGACCGTCAGCGGGAAGCAGGTCACGGTGCGAGAGGCGCTGCGGGAAATCAACCGCGTTATTGCCGACTACCATCGACGTGAGCAAGGCGAGCTGGACTCCGAGAGCCAGTTTTGCATGGAGTGGCTACGGCAACATGGCTACTGTGAAGGAAGATACGGATCAGCCGAGGTGCTGTCGCAGGCGATGAACGTGTCGGTTGAAAGGTTGGATGCTCTCCGCCTGCTGACCGCCGAAGGGGGTCGGGTCGCCCTGCTACCGTTAGACGAGTTCTCGTCCGATCGGCGGCTGCCGTTGGGTGAGATGACGGCGTGGGAGGGCTGCTTCCGCATGGTGTATCATCTCAGCCGCGAAGACGGCGCGGGCGTGGATGGTGCCGGGAGCGTCGCGCGGGTCATGGGCAGCAACGCCGAGTCCGTAGAGCGGCTGGGGCGTGTCCTCTACGAACATTACGACC
This sequence comes from Anaerolineales bacterium, assembly GCA_034421855.1. Classification (GTDB taxonomy): domain Bacteria; phylum Chloroflexota; class Anaerolineae; order Caldilineales; family Caldilineaceae; genus Bin34. Next base: position 2,876 of record DAOUKB010000140.1, read on the forward strand.
GCCGGAACGACTCCGCCCACGCGGTCGCTTTCAATCTGCTGGTTACGCAGTGGCAGCAGATAATGCTGAATGCACAGGACGCAGAGCAGCGCGGACTGTTGTGATGTCTATTGTCGAGCCGAGGAATGAGCAAACGACGCCCTTTGGG
>DAOUKB010000141.1:0-2594 GCA_034421855.1 Anaerolineales bacterium
GCTCTGCCCTGAGATTTTCGACCCAGGTGATCAGTTCGGGTACGGCCTGTGCCAAAGAGGTGAATTCGCGCAGTTCCGGCATCGGTCCCTGGACTAGGCTGCGATAGCCCAGAAGCGTGTCCGCGCCGCCGTGCAGATCGTCTACTTTCATGTCCTGCAGTACCGCCACCGCGGTTTGGAGAATCTGCTCCGAGGTCCGATAGTTGATCCGCAGCCGCGCGCTGCGGCCCCGGATCTGGATTCCACAGCGGCTCAATACCACTTGCCGATCGTAAATTCGTTGATGGGCGTCTCCTACCAGGAACAGACGATCGGCCGCGGAAGAGTCGTGCGGGTCGGTGCCCCGGGCCAGAGTGTGGATCAGGCGAAACGCCTCCTGTCCGAAATCCTGGGCCTCGTCCACCACCACGGACACGTAGGGAAGCGGGACGGACCGCGTATCGATAATCTGACGCACGACTCGATAGGCATCCTCTTTGGCTATCGATCCGGCCAGCCGGAGCTGCGCCCGGTACGCTTCGAACACGGGCCAGATCCGGGCGCGCTGCGGTCGGGACAGGGGTGTGCCGCGGCCCGTCCGCGGGATTTCCAAGTATTTCTGCCGCGAAGCCACTCCCTGGGCTAGGATCACTCTGTGCCACTCGTCTTGGTAGAAGCGGGGAGGCAGGGAAAGAGCGGGATCCCCGGCTTGCATTGCCTGCTGCCAAAGGTCCGACCATTTCTTTTCGTCCTCCGAGTCGTACACGATGTTCTGCGAGAAGTCGTGCTGACGCAGGAACCGGTACACCCAACGATCCAGATGCACCACTTCCAGACGGCGCAAAGCGGCATGGTCGACAATGAGAGTCTGTAGGTTGTGCTGCAAGTCGGCCGCTAAATTGGCGGTAAAGGTCAGGAACAGAACCCGATCCTGCGCTGTCGCCACTTGATGGGCCAGCAGCCACTTTGCGCGATGCATGGCCACTACGGTCTTGCCCGTGCCCGCGCCGCCCAGCACCCGCACCGGGCCGTTCCAGGAACGCTCCACCAATCTGCGCTGCGAGGGATGCAGGAAGACCCGCCATTTTTCCTGGGGAGCATCCAGCATCCGCTTCAGTTCTTCCTCGTCTTCCACTACCCAGAACCGAGCTTGGGTACCCTTCCGTTGCAGGGCCGCGTCGAGGTCCTGCGGGTCGAACTGCTCCGCTTGCTGCGACAGAGCCAGTTCGTCCAAGGCCTCGGAAAAGGAATATCCGGCCAGCAGCATGTACATGGCATCCTGCGCTTCAGGCGGAAACTGGTCTTGTACGGCCTCGAATTCCGCTGTATCGGTCACGGTGCGGGCTACGGGCACCAGGGATTCGGGAATGCCCAGGCGTCTAAGCTGTCGATCCCGCAGCCGGGCTGCGGGACCGGCGGCGTCCTGCGGATCTTTTGCGACCGGCGCAGGTGCAGGGGTAGTCCGGGACTCGAATATCTGGAGAGTACCCGAATCCGGATTGACTTCGCAACGATGGCGCCGAGCCCAGTCGTAGGCGGCATCGTGATTGTTCACATGCAGCAACACCACGGCTCCGGTATCGGTCCCCCGGGCCAGGATGCCCCGGTACTGGCGATCGATACGCACGGAATACAAATTCCGGGTGCCCTGAATCCGTTCCCGATGCTGGCCGAGAGCAGCCGGATTCCGGCGGAACCGGAAGATAAGCTCCTTGATCTTGGCCTGAACGTGGCGGGGCAGCCGCCAGAGACAATCGAACAACGTATCAGATAGGACCACTTGCAGATTTGGACGGCTCATGCCTTTGCCTCCAGTGGCAGCATCGACAGCAAGTCCCTGCTGCCGCCGTCGATTTCGTGCAGAGAAAACAGCCTCCATCCGGCGTCCGTCAGGTCTTGGCGGAGCGCATCCGGCAAGTCCTCCCTCAGGATCCCCACGCGGCGATCGGGCCACGCCATCTCCAGCTGCGCCACCACCCTGCCCTGCCGCAACATGTCCCAGCCCACCTCGGGAACTTGGACGCCGGCCTGACGGAGATGTAGAGCTGTAGGCCGTGCGCTCTCGTAGAGATATTGCAGCACCTCGTCCCAATCGTCTCCGAGCATGCATACAGAGGGCGGCGGCATCGGGAAATCCATCGGATCGGTTTCGGTCGAACAGAGCCAATAGGTCCTGGGCAGAAACTGCAGCAGGTTGAACAGACGCAACGCGCCGGCCCACTGGAAGCGGCGTTGCGATGCGTTCCGGACATCCTCGTGCAGATAGAGAAACGGACGCAAGCCGTTTTCGTTCATGGGCGCGAGATCGGTCTCGGCCACGCCAGTGGCCCAAAACGAATCTTCCCGGCGGACCAGACCAAAACGCGCGCGGATCGGCAGGCCGTCGCTGTAAGCGCGGACCGCGGGATGGAGCGCGTCTATGCGCTCCAGCAGGGCTTCGCTCTGTACGGCATGGTAGGCCAGCGCCCACAACGACAACTGACCGGCCGTCATGGTCCATATTTCACTGGCGGGTCTCTGCAGATAGCGCCACAGGAGTTCCGCCGAAGTACTGTGTTTGACGGCCGACAGCAAAGTCCTGACGTCGTCGTTCTGTACCGGCAATCCGGAGACGT
>DAOUKB010000142.1:0-23820 GCA_034421855.1 Anaerolineales bacterium
GGGGGTGACGGTGTGGGGGGTGACGGTCTCGGGGGTGATGGTTTCGGGGGTGATGGTTTCGGGAGTGATGGTTTCGGGAGTGACCGTCTGAGGAGTAATGGTCTGGGGAATGACGGCCTGGAGAGTATTCACATCGTTGTCGGGTGATATCCCGGGAATGAAGAGAGGTTGTCCTACAGTCAACCTGTCACGATCCGCCAAGCCGTTTGCCGCTGCAATGGAGTCCATACTTACTTCATAGTAGAGGGCTATGCGCCACAGCGATTCTCCCTGGCGGACAATGTGGATGTGGGGAATACCGTCGGTCGTGTCTATTCCGTCGTTGGGAGTATTCACATCGTTGTCGGGTGATACCCCGGGAATGAAGAGAGGTTGTCCTACAGTCAACCTGTCACGATTCTCCAAGCCGTTTGCCGCCACAATGGAGTCCATACTTACTTCGTAGTAGAGGGCTATGCGCCACAGCGATTCTCCCTGGCGGACAATGTGGGTGTGGGGCACACCGTCGGTCGTGTCTATTCCGTCGTTGTCGGTCTCCGGCGTGTCGAGTCCATCGTCCTCCGCATCTTCCTCGTCGTTCCTCGCGAGAGCTCCCCTGGAAACCAAAGCCACATTTTCCGTAGTACCAACGCCGTTGTCGTTCATCTCGAAGGTCGCACTATCCCCCACTAAGGCCAACGCCAACACCAGGGAAAGAGAATTCGTCCTGAATGAAAATAGTTTGTTCATGATTCTAGGCCTGTTTCAAGCTATACGGGCAATACATCGTAGATAAGCGTAGTCCCAAGCATAGGGTCCAGCTTCTCCTAAGTAGAGTAAGTTTGACGACATGCCAGGCGGGTCAAACTCGAAAGATCAATAGGAAGCCGAGCCTAGCGGGCGGGGATCATCGCGAGTACTCGGCTGCTTCTGCGGATTTACTCTGATGCGGTTTTGTCTGTGTTCTTTCTTGCGACAAGGCGCGTAATATTTCAGGAGATCCATGGCGGGGTGGAAAAGTAGCGGCATGCCTGTTTAGTGCGCTTACGGGTTTTGCTCGATCTTCGCTAGCCATATCATCTCCCAGCAATCTAGGCCGGGTTCCTCCATCCCCTGGAACCAGCATCAACGACCGCCGTAATATACGAGACGGCCGGAAACGCGAAAGAGGATCAAGGTAAAGACCACAATAATGAGAAAGAGAATCCAGGCTTGGGCGGAAGCGTATCCCATCTTGAAGAACAGGAAGGCCGACTGAAAGAGATATATCGACATCATGAGCGTGGAGTCCGCGGGACTGCCCTGCCCGTCCGTCATTACGTGCACCTGGGTAAACAATTGGAACGCGGCAATCAGTCCTACGATGACATTGAAGAGAATGACCGGACTGATCATCGGCAAGGTCACGTGCCGTATCCGCTGCCATGCTCTGGCCCCGTCCAAAGAAGCCGCTTCCAGCAACTCTCGGGGCACATCCTGCAACGCGGCCAGGTAAATCACGACGGCATTCCCCACCCCCCATATGCTCATGAGAATCAAGGCGGGCTTGGTCCACTGCGGATCTCCCATCCAGGCAGGCCCCTGGACGCCTACCAGCGAAAGAAAGTAATTGATGATGCCGATGCGCGGATTGAACATCCACAGCCACACGATGGCTGCGGCTACGACGGGCGTAATGCTGGGCAAGAAGAAAACGGTCCGAAACGTGGACAATCCCCGGACGCGCATGTTCAGGAGCATGGCCAAGAGAATCCCGAAGAGCGTCCCCAACGGTACGGCTCCCAGAGCGTAATAGGAGCTGTTCCACAGCGAAGTCAGAAATCGCGGATCGTCGAAAAGATTGAAATAATTCCGGATTCCAATCCACTTGGGACTCTGCAAGACGGGGTAAAAGGTAAAACTGTAATACAGCGAAGCGAGAAACGGATAAACCCGAAACATTATGAACCCTAGAATCCAGGGCGAAATAAAGAGCAGGCCGGTCGCCAAGCGTCGCCGATCGCGGGCGCTGGAGAATCGGAAAGAGGAGGAAGAAACGGTCACGGCCTACTAGCCCTTCAGGCCTGTCAAGGCTATGCCCTCGATGAAAGTGCGTTGCGCAAAGAAGAAGAGCACGACGATCGGCAGGACGCTCATGATGGTGGCCGCCATGATCCAAGCGAAGTTGGAAAATCCGTAGGAGGATTCCATGTTGGCTATGCCCAGCGAGATGGTGTACTTCTCAATATCGCTGAGGTAGATCAAGGGGCCGAAGTAATCGTTCCAGCTGCCGATAAATTGGAACAGAGCCACGACGGCCAAGGCCGGCATGGCCAAGGGCAGAATAATCCGCAGGAATATCAGAAATTCGGAAGCCCCGTCCACATGCGCGGCATCCGACAACTCGGCCGGCAACCCCATAAAGAATTGTCGCAAGAGAAAGATGAAGAAGGGGCTCCCGAGAAAGATGGGCAGAATCAAAGGGGCATAGGTATTGAGCCAGTTGAGGTCGCGGAAGATCAAATACAGCGGAATGAAAGTGACGAAGTCGGGCAAAATCAAGGTGGCCAGGACCACGGCGAATACGTAGTCGCGGCCAGGCCATTGCACGCGCGCGAAACCGTAGGCAATGAGGGAATTGGACAATACGGCCCCCACGACCGAAGGTACGGTCACGACTACCGTATTCCACAGGAATTTCCCCAGAGAACCTTCGCGGAAGGCCGTGACGTAGTTGTCCCACCGAATGGGTTCCGGTATCCAGATCGGCGGATGCAAGGACAGTTCCTCGGCATTCTTGAGCGAGGTGGAAATCATCCACGCCCAAGGTATCAGGAAAAACAGCGCAAACACGCCCAGGATCAAGTACTTGCTGAATTCCAGGCTCCAACGCTCCGCTTGCCAGGAAGGTAAGAACTGGTGTGCTCGACGCTGTGTGATGTCGTCCATAGTAGTCGAATAGGCAAACAACCCAGGACCGACCTTGTCCCGAAGCAGGTTCCGGGAGACTCCAGGATAGTCTAAGAATCGGATTCGGAAACAGGCCGGCTGGATGCAGCATGCGCTGGGCGGAGCACCATCCAGCCGGTCGGCCAGGATCGCTTGCGCCGTGATCTGCATTGAGTCACGGCGCAAGCTCCGTACCCATGTCTCCCGTCTTCCAGCTGGGTATTACGCAGACTGCTCCAGCCAGAGGTCCAATTCCTTCTGCGCCTCTTCCTGTACGAAGTCGAGAGCTTCCTGCGCCGACTTTTCGCCTTGATAGGCTTTTTGCCACTCGGCTCCCAGTAATTGGGCAAACGACGAACTGGTGGGCAACTTGGCGGGATACAGGTAATAGTCGGAGTTGTACAGATCATCCATGAAGATGTCCACATATCCCGGACACTGACTAATGACCTCGTCTCTGAACTTGGGATGATCCTGCATGCCCTCCGATACCGGGTTGTTGACGCACAACCAGGTGACGAACAGGGAAGTGTAGGTATCGCGATCGCCTGTGGCGCCGGTCATCACGCTGATGATTTCCCAAGCCGCTTCCGGTTCGGGAGCGGTGATCGGTACGATCCAGCCGTCGCCGTAGGTATACATGCCGCGCTCCGTATAGCCTGCCGGACTGGGGAAGGGCCAGACGGTATAACGGAAATCTTCGGAGGCATAGTCGCGGAGGGTATTCCAGCGCCAGGGTCCTGTAGTTTCCGTTGCCCGTACGCCGGCCAAGAAGGGGGCCAATCCCCGCGATCTGCCTCCGGCTCCCTGCAACGAGGCTTGGTAGGACTGCATCTTCTCAATGCCAAAGCGCTCCCAAACCGCTACATTCCATTCCAGGGCCTTGACGTTGTTGGGATGATTGGCGGTAATGGTAGTGCCGTCGGCGATGAACTGGCCATGGAAACGTCCTAGTATCATGGCGTTCCAGTTGAAGTCGCCCCCGAGCACATCGATGTTGCCTTGATCGTCGTAGACGGTCAACTGTTCCCAGACATCGATCTGTTCTTCCAGGGTCTGGGGAGGATTGTCCACGTCTACGCCTGCCGCTTCGGCCAGATCCAGATTTACGAAGGTGCCGATCGACTGATTCCACATGCTGGCATAGTAGAAACCGCCTTCGTATTCGCCCAGATCCCAAATGGCCGGATGCATCCAATCTCGCAAGATCTGCACCTGTTCCGGATTGCCCAGTTCATCCAAGGCCAACAGCGCGTCGTTGGCGGCCAATTGATAGGCTTTGTCGGCTCCGAATACGACGGCCGTGGAAGGTCCTTCGTTGGCGGCGATGCCGGCCAACAGCTTCTGCATCATGGCGCCGCTGCCGCCAGGCACTACCACATGATGGGCCCGAACCATGGACTGGGATTCGTTGTAACCGTCCAAGATCTGTTCGATTTTGTCGGCCGCCCCTTCCGTCCATCCAGTCCATACGTCGATGTCGACGGGTTCCGCCATGGCTGTAGTCTCTTCCATGGCCGCGGGGGCGGTAGCGGTCGGCGCGGCACAAGCCGCCAGAATCAATCCTGACGCCCCCCAAGCAGCTCCTTTCAGAAAGGTACGGCGTGAAATTCTTGCTCTGTTCATTGGGCAAATCTCCTTGGAAATCGAAGAAGCAGTGCTTTCCGGCAAGCGGATCCCGACCTGTCCAGGCAGTCTCCAAGATGCGCACTGCGTCGCAATGCATACTATCACTCCGGCCCAGACTTGCAGACGCCTTGGCGGAGAGCCGACGACAGCCGGCCGTCATTGCCGGGCGGACGGCCCCGCCGCAGTGCGGCGGGTTTGAAGTCTTGCCGAAGATTGGCTCCTGAAACGATCCGCAGCGGAGCGGGCACAGTTCATGGTCCTAAGGGATTGGGATTTGCAGAGACGCTACGGCAAGTGCAAAATCAGTTCAGGGCCGTATGTGGGCACAAGCAGAGCCAGACTGTGCCGATTCTCCTTCGGAAGGCACGTTGTCGTGTTTCCCTCCGACATGCATGCAGTCGCTCTGGCCCTGCAACCCTCAACCCTACCGAAGGATCCTTGTGTCACGTCGGCTGAGTGCATAAAATCCGGCAGCAGAATGGACCTGCGAGAACGTTCATGACCCAGCAACCCCCGAATATCCAAATCGATTCCATTCATGTCGGCACTCCCCAAACCTATACCGGCCCCGACGGTGTCTGGCGGTCTGCCATTTACCGCGAACGGGTCTCGGAACCTGTGCTGCTGGAATTGACGGGCTTGGCAGGAGACGAAGTAGCGGACAAAGTACACCACGGATGGCCGAATATGGCTGTTTGTTGTCACACGCTCGACGATTACGCTTTCTGGAACCAGCAGTTGGATCTGGATTTGCAGCCGGGAGGCGTGGGCGAAAACTGGACTCTGAGGCATGCCTACGAAGACGAAATCTGCCTGCTGGATATCTATGACGTCGGTACCGCGCGGGTCCAGGTCTCCAAGCCGCGCACTCCTTGCCGGAAGCAGGGACGGCGCGTCGGCCGCAGCGACTGGGTTCGTTTGGTCATCCAGGAATTGCGTACGGGCTTCTATCTGCAAGTCCTGCAGGCCGGCATCGTGCAGGCCGGAGACACCTGGCGTCTCGTGGCACGGCCCCATCCGGGAGTGACGCTGAAGGCGGTCAATCGCTGTGTATATCAGGCGTACGATCCCGCCTTGGCAGAACAATTGGGACGAATGGCCGAACTTGATGCCTTCTGGCAAGAAAGACTAACCCAGGCTCGAGATCGAGCAACACTCTCCTGACCCTGCCGACATGCCGGTTGGATGCGGCATCCCCGCAGGCTTTTGCCTGGCGCCGTGTGGTCGGTTTCCAGGTCCAAGAAGATGGGACCCACGCTGCAGCAAGACGCTCTCAGCCCGGCTGGGAACGCAGAACGAGTACACCGGTCCTGGCGCTCCAACGGAGAGTATCTTCGGCTCTCCGCCCTCGAGCCCTTGGACTGGCGTTCTGGCGGCAAACCTTGGGACTGCACGGGAGATGTCGGGCGACGTCTGAAGCGAGCCAATAGCCGGTGAACTCGATTTTCCGGATGCATGGTGTTTCTTTACCCGTCCGAAGAATCACGCAGAGCAAGATAATCGGCTTTTTGCAGCAATTTTCCTTTTTGTAGAATGCCTCCGGATCCTTGCCATCGTTTGGATGTACAAGGATTGCTGTTGGTCTGAGCCTATGCCAGCACAGAACCGTCCCCATCCCTAAGGAGAAGATGGTATGACTTCCCGAACTTTCACTCGCCGTAGTTTCTTGCAGGCGGCCGGACTAGGTATGGCGGCGGGTACGTTGGCCGCGTGTACTCCCGTAGTTCCCGAATCCGGCGAGGATACTGTAGCCATGGCCCCCGTTGTCGTAACCTTCATGGTGCCCGGCAGCGCCAACGAGGATGCCGACTTTGCTCCGGTATTCGAGGAATTCAACGCGCGGTATCCCGATATCGACGGGCAATACACACCGGCCGGTACCGGATACGGCACGGCCTACAACGACAAACTCCTGACCATGCTCTCCGGAGGCACTGCGCCCGACGTCTTCAAGACGCTCTTCGGATACTTCGGCTCTCTGGCCGAAAAAGGGGTCTATGTGCCTCTGGACGACTACGTCGCTGCGCATCCGGACGAGACCGCTTTCGACGACTTCTTTGATGCGCATGTCGATGCATGCATCGTCAACGGGCAGCTGCTGGCCCTACCCAACGACGGCGCCCCGGAAGGTATCTGGTACAACGCGGATCTGTACGCCGCCGCGGGACTGGAGTATCCCGGTTGGGACACGACTTGGTCCGACATGTCTGCCGCCGCCCAGGAATTGGTCCGCATGGACGGCGCCATTACCACCCATTACGGGATCGGTCATCCCAACTGGCTGGGGACCATCTGGAGCAATGGCGGCGAAATCCTGAGCGAGGACGGCACCCAGTGTCTCATGAACAGCGACGAATCCATCGAGGCCTTGGACTGGATGCAGAGTCTGGTGGTGCGGGACGGCAGCGCCCCGGGACCGGAGGCCCTGAGCGAACTGGGCATGATCGATCGTTTCACGTCCGGTACGATGGGATCCTTCTGGTGCGTGCGGGGCTGTCTGGGACGGCTGCGTTCCATCGAAGACTTCCAGTTCGATGCCGCGCCTATTCCGCTTAGCCCCCGGGGTACGCGTCTGACCCGTCTGCTGATCGGCTGGACCTCGATCTGGACCGGTTCGCAGGTGCCGGACGCGGCCTACCACCTGGCCGCGTGGATCTGCAGTCCCGAAGGCCAGCGCCTGCGCATCAGCCGGGGGTACGCCCACCCCTCTCGCAAGTCGCTGGTGGAACAGGACTGGTACAGGAACTACGCGTGTGAGCGCTGCAACAGTCACGGCGTAAACAACGTGTTCCCGGAAATGCTGCTGCAAGGGGAAGGCCGCGCGTGGCCGTCCCATCCCCATGAAGCGGAGGTCGTCCAGGCCATTAATACAGCCTTGGACGCCTTGTGGGACGGCTCCAAGAGCGCCGAGCAGACGGCGACCGACGTAACGGCCGAGATCGACCGTATTATCAGCTAGACGTCCTGTCTACTCCGGCTCTACAGACCGGCTGGGAGTTGCGCCTCCGTCCGCGGACACGCTCCCGGCCGCCAACTGGAAGGACTCGCGATGTCCTCGAACCCGGCACGTCGTCGCGAAGAATGGGCCGGATGGATCTTCGCCTCGCCGTGGATCGTCGGTTTTCTGCTCTTCACGGTGGGCCCCATGCTCGCGTCCGGCTTCTTCGCGTTCACCGAATACGACGTGCTCACCGCCCCGCGCTGGGTAGGCTGGGCCCACTTCGACAGGGCCTTGACGGATGATCCCAAGGTGTGGCAATCCGTCAAGGTCACCTCCATTTACGCCGGCGTGAGCGTCCCGCTGCAGATCGGGTTCGGGCTCGTTTTGGCGCTTTTGCTCAACGCCCGCATCCGCGGCTTGCAATACTACCGCACGGTCTATTATCTGCCTTCCGTCCTGTCCGGCGTTGCCGTCGCCTTGTTGTGGCGCTGGATCTATGCGCCCAACTTCGGACTCATCAATTCCTTCTTGGCGTATTTCGACATCGTCGGGCCGGGTTGGCTCGGCGACCAGGACTGGGCGTTGACCTCCATGATCGGCATGTCGCTCTGGCACGTGGGCGGCGGCATCGTCATCTACCTGGCGGGACTGCAAGGCGTGCCGACGGAGCTCTACGAAGCAGGCTATGTGGACGGCAGCGGGCGTTGGGCTTCCTTCCGGCACATTACCTTGCCCATGATCACGCCCGTGCTGTTTTACAACCTGGTGATCGGCATTATCACTGCCCTCCAGATCTTCACGCAAGCCCTGATCATGACCAACGGCGGCCCCCATGACGCCACCCTGTTCATGGTCCTGTACCTGTACCGGAACGCCTTCCAATTCTTCAAGATGGGCTACGCGTCGGTCCTGGCCTGGATTCTGTTCGCCTATATTTTGCTGCTGACTTTGCTGGTGTACCGTTTCTCCGGTTTCTGGGTCTTCTATGCCGGCGAACTGAAATCCCGTTGAATATCAGATCATGAGGTCCTACGCTGCCCCCCGCCTGCGTGCGGATGCGGTGCTCATACACTTGCTGCTGTTGGCAGGCGCCTTTTTCCTCATGATCCCGCTGGCTTGGATGATCTCCACCTCGCTCAAGAGTCTAGGAGCGGTCACCACCATTCCGCCCGAATGGATTCCGCGACGCCTGCTCTGGAGCAACTACGCCGACATATTCCGCTTGGTACCCTTCGGCCGCTATGTATGGAACACCAGCGTCATCACCTTGTTGGATATCGTCGGCAAAATACTCTCCTGTTCCCTGGTCGCCTTTTCTTTTGCGCGCCTGCGCTGGCGGGGACGCGAAACGGTCTTTCTCGTCATGTTGGCCACCATGATGCTCCCGCCGCAGGTGACCATGATTCCCCAGTTTGTCGTGTTCAAGTATCTGGGGTGGATCGACACGATTGTGCCGCTGGTGCTGCCCAACTGGTTGGGCGGACCCTTCTTGACCTTCCTGCTCCGGCAGTTCTTCATGTCCATCCCCCTGGATCTGGACGATGCGGCACGCATCGACGGCGCTTCTCTCTTCGGCATTTACTGGCGTATCGTATTGCCTCTGTCCAAGCCCGCGCTGGCGGCAGTGGCCATTTTCATGTTCAACGGCTCTTGGAACGATTTCTTCGGCCCCCTGATCTATCTTCATTCCCGAGACAAGTACACCATCGCCCTCGGATTGCGTTCCTTCCAAGACCAGAACTATACGGAGTGGCATCTGCTCATGGCGGCCTCGCTGGTGGCCATGCTGCCGGTAGTCCTCCTCTTCTTCTTTGCCCAGAAGTATTTCATTCAGGGCATCGTATTCACGGGAGTCAAAGGATGAAGCCCAAGTCGGGTCCGCCCGCAAATCGACTGGGAGCGTCGCCTCGTCGCTCCGCGTATCTACAGCCTGTACGAGCCTGCCGCGCCTGCCGCCCTCGAGGGCGTCCCTCGTATCAACCCTGCCGCGCGCCCAGGGTCATGCCGAGCTCCATCGCATTCTGTTCCGGCAGTAGGGCGACGCGAAACGTATGGGCCGTGGGAAATAGGTGGTACCGAGGCTACGGCTTGCGCCGTGGAGGCCAGGGAGTGAACCGAGGCGCTGAAACGCTTGGAACCCCTCCTTAATTCCTACTTGCCCGCCGCACGGTCGGCGCAGTCCGTCCAGCACGCCGGAATGGGCTCGGGATGCGGTTCCCGCGGTCTTTCTCTAGACCGATTGCATCACCTTGCATGTCTACCGCCGACCTACACGCTTCCTGATCTCAAGTCATGGCAGGTCCGTCCTTCGGAATGTGGCTAGAGGCGGCGCGCTGCAGCGCGCCGGATCGGATCGAGCCAGGATGTGAAAATCGCGATCACGGCATAAAACTACGCGCCGGAAAGCAGCAGGATGCGATCGTTTCGCATACTTGCCCTTCGCGCCTACCTAATACCCCACGGGATGTCTTGGCCGTCGCCCCCTTCTTGCCCGGCATGCAGGGCCCTTGTCGATCCGTGACGCTACCGACATGGCGCAGACTCCGCATGTAGCGGAGTCGATCATGGGCACCCCCGAAGGGAATTGGGACCGGACCCGGGTCCTAGCCCTTGCGGCTGCTCCGGCACCAGAGCGGATCGATGGCTCTGGACACATGGACCGAACACGACGCTTTCGATGCTCCTGTGGAGCGCTGGTCCCGCTTGTCCTTGCGGGGTGCGTCGGTCACTCTGGATCCGGACCAGGATTCTCTGTGTGTTTCACCGGTGAATCGTGTTCGGACTCGAGATATGGATGTACCCCGATTCCCGGAGGCAGGGCCAGCGACGGCGCGGAGACCGCAAAGCCTGTGTGGCAGCATGCGGATCCGAGGGCCATGAATTCCGCTGACCTTCCCGGGAACGTCAGGCCCCGAACCCGAGAACTCACCCTGAAGCCTTCCGCGCTGCGCCTGGCATGTCCGGCTCGCTCTCGTCTGGCGGCGCGCCCGCATCGGGATTCAGAGTATTCTCGGGACCCCATACGGATCGTTGCGAGTTGCGGGGGCGGTAGCGCCAGCCGCATGGAAACTGCCGACGCCTTTTTCTGGGGGAGGCCGGGGGCTCCGAGCCAAGTCGGGGATTGCTAGCGGGCGGCAGCCGAGATCATATCCAGTTCGTGAGAGAGCGCGTCCAGTTCCTCTGCCCCCGACATCATGTGCACCACTTCTTCACGCGTAATAGTTTCCTTGTCGAAGTAGCCCAGCGAACGCCCCCGCTTCAGGATCGTGAAATGGTCGCCCACGGCCCAGGCATGATGCGGATTGTGCGTGATAAAGATTACGGCGATGCCCGCTTCACGCGACTGGTGGATATAACGCAGCACGGTACCCGCCTGCTTCACGCCGAGCGCGGCCGTGGGTTCGTCCAAGATGAGGACCTTGGCGCCGAAATAGACGGCACGCGCGATAGCCACGGATTGCCGCTCGCCGCCCGAGAGCGTCCCGACCGGCTGCGAGGGATCCCGGATGTCGATGCCCATCTTGGCCATTTCCGCCCGCGCCAATTCGCCCGCCCGCCGGATGTCGAACCTCCGAAAAGGGCCCCAGCCCACAGTGGGTTCGGAGCCCAAGAAAAAATTGCGCTCGATGCTCATCAGCGGAATCATGGCCAGATCCTGGTACACGGTGGCGATACCGCGATCCAAGGCGTCCCGCGGGGATGTGAACGAGACCGGCGCGCCTTCCACCAGATAGGTGCCTCCCGAAGGTTGGTGGACCCCCGCAAGCGTCTTGATCAGTGTGCTCTTGCCGGCTCCGTTGTCGCCCAACAGGCAGAGTACCTGTCCCGCGCGGACACGCAGGGAAACATCGTTGAGGGCGATCACGTTCCCGAAATACTTGCTCAGATTCCGGACTTCCAGCAGGGGCTTGTCGTCGGCTTTCATACGGCCTAATTCCGTGCACGCTCGGCGGTAGTACGAATAGCGCTGTTCACGAGTACCGCGACAATGAGCATGGCGCCGAGAAAGACGTTGAACCAGTCGGCATCTACGCCGGCGAAGACGATCCCCTGGCGTACGATGCCGAAAATCAAGGCGCCCAGTACGGCGCCCACGGCGGATCCATATCCGCCGGTCAGCAGATTGCCGCCGATCACGGCGGCAATGATGGCGATGAATTCCTGCTGCTCTCCGCGCAAGGTGTCCGCCGACTTGACGACCGCCACTTGAATGGTGGCGACCAGCCAAGCGGCGAAAGCCGTGGTCATGAAGAGACCGATCTTGAGCCGCGTCACGGGGACGCCCACGTTGCGGGCGGCTTCTTCCGCCCCGCCCACGCCGAAAATCCAGTTGCCGATCTCGGTACGCAACAGGATCCAAGTGGCCAAGGCCGCAAAAACCAACCACCACAAGATGGAGATGGGAAAGCCCACGCCGGCCACCGTGATGTCCCGCCCGAAAAGACTAAAGAGCACGTTGTAGCCAGGGGCGTCGTCCAAGCCGCCAATCTGGGTACGCCCTGTAATCGCCCGCGTGATGCCGATCGTCAAGCCCCGAATGATGAAGAGACTCCCCAGCGTGATGATGAAGGAGGGAAGGCGGGTCCGGACCACCATCCATCCGTTGACGAAGCCCACCAAGAGCGCTACGGCCAGGGCCAACAGGGCGCTGATGTACAGGGGAATGCCGAACTGGGTGGCCGCAATAGCGGTAATGGCTCCGCTGAGCCCTAACAGCGAGCCTATGGAGAGATCGAATTCCCCGCCGATCATCAACAGGGCCACGGCCACGGCCATCAGGCCCAAATGGGAGGAAACCTCCAAGTAGCTGGCGGTGCCGCGCAGACTCAAGAAGCCGCGCGGAGCCAGTACGGCAAAAAAAGTCCAGACCAAGACGGCGCCGCCCAAGGCGCCCAGCTCGGGACGCGTCAAGAACCGTCTAAGCAGACTGGCCTCGACCAGGCGCTCGTCAGAATCGGAAATGGAAGCTGGAGTTGGTTCCGACATGCAACAACGTCTCCCGCCCAGGGTTCCCTATAGCTGCGGCGCTGCCAGGTCGACAGCGCGCTATCTATGAGGAAGCCCTGGGCGCCGAGACCAACGGAGACTCTAGCGCGTACCGGCGGCGCTCAGCTCGATCACCTGCGCGGCCGTATCTTGGGTGACGAAACCCGGCCCCGTCATGATGACGTCGTTGGCCACCGTATTCAAATTTTCCGCGTGGAGCGTCAAGAGCACGATCGGCAGATACCCTTGCAGATATTGTTGTTGGTCGATGGCAAACAGCATATGGCCGTCACGCACCGCTTCCAACACTTCAGGACCCAGATCGAAAGTCGCCAGCAATATTTCGTCCTGCATGCCCAATTCGCTCAGAGCTTCCATGGCGGGAGCGGCTCCGGTGGGGCCCAGCGTCAGGATGCTGTCGATATCGGGATTGGCCGCCAGGCCGGCCCCGATGCGCTGCTGCGCATCCACGGGATCCGCCAGATCGACAGCCAGGATCTCCACCGTGCCGTCGGCTTCGGCCATGGCGTCGGTAAAGCCTTGGCACCGCAGATCCAGAGCCACGTTGCCTACTTCCTGATTGACGCAGAGAGCTTTGGTGGCTCCGGCCGCGGCCATGCGCTGGCCCCCGCCATAGCCCGCTTCGTACTCTGTCTGTCCCACATGATTGAGGATACCCAGTTCTGCGGCTACGTCACTGCCCGAGTTCATGGAGATCACCGGAATTCCGGCCGCCACGGCAGCGCGGATCGAGTCGCCCAAGGCATCGGGATCCGGAATGGAGACCACCAGCCCGTCGGGATTGGACGCGACCGCGGCATCGATCAGTTGCGACATGGCCACCATGTCGAAGGTCTGGGGGGCTTGGTATTCCACTGTCGCCCGCATATCCTCAGCCGCCTGATCTACGCCGTTCTTGACGACGGACCAGAAGGGATCGGAGGCCTGTCCATGACTCACGACCACGATCCGGATGTCCCGCATCTCGGCGGCCGCACTCTCCGCGGTAATCGCATCGGGAGCGGCGGCACAAGCCGCGAAAATCATGCTGCCTACGAGCACGACGATCATGCCCAAGCTGAAATACCAGTTCCGTCTGTCCAAGGTTTTCACCATAAGGTACACCTCCGGTCTATTCGAGTGTTCTTCCTTAGAGACGTGGGAATCGTAGCATATCGTCAAACCGAGAATAACTCGCGGCCCGTATGCTGGGGGGACGTCGGCAATCTCGCGGTGGGACTTGACGCCTACGCCGGGGGAGGCGTCCGACCTCAATGCCTAGCCGTGCGGCAGAGCGCATCTCGCCGCTTTCCGGCACCGTGCAGTCGTGGGCGCAAGGCTCCGGATCCGTGGGCAACTCAGATCCCAGCCGGAGCACGAGGGCCCGTGGGCCGACCGATCACCGGCCCGCATCGGCTACTCCCGGGCTTACAACTTGGAGAAAGGCGCGGGGTAGACAACCGGAAGGATACTAGTCGCTTGATTGCCCGTTTTCAGTGCAGTCTGCCGTCTCTGGGCTCCGCAGCAGATTCGCCGGCGCCTGGGCCGCTAACGATCGGCCAGATCATCGATCCGGTCCGCCACTTCCGCCAGCTGGGTGGCGGTCAACACCCAACTGGTGGCGCGAATGTTCGCCTCTAGTTGCGTCACGTTGGTCACGGCATTGATGACCGAGGTCACACCAGGCTGGGCCAAAAGCCAGGCCAAGGCCAGATCCGCCACGCGGTATCCATGATCCTGGGACCAGCGATCCAGCGCGGCTATCGCTTCCAGACGGGTAGGCGTCATATAGGCGCGCAGGCGGGGACTGGTGTTGCCGTAGGCCCGCGTGCCGCGGGGCGCGGGCTCGCCTGCCCGGTATTTGCCCGTGAGCACCCCCTGCGCCAACGGGGAGAAGGGCATCACGCTCAGGTGGTACCGCCGACAGGCCGGCAGCACCTCGCGTTCGATCTGGCGATCGAACAGATTGTAGAGAGACTGGCTGGCCATCAGGGGCGTATAGCCGCGCTGGGCCGAAATCTCGCTCATGGCCGCGATCTGCCATCCCGCGAAGTTGGAACAAGCCACATAGCGGACCTTGCCCATGCGGACCAGGTCGTCGAAAGCGCGCAAGGTCTCTTCCCACGGGGTATGCGGATCCGGCTTGTGAGCGTAATACAAATCTACATAATCGGTGCCGAGGCGCCGCAACGTGCCGTCGATGCCGTCCATGATGTGCCCGCGTGACAGACCGGCCTCGTTGGGTCCCATCTTGTATCCCGCGGCAATCTTGTGGTTGGGTTCCCAACCCACCTTGCTGGCGATGATGAACTTGTGTCGCTGCCCCGCCAGAATCTGACCCAGGAAGGATTCCGAATCGCCTCCCGTATAGCTGTCCGACGTGTCGATGAAGTTGGCGCCCAGCTCCAGGGCCCTGAACACTATCCGGGCCGTTTCCGTCTGATCGACGAAGTGCGACGTGGCGCCTTGGCGCCCGAAGATGTTGCCTCCCAGGCCCAAGACGGGCACTCGGAAACCGCTGCTGCCCAGATGTCGGTAATCCATGCTTGATCCCCTTTTGCTGCTACTTGTGCAGAGCCCCCCTCGCCAGAGCCTGGCCGCCGCGGAGCAGGCGCTCGCCTTTTTCCAGTATGCCATGCTGCCTTCCCCTCCGCATTGGTTTCGATACGGGGCGTATCCAAGATCGAACAGGAGGAGCAATCCATTCGCCAAGCGAGTATGTTCGTGCCCTTGGGATGGATCCAGGGCGTTCGACCGTGCCTATGGGCTCAGGACGGCAATCGCCCGAGTCGGAATGACGGCATTGGGGCATAGCGAACCTGCATCGCCCCCACGGCGCTACGTCCAACCGCGTTGTCCGAAATCAAGGCTCTTGGGGGCTGATGTTGGGGATCTACTGAACTACAGGCTCTCCCAAGATCGAACCCTGGGGCACAGCCACAGCGCAGCGGCTGCCGGAGACGGAGCCGGGCAGAGAGCTACGGAAACGTGTCTAGGGAGCCTGGATCGGCGGCTGCCGACCCTGCAGTCTGTACGGCAGTCTCCCGATGAGGTTCAAGCATCAGCAGGTATTCGGGCGGTGCGTCCATCCCTCCCGACCGGTCAGGGAGCACCTCGCCGATGCCTGTGTTTTCAGGCGCTGTCGTAAATGGCATGACAGGCCTTCAGGGCAGACAAGCCGACGCGGCCCGGAACCGGAGAGACCGTGCCGCGCCGAATGGCATCGACAAAGGCGGCCGCTTGACGTTGAAAATTGTAGTGTTCGCCGTTTTGCGCCGCGACCTCCCTGACGTCTATGTGCTGCACTAGCCGCGTACTCGTGATGGCCACGGACTGGCGGGCCCGGATGCGAATTACTCCTTCGGTACCGTAGATTTCGCTCCGCCATCCGGTCGCGCCGCACGGATACGTCGGGCCGTTGACGGAAAAAGTAGCCATGGCCCGGTTGTCGAATTCCAGCAGAGCGGCCACCGCCTCCTCGACCTGGGAGGCGGCAGAGAAGCGCCGTACCGCGGCATGCACATGGTGCAGAGGCGCATCTACCAGCCAGAGCAGCCGGTCGAGAGCGTGGATGCCGGTATAGAGCAGCACACCGCCCCCGGCGTGCGCCGGCGCGTTCACCCAGGCTCCCAGATGCGCACCGCGGGGTGAGGCGATGGTCTCGGCGCAGTTGACCGGGACGCCGATGTGACCGGCTCCGATCCACTCTCGGGCCCGGCGCGCTTCCGTCCGAAACCGATGGACATAGCCGATCATCAAGACCACGCCGGCCTGATCACAAGCCTCCACAATCCGGCGCCCTTCCTGTACCATCGTGCCCATAGGTTTCTCCAGCAGGATGTGGAGTCCCCTGGCCGCCGCGAGACAGGCCGCCGCCGCGTGCAGATGGTGAGGCAGGGCCACCACGACGGCATCCACCCCCGGGGAAGCCTCGAACACATGCCGCCAATCCTGGCAAGGCGTAGCGCCGCAACGGGCTGCCTCCCGCCGGGCCCGCACCGGATCCGGATCCGCCACCGAGACGATGCGCACCCCCTCCAGAGCCTGGAACCCGGTGATGTGACGCGCGCCGGCTTGGCCGGCTCCCAAGATGCCCACTCGCAGAGCCACGGGGTCTACCTCATAGGTCGCCAGCGGTGACTCCAGTCGCCGCTGAACGTCTCGGCCCCCGTGGGGGTGATGCGAATGTCCTCGTTGATGCCCGTACTCCAAGCCGGCCCGTTCACGAGATTGCGCCGTGGGTGATAGGAAAAGACCATGCCCGCTTCCAACGGCCAGTTCTGGCTGGAGCCCCAGCCGGCGGCGGCCGAAAACCAGGGATACTCGATCGTGTCCATGCCTTGGCCGTGGAAGTCGAAATGCTGGGTCGGCGCTCCCAGCGTCCAACCCTGTTCCTGCAAGGTGTCTTCGAAGACGCGCGCGAGGTCGCTCAAGCGCGCGCCCGGTCGGGCCGCGGCGCGGATGCGTTCAAACGCCAGCAGTTCGCTGTCCATGAGTTTGAGTTCCGATTCCGTGGGGGCACGGAAGGCGCAGTTCACGGTCAGTTCGCACCAATGGCCGCCGGGTCCCAAGATCTCCATGTGATAGCGCACGATGTCGTCGCACCGTAGCGGAACGTCCTGCGGCGGTTCGTGTTCGCCGGGGCGTTCGCCGATGAAAACCAGAATATCGCGGGCCCCGCCGGCCCAGGCGACGCGGCAGGCTTCGGCGGCCAGCTCCCGCTGGGTCGCACCGGGCCGGAGCACCTCGACGAACCGCTCCATCGCGGATTTGGCCAAGGTCCAGAGCTCGACTTCCTGTTGCATTTCCAAATCGCTCTTGACGGCGCGGATGCGATTCAGCAGTTCGTCCGCCGCCACGAATTCGGCGGCGGGCATCTCGGCGGCTAGGAGCTCCATCGTGCCGGCCCCCAGGATGAACTGGTGTCCAGCCACCCCGATGCGCGCTCGGCCGTATCCGCGGGCCTTGCATTCCGCGGCCATGCGCGGAGCGATGTACACGTCGCCGCGGACATCGGTGATCCAGCCGCGGGCCGCGATGCGCTCGGCGACGGCGGCCGAACTGAAGGTCAGGAAAGGTTCGTCTCCCCGCGGAATGAATATCAGGCCGTCGTGTCCCCAGATGTGGAAGTCGGTGAAGTACCGAAAATAGCCGCGGCCGGTCCACCAGTGGCCCTTGCCGGCTACGAGCAGACCGTCCAGGTCCGCCTCCGCCATGGCGGCCCGGACGCGGGCGAGACGCTGGTCCCGTTCAAGGTGATCCGGAATGGTAGTCATGTTCTCCTCGCGGTGCTTGTCCTGTGAAATCAAGTCGGACTCGAGATCGGTCGCAGATCCCCGGCATCGTGGGCTTCGAACAGCGCGGCCACGTCTACCCATACGCGCTCTGTGCCGGCGCGGACGCAGGCTTCCAGCAACGCCAAGGTGCCCAGGTGGTCACGCGCGGAGGTCTGCAGGGGCAGACCTTGGTGCAAGCATGCGACGAATTCGTCGAGCAGCCCTCTGGCATCGTCTACAAAAGGATGTTGGGGAACCAGCGCAACGGGCTGCAGCGGTTCGGCTTCGTGTGGTTCCTTGAAGCGGGCTCCGCTCAAACCCAGATCCGGCTCGAAGCGACACTCCACCACGTCGGCGAACTGGTTGCGCTGCAAGATCATGCCGCGCCGAAAATCGCTGCGCCAAGAGAATTCCATGCCGTTCCAACCCGCCGTCCAAGTGCCCAGATAGGCGACGCGGGCTCCGTGTGCCAGTTCCAGCAGAAGCGAGACGCAGCTGTCGTGGCGGTAGACGCTGCCCGGGGGATTCCATGTGTCCGCACAGAGACGCACCACTTCCTGGTCGTAGCAGTAGCGCAGGAGATCCAGGTGATGCACGGACTGCTCCCACAGCATGGGTTGGGCCATCGTCAGGGGATAGGAATTCAGATCGGCGCGCCGCCCGTCCCGCTGGCGGATGTAGTGGAAACGACCGAAACCCAGAGGGCCGAACCGGGCCGTCCGTACCGCCCGGCGCAGATATTGGCTGGCTGCCAGGTAGCGAAAATTCATGCCGACCATCAAGAGGCGATCCGCCTGTTCCGCCATGCGTACCAGCCTGATCGCCTGCGCGAATTCTTCTACCAGCGGCTTCTCGCAGATGACGTGCAGGCCGTGCTCGAGACACGTCCGCACTTGGGCGAAATGCATCTCGGGCGGCGTGGCCAAGACCACCATATCCCATTGTCCCGGTTCCGGGGCGAGTGCGGTATGACAGGACACGGGCCGGCTCCAGCGTGCCGCCAATTTCCGTGTGCGCGCTTCGTCCGGGTCCACCAAGGCCACCAAATTCACCGCCGTGTGTTCCGCCAGGACTCGGGCCCACACTGCACCGCGGGTGCCGCAGCCGACCAAGGCACAAGAGAGAGTCATGTCCGGTCTCCTGGGCTGCACGGCCCAGAACGCAACCAGCTGCCGCAACCCGGAGGACCCACTACGGTACCTTCCCGATAGACTACCCGACCTCCCACTATGGTGGCATGGACGGAGCCCCGTACCGGCAACCCGTGGTACAAACGACTGGCCGCAGCCCCTTTCGTCAGCCAGGCAGCCCCTTCCAGCGTGGCTGTCGGGCGGGGATCGTAGACGCAAATGTCGGCATCCGCGCCAGGGCGCAATACGCCTTTGCGGGGATAGAGGCCAAAGCTGCGGGCGGCGTTGGAGGACATGAATTCCACGGCCCGCTCGAGAGAAAATGTCCCTTCCAGTCCCCAGGTCAACAGCAGCGGTACGAGAGCCTCTACCCCGGGATGTCCCGGCGGCGCATCCAGAATGCGGCCCCAGGTCGCTTCCTTCTCCGCAGCGGTGAAAGGCGCATGATCCGTAGCCACGAAATCGAAGACGCCGCTGCGTAATCCCTGCCACAAGGCGTCCTGATCCGCCTGCGTGCGCATCGGGGGGTTGATTTTGCCGTAGGGACCGACGTGCTCCAGCACCGCGTCGGTAAACAGAAGGTAGTGCGGACAGGTTTCGGCCGTGACCGGCGTGCCCTGCTGTTTGGCCGCCTGGACCAAGGCCACACTGGCCTGCGCACTGACGTGCACGATGTGCACGGGAGCTTGCAATGCGTGGGCCAGCTGCAGCACCCCCGCGACGGCCGTGGTTTCTACGACCGCGGGGCGGGACATCAAGTGACGCCTCCAATCGGCTACGGGGCAGGCGCGGGCCCGCGCGGAATACCAGTCGACGAGGCTTTGATCTTCGCAGTGCACGGCGCAGCGCAGTCCGGTTTCCCGCGTCAACGCGAGCGCGGCCCCAATGGTGGCCAGATCGGACGCGACGAGGCCCTCGAATTCGTCCTCCCGACCGGGTGGCGCTTCGGTCATGAAGAGTTTGAAGGCGATGGCCCCGGCTTGTGCCATGCCCTGCACTTCCCTGGCTTCCAGCAGGCCTGGCGCTCCGTAGAGCGCGATGTTCACATAGGCGTCTCTTTCCACCAAGGCCCCCCGCGTGGTCAGGGCGTGGGTGGTTGCCACTCCCGGGTTGGAGATGGGCATCTCGAAGATGGTGGTGACGCCGCCGGCCGCCGCCGCTCTTGATTCCGTGGCGAAATCGCCGCGTTGGGGGAACGAGGGCGCGCGGCAGTGAAAATGGGGATCGACGGCACCCGGGAGCACCAGCATGTCCGTGGCGTCCACGATTTCCCGGGCGGGCGGATCGTCGGCCGGATCGAGGAGGGCGGCGACATGTCCGCCTTCCACGACCAACGTGCCGGGCCGCGTAGCATATTCGGATTCGTACGAGGGATTGACGATCCGCCCGCCCTTGATGACCAAGTCGGCCGTCATGTTCCGACCTTGCGAGATCTGGCCTGCACTTGGGCGACGGCTTGTCGCACCGCGGCGGCAGCCAACTCGTCCTCCGCCTGTTCGAGCGGGACGCCATATACGGCTTGGGCCTGTGCCGGCGAAACCAAGCCCAAGGCCACGTCCTGCAGTACGGCCTCTCGTTGCCGTTCCGCCGGCGGGCCGTACCCGCCGCCGCCCGGCACACGCAAAATCACTTCGTCGCCCTGCTTGAATTGATGGGGTACGAAACGATGCATACGCTCGCCGTTCATGACCACGTCCCCGGCACTGCCGCGATGGCCGCCGCGTAGACCTTCGGCCGGATATTTCATCAGATCGGGACGAATGGTGAGCGTGGTGCCTTGGTCCGACATGGCGCGCAATCCGATTTCTTGGCCTGGTCCGCCCCGATATCGGCCCGGTCCCCCCGAATCCCGGATCAGGCGCTTGTGCGTCATCAGCAAAGGACATTGGATTTCGATCAACTCCGTGGGGGTTACGGTACTGTTGTGCGGATAGGCCGTGGGCAGCAGGCCGTCGGCGTCGTGGGTAGCCCCCAACCCGCCATGCGGCAACATGTGGACGGCATGTTGCCCGAATCGTTCGTCCTTGCCGACGACATGGAAAGGAAAGATGCCCCCTGCAGCGGCAATCACGGATTCGGGCATCAGCTCGGCCCAGGCTCCGAAGATCAAAGGCGGGATGTGCTTGATTACCTTGGCCCGGGCCGCCACGGGGGCCGGGAAGGTGCAATTCACGATGGAGCCTTCCGGCGCGGTCATGCGAATCGGCCGGATGAGGCCGTCGTTGTTGAAAATGTACGGGGCCAGCATGGCCTTGATGGGATAGACCGCCGTGGCGTAGCTGATGTTGAAGGCGGCGTTGATGGCGGAATGCCATTGCTGCGGAGAAGTGCCGGTAAAGTCCATGTGGATCTCGTCGCCCTGTACGGTCAGTTGGACCTTCAGCGTAAAAGGTTCCAGATAACCGTCGGCCGTCACGGCGTACTCCGACCGACCGTCGGGCAGAGCCTGGATCGAAGACCGCAGGGCGCGCTCGCTGCGGTCCAGGATTTCGGCGGCCAACGTGTCCATGTCGGTCATCCGGTAGTCGTCCAGGAATTCGTGGATGCGCTGAATCCCGATGCGGTGGGTTCCCACAATGGCATGCAAGTCCCCCAGTACCATGTCGGGCACCCGGCAGTTGGCGGCGATGAACTCCTCGACCATGGGCACCACCCGGCCTTCCGCGTAAAACTTGTTGGGCATGACCCGGGTGCCTTCCATGAACATGTCCTGGGCTTCCAGATCGCCCAGGTGGCCGCCCACGTCCGAGACATGCGCCACCGTGCCCAGAAAGGCCACCAGCCTGCCTTGGTAAAACACGGGCGACACCAGGTTGTAATCCGGCAGGTGGGTACTGCCGATCCAGGGATCGTTGGTGGCCAGGACGTCCCCGGCCTGCAGCGTGGCCGCCGGAAACCGCTGCAGCATGGCCTTGGTGGTACGCGGCAGCATGGTGCAAAACTGGGGCGGACTCCATTGCGCCTGCGCCAGACCGGAGCCTTCGGCATCCATGAGCGCACACCCGAAATCGTGGCTCTCGCCCACGATGGTCGAGAACGAAGTGCGGATCACGGCGTTGTCGATTTCGTCCACGATATTGACCAATCTCTGCCATTGGATTTCCAGAGTGACGGGATCGAAGGCCATGGATTGCACTTTTCCTACTTGAGCAGCCAGAGGTACTTGGGGTTGCGTCCCTTTTCGGGCTTCCGGGTGTGGGCTGATTTCCTGCCCAGTGAATGTTACCTGAGCCAGGGCAAGGAAGCAGCCTCAGTGGGCAAATCTCGAATTACTTAAGGATTCGGCGCGTCGCAACGCGTGGCATTGTGGGTGCCTTGCACGTAGCCGGACTTTTTCCCATGATAATGCACAGGCCGTTGGATAGCGCCAGCAGGAAATAGAAGGCATAAACACGATCCGCTACCAAAGACCAGCGTCGGGATTGCGCCGTGGATCCTTCCCGAGGTCGGATGTCCCAGAGTACAGACTGCCCGTTCCGTAGGCACTGGCCGGGAGGCCAGTGTAGTTTGCATTGGCTCCCGGATTTCCTTGGCCGCATCAGTGGCGAAACCGCGACTCTCAGGAGAGGCGATCAGGTAAGTAATGGGTCAGATCTCGTGTAATTGAATGTTTCGTGATCGAATTCAATCGCATCGCGCACTAATTTAGGCTGGACTTGGCGCCTATCCGTAAGCATTGGCAACCTGCAGAGTCGTTCAGGCGCAACACTACTGCAACAGCCGAGGTAGTTTTCCGCTGCCCAGTACCGGGCATAGTTCAGGTTAGGCGCCAAGCAGCTACGAAGACGCGATGGAGGTCGGAGCCCGTACTGTGCGCGGGATAGCCGGACGACGCTTGGGGCCGTGGGCGGGAAGCCACGTCGCCGGTACTTGGCGGAGAAAAACCGATCGTCGTCGACGCGTCCGAGATGGACGGCACCCCACGCGTGGAGAGCGTAAAACAGGACCCGAAGCGGATCTCAAGACAGCAGCCCTTCCAAAAGCACGGCCAAAGATACCAGTATAGGCAGTGCCAATCCTCCTAATACGGCAATCAGCAAAATCTGTTGCCAAGTCAGCGACCTTTTACGCCGGTGGGACGTTTCTTTTTCACTGGATGACATACACTGCTGGCGCAGTCGTATTTCCAGCAATTGGAGGTCAGTCTGGGTCACGGGTACCGATGGGACATGCCGCGCCACTGCCGCGGCAATCTCCGGCGTCGCCCCGGCGGCCATCAGGTCCGCGTAAAGTTCGTTGTTCATCACGTCCTGCATGACAGTTTCCCTGGGTCCGAGGTCGGGATCCTGTAGCCGCACCTAACTGTGTGCCGGTCCCAAGAGCACAGATTGCCCCGGACAATAGACTAGAAGATCCGCGTGAGGCGGCATCGCCAAATTGGCGGCTCTGCACGCGTTTTGCGCGTCGGCTTGGAGGCCGTTGTGCACCATACCTTCCATGATAATTCCTATGCTTGCACTGCAGCAGGTTCAAAGAAGTCAAAATCGTAACCGCCGGGATATCCAGCTGCCAAAGACGAGATGCCGGGCCAAGCCGACGGCTGCAGGTCGCTGCTTTCGTCGACAGGGGGGGGTTATTGCGCAAGGGAAAACGTCATCCCCGCCTCAGCGGATGAACCCCAAGGGGCCATCGGGTTCCCGATAAGCCAGTAATGGTTGCGATTATTCAGAATAGCCGTCCTAGGGGGTGTCGTCAACATGATTGAGTCCCCAGCGCCCAAGCCCGAATCGGGCAGATCGCCCGCAACGCCGCGGCCCTCTGGACCTACCGGGGAGCCACGATCGGATCGCGGTCATCGCCCCGGTCCGCTACGAGATCCTCCGCCTCCCGGCCCGCCCTCAGGTCCACGGCCTGGGGCCCGTCCGCCCGGGTCCCCGGGGTCAGCCCCAGCCGGACGGGCCGCCCCTGCGCGTCCGCGGCCCGAGGCCACTGGGCATGCAGCCCCCTGGGG
>DAOUKB010000143.1:0-55960 GCA_034421855.1 Anaerolineales bacterium
CGGAGAAGTACCCCATATCTTGTTGACCCGCAGGCTTTCCCAAGCCTGTTGTTGGCTGCGCAGCCAACAACAGGCTTGGGAAAGCCTGCGGGTCAACAAGATATGGGGTACTTCTCCGGTTACCCTCTTCGAGGACTTGGGGTTGTACCAGTTCCTGACCGCGCTCAGAGCCTTTCCGGAAACTGAAGCCTATCGTCAGTCCACGTTAGGAATGTTGCTGGAATACGACGCAAGCCGCAAAGCCGAACTGCTGGATACGTTGAGCGCCTTCTTCGCCTGTCACGGCAACATCAGCTTGGCTGCCGCCAGTCTGCAGATCCACCGCAATACGCTCACCTATCGCCTGAATCGCATTTCCGAGATCACGCATCTGGATCTGAACGATGCGGATGTACGCTTCGGCCTGCAGCTCGCCATCAAACTGCATCAGCTCAGACACTGACAGACCGTCCTCGGCAATTCATGCTCTATGCCTTAGGCATGGGGACGACCAGGTCGTAAGGGTACTGCGACAAGTACTGCAGTCGGCCCGTGGCGTCGAGAGCCACGGCATCTTCGATCCGTACCCCATATCCGGGGTCGGGATAATACAGGCCGGGTTCCACGGTGATCACGTGGCCGGGCTGCAGGACCGTGTCGTTGCCGGCCCGCAGACTCAGATTAGGTCCTTCGTGCACGTCCAAGCCGATGCCGTGCCCCAGACTGTGCACGTAGCCTTCATGCGTGCCCGGATGGGAACGCAAAGTCCGGTGATTCAGACTCTCGTAATGGTCGCAGGCGATTTCCTGCAGGTCCCGACACGGCATGCCGACCCGGAACTGCGCCATCACCGTGTCGAAGAGGGCTTTGGTGTGCCCCCAAGCCTCCGCGACTTCGTCCGGAGCGTATGCCAGGCACCAGGTCCGGGTCATGTCGTGGAAGTATCCGCTTGCGCCCTTGGGGAAAATATCGAAGATGATCGACTGGCCCAATTGTAGGATCCGGTCGTTGGACCCGGCGTTGTGAGGCACTGCGGATTCTGCCCCTTGCGCAAATATGGTGGCATGATCTTCCACCAAGCCTTGAAGCTGCAGTCTCGACCGCAGAAAGCGCCGGACGTCTCCGATGGTCAGGGGCGAGCCGTCCGCCTGCATCAGGACCGCGTCGCGTACGGCATGAGTTTGCAGGAACCCCTTGACGTCGTCCACGACCAGGCACGTGCGGCGGCCCAGATCGGCCAAGTCCGCCAACTCTGCCGCATCTTTGGTTTCGCGCGCCTTCGTGAAAATGGATTCTCCGAATTCCCCGGCCACTTCCGCGGTCTCCAAGCGGTCCGCCAAAGCGTTCAGCAGCATATGCGTGGCGCCCATGTCCGCTTGGCCGTAGAAACCGATGCGGCCTTGCAGATTGAAATCCGCGATGACCTGCAGAAGATAATCGCATTGGGCTGCCAGTTCGTCGCCTTCATGCTTCTGCACCAGACTGTAGGGGTTGTATCGCTGATCCCGATCTACCAGGTTGTAGCCGGTGCGGGCCGCGTTGTCCCGCTCCATGGACCCATGCACGAGATGCATTTCCCGACCCCGGGCTTTCAGGAAAAGGGCGTTTTCCAGGTGTACCGGACCCGCCAGATACTGCATGATTGGATTCCCGGAACTGTCCCCCATTACGATGACGGCGTCCAGTTGCCGAGTCTGCATCAATCGATCGATGTCTGCCTTCACTGCCTCTCCCGGCTGTTTCGCCCGTGAGCCTCTGCCAATTCCTCCGAATCGTAACATCCGGCGCTGCCCGCGGCGTCTCGACCGCGGACAGCGCGGAAGCCCATCGACCGTAACATGACCTCCAGCTTCGGCATTCTGCTGCAAGGTGTTTCCAAGGCGTTCCCGACCGGCGAGAGCCGCACCGAAGTTCTGACCGGACTGGACTGGACCATAGAACCGGGGGAAGCCGCAGTCCTGATGGGCGCCTCCGGCAGCGGCAAGAGTACTCTGATCAACCTGATCGCCGGGCTGGATCAGCCGGATGCGGGCCAAATTCGATTTCGGTGGGCCGATGGAGCACGCCTGGCCTGGCAGAACTTGAGCGATGCCGAAAGGACCCGCTTTCGGCTGCGGCACATTGGAGTGGTCTACCAGTTCTTCAATCTGATCCCCACGCTGACGGTGTGGGAGAACGTATTGCTGCCCTTGCATTTGGCGGGAAGCACAGCGGCCGATCGGCATCGCATGCAGGCCTTGCTGGAAGAAGTGGGCCTACGTACCAAAACGGACGCCTTGCCGCAAAATCTGAGCGGCGGGGAACAACAACGGGTCGCTATGGTCCGGGCCTTGGCCAACTCGCCCAGTCTGATCTTGGCCGACGAACCGACGGGCAACCTGGATGCCCAGACCAGCCGGCGGATCATGGAACTGCTGGTACGGCTCAGCCGCGCGCAAGAAGCCACGTTGCTGGTAGCCACCCACGCTGCGGAATGGACCTCGGTAGCCCAGACCACGACGCGCCTGGAAAACGGCAAGCTGGTGCCTGCAACATGAAAAAGCGGATTCCGGTACGGGCCTTTGCTTCCCTGCTGAGCCACCAGTTGTGGCGCCAACCCTTCATGACCTGTCTGACTGCTGCAGGGGTAGCGCTGGGCGTGGCCATGGTGGCCGCGATCGACATCGCCAGCGCCTCGGCCCTGAATTCGTTCGCCTTCAGCACCCAATCCATGCGCGGAGCCGCCACCCATGCCGTCACTGCCCGCCCCGACCGCGTCCCGTGGCATGTGTATGCGGACCTGCGCACCCGCCTGCGGGTGCGGGCCAGCGCCCCTGTCCTCACGGCGCTGGTTACGGTGCCGGCGCTCGACGGGACGACCATGACCCTGCTGGGCATAGACCCTATCGCCGAAGCTCCCTACCGCTCCTTTCTGGAGCCCGAAGACGCCGGCGTCTTCGGAGCTGCCGAGATCCTAGAGTTCATGAGCGCCCCGTTTACGCTCTTCGTGGGCGAACGCACCGCCCAACGCTACAATCTGGCCGCAGGCGACACCCTGGAGCTCGTTTTCGCCGGCCGCGCGCAGGACTTCCGAATTCTGGCCGTGGTGGACGGCGGAGACTCCGAATTCGGCAACGGGCCGTCCAGCTTGTTGGTTACGGACCTGCGGGATGCCCAAGATTTTCTGCACAGATACGAGGGGCTGGATCGCATCGATCTGTTTCTGGACGAGGAACAGGCCGCAGCCACGGTGGCAATGCTGGAGGCGGAACTCCCTTTTGCCGTACAAGTCGAGCCGGCCAGCGCCGCCTACGACACCCTGCGCCGGTTGACCCGGGCTTTTCGGCTGAATCTGGGGGCTTTGAGCCTGCTGGCCGTGGTAGTCGGGGCTTTCCTCGTTTACAACACGCTGAGTTTCAACGTCGTGAAATCGCGGCGCACCCTCGGGATCCTGCGGGCGTTGGGCATGACCCGGCCGCAGATCTTCACCCTGATCATGGTCGAGGCCTTGGTATTGGGCATCGCGGGTTCCCTGGCGGGCCTCCTGGGAGGCCGGCTGTTGGCGTCGGGACTGGTGGACCTGGTGAATCGGGCTTATGCGGAAATCTATGCGGTACACACCTTGCAGGACATTGTTTTTCCAGGCGCCGTGGGCTGGAAAGCCGGTCTGATTGGGGTGGGCTGTGCTCTGTTCGGCGCGAGCGTACCGGCCCACATGGCTGCCCGAGTGGAAATCTCGCCCGAGCTGCAGAACCGGGGAGCTGCTTCCGAGGCCGGTTTGCCCGCAGCCCGGAACTTGGGGGTAGGGCTGCTGGCCTTGACGTGCGGTGCTGTCCTGATGCTGCCCGTCTTTCCTCTGCCTTACACCTTTGCCGGCATTTTCGTCGGGATGGTCGGCGCCTCCTTTTTCGTTCCGGTACTGCTGCGGATCGCCATCCGGGCGGCCTTGTGGCTGGTCAAGTCCCACGACCTGCCCTTCGTCCGCATGGCTCTGCGCCAACCCCTGCGGCGGCTGAGTCAGACTTCGGTCGCGGTGGCGGCCCTGATGATGTCGCTCAGCGTCGTGATTGGGATCGGCTCCATGGTGGGCAGCTTCCGTACGTCGGTGGAAAGCTGGCTGGAACAGGTGCTCCTGGCCGACATCTACCTGACTCCCGTCGCCGACGACAACAGACGGTTCCTCGCTCCGCAGCAGCTGCAGGAGCTGCGTTCCTGGCCGGAAGTCGCCCGGGTGACCACCCTCTTCGAGACCCAGGCGCGCGCCCCGGAACTGGGGGGCCTCTTGCAGCTGGTCGTGCTGAGCGACGACGATGCAAAGGCATCCCGGGCGTATACGCAGCAGATGCCTACGGACACCAATCCCTGGGACGAGGCGATCCGGCAAGGCGGCCTCGTGATCAACGAACCCATGTCCCTGCAACATGGGATTCAGGCCGGAGACAGTCTGACCTTGATCACCGACTTGGCGGCAACCCGGTTTCCCGTGGTGGGAGTCTTCAAGTCCTACGACGCCATGGCCGCCGTGCTCATGGCGGAGGAGGTGTACGCGCGCCATTGGGATGCCGTGGGCAATACGGGGGCCGCCGTGTCCCTGCAAGAGGGGGCCGACGTCGACCAGGTTACGGTCGACCTGGAGCATTACTTCACTCGCGAGGCGGTACCCGCATCCCTGATTCCCAACCGGGAACTGCGCAGCGATGCCCTGCGCCTTTTCGACCGCACTTTCGCCGTCACCGACACCCTGCAAATTCTGGCTATGGGCGTGTCCTTCATGAGCGTGCTGGCTTCTCTCATGGGCATGATGCTGGATCAGGCTCCCGTATTCAGGACCATGCGGGCCATAGGCGTGACTCGACGGCAGATGAGCAAGCTGCTGCTGATGGAGTCGGGGCTGCTGGGATTGAGCGCAACGCTGCTGGCCATTCCGATGGGGCTGATACTCTCCCTCATACTCGTCTATATCGTCAACGTGAGATCCTTCGGTTGGTCTCTCGACTGGAACCTCCAACCCTGGGAAATCGCCAAGGCGGCTGCTGTAGCCGCCGGAGCATCGATTTTGGCCAGCGTTTATCCCATTTGGATCGTCAATTCCCGTTCGCGGATCGCGCTTAGGTAGTCATGGAGGCGAGAGCGTGTCGTTGTCGGGGACAAGCGGGCTGCATGTCGTCTCGGACCCTCTCTGCAGCACAATGCGCTACGCGGGGTACGAGCAGTCTCGGACCTGGATGAGAATACGAGCATAGGGGTAAGCCATGCACACCGTACCCCGACGGCAACCTGACGATGCAGCCCGAGGCCCTCGCTGGGAGGGAGAGTCCGCCGCCACGAACGGGGTCGTAGCGTAGTGCCGTAGGAGCGGCGGTTTTCGTACGACGCAAGATGCGGCGGGGTGTGCCGTTCAGACCGATTTCAGTTTCGCCGGCGGCCAAGATACTCCGGAACCCCAAATGCCGGGAGCACGATCCGCCCCCAGCATCCATTTCCGTATGGAGCAGAGCCGACGCATCTGTAGGATGCGCCGGTCGCGGCGACCGCCCCAATCCGCGTGCGAGGCGCCGTCAGTCGAAGACGCCGAGACTCACGTACTTGCTGCCGTCGTCCGGCAGCAAGGTCACGACCGTGCCCGTCTCTTGGGCTCTGGCCACCTGCAACGCAGCGGCCACGGCGGCACCGGCGCTCAGACCTACGAAGAGACCTTGTTCCCGGCTCAGGCGGCGCGTAAACTCCCAACTGGTTTCCGGGTCTACGATCATCTCGACATCTGCCAACGACGCATCGTAGATGGCGGGTACGATGGCGGAGGGCAGATGTTTCAAGCCTTCTATGACGGACAGCTCGTCTTCCGGCTGCACGGAAACGAGTTTCACGGCGGGGTTCCGGCGGCGCAGGCATCTGCCCACGCCGACAAAAGTACCGGTGGTGCCCAGGCCGCACACAAAGTGGGTGATCCGGCCCTGGGTCTGAGTCCAGATCTCGGGTCCCGTATGCAGGAAGTGGGCCCGCCAATTGGAGGGATTGCTGTATTGGTCGGCGTAGTAGTACCGGGCAGGATGGGCGTCGACCAGCGTGCGCACCATTTCGATCGCGCCGTCGGCGCCTTCCAGGGGATCCGATTCGATCAGTTCGGCCCCAAAAGCGGAGATCAGCACTTTGCGCTCTGGGCTCACGTTGGCCGGCATCACGACTTGGACCCGAAAACCCATGAGAGCTCCCATTTGGGCATAGGAGATGGCTGTATTCCCGGAGCTGCTGTCGATCAGAACCTTGTCCTGGTGCAGTGCGCCTGATGCCTGGGCATCCAACACGATCTGCTTGGCGGCGCGGGCCTTGACCGATTGTCCCGGATTGAACCACTCGGCTTTCGCCAGCAACCGTACCTGCGGAGGAACCCCTGACCGATGTGCCCAGGGACTCAGATCCAGCAGGGGCGTGTTGCCGATCAGTTCAAGCAGAGAGGCAGGTCGCGACTTCAACGAATATACCGAACAAAGGCCTAGCCCGGGCCTTAGGCCGGTACGGGGACCGCAGTCGGATCCTCGGCTAGGCTGGGCAGGCCGCAAAACTGTTCGTAATCGATCAGGTCGGTGACGGTCGGATGGTCGCCACACAACGGGCAGGCGGGATTCTTGCCGATCTTGAGAATGCGTACGGTCATGTCCGCGGTATCCACCATCAGCATTCTGCCGATCAGGGATTCGCCGAAACCGACGATCAGCTTGATGGCTTCCACTGCCTGCACGGAACCGACAATGCCCGGCAGCACGCCCATGACGCCGGCTTCCGCACAGCTGGGCACTTCGCCGGGAGGAGGCGGATCCGGATACAGGCAGCGGTAGCAAGGTCCGGTGCCGTCGAAAACCGTGACCTGTCCTTCAAACATGAAGATGCTACCGTCCACCAAGGGTTTGCCCAGCAGGCGGCAGGCGTCGTTGACCAGGTAACGCGTGGGGAAATTGTCCGACCCGTTCAACACCAAGTCGTATCCCGAAATGATGTCCATGGCGTTGAAACTGCGCAGGGGTACGTTGTACCCCTCGACCTCCACGTCCGGATTGATGTCCTGCAACCGGTCCGCGGCCGAATCGATTTTGGGCCGTCCTACGTCTTTTTCCCCGTGCAGCAGCTGACGCTGCAGATTGGAAACGTCGACCACGTCGTAGTCCACGATGCCCAGTCTACCCACCCCGGCGGCGGCCAAATACATGGCGGCGGGACTACCCAGCCCACCCGCTCCGATCAGGAGGACACTGCTGTCCAGCAATTTCAGTTGACCTTCTTCGCCTACGTCCGGCAACATGGTGTGGCGACTGTAGCGAATCTTCTGCGAGTCGGAGAGAACCGTCGGCACGGTGAAGGGAAGGCCGGCATTCTTCCACCCGTTGAACCCGCCGATCAGCGAAATCGGAGTCTGGTAGCCCATGTCCCGCAGATTGCGGGCCGCCAAGGCCGAACGCACTCCCCCCGCGCAATAGAGCACCACCGGCTTTGCGCGATCCGGTTGCTGCGCTTCGACTTCCAACTCCAAGAACCCCCGCGGGATGAAGGCAGCCCCCGGTACATGTCCCTGGACAAATTCATCTCTTTCGCGAATGTCGATGACAGTCACGTCGTCGCCCGCTTCCAGCCGGTTCTGCAGCTGTTGGGCGGTCATTTCTTCAATTTCGCTCTTGGCTTTTGCCACCAACTGATCACGATTTAAGTAGGCCATGCGCCACCTGTCTCCATGCGGTCCGTATCAATGCGTCTACTGTCTGCCGCCGGCCATGGCCGGCACAATCGAAATGCGATCGCTGTCGCCCACCTGCGTATTCAGCCCGTCCAGAGATCTGATTTCGTCGTCGTTCATGAATACGTTGATGAAGCGCTTGACTTGACCCTCTTGGTCCAAGACTTTCTCGGCGATGCCGGGATAATCGGCCTCCAGAGCCTGCAGTACTTCGCCCACGGAGTTCCCGGCGACTTCCAGCTTGGAGGCGCCCGCCGTCAAGCGCCGCAGGGGAGTGGGAATGTACACGGTAGACATGTCGGTTCTCCTGTTGTCTGATGTGAAAACGGCTCTTTGCGGTTCACGGAGCAGATCGAAAGTCGAGTCCCGTTCCGGTAGACGTGCCCCGGCCAGGCCAGGCCGCTACGGGTCGCATCTCAAGCATCCAATATCGTCGCTTCGGAAACGCGTACGTATCGGACTTCGATGTCCTGCGGGGCGTCGTCTGCTTGCCGAAACACGACATAGAAGGGATCCGCGACCTCTGCCTGCGCGGCCGCCAGAGCCGACGGCAAGACCTGGTCGGTCGCCTGATAATAGGCGAAGAGGCCGGGCCGAGTCTCATGGAATTCCACTTCCCGCCGGAGTCGAGACAAGTTGCAGTCCAGATACATGTCCTGCAGGCGAAATCCCCGGATTTCAGGGGGTTGCGTCGCCAGAGAGCAAATGAGAAAGACTGCGTCCGGATACTGCGCCGTCCAGGCATCCGTAGCCGAGGGATAAGCTTCCGAAGCGGGATGAGAATGGTAGATGGCGATCATCTCGTCGCCCTGCTCCTCGAATTGAAATTGTTTCATCAGGACTCGCGAATCCACCAAGTAATTGATGCTTCGATCCTCGGCCTCGTTCCGGGCAGCGTACAGTTCCAGCGCCCGGCCGTCACGCCCGCGTACAATTCCGCAAATTTCCTCCGGAGCCCCCGCCAGAGACTCCTGGATAATGGTCTTTTGGAAAGCGGTGGACAGGACAAACTGATGCGGCATCGAGGTTCAAGCCAGTTCTCGTGGAACAGGGCATATTATACTGTTCCAAACGGGTTGGACGGATTGGAACTGTGTAAGATCCGCGGGTTGCCGTTCCGGTTTTTGCGGAAATCGTCGCGACGCGGAAATCTCCGTACGACCGAGGCTTGCCCACAGGCACGGAAAGACGGCAGCGACCGTCCGTTGTCGAGAGGTCCTGCCGGGCGGCTCCGCAAGAGAACCTATGAGGGAGGGCGGCAATTGCAGGATGGACAAGCGAGTCCAAGCCTCCACACCCTACACTGCCGGGCCGTGCTTTCCGGCATCGCCGGTATAGCCGTGGCCGGACGGATATCGCCATGAACTGGACCATGTATCCTGGGGCTGCAGCTTTTCTCACAGTCTGCACGATTTTGTACATAGCGGGTTTCAGGCGGTTCCGTACCGCGGAAACACGGCCGGGAGTATGCCATGCGGGGGCGTTTGCCTTGGGGACCGCGCTGCTGGCCGTAGCCACGATCTCCCCTCTGAATACCCTGAAAGAGGACTATCTCTTTGCCAGAGCCATTCAGCAGGTGCTGGTCGCCATATTGGCTCCGCCTCTGCTCTGGTATGGTCGCGCCCTCTCTTGTATCGCGGCTCCGGTTATGGAATTCCGGCCTCGATCCGACAACAAGCACATGGCTCGGATCGTCAAGGGGACCGCTGGACTCAAGCATTTGACGGGACCAGGCGTAGTGGGAGGCCTCACCCTGGGTATTTTCGCCCTCTGGCACGACCCGGCGGTCTTGAGCTGGCTTCATGCTACTCCCTGGCGTGCCAATGCCGGCCTTTGGATCTACTTCGGCATCTATTTCCTTTTTTGGGGGCACGCCATGGCCATGATTCCCCATTGGCATCCGCCGCTGCCGGTATGGTTGCGTTTTCTGTACCTCATCGTGGGCGGCGAAGTCGCCAACATGTTGGTCGGGGTCAGTCTGGCTTTTCGCCCCTTCGTCCTATACGACGTGTACGCTACGCATAATGCCCCAGGGTTCCCGACCCCCTTGCAGGATCAGATGATCAGCGGCGCCATTATTTGGGTGTCCGGCAGTTTCGTCTACATCTTCATTGCCGTGGCTTTGCTGGGTCAGGCGTTGTTCCGCCGTCCCCTGTCCCCCCAAGTGCCTTCCCGGGAATGGCAAAGGGCCACACACCGCACCATCGCACCCGGCTTTGAAGACCGCGTCGGGCAATGAAGCCGAGGCGAGTTCTTTCGACAACGACGTTCTCCCGGTGCGCGTGGCGCAGGAAATCGGCGGTACTTGCCGTAGACCGGCCAGTTAGGACATCCGTCCCTGCCGAGGCATAGGCGGTCAAGGCCCAAGTCGGCAGCCTGGGCCGCCGTCGTCGCAGGCCGAGGGAGATTATTCCGGCCCGTTGGGCCTTACCGATCCAAGATCTGGATACAGTGTCCTCCGAGACATGCTCCGCATCCCGTTCTCTGTTACGGCGGAGAGTCCATACTCGATTGCAACGGCAACTGTGCCAATGGTCTCCTGGGCACTGGCTCGACTGGGTGGGCCGAGTGGGATTAGGCAGCCGTCCGAACGGCGGCTCCCGGATATACACTCGAGGTGTGCAGCCGGCACTTTGTGGGTTCGTCCCGACTTTGAAGATTGTGATTGACGATGTCCCGGGTGAAGCCGATTTTTTGTGTTGCATGGTGGCAGATAAAGAATTACGGAAGAGATGGCGCCACGGCGAAGCACACCTCCATGAACTTGGGTCGGGAGTCCGCTAAGGCGGGAGCGTCGACAGTACGGTCGAGGGCCATTTGTGCACTACCATCGTGTACGCTACTACCCAAGTGTCGTCTTGTTGCACAGGCTAGGATCATGAAAAACATTACCTTAAGCGCTGACGAGAATCTGATCGCAGCGGCTTGTCGCCGGGCTGCTGCAGAGCATACGACCTTAAACAGGCAATTTCGGTTGTGGCTCGAGAACTACGCTGGACGCGAACAGCAGGCTGCCGCAGCTATGCGCGTCGTCCGCGAGCTGCAGGGCAGTATTTTCACCAGCGGGCGGAAGTTCACTCGGGACGAAATGAATGAGCGTTGAAGATTTTCTCGACACCCATATCTTCGTCTACCTGTTTGATGAGACCACCCGCCTCTAAACGCGCGCGCAGCGCGTTTGGTGCAACAGGCTTTGGAACACGAAACCGGTTGCATCAGTTATCAGGTCGTCCAAGAGACGCTTAACGTTCTGACCCGAAAACTCAATGCGACGCCGGACACAGCGCGACAGCTGTTGGACTACGTGCCGATGCCCCTGTGGCAAGTCAATCCAACCCAGACACTGTACCAACGGGGCCTCGATCTGCAAGCTCGCTACCGCCTCGGCTTTTACGACAGCCTGATTGTCGCCGCTGCGCTCGAGGCAGGCTGCAAGATCCTGTACAGTGAAGATATGCAGCACGGACAGTGGATTGAAGGGATAATGATCACAAACCCTTTCCAGCCATGATGGACGGAGCCGGGGCCCAGGCAGCGCACAAGATCCGGGCGCGATGCTCAAGCGCCGAGAAGCCCCCGTCCCCATATCCATTTGGCCGCATATCAGAGCCGCGCAGCCGGGCATCGTTCTGCTGCGTGTCAGAGAAAGCCCCCGCCGTGGTTGCCGCCCCCAACCGACTGCCGAGTGCATATGCCCGGACGAAGCTCTGCCTACACCACGCGATCTGATCGCAACATATGGCTTCGGGCAGACAGTATGCAGGCGATAAGCGTTGCGTACGCACCCGGAAGACAGCGCGGCACCTCTTGGGGGGGACAAATCGACTTCCACTACGAAACCGTTGCGCAACACAGCCGAGCAGAACGGCATCCTGACGGCCTGCGCCCGGTGCGCGCGATATGCATTGACGATTGCCGTCTTTGAGCGGGCAGGAGAGATTGTGTTACGATTCTGCCCGTTCGCTACTCAACCCATATCAAAACCTTTTCGGATCTGCTGGTGGACTGTCCCAGTTGCGGTCAGCACAACCCGGACGACAAAACGCTCTGTTGGCGGTGCCAGACCGTACTCCCTACGCCGCCTCCGCCCAAAAAGCCCCCGCGTACGTATTGGGGCCTGCCGGCTTGGGGTTGGGGAGTATTCGTGTTGCTGCTGCTTACCTCCTTTCTCTTTACTACCTGCCAGCTGCCCAGTCCTGTAAGCTGAGGTGACGGTTTCTTGGCCGCGCCTTCGGATTTTTCCCTTTGAAGCCCGATATTGCGGCCGGTCCTGCGCGTACGGCCTTGAAGAGCCGCCTCCCGCAACTGCGGGTTTGGCATGAGGCCGGATATGTCTCGTATCCGTGGCGCAAGGGGGTCCCCGGCAAACGGGATCCCTATCCGGTGTGGATTGCCGAGGTCATGGCACAGCAGACTCGATTGGCGACCGTCGTCCCTTATTTCGAGCATTGGATGCAGACCTTCCCGCGGTTGCAGGATGTCGCCGCCGCTACGGAACAGGAGATTCTGAAAGCCTGGGAGGGCCTCGGCTATTACAGAAGGGCCCTGAACCTCCACAAAGCGGCCCGCCTGATCATGGAACGGCACGGCGCGCAAATCCCTGCTGCCCGGGACGCCTTGTTGGCTCTTCCCGGCATAGGCAGATATACGGCCGGCGCCATCCTCAGTCTTTGTTTCGATCGACCGGAGCCGGCCGTCGACGCCAATGTCGTCCGGCTGTTCAGTCGGCTCCTCGCCAAACCGCTGACCCAAGGCCGCCCGCGGGATATCGATGAAATCGATCGCATCATCCGAGATTTGCTGCGACCTCGGACCGCAATGTCCCCCGGTATGCTGGCCGAAGCCTTGATGGTCCTCGGATCCCGAGTTTGCGTGCCGCGCACGCCGCGGTGTCCTGAATGCCCTTTGGCGCCTTCCTGTCTCACCTTTGTCCAGGGCGCCGACCGGCGCGGCGCCCCGAAGAGCCGAAAGGCCGATGTGGCGGAAAGACATTTCGCGGGGTTCTTTCTGGAGGCGCATGTCGAGGAGACCCGTTGCGTGTTGTTGGTCCGCAACAGAGAATCAGGCATGTTGGGCGGCTTGTGGAGCTTCCCGGCCCTGCCCTTGTCGGATTCCCAGGCTTTGAGCCGCGCAGAGATCCGTCTATTGGTCCGACAGGCATTGCATCTCGAAGTATGGGACCTGCATGACGGACCTCGCCTCGTCCAGGGATACAGCCACTTCAGGCGACGGCAAAGCATCTATCGGGCCTGTACTCGGCCCGAGCTGCCGGCCGCAGGCTTCTGGACCGAAGCCCGTTGGGTACCCATCACCGAGCTGCAAACCTATCCCATGTCCGTGATAGACCAGAAAATGGCGCAGGCGTTCCGGGAATAATCGGACACTCCGTTGCAGCGGCTGTTCGGCCCATTCCGCTCTGGTCCAAGGGAAGCTGAAACAGGACTGTCCCGGCCGCCGCCGTGGTGCCGGGTTGCAGAGCGGGATTCCCGTATCCGGGAATGGTCGCCGATTCCCGGGCGGGACGGCGGGCGAGACCGGCTAGGCGGCCTGCTGGGTAGGGCGCGTCGGTCCTTCGGCCCGGGTCGACATGATCCGGGGTTTCCAGCCCTTGGTGATGACGTTGCGGCTGACCACCACCTTGGTGGCGGTCTCGCGGCTGGGGATTTCGAACATCACGTCCAACAGGACTTTTTCCACGATGCTCTGCAGACCGCGGGCGCCGGTGCCTCGGCGAAAGGCCTCTTCGGCGATCGCCGCGATGGCGTCTTTCTTGAATTCCAGAGAGACCCCTTCCATGCGAAACAGCAACTTGAATTGGCGAATGACGCTGTTGCGGGGCTCCGTCAGGATGGTGCTCAGAGTCGCCCGATCCAGTCCGTTCAAACTGGTGACGACCGGTAGGCGACCGATAAATTCGGGGATAAAGCCGTACTTTCTGAGGTCTTCGGGCTGGACTTGAGCCAGACTTTGGTTCTGCAGCCGCTGCGCAGTTTCCGCG
The DNA here is from genome assembly GCA_034421855.1 of Anaerolineales bacterium. Classification (GTDB taxonomy): domain Bacteria; phylum Chloroflexota; class Anaerolineae; order Caldilineales; family Caldilineaceae; genus Bin34. The sequence continues at coordinate 13,683 of DAOUKB010000143.1, forward strand.
GCCTGCAGTTGGGCCTCCAGTTTGCGTTCGTCCGGATCCGCAGACAAGGCCAAGGGCTTTGCAGCATTCCGAGCCTTTTGCCTAGGGTCGCCGGCCGGCGGTTTGAAGCCTATCCGATGCGGGCCGCCTTGCCGTTTGTCTACGATGTCCGCCAATCCCTCGAAAGTACCGCTGAAGATAAACAGCACATTGCTGGTATCCAGCTGAATGAATTCCTGTTGGGGATGTTTGCGCCCAGTCTGCGGCGGTACATTGCTGATGGAACCCTCGATGATCTTGAGCAAAGCCTGCTGTACGCCTTCTCCGCTCACATCCCGCGTGATGCTGGCCGACTCTTGGGATTTGCGGGCGATTTTGTCTATTTCGTCGACATAGACAATGCCGTAAGCCGCCCTTTCAGGCTTCCAATCGGCAGCCTGGAGCAACCCGACCAGCAAGCTCTCTACGTCCTCGCCTACATAGCCTGCTTCCGTCAGGCAGGTAGCGTCGGCGATCGTAAAGGGCACGTCCAAGAGCTGCGCCAGAGTACGGGCCAGCAGAGTCTTGCCGCAGCCGCTGGGCCCGATCAACAGCACATTGTTCTTGGCCAGTTCGGCTTCGTCGTCCTCGTCGCGGCGTTGCGTGGCATCGGGACCGGTACCCAGAACATGGGTGACCCGCTTGTAGTGGTTGTACACCGCGACCGCCAGGACCTTCTTGGCCTGTTCCTGACCAATCACGTATCGGCTCAAGTACTCCGCTATCTCGACCGGTTTGGGCACCGGCCCCAGTCGGAAGCCGCTGTCCACCGGACCCTTCCCGGCAGGGTGCTCCTGGGCGGCCGGTACGGTCTTGCCGCTGTCCTCGGCGCTGCCTTCCAGATCGTTCAGGCCGATGGAGGCCGCCATCTCCAGAATGCACTGGTCGCAGATCTGAGCGCCATGCTTCAACCCGGGAAACATGGACGAGACGGCGCTGCGTGAAGCGCCGCAGAAATTGCAGATGTCATCCATGGGGGAATCCAACACTAGGATCTGTCGACCCCGTTTTTCCCAAGGTCGATTCAGCGTGAAGATACATTTACATTTAAGGATATTTTGTTGCGAAACAAGGGGATTTTGTTACGAAAACAGACCGACTTCAGTCCAACCAGCCTAGGAGAACTACCCATGGCCGACGCCCGGGAGCCAGCACCCCTGGCACCGACTCACGTCGCTCTTGTTCCGTGATTGGAAAGTATGGATGGCTCGCACCGGAGTATCCTTGCTGCCTTGGGCAAGTGGGACTACCCTCTACAGACGATTCGACCGCCGGGTCGAAAGGGGTGCCGGAGAAGATGTCTTCAAGACGCTGGTCCAAGAATTGAATCTGCAGGCATCCCAAGCACGACAAGCTGTCGGTGCCAGTCGTGATGGGCATACCAAAGATTGTCTGGGTAGCAAACAAGGCAAGACGAGCCGTCGAGTTCCGAACTGAAACCCGGAAAGGGCCGACCGAGGTCTCTGAACTACTCAAGAGACTCGACAACGCTCTCTTGATGGATCAAGCCAGACGATCGACAGGCGATAAAGCCTATGACAGTGACGATACGCGCGCTTTGGGCTTTCCAAGGCATTATAGCCATGATGCCGTCCCCAAGGCCAACCGCAAGGTATCCACTCCTAACGACATCGATTCTACAAGGGCCGTCACCCCTTGTGTAGTCACCAAACAGTTCCGTGGCATTGCGACTCGTTACGGCAAGCTGGCAACGGCGTTTGAGAGTTTGAGAGAATTCCTAGTCTGGCAGCTTAGTTCTCAGGCACCAACGAGAAACAGCGAGGACCGTCGCCTTTGCCGTGCTATGGGTTCATGGGGATACTAGGGGGTATCGTCAAACTAATCGAGTCCACAGGACCAAAGCCCGGATCCGGCAGATCGCCCGAAACGAAGCGGCGTTCTGGGCCTACCGCGTGGCCACGCCCCGCCATGGCGGGAAGGCCAGGAAGGCGTTCTCCACCCGATGCCACCACGGGTACCGCTTTTGGTCATAGGTGCGGGGATGCCGGCGATGGCGGCGGGGCGGGATCCCCGGGACCCTCCCCTGCGCCCAGGCGGCGGCCCCGACCGGATCGCTGTCATCACCCCGGTCCGCCACGAGATCCTCCGCCGCCAGGCCCGCCATCAGGCCCACGGCCTGTGTACAGTCCGCCCAGGTCCCCTGGATCAGTACCATCCGGACGGGTCTCCCCTGCGCGTCCGCGGCCCGATGCAGCTTGGAATTCAGCCCCCTTTGGTGCGCGCCATCTGCTGGTTGCCGCCCTGCGCGCCTGCAGCAGGGGGATGGACCCGGATAGGGCTGGCATCGATCATCCACGCCGCACAGTCCGGTTCGTCCCGCACTTCCGCCCACAGAGCGGCCCACACGCCCCGATCACGCCCACGGCTGAAGCGAGACGATGGGTATGCTTCCCGTCGCCGGAGTCGGGGGGCAGGTCCCGCCACGGCGCCCCGGGGCGCAGAATCCAAAATACGGCATTCCGAAACTGCCGATTGTCCGCAGCGGGGCGACCCACCTTGCCCGGACCTCCTGGCAGAGGGGGTTCCAAACGTTGCCCGACGCGGTCCGAGAGGGCGGGGCGACGGTGTGCGGCGGTCCTGCGAGGCTCCTCCCTAATGTGTGTACCCTCTCAGTGTACCCGCAAAGCCCAAGTTTGACGACATCCCCTAGCGGTTCGAGAACTCAGCAACAAGGGAATCTGGCTTTCGATTTACTCGGCTAATTGCCGATCCAATGTCTCCAACACGTCGTCAAGCCTGTTTCCCTCGAAGCCAGGCATCGTGTGCAACTTCCAGATATCCACCTCGGTATCATTCCGCTGCCGTGGTCCTGGTGTACTGCGGCCATCTGAAATTGTCTTCTCCAGAAGCGTGGTCAGGGCCCTGACTTGATCCCGGTGCAGCGCCTGGAGATTTTGCTGCTCCTCCGGATCATTCTCCATGTCGTACAGTTGGAGCGACGGGAGCCCTTCCGCCGCGGCCTCTACGTCGCTCTTCGTCCAGCCCCCGGATCCCGGACACAGCACCAGCTTCCACCTCTGGTCCCGGATGGCGAACTTGCCCTGGATCGAATGATGCACAACGTAGGTCCGGACCGGCGCGTCGCTTCCTTTCAGCAGGGGCAGCCAGCTCACGGAGTCCTCGCCCTCTGCTTCCGCGAGTTCAATATCCAGAATGTCCGCGCAGGTTGCCAGCAAATCGACGAGACAGACGAGCTGGGTGCTTACCGTTCCCGGTGCGATTACGCCGGGCCACCGTGCGATGCACGGGATCCGATGGCCTCCATCCCAGATGTCCGACTTGTAGCCCCTGAAACGGGCGCTTGAAAAGTGGCCTTGGGCTTCCATCATGTCCGTCCCGATATAGGGGGCGCAGCCGTTGTCCGATGCAAAAAGAACCAGCGTCTCTTCGGCGACCCCGTGGACATCGAGTGACGTCAGGATACGACCAAAGACGTCATCCGTCTCCATCACGAGGTCGGCGTATCGGTTACCGAGGCCGCTCTTGCCGATCCAGGCTGCGTTGACGGCCAGCGGGGTATGCGGTGAGGTCATTGACAGATAGAGGAAAAAGGGCTCCTTCCTCTCCGACCGTTCGGCAATGTATGCGTCGGCTTTCTCCGCCCAAGTCGGCAGCAACTGCTCGAAATGCCAGTAGGGCATGGCCGGCCCCGGCGTACTCGCCTGATGGTTGCCCAGCAGTCTGGCAGGCAAGAATTCGGATGGAATCCCTACCGTACGGTCGTTCTCGATGTAGCAGTACGGAGGCCAGTTCGGCACGTCGACACCGTAGTAGGTGTCGAATCCCCGCGTTGTCGGACCCTCCCGGATCGGCTTTGCGAAGGCCTCCTGCCACAAGGCTTTCTGTGCGTCCGACGCCACCAAATGCCTGGGAAAGTCGCGCGCGTCGTACTTGTCTCCGTCCGGCATGAAATCCTGCGTTGCTTCAAAGTCCCAACCCATGCCGAGATGCCACTTTCCGATCGCCCCGGTATGGTACCCATGCCGCTTCAGAAACGACGCCACGGTCGTCCGATCCTCGGCGATCAGCGGATCTCCGTAATGCCCGACGATGCCCGACTGCAAGACGCTCCGCCAATTGTAACGGCCGGTAAGGAGACTGTAGCGCGAAGGCGAGCAGACCGCAGACGTCGAATGGGCATCCGTGAACCGTATCCCTTCCCGTGCCAGACGGTCGAAATGTGGTGTCGGAATCTTCCCGTCCGGATTCAAACAGGAGACGTCTCCATACCCCATATCGTCCACGAAGAACAGGACGATATTTGGTTTTCTGGCCATTTTGTTCATGAAGTCTCCGCGCGAGACGCCGTTCCTCTCATCACCCACTCCCTGACTGTCCTGTCTTCCATCGGTATCGCTTTGGCTGTCCGCCGCTCACTCCACCCGGATGGACCAAGTGTTATCCTCCGACCACTTCTCACGGTACCACCTCACATATCCGCGCTCCGCCCTCCCCCTGCAAGTTCCCAGGTCTTCATGAACGTCGTCCTCCGTGCCGCGCATGCTCTGTGGCACCGCCGGAATTTCGTGATCGACCGGGCTCCGGCTGTGCGACCAGGTGCCTCGGTCCTCCCTATTTCCCATCGAGGGTGGCCGTAATGCTACATAGAACAGAAAAGATGCAGTAGGCAACTGACCAATACGCCCCGGCATCGGCTTGCGGCAGACTACTTCCGGAGTCTGGCAGGGGAGATGGACGGTTTTGATGCCAGACCAGAAACAGTAATGGCTGGCCCACAGCGCGGGCGAATCCGACGTCGATCAGCCGCAGGGGTGCGTGCGCGCCGAAAAACCAGTACCCGCCTGTCAGTTCGTGTCATAACCTGTTCCCTATCTCTCCGATGGCATGAAGCGGCATGCACTGGGTCTAAGCGCACAAGGGTTCTCGTTCCTTGCTAGGCGCCGGGAGATCCGGAATCTGCCGAAAGCGTTCACCTAGCGTCCCGGCTTGGGACGCACCAGTCGATACCTTGCACTCCAACCTAGCCGAACACAAAAATCTCGGCTAATAAAACATTTCCGGCTGAGTCTGGGAAAATTCCAGCGTCAATGCACCCGGTGGCTCTGTTCGGCCGCCAAGTCCGTCGTTACGATCTCGGGCTCGTACCACCCGCGGCTGGGTTCCCTGTGCATGGGGGATGGGAGAGCCGCTGCCGCCCACGCACAGCAACCCCCGAGGCCCCGTGATGATGCTAGGGGGTGTCGTCAAACCAGGGATTTGCGGGTACGCCGAGGGGACACACACAGAAGGAGGAGCCTCGCAGGACCGCCGTACACCGGCGCCTCGACCTCTCGGACCGCGTCGGGCAGCGTTGGGAACCCCATCTGCCGGGCGGTCCGGGCAAGGTGGGGCGTCTGCCGCGGACCACCGGCAGTTTCTGCATGCCGTATTTGGGATTCTGCGCCCCGGGGTGCCGTGGCGGGACCTGCCCCCCGACTACGGCGACGGGAAGAATACTCATCGCCGCTTCCGCCGTGGGCGTGATCGGGACGTGTGGGCCGCCTTGTGGGCGGCAGTGAGGGACGCACCGGACGGCGCGGCGGGGAGGATCGACGCCCGCCCTATCCAGGTCCATCCCCCTGCCGCCGGCACCCAGGGCGGCCATCCGCCGAGGGGGCGCACCCCAGGGGGCTGAATTCCCAGTGGCCTCGGGCCGCGCCGGGGCGGCCCGTCCGTCTGGAGCTGACCCCGGGGACCCGGGCAGACTGTACCCAGGCCGTGGGCCTGAGGGCGGGCCGGGAGGCAGAGTATCTCGTAGCGGACCGGGGTTACGACCGCGATCCGGTCGGGGCCGCCGCCGGGGCGCAGGGCATGATCCCGGTGATCCCGCCCTCGCCGCCATCGCAAGCAAGCCCACACCTATGCTCCGGAGCGGTATCCGTGGCGGCATCGGGTGGAGCACGCCTTCCTGGCTTTCAAGCCATGGCGGGGCGTGGCTCCCCGGTAGGCCCAGAACGCCGCTGCGTTGCGGGCGATCTGCCAAATCCGGGCTTGGGCGCTGGGGACTCAATCCTTATTGACGATATCCTCGAACATTCCCTAGGAACCTACTTTGTCCTCATCCTTGGGGATGCTGCCGTTCAAGGAAGGCACATGCACGACACCGTCGCGGACCGACACCACGTGCTCCGTATTGCCCAGCACATCGTCGACCAGCCCGTATTCCTTGGCTTCCAGAGCATCCATGTAGCGATCCCGCTCGAAGTCCTGTTCGACCTGCCGCCAGTCCAGTCCCGTGTGCTGCCCCACCAGATAGAAGAGCTGAGTCTGGAGACGTTCCTGCTCGCGGAAAGCCCGCCGCACATCTTCGGTGTACCCTTGCATGCCGCTGCTGGCCGGATGCAGGTGCACGCAGGCATGCGGCAAGGCGAAGCGCTTGCCCTTTTCGCCCGCGGCCAGCAACACGGTACCCATACTGGCCGTAACCCCTACGGCAAAAGTACTGACGTCGGCCGTAATCATCTGCATGGTGTCGTAGATGGCCAGACCCGCGTAGACGCTGCCCCCCGGACTGTTGATGAACATCCGGATTTCCTGGCTCGAGTCTTCGCGGTCCAGGAACAGCAGCTGGGCCACGATCAGATTGGCCACCTGATCGGTGATCGGATGACCCAGGAACACGATCCGCTCTTTCAGCAACAAGCTGTAGATGTCGTAAGCCCGTTCCCCGCGGCCCGACGACTCGATCACCATGGGGACAATGCTCTGCGGATTGTATGGGCCGGTCATGTCTGCCATGTGAAAGCTCCTGAAATCCTAAGAAGTAACGAGTGCGGTCGGGACCTGCCTAGAGGAGCGGCTCCCGCCCGCCTGCATTGTATGCCCGTTAGGCCGGCCGGAGTGTTTGAAATGTGTAAGCGATCAGGCGGGCCGTGGCCGGAATGCGCTGCAGCTCACGCTGCATTCCACGGAGCGTCGAATTCCGCCACCGGCGCGCGGCGAGCCGTCTCTGCGGCTGCTTCCGGATCCCGGTCCGTCAACGCCATCGCAGGCAAGTCCTCGCCGTATTTCACCAAGGAATGCACGCCCTCGGTACACATTTCCAGCAGAGCATTGCGACCGAGGTGCCGCAGAGTTTCCGACATGCTGTATTGGCGCAGGGAGCTCGTAATGCCGTCCAAGGTCACGCCTTCACGCTTGTCCATGCCTGAATCCATCATCCGGACCGCTTGATCCGCGGACTGTCGTTCCAGCCGCTCTTGCTGATCCGCCGGAATTTCGATTTCGTTCTTCTGGATGAACTCCCAAATCAGCAGATTCTGCTTGAGGGTAGCCGTCGCTTCCGGTTCCAGGGATTTCCGAAATTCCTCCAGCGTCTGCTGCGCATAGCGCAAATAGGTTTCCAGATTGCGGACGCCGAACTGCTCCAGTCCCCGCATCCGCTGGCTGATCAGGAAGTCCACTTGGGCATCTACGGAAAACTGGGGATATTCCAGGATGGACACCGCTTCCAACGCGGCAAAGGCTTCTTCCAATTCTTCCTCGAAGACGCGGTGCGCTTTCTCGTAGTCGAGGCGATTCCAGAAGACTTCTTCGTATTCCGCCAGCGATCGCTCCCCGCCTTCGTCGTCCATGATCTTGGCCAGCAGCGCCGCATCCCACTCCGGGTGCACATAGCGTTCCACGGCCTTGACCTCGAGATCGAAGCGCACGCTCTTGCCGGCGTACACGCTGGTGCTGTCCTCGGGGTAGGTCAGATCAAACGTTTTGGCCTGGCCCTGGGCCAGACCCAGGATTTCCTGCTCCAAGCCGGGAGGCTGCAGAGTCCCTTCTTTTTCCAAGGCAACCCGCCAATCCTCTTCTTCCAGGATCACTTCGTCCGTGGGATTCTGGGCTTCGTCCAGGACCACGCTTTTCACTTTCAGCGTAACCCAATCCTGCCAATCCGCGGCTTCTGCCACCCCTTGGGCTTCCGCATATCGTTCCTGCCACTTCGCCTTTTCCTCTTCGCGTTCCGCTGCCGAGAGTTCCAGCACCCGCGGCTCGACCCGCAGCTCCGAGTAATTTCCCAGTTCCGTATAGGGCTCCAAGGCCAGGTGGAAGATATAGGTGACCGGATCGTCCTGTATGTTCGCGACGACCACGTTTTCCACTTCGCCCAGACTGCTCTCCCGCAGATAGGTCTGGATGGTCTCGTTGGCCAACTTCTCGTGGATCTGCGACAGCAAAGCGGGCCGTCCTACATATCTTTCAATGACCCGATAGGGCACCTTGGCCTTGCGAAAACCGGGAATCGCAACGGTCTGTGCGGCCTGCGCCGCGGCTTCCTGCAGGGCAGATTCCACCACTGCCGCATCCAATTCGATAGTGATTCTCAGCTCGCGGTTGGCGGCCGGCGCGGTACGTACCTTCACAGGTCGTCTCCTGAAAACTGGAACTGATCTTCCGACCTGAACAATAGTCTCGGCGCTGCGTGACGGCACGATTCACCTCCGTGATCGTGCCGTCGCCGTCCCCGAAACGCAGCTGGGGATTCTAGCATAAGGGCTGCAGACCTCACTCTACGCACTGCAGTAGATGCCGGGATGTTCCCTGTATGCCCCAGAGCGGGTCACGGCCTCTATGTACGACCGAACGCCTTTTCCAGAGAGTGCGACGTGAATTGAATCAGGGTGGGTCTGCCATGCGGACAAGTCAGAGGGGCCTCGCATTCCGCGAGCTGCACCAAGAGCGTCTCCATTTCGCCGAAACTCAGCACCTGGCCCGCCTTGATGGCGGCCCGTTTGCAAATGGCCCGGATCAGCCGGTTTTCCAATTCTTCGACTCCCAGATTGCGGTGTGCGTTCAAGGCGTGAAGCAGATCCTGCAGCAGGACTGCGGGCTCCCGCCGGGTGAGAAATGCAGGAATCGCCCGGACTACAAAGGAGCCATGGCCGAACTCCTCGATCTCGAAGCCCAGCTGGCGCAGCAAGTCCAAGTGCTGCGCGACCAGTCCCGCGAGTTCCTGTCCTGTGTGCAAGGGCAACGCCGTAAGCAGCTGCTGAGCCGCGATATTGTCCGATCCGGCTCTGGCCCTGTGCAACCACTTTTCGTACAGGACCCTCTCGTGTGCCGCATGTTGATCCACCAGCACCATGCCCGTTCGACTTTCCGCCACGATGTACATGGAGCCCACTTGGCCGATGATGTGCAGGGTCGGCAGTTCCCCATGGCCCGCGACGGGCTGCCCCGTCTCTCCGGTCTGCAGGCGGTTGTGAGGCCCGGTGTCGAAATCGATACGGGGCGCCACCAGGGGCAGTGCCTGCTGCGCCTCGAACGGAGGGCCAGGAGGTCGGATCGAGGAGGGCTCGGCGTACGCTTCGCCTTGTATGCCGGCGTCGGGAATCCCTTGGGTAGCCGCAAGCGCTCTTTCCACCGCCCGGCGTACCATGCCGAAGATGCGTCGTTCCGCTACAAAGCGCACTTCGGTCTTCTGCGGATGGACGTTGACGTCCACTTGGCTCGGATCCAAGGCGCAAAAGACGAGGGCAAAAGGGAAGCGTCCGATCGGGAGGCGGCCGTGATAGCCCTGTATCACGGCCTGCAGGAGCGTGCGGTCCTGTATCCAACGTCCGTTGACGAAGATTTCGATCTGCGTGCGATTGGCGAAGTGCTGGGTCGGGGATCCGACATAGCCGGACAGCCGGCAGTCTTCGAACTGGGCGTCGAGCGGTACCAGGCCGCGCACCAACTCGCGGCCGTGCAAGTCGTAGAGGAATTCCCGCACGTCTCCTTGGCCGTTCGTTTGCAACAGGGGTTTCCCGTTGTGCAGATACCCGAAGCGTACGTCCGGGCGCGCCAAGGCCAGCCTCTGTACCAACTTGGCCACGCGGCCGGCTTCGGCGGCCGGCGACTTGAGGAAACGTTTGCGTACCGGAGTGTTGACGAAAAGACGTTCCACCTTGACCGTGGTGCCTGGAGCGCGGCTCAGCCCGGTGCGGCTGACCGTGGTCCCGCACTCCATGTACAGCCGGTGGGCCGCCGTGGCCGCGGCCGGCCGCGAGGTGACGGTGACGTGGCTGACGGCCGCAATGCTGTAGAGCGCTTCGCCCCGAAAGCCCAGCGTAGAGATCTGGGACAACTGCCCTGCATTTTGAATTTTGCTGGTGGCATGCCGCTGCAACGCCAATTCCAAATCCTCGGCCGCTATGCCGGCCCCGTCGTCCTCGACCAGGATCTGGCCCAGTCCCCCGTCCTGCAGGCTGATCTGTATCCGGCACGCTCCGGCGTCCAGACTGTTTTCAATCAGCTCTTTCACCACGTTGGCAGGACGTTCGATCACTTCCCCGGCCGCGATCTGCGCCACTACCTCGGGGGAAAGCAGTTGGATAGTCATGCCGTGGGACGTAGGGGCCGGGACTCTGTCTGCACTCGCTGCCGATACCAGGAGGACGGAGAGCCCTACGCAATCTGGAGGCCTCGACCTCTCACCCGGTCGTTAGGGCAAGTATAATGCCCTCTGTGGTGGGGCTGGTTACGCCTTGCCGCCGAATCCGGAAAGGATGCGTGAACCATGCCGTGTCGAGACCGCCGATGACTCAACCCCCTACGCATATCAACGAAGTCCGCAGCCGGTACATCGAGTTCTTTACGCGCCGCGGGCACCGCTTTGTGCCCAGCGCCAATCTGGTTCCGGACAACGACGACACCTTGCTGTTCACGAATGCCGGCATGGTGCAGTTCAAGGATGCGCTGCTCGGCCTGGAAAAGCGTCCCTATAGCCGAGCCGTCACCTCCCAGAAATGTCTGCGGGTCAGCGGCCGGCACAACGATCTCGACGAAGTAGGCGTGAGCCCCCGTCACCATACCTTCTTCGAAATGCTGGGCAATTTCTCCTTTGGAGATTACTTCAAAGAGCAAGCCATACAGTTCGCGTGGCAGCTGCTGGTAGAGGAATGGGCATTGCCGCTGGAACGGTTGTGGTTCAGCATCTACGCAGAAGACGACGAAGCGGCTCGGCTCTGGCGGGCCGTGGGCGCCGATCCGGATCGGATCTTGAAGTTCGGCCGTAAAGACAACTGGTGGTCCATGGGCGAGACAGGGCCCTGCGGCCCTTGCTCGGAAATCCATTACTTTTGGGGCGACCTGTCGGACCAACACGCCGACGGCGTCAACCGGGACGACGAATACCTGGAGTTCTGGAATCTGGTTTTCATGCAATACGACCAGGTCACGCCGCAACAACTGGATCCTCTGCCCAATCCGGGAGTAGATACGGGAGCCGGCTTGGAAAGGGTAGCCAGCATCCTGCAAGGCTGCACCAACAACTACGATACGGACGGCTTCCTGTACCTGATGGATCTGGTCCAGAAGTTGGCGCGACACACAGACGCCCAGCGGCAGGCGCATCTGGTAGCGTACCGAGTCATTGCCGACCACGCGCGCGCCGTCACGTTCCTGATTGCGGACGGCGTCCTGCCGGGCAATGAAGGACGCAACTACATTACGCGCCTCATTCTGCGGCGCGCGGCCCGTTTCGGACGCACGTTGGGATTTCTGGAACCCTTCATGGCCCAGGTGGTGGCCGGCGTGATCGACGGCATGGGCAGTCACTTCCAAGAACTCAGACATCGGCAGGACATGATCTGCACGACCGTCACGCGGGAGGAGACTCGATTCCTGCAGACTTTGAATCTGGGCATGGGGCATCTGGAAAACATGGTGCGGGAGAATCGGAAGCAGGGGTCGGCCACCGTGACGGGAGCCCAGTCCTTCCTGCTGTGGGACACCTTTGGGTTCCCTCTGGATCTGACTCGGGACCTGGCCCGGGAAGAAGGCATGACCGTCGACGTGGACGGCTTTCGACACCTGGCGGCCCAAGCCAAAGAGCGAAGCAGACGGGCCATGGAGACTCCCGGCGCCGCTCGATCGCCCATGTACGGCGAGTTGCTGCGCGATCTGCAGGCAGCCGACAAACTGGACGCCGGCGGCGTGGTGCAGACGATTTTCGAGGGCGTGCTCCGCACCCGGACTGCGGTCCTGGCCCTGATCCGGGAGGGTGTGGCGGTGAACCAGGTGGGTCCCGGCGAAGCGGCCGAGGTGGTAGTCGCCGCTACCCCCTTCTATGTGGAAGCCGGGGGACAGTTGGGCGACACGGGTCGGATTACGGCTGTGGAAGGAGCATCCGGGCATCTGGCCGTCGCCCAAGTCTTTCGGCCCGTACCTGGCCTCGTCGTGCATTCCGGCACGATGCAGGAAGGGTACTTGAGGGTCGGCGACGCGGCAGATTGCGCGGTCGACACCGAACGCAGACAGGCCATCCAACGCAACCACACGGCTACCCATCTGCTCCATGCCTGCCTACGCCGGCATCTGGGCTCGACGGTACATCAGGCAGGTTCGATGGTGGCGCCGGACCGACTGCGCTTCGACTTCACTTTCGAACGCGGCCTGACGCGCCCGGAGATCGCCCAAGTGCAGGCCGACCTGCAAGCCGCCATTTTGGCCGACAGTCCAGTCACGACCGCCTGGCAACCTTATGCAGAGGCCGTCGCGGACGGAGCCCTAGCGCTCTTTGGAGAGAAATACGAAGAGACGGTAAGGGTGGTGCGCATCGGCCACGAACCCGCCGTGAGTTTGGAGCTGTGCGGCGGCACGCACGTGAATTCCACCTCCGAACTGGGCACTCTCTTCATTGTCGGGGAAAGCAGCAGCGCCGCGGGTCAACGCCGTATCGAGGCGGTCACCGGAGCCGCGGCCAATCGATACGTGGCCGAGACTTTCGAACGCCTGGGCAGTGTGGCCGCCCTGCTCAAGACGCGACCGGACGGGGTAGAACAGTCCGTCCAGTCCCTGCTGGAACAAAACGGCCGGCTGCACAAGGAAATCCAGCAGGGCCGGCGCGTCCAGGTCAAGGACCGGATCGACGGGCTGGTTGCCGATGTCCGGGAATTCGAGGGCGTGCCGTGCGTCCTGCAGACGGTGCAAGCCCAAGGCTTGGAGATGATGCGGGAAATGAGCGATCTGATCCAGGATCGGCTCGGCCAAGGCGTGATTGCCCTGGCCGCCGATATCGAAGGAAAACCCATGTTGGTGATCTCCGTGGCCAAGGGCCTCGCCGACCGCGGGCTGCATGCCGGCAATCTGGTCAAGCAGGCTGCGCCGTTCATCGGCGGCGGCGGCGGCGGCAGACAGCACATCGCCCAAGCCGGCGGCCGGAACATTGCGGGGTTGTCCGCCGCATTGCAGGAAGTGGCCAGCACCATCTCGGATCAACTGTCCACTGCCGCCTGATCTGGACCGACATGCGCCCCTGAGGCGCAGGGCAAAGCCCTGCGCAGCCATCTGTGTTCTCGACGCTCGAGATTCGACGCCATAGCCGTTTGGCCGATCTGCTGGGAGACCGCATCTTCGCGGCCGATCGACCGGTGATCTTGACCGTCGCGCACTGGCCGGCCGGCGTATCCATGGGCAATTGGTTGCAGGCCATTCGCCACCGCTGCAAACTCGCCGGAGTGCCGCTGGCCGTAGTCAGCACCCACGCCCAGCTGACGGCCCGGGCCCGGGCTTTGTCCGTTCCCGTCTTTGATTCCGTGGATCAAGCAGCCCGGTATCTGGAAGGCGCCAGGCTGGCCCCGACCGAATTTGCAGGGCCGCAGCGCTTGGGCAAACCGGACGGCGCGGCGGCGTCCCCGCCGGCCGCGCCCATGCCGAGGTACGGGTCATGGCTCTCGCTGACGGCCTCTGCCGTCTTGGTCTTGGCCGGTGTGGCCGCCGTTTTCGGCTTTGCCGTGCTGGTCGCGCCGGCCGCGACCGTAACGGTGCATCCCGCAGTCGGTCACGTCGACATCACGGTGCCCATGACGGCCAGCCTGGCCGTGGATCAGCCGGACAACGACATGGGTCTGGTCCCCGCCCGCTTCGTCTCCGCCACGCAGGAACTCCGGCGCACGGGACCTACCTCCGCTCGGAAACTGCTGCCTACCGAGAAGGCCACCGGCGTCTTGCTCGCCGTCAATCAGACTCCAGACCCGATTACGGTCCCGGAGGGCACGGTGGTGCAGACCGGTACGGGTCAGGCCACGCGTTTCGTAACTACCGAGGAGGTTACGGTTCCGGCCAATTCCCAATATCAGCAGCCCGTTCCCATCGAAGCGGTGGAACCGGGGAAAATCGGCAACGTAGCTGCCAACAGCATCACCCATATCGCAGGCCCCTTCGCGTTCCAGCTGTGGATTACCAACCCGCGGCCCACCACCGGCGGCGCCTCGGAGCTGCTGCCCGTGGTCTCGCAAGCGGATAGAGACCGGCTGCAGGCCGAGCTGCTGGCCGAGGCTTCGGCCTCGGCCGCGCAGAGCCTGGCGACCGAACTGACGGACAGCGAATGGTTGCCGCCGGTCGGCCTCGACGTAGAGCTGCAGTGGACTTCCACCGACTTCTTCTTCGGCGAGGAAACCGAGGAACTCACCATGACCATGATGGTCGACCTCAGCGGCATCGTGGTGGATACCCACGACATGGTGGAATACGTCATGGCGCAAGTGGCGCGTCATACCCCGTCCGGGGGTCTCTTGTTGCCGACCAGCCTGGACCTGTCCCTGCAGCCGGATCCCGTATGGACCGGGGCCGAACTGAATTTCGCCGTAGCCGCGGCCGTGGACTACGTCCCGGAAATAGCCAAGAGTCAAGTGCGGCGCGCCGTGGTGGGACTTTCCCGGGAGGAAGCGCTGGCGCAGTTGGCTGTCTGGTCTCCTGCGGGTCCCCCCCAGATAGAATTGTTTCCCCCGACCCACGAGGTTCTGCCCCGCCTGGCTCCACGGATCAGGGTACGTACGCATGTTCCCACTTGACGACGGCACACGCAGTACACCGCGGCTGAGACCCAAACTCATGGGGTTGGACGTCAGTCGGCTCAGGATCGGCATTGCCTTCAACGACCGGTTGTGGGCTGCCGCCACGCCGCGCACAGTCCTGATCCGTACCAGCCGCCGGGCGGATTTCATCCGGCTTTGCCAGTTGCTGCGGTCGGAAGCCGTGGACACCGTAATCTGCGGCCTGCCGATTTGGAACAATCGGGCGGATCACCCGCAAGCCCTGTATATCCAGGAGTGGGCCCGCCGCTTCGTACAGTTTCAGCGACGCCAGATGCCGGAGCAGGCCCGCCGCGTGGTCTTCTGGGACGAACAGTTCACGTCTGCCGCCGCGCGGGCGCGGCTGTCCGAGAAAGGCGGGTCGCGCGACCAGGAAGACGCCTGGGCCGCCGCCCAGCTGCTCGAGGACTACATGAGAGTGCAGACCGTCCCGGGACCCCTGCCCTGGGGTTCGATCAATCCCTGAGATGGTCTGTCCCGCCGATACCAGGGCGCGCCACGGCCTCGTCTGGGCGCGGCCGTCGATATAAAAACCTCCAATCCGTTGGAAGAACTGCCCCGTGTACTCCTCCTCGTCCTTGGCTGAGAAGACGCGCCGGCGCCGCGTAACCGGTTATCGGCAGCGCCTGCGCAGAGCCTTGGACCGCAATGCAGGCAAAGGCGTCGGACCGGGCCGGATCTTGGATGGAACGGCCCGACTGGTCGGGATCGCCGTGACGGCCGTGGTAGTGACGTGGGGTCTGAACTTTGCCTTGGAATATCGGGCGACCTCCGGCGGGGAGGCCGGCCCGGCGGCCGGCGGCCTCTGGAATATTCATCAGGCCGCCGCCGCCCTGACCCCCGACAACATCGAGCATTGGGTGCTGACCCTCGCGCTGGAAATGCAGCAGGCGGAACTGTGGGCGCGGCCCACCGGAGACTCGGAGGTACGGCCTTTCACCATTTATCCCGGGGAACCGGCCCGCTACATTGCTTACCGGCTGGAATCGGAAGGTTACGTAAGCGACGCGGAGCTGTTTAATCTCTATCTGCGCGTGGAAGGCCTGGAGCACTATCTCTCCGCGGGCAATTTTCTGCTGTCCGGCAATATGACGATGCCGGAAGTGGCCCTGGCCTTGCAGATCGCCAGTTACGACGAAGTGTCGGTGACCATACCGGAGGGCCTGCGCATGGAGCAGATCGCGGCCCGGCTGGCGGAGAGTCACGTGATCGACGCGGAAACCTTCCTGGGCGCCGTCACCCGGCCGCGGGCCCTGACCGTCTTCGACGACTATGCTTTTTTGTACGACCTGCCGCCGGGCGAATCGCTGGAGGGCTTTCTCTTTCCCGACACCTATCGATTTCCCGTCAACACGGAGCGCGTGGAGCCCATCGTGGCCAAATTTCTGGACAACTTCGACACGAAATTCGGCCAACGGGACCTGATACGGAGCGGCGCGAAACTGCCTGGGCGGGATCTGGTCACATTGGCCAGCATCATCGAGAGAGAGGTTGTACTGGCCGAGGAAAGACCCTTGGTGTCCAGCGTGTATTACAATCGGTTGGAAGGGCGGTGCAACGACGAAGTGAGAGGCCCCTACCTGGAATCCGATCCGACGGTGCAGTATCCGCTGGGCAACGCCGAAACCGGTTGGTGGCCGCCTATCCAGATCGCGCACTACACTACGGTGGAATCCCGCTACAACACCTTTCTCAATCCGGGGTTGCCGCCGGGCCCCATAGCCAATCCAGGCCTCGACTCGCTGAATGCCGCTTTGCAACCCGCCGTCACCGTATATTGTTTCTTCCATACCGCCGGTCCGGGCGGCGGGCATGCCTTCGCACGCACTTTCGCCGAACACCAAGCCAACATAGATCGCTACGGCAACCGACCATGAAGATTCTTTTTGCCACCCCGCATCTCTTTCCCGATGTGGTGGGCGGCTCGGGATTGCACTCGTTTCACCTGATCCGGCATCTGGCGGCCGCGGGCCATACGCTCGACGTGCTCCATCCCTACGAGACCGTGCACTTTGCCCAGTTTCCGCAAATCCGCGAATACACCGTCCCCTTCGGCCGTACCGTCATGGACTTCGCGGGCCACGTGAATCGGTGGGTCGGCTCCCGGCAATACGATCTGGGCTACAGCGACGGCTTGTCGCTGGCCCGTTACGTCCAACGCAAATCCTGTCCCGTCGTAGTCAACGATCACGGCCTGTTGCAGTTTCAACCGCAATATTTCGGGGACTACCTGCGCGCTGCGCCGCGGCCGGCCTTGAAGGATCTGTTGTTCTACTGGCCGCGTATTCGGGCCCGGACGCGCCTGGCCCGCCGCGCGGACTACGTAGTGTCCATGGGCGGCAAGATGGATGCACTGGTAGAGGAGCGCCTCGGCGTTCCAGCCCCTCGGATCCTGCACCTGCCCAATGCCGTCGCCGGTGTTGCAGCGGAGCCCACGCGGACCGGCTCGGGAGATCCCCGGCTCTTTCTGTTTGTAGGCAAAATCGAGTTTCGCAAAGGGATGACGCAATTGCTGCAGGCGTTCCGCGCACTCCAGGACGGGGGGATCCGGCTGCGGCTGGTCGGGGACGGTCCCATGGCGTCGGAGATACGCCGCAGTAGACTGTCCAACATAGAACTGGTCGGCCAGAAGTTCGGGGCCGCCCTCCGCCAGGAATACCAGGCGGCCGGCGCTTTCCTGTATCCCTCCCTGCAGGAAGGCATGCCCACGGCAATCATGGAAGCCATGAGCCACGGCCGACCGGTCATCGCCACGGATGTCGGAGCCACCCGGCTCCTGGTCACACCGGCCACCGGCCTGCTCCTCGCCCCCCATGACAGTCAGGCCATTGTGCAGGCGGTCAAGCAAATGACGACTTGGGACGACGCAGCCCGTCGGGCCATGGGACAGGCGGGGCGGCAGCTGATCCAAACCCGCTACACCTGGGACCGGGTGGCTCCCCGTTACATCCACAGCTTCGTACGGGCGGTCGATCGCGCGGCGCCGTCCACCGGCCCCGCGCGGCCCGTCCCGAACGGTGCCGGCTTCTGAGCGACTCCCTGTACCGTGCAATCCCCGACCTCTCCCATGTACCGCCGCGCCGCGGGCGGACGGACGCGGCGCGTTCTTTTGAGTTCATGGGAATACGAACCCAATATCGTAGGCGGCATGGGTCGGCACGTCACTGCGCTGATCCAGACCATGGGCAAGGACTTGACGGATTCCCGGTACGAAATTCACCTGTTGACTCCCGCCGTCGCCGCAGCTCCCGATTTCGAACAGGTAGGGCCCCGGGCCTTTGTTCATCGCTTTCCCTGGTCGGGCCCGCCGCGGGACGACGTGTACGACGGTCCTGGGGATCTGGCGAGTCACGCTTTGGATCTCAATCGCCAGCTGTCGGCCAAGGCCTACGCACTGGCCCATGCCCACCCTCTCGACCTGATCCATGCCCACGACTGGCTGACGGCCTCCAGCGCCCTGGAACTGCGTCGAGCCTGGCACGTTCCGCTCGTGACTACGTTCCATGCCACGGAAATGGGACGACACTACGGACATCTCGTCACGGATCTGAGCCGCCAGATACACGACTGGGAAGCTGCCCTGTGTCGCGCCTCGAACCGGGTCATCGTGTGCAGCCACGCCATGCGGGACAGCCTCATGGAGTGTTTTCAACGGCCTCGGCACCAGTTCGATATCATTCCCAACGGGGTATGTGCACGGAGCGTTTTCGAAACCGAAGACGCGGAAGTCTTGCGCGTCGCGCGCCGCTTCAAAGGCCATGGCGAATTTCTGTTGTTGTTTATTGGGCGACCGGCGCACTGCAAGGGGCTGCATGTGCTGTTGGACGCCATGCCTTTGATACTCGCTCGTCACCCGCAAGTGCATCTGGCGGTAGCGGGACAAGGCAGTTTGAACCTGCAGTCGGAGGTCGTGTCCCGGGGTCTGGTCGCCCACGTGTCGCTGCTGGGCCGTATCACGGACGCGAAGCGCAATTGTCTGCTGCAGACCGCGGACGCGGCCGTGATGCCGAGTCTGTACGAGCCCTTCGGCATCGTGGCGTTGGAAGCCATGGCGGCAGGCTGTCCCGTGGTGGCCTCGAACATAGGCGGCTTGGCGGAAGTCGTCCATCACGAGGAAACCGGCTTGACGGTGATACCCGACGATCCGCACAGCATCGCGTGGGCCGTAGGTCATTTGATAGCGCATCCGGAACAGTCCCGCCGCCGCGTGTCGGTCGCCAAGGAGAAAGTGGCGCGGTACTTTCGCTGGGATCGGATTTCCGCCCTGACTCAACAGGTGTACGACGTTGCCTTGGAAGACCCCCATTTCGGCCAGGAGACCTAAAACCATGCTGCGTGCTGTCATCTTCGACTTCGACGGACTGCTGTTGGACACGGAAACTGCCGAATACGAGGAATGGGTCCGGATCTTCAATGCCTTGGGCGCCCAGCTCGCCTTGCAGGACTGGCTCAAATACGTAGGTACTTGGGTCGATGCCAGTTTGCTGGATCTGCTGGACGCCCGCACGTCCCGTCCCTTCGACCGGGAAGAATTGCGCCGCCGGCACGGTGCGGCGGTGCGGCGCAATGTGGACCAAAGGGACTTCCGTGAAGGCGTGACGTCGTTGGTGGCGGCTCTGCGGGCCGCCGGGCTGCAGACGGCCATCGCCTCCAATTCGGATTTCCCGTGGGTCGCCCGTCATCTGGACCACCGCCGGTACAGAGGCAACTTCGACGTCATCTGCACCCGGGAAAACGTACGCCGCTTGAAACCCGAGCCCGATATCTATCGATTGGCTCTGCGCAAACTGGGGGTTGCCCCCTCCGAAGCCGTCGTCTTCGAGGATTCGCTGCCGGGCACTATCGCGGCCCTGCGCGCCGGTATTCAAGTGTATGTGGTACCCAATCCCATCACGATCCAAAGCGAGTTTCCGGCCGAAGCCGTCAAACTGCGCTCTTTGGCCGACATTTCACCCGCCCAGTTGCGCGCGAACGCGGCCGCACTGGCTGTGTAGAGAACATATCGGATCTGCAGGATCTTCCTCCGAGTCCGGCCGAGGCGGAGATCCCCAACGTCCATTGTCGTGATTCTTCTCCGAGGTCACGCCAGGGAATTCAGTCCAGCCGCCCCGACTTCCGGGGCGGACGCGACCGGAGCTGCGGTACACCGGTGCCGTGAACATCGGCGCGTCCCCCTTCCGGCTCTCTCGATCCCGGACTCGTTGACGCCATGAGGCTGCTGCGCCGGCATAGGGCCGATCTGGCCGCCTGTACCCTGCTGGTAGTGCTGCCGGCGCTGTGGCTGGGGCCGGTGCTGCTGTCGCCTTGGACCGGCTTGTCCATCTTGCCGTTCGACACGTTGTATCGGGCGGAGCCTTGGAGCAGCCTCGCGCCGGACCTTACCCCCTACAACGCCTCCCTAGGGGACGTAGTACTGCAGAACAACGCGTGGCGCGATTTGCTGCGCTCCTACCTGCGCGACGGTCAGGTACCTTTTTGGAATCCGCATCTGCTCACGGGCACGCCTTTGCTGGCCGGCGGCCAGGCCGGCCTCCTCTACCCGCCGGCGCTCCTCTTGCTCTGGGGCAATCCGGATTTCACGGCAGCTCTGTACGTGACGCTGCATCTGGCCCTGGCCGGCGTGGCCATGTTCGGTTTCGGCCGGGCCCTGCGGTTGAGCCCCGGGCCGGCGTGTTTGGCCGGACTCGTATACGCGCTGGGGGGCTTCAACTACACGCACGCCGTCTTCCCCACGATCGTCGCCACCAGCGCCTGGCTGCCGTTGCTGCTGGCCATGATCGAAATCATCTTGCGGAAACAACAATCGAAGGGGACCGTCAGCTTCAGGCCCATTCCCTATTTGTTGACGGGAGTTCTGGCCATCACCATGAGCACCTTGGCCGGCAACCCGGAATTCCTGGCCTACGGGTTCCTCTTCGTCACCGCCTTTACCGTGATCCGGCTGGCAATTCTGTATGGGGGACTGCGACGGGATTATCTGGCGACACACGCCGGCGAACAGGACTCCCGGCGGCACGCCGCCGGGTTGGCCTTGCAGCATACGGCGAAACAGGCGGTGTGGCTGGTGCTGATGTTGCTGCTGGGTCTGGCCATCGCAGCCGTACAAATAGTCCCTTTCTGGGAAAATTACCGGCTGAGCTACCAAGGAGCCAGTCTCTCGTTTCAGGAGGTTTCGGATCTGGCTTGGCCCAAGCGCCAGATTTTGACGTTCTGGATCCCCAACGCCTTCGGCAATCCCAGCCACCATCGCTGGTTCGACCTCTGGAACGGCCGGTGGGAATGGGCGCCCCACAATGTCTTTGGACTCAACGACCAAGCCATCGATTGGGGCATTCGGTCGTATCACGTAGGAGCCAGTTACGTCGGCATCACCGCCTGGAGCCTGATCCTGATATCCATATGGACGAGTCTGGCGCCCGGGCGCCTGCGGCCGCGCCAGCGTCAGATGGTCTGGATCATGCTGTCGCTCGGCGGTGTCGCTTTGTCGTTTGCGCTCGGCTTGCCCCTGTACCGCCTGTTGTACGCCATACCTGGCTGGGCCGTAATCCAGACGGCCTACAACTGGAGTTACATCTTCACCTTCTGTATCGCCATACTGGCTGGATTGGGTCTGCAGGCCCTAGGCGCCCCCGTACCGCAGACGGCGACCGACAGGGCGCCTACCGAGCCGCCGCGGCGGCTCCTCGCCAGTTTCCCGTGGCAGCGGGGCATACACGTGTTGGGTTGGGCGACCAGCGCCTTGGGCTTGGGCATGTTCCTGACGGTCCTGGTGATCTGGCTCGGCTCCGAATGGCTGGATGCCCCCGTGCGTCAATTGTTGCGCCTCAGTCCCTACGCGTCTTCCATGTTCCGTACCTCCCGCATGTTTCTGGGATACGAAATAGGACCGGTGTTGCATCTCGGCGGGGCTGCGTTGGGTACCGGTCTCTGGCTTTTGGGCTTGGCACGCCGACCCTACGGCACGGTCTCCGCCGGTCCCCGTCTGAAGTGGTGCGGGCTCTTGTTGCTGGGGGTAACGCTGGACCTCTTCGTGTCCCATGGTCGATACTTGCCCGCTACGGCCTCGTCCTTGGCCCCGCATCGGAATGTGCCCCCGGCCATCCGCTTTTTGCAGTCGGAAGCGGGACCGCCCCATACGTGGCGGCTGACCACTCTGACGCATCGGGGACAACGCTTGCTGGACGCCAATCTGGGCTTCTACTACCGCTGGCACGACCTGCGCGGCAAGACGTTTCTCATCCCGGCCGCCTTCCAGACGTCGTTCCAAGCCTTGGGTCAGACCTTCTACCGCGGCCGAGACAGCGACGCCTATTTCAACCGATCCGGCTATTTGCATGCCGCGTACGGATCTCCCCGCTCCCTGCAGTCTCCTCTGTTGGACCTGTGGAACGTCAAATACCTGGTCACCCGCTACGCCGTGCGCGCGGCAGGGTGGGTCGAGGTCTATCGAGACGAAGCAGTCCGCATCTACGAAAACCAGGAAGTGATGCCGCGGGCCTTTGTAGTGCCCCACGCGGTGACGGGCCCGGCCGCAGAAGTGGATTGGACTACCCTCGACTTCGCCACTTCGGTTTGGCTCGAGAGCGCACAACGGCAGGAAAAGGGCCGGGCCGGCCGGACCGTAAATTGGGCAGACACCTACATTGCGCACTACGGCGCCGACGAGGTGCGGGTGCAGACCCAGTCTGCCGCGACCGCTTGGCTGGTGCTGACGGATGCTTACTTTCCGGGTTGGCAGGCCGCCTTGCACGGACCGGACCACCCCGTCGAGGGCACCGCAGTCCCTATCCTCAAGGCCAACGGCGCTTTCCGCGCGGTAGAGCTGCCGGCGGCCTTCACGGGGGAAGTCCGTTTCACCTACCGCCCGCTGAGCTTCCGGGTGGGTCTTTTCTTCAGTTTCCTGTCGGCCATCGGCGGTCTGATGATGTTGCTGTGGTGGGGCTGGGGCCGGTACCGGCGTACCGATCCCGTACTGGCCGATTCCCTGGTCGTGGCCAAGAATTTCGTAGTGCCGTTGAACCTCACCCTGATCACCCGGTTCATCGATTTCGCGTTCGCCATGTTTTACGTGCGGTTGCTGGGGCCGGTAGGTACCGGGCAGTTCGCCTTCGTAGTGGCCTTGTACGGAATATTCGAACTGATTTCCCGGTTTGGCCTGGATACGCTGCTGACGCGGGAAGTGGCCCGGGACCGGGCCCTGTCCCACCGATACCTCACCAACGTCTGCGTCTTGCGGACGGCCATCTGGGGCGTCACCACTTTGCTCATGCTGGGCGTGACCCTGATCTTCTGGGGGACCCACCGCATCACCTTGATAGAAGTGCAGACCATTGGCATCTTCGCCGTCGCCATGCTGTTTGCCGGGTATTCGGATGCTTTCAGCGCCGCTTTTCACGCCTACGAAAAGATGGAATATCCCGCCAGTCTGACTACCGTTTCCGCCCTGTTGCGGGCCGGCTTAGGGGCGTTGGTATTGCTGCTGGGATGGGGATTGCCGGCCTTGGCCTGGGTCGCGGTGGTGACGGTCGTGGTCCAAGTGATCTGGTTTTATCTGGCCCTGCGTCAGGTTCTCTTCCGCTGGCAGTGGACATGGGATGCGCCCTTGCAGCGCTGGATGCTGACCCACAGCTTCCCGTTCATGGTCAATTCGCTGTTGACCAGCATCCTGCTGAATATCGACATCTGGCTGCTGCGCCTGCTCGCGGGGGAAGTGGCCAGCGGCCTCTACAGCGTGGCCCTGAAATACAGGTTCGGGATCACGATCATTCCCAGCGTCTTCAATTTCGCCGTCTTTCCCCTGTTCAGCCGCTATGCCAGGCAGACCGGCGACGGGTTGATGGGAGCCTATCGCCTCAGTATTCGGCTGCTCACGTTGTTGAGCATTCCCATTGCTTTCGTCGCTACGCTGTGGGCCAAACCGTTGGTGCTGCTGGTAGGCGGCGCCGAATTCGTGGGCATCCCGGAACAGGTGACCTTCTTCCGCTGGACCTGGAGCTATGCCGGGGGCTCGGATCTGGCCTTGCAGGTGGTGATCTGGACCATCGTAGTCAACTTCGTCAACGCGGTCACCCAATACGTGCTCATAGCCTTGGACCAGCAACGGTACCTTACCCGCGCCTTTGCCGCGGTGGTGGTCTTCAACGTGCTGGGCAACGTCTTGCTGATCCCGATTGCGGGTTACGTGGGGGCCGCTTTGGTCACCATTTGCAGCGAGCTTTTCTTGTTCGTGCCGTTCCATCGGGGCATTCGCCGTCACTTGGGACCGGTAGGCTGGTTGCCTCTGGTGTGGAAACCGGCCACAGGACTGGTGGTGATGTCGATCTTGTCCCTGGCGCTGCGGTCCATGGGCGTCAACGTCTGGCTGACCGGGATGGCGGCGGCGCTGGGGTATGTGGGCACTCTCTATGGAACCGGGGAATTCTCGCAGCTGCTGGCCCAACTGCCTTTCGCGAGCCTGAAATCTCTCTTCCAGACAAGAGGCCATACGGGCCCGATCGCCTCCGACGTAGACGCCGGCTGAGACGTTCTACGCTGGAAGCAGAGCGGTCGTTCCGCTGTCCCGGGGCGCGCGCCGCAGACGCGCGGGCCCTGCGCGTGAGCGTACGGCACCCGTTCCGGCCCGCATGCTCCGGCTTGCCTTCGCTGCCTTGCGGCGCGACTTCGCGCCGGTTCTCCCGGCCGCTCCGCTCCTGCGCGGAGACCCGATTCCGTTGCTATACTGCAAGGGTTGCCGCTACGCTCCCTCGCCCATGACCCAAACTGCCGACAAGATCCATAGACACCTGCTGGCCTGTCTGACGCGGCCCGTACCCGCCGACACCGCGGCCGCCTGTGATGCGCTAAGCGCAGCAGAGTGGCAGGAACTGCGGGACATTGCCCGTATCCAACGCATCTCGGCCTTGTTCCACACCCGGCTGCACAGGTTCGAGGGCGGACATCCTCAGATGCCGCCTACCTTGCGAGAGGAACTGGCTACCGGGTTTCGGGAACGCACTATGCACAACTTGTTTCTCTTCGCGGAATTTCGCAAGATCGCGGAAGCTCTGCAGGCCCGCGACATTCCTGTCGTCGTACTCAAGGGGATGCACTTGGCGGCCGCCGTGTACGGCGAGATCGGCATGCGGGAAATGGAGGATATGGATATTCTGGTCCCCCGCGATCGGTTACAAGCGGCCGCCGATACGCTGGGGGCCCTCGGGTACGTGAGCAAAGAACCTCTAGACGTGGAATTCTGGGCGCAGAAGCAGCATCATCTGCCCAGATTGCGCAACGCGTCGAATACCGTGGTGGAGGTGCACTGGAGCGTAACTTGGCCGGGCGATTCCCGAGCTCTGTCCGATCTGGAGGATCTGTGGACCCGGGCGCAACCCCTGACCATCGCCGGCTGCGAAGTACTCGGTCTTTCTCCCGAAGATCTGCTGCTGCATCTGTGCATTCATGCCTCTTTCCAGCATATGTTTTATACGGGTCTGCGCCCGATCTGCGACTTGGACGCGACCATTCGCTGCTATCAGGCCGAAATGGACTGGAGGCTGGTCTGCCGCTTGGCGCGACAGCGGCAATGGCAGACCGGAGTGCGGCTGATGCTGCATCTGACTCAACACTGTCTGCACACGCGGATTCCGATCCTGGTATGGCAGGAACTGCAGCCGGCCCAAGACGAAGCGGCGCTGGCCGCGGCCTACAGAATGTTATGGACCATCGACTCCGACGTCAGTGCGCTGCCGCGTAATCTGGCCACGCTTTGGAATCGTCCCAACCTGCTGCTCCGCATCTGGGATCTCCTGAAGGCCTTAGTGCCCAATCGCTTCAAAATAGCCAAGGAGTACGGGTTGTCGGCACGCTCGCCCTTGGTCTGGCTTTACGTTCCGCGCTACAAGATCGACCTGCTGCGCAAGCATTTCAAAGCCTTCCGGCAATTGCAACGCAGCGATCCCGCGACACGGGAAATGGCCTTGAACAAGAGCACGCTCATGGATTGGCTCTACCAGGATTGAGCCGGCATCAGGCACGGGCGGGCCCCGGCGCCGCACGACGGAAGCATGAATCCGCATCGCGTACTGACGGCCTTGCGTCTTACCGTACGCCGGCGCCGGTCGGTCGATGCCCGGTGGGAACTGGATGCCTTGCGGGGGGTAGCCATCTCCATGATGGTGGTTTATCACTTCATGTACGACCTGTACTTCTTCTACGACCATCGGGGGGTCTTCACGCCCTTCTGGTCCTACTTCCAACACGCGACGGCTTCCCTGTTCATCCTGATCGCCGGCGTCTCTACTTGCTTGGCCGCCCAATCGCCCAGGCTGGCGGGCGCGCCTCGGCGGCAGGTGTGGCGGACTTTCGTGTACCGAGGCGGCACGATCTTTGCATGGGGCATGATCCTGACCGTGGTGACTTGGGGGATCCTGGAGCAGGAGGCCGCCATCAAGTTCGGCATTCTGCATCTGCTGGGCGTTTCCATTGCCCTGTCTGTTCCCTTTCTGAAACTGCCTTGGGTGGCCCTGGGGCTGGGATGCGTCCTGTATCTGGTCGGATCCTGGCTGGAGCATCGGACTTTCACGGGCTTCGTCACCTATTTTGCCTGGTTGGGGTTCGCCCCGGCGGATCTCCAGTCCGTGGACTACTTCCCACTCATTCGTTGGTTTGGCCTGTTTCTGATCGGCGTTTTCCTGGGAAGGGCGGGATTCGTCGAGACCAGAACCACTCCTTATGTCTTGCGGGGTCGCAACTTCCCGATTTTCCGGGGGCTGCAATTCATGGGCCTGCGGTCTCTGCCCATCTATCTGCTGCACCAGCCCGTGCTGTGGGCAGGTCTTTTCGTCTACGACCTGATGACGGCGGCGGGATAATCCGAGGCCCCACCCCGTCTGGCGGGAAACTTCAAATCCCGGGGGGCGGACCCAGGATGCGGCGCACCCAATCCAATTCCTGCTCTCGGCTATGCAGCTCGCCGTCCAGCGTCTTGCTGCGCAGTTGTTCCAGTACGCGGCCGATCTGGGGTCCAGGCCGATAGCCCAGACCCACCAAGTCTCTGCCGGCGATGTGCGTCGTGACGTATTGCCGCTGGTCCTCGTAGAGATCCAGGGCGCCGGCGCACTCGGGCAGACAAGCTCGCAGAGCCAGGCGGACCACTGCGGGGGTAGACTCGAGTCTTTGCCAAATCTGGCTGGGCCGCAAGCCGTGCCAGGGCTGGTTCGCCAAATGCCTGAACGCCGCGACCGCCTTTGCCGTGGAGGCAGGCAAATGCAGCCCTCCGCGCGATGCGGAATGCGCAGTCTCTCGACTCAGTCCCAGCAGCAGCAGCCAGATTACCTCCTGCAGGCGCGGAGGCGTCCCGACGGCTCTGTCCAAGGCCGGCCAGAGCCTGGCCGCATCCGGATTCAATCCCAGAGCTTGCAAGACGCCCCATTCATGCAGCCGCAGCAACACCGGGATCGCCCTGTCCTCGCCAAAAATCTGCTCCAGCTCGCATCGGATGCGCTCACGGGAGACCGTGGCCAGCACGTCGTCTTGCATGGCTTGCCCCAGCCAGCCTGCCGTATCCTGCTCCAAGCGAAACCCGAACCGCTGCTCATACCGGGCCATCCTGAAGATACGGGTAGGATCGTCCTGTAGGCTTGCGGCATGCAGCAGCCGGATGCATCCGTTCTGCAAGTCCGTCAAAGCATTGGCGTAGAAGTGCACCTTCAATCGGCCCGGAGGCGCCGGGAAGCCGGGCCAGTCCTCCAAATCAAGGGCGAAGGTGTTGATGCTGATGTCCCGCCGGGCCATGTCCTGTGCGAAAGTACCGGCCGTCACTTGGGGCAGTTGGCCAGGACTTGGATAGGTCTCGGACCGGGCCGTAACGAGATCGACGGCAATGCCGGGGACTGCCCCGGCAGCGGTCTGGTCGTCCCGGGGAAGCCGCTGCATGTCGGGGCGCCAGGTCGCCGTCAGAAAGGCGTCATGGACCACCAGGGCGCCTCCCCATTTGCTTTGCAGCAGTTTGCCCAGCGCCCTGGCATCCCCTTCCACCACCAGATCCACATCGGCCTCGAGACGCGCGGAGGCGGCAGCCCGCGCGTGGACGAGCAGGAGCAGATCGCGGGCCCATCCCCCTACCAAGCGCACTCTGTAGTCCAGCTGGGCGGCGGCCTCGGCGAGGGGCAGGTGCAGCATGGCCAAGGCGCGGCGGGCATCCTGCAGGTACTCCAAACCCCAGTCGAACGGGAGCGTCGAGGTCCCGTATACATCTTGTTGCATGTTCGCCCTGCTTCAACGCGGATTCGGGACTGGGGACAACTCAGAATCCAAACAATATGCCAAAATTGTAGTAGTGGTCTGCATTCCGGTACGCTCGAGGGCGCGACGCCTTGGTCAGACCGCCTGCGGCGCATCGGATCGACGACTGGACGAGGAGCAGCAAACCTTTGGGGCAATCAGGGAAGCGTCGGGACAGAGCGGCTTTCGTAGACTCGCACTTTGCATGGACCATAACCATACATGAGAGTGGTGATTGTAGGCAGCGCCGGCCTTTTGGGGCGCGCCCTGCAACAAGCCTTCGCTGATTGCAAGCTGTCGGCTTGGACCCGCCGAGACTGCGACGTCACGCAACCGGAAACCCCGCGCCGGATTGCCGCGGTCGAGCCGGATGTGGTCGTCAATGCAGCCGCTTGGACCGACGTAGACGGGGCCGAAGACCCCCGCAATTGGCCTCGGGTGCAGCAGGTAAATGTCGAGGGCGTAGGTAATCTGCTGCAGGGTTGCGAGGCCGCGGGAGCGCGTTTGGTACACATCAGCACCAACGAGGTCTTCCCTGGAACGCCGGATACGCTCTATGCCGAATACGATCCGACGGGACCCGTCAATGCCTATGGGCGCAGCAAGGCAGGGGGCGAGGCTCTGTTGGCGCCCCACTTGGACCGTCATCTGCTGGTCCGCGTGAGCTGGCTGTTCGGACCGGGCGGAGATCATTTTCCGGCCAAAATTGCCAGAGCCGCGGACCGGTTCCCAGAACTGAACGTGGTCTCCGACGAAATCGGCCGTCCTACTTACACGATCGACGCGGCGCGGCGGATCCGTCAATTGGTACACGAAGGAGCGGCAGGCATTTTTCACGTCGCCAATGCCGGAATCGTATCCCGGTACGCATGGGCCTGCCAGGTCCTGCAGGCAACCGGCAGGACGACTGCAGTGCACCCGATTCCGGGTCACGAATGGAAGCGGGCCGCGCCTGTACCCCGACACGCGGTATTGGTGGACAGCCGCATGCAGGCCAGGCAGCTTGCTCCCTTGCCTCCCTGCCAAGACGCCTTGCGGCGGCTTGTGGCCCTGGCCGAACCCTGGGTATCCCCGGACCGGGCCCCGCGTTGCTCGATTCTCCCAGGCCGCCCGGGCGCCTCATGCATGCTTTGAAGGTAGGCGTGGCTGTAGTCGTCGCCATGTCGTTGTTGGCGGTCTGTACGGCAACCGCCTCCCCCGTGCCGTTTTCCTCGCCGAACGACTTCATTGCTCCAGAGCACGGCCCTGGGGAACGCAAAGTCCAGATTCTGCCTTTGACGGGTCCACTCCTCCAACCGGAAGCCGAAATATCCGGCATGGCGTGGTACGAAGATATTCTCGTCCTGTTGCCGCAGTATCCGCATAAGTGGGGTCACAACCTCTTCGGGCTGCACAAGGCGGATTTGGCCAGAGCCATCGCAGGCGAAAGCGACTTCGTCCTAGAACCTTTCCCCATCCCGTTGCACGGTTCCGCGACCATGCGTCATTTGGAGGGCTTCGAGGGATTGGAAGCCATTGCCTTCGTGGGCGATACGGTCTATGTGCTTTCCGAGGCCGCCATGGAGAATTCCATGCAAGGGTATCTGTTGACCGGCGTTGTCCGGCCGGATCTCTCGGCGGTTGTGGTAGACATGACGCAAGTGATGGTCTTGGCCCCCCAGACCGACTTAGGGAATCAATCCTACGAAGCCTTGCTGCGGGTACCGAACGGCATCGCCTCCGTATACGAAGTCAACGGCGCCGGGGTCAATCCGGAACCCAAAGCGCTGGTGCACGGCTTGGATTTGAGGCCGTTGCCGACGATCGCCATGCCGCAGGTGGAATATCGTCTGACCGATGCTACCGCAGTGAACGCAGCCGGCGAATTCTGGATGTTCAATTTCCACTGGCCGAGCGACAAACGACTCATACCGCGGCAAGAGCCCATCGCCGAACGCTGGGGCCAGGGTCCCAGTCAGGCCCAATCCGACATTGTGGAACGTATTCTGAAGTTTCGGGTGACGGACGCCGGCGTGGAATTGACCGACGAACCGCCCTTGGAGTTGCAGCTGCTGAACACCGTCATCGCCCGCAATTGGGAAGGGATCGCGCTCTGGGAAGACGAAGGGTTCCTGCTCGCGACGGACCGCTTCCCGACCACGATACTGGCTTACATTGCCCGGTAACTTGCCGCATCACGCCCGGCTTCAGGAGGGCTCGATCGCCTCTGGCTCGCTTGGGCCTGCCGATCGAATGCGCATCTTCATGCGCCAGTGTATGGCGGGCTCGGTCCAGTGCTGTATCCGCCACTTCCAGCCGCTCAGATATCCCAGCATCTTGGCGGCATCGCCTACCACCCGGATCACCGGAATCTGCAGCAAGGCAGACAACAGTTCCCAGGGCGTCAAACGGGATCGGCCCAGTTTCCACACGCGCACGATCGGGCGGCGACAATACGCGCACAGCCCCAATACGGCCCCCCAGCGGCCCCAGCGCCGGGAGCGCCGGCCAGAACCGGCGATCAGGCCCCCCAGCAAGGGCACCAGCACCAGATACACGGCATACCGGACCAGATGCCGTTGGCCCCATAGATCCGCTTTGCCGTCTCCCCGGGCATACAGGAAATATTGTCGATAGAAACTGCGATAATCAGCGCGGGGCCTGACGCGCACGACGGAAAACTCCGCCAGCGGCATGGCTTTCCGGCGGCCCTGCGTCAAATGCTCGATCTGTTGGTCGAAGACCAGATCCTCGCAGTAATCCAGCCATTCGGGAAAACCTTCCACCTCTGCCCAGGCAGCGCGCCGAAAAAGCATAGACCGGCCGGCCGGCAGAAATTTTGCGGCGTCGACGTCACGGCGGAAAGGCATGGTAGTACCGGCCAAAGCGGTTTCGAAGGCCCCCACCGCTTCGGGCAGAAAGAACCCGGCCACCCCTTTCACGTCGGGATCCGCCAATCCCTCCGCCATGACCCGGACCATCTGCTCCAGCCAATCCTTTTCCAGGCGAATACCCGCATCCGTCACCGCTATGAATTCATGGCGGGTCTCGCGAACGGCCGCGTTACGGCCTTCGCTGATATTGGCTCCGGGCCGCGAAATCACACGTACGGACATGCCGTAGTCGCGGCTTCTGTTCCGCAGTTCTTCCAAGACGACCAGCGTGTCGTCGGAACTGCCGCCGTCGCAGATCACGACTTCGGCCGGAGGGTAGGTTTGCTCCAACAACGTGGAAACGAAAGCAGGCAACGTAGCCCCTTCGTTCAGGACCGTCATCGCCACCGAAACGGATAAGGGAGCTGGGTCCTTGCCGATGTCTCTGGACATAGCCGATCAGTGCAGGGAAAAACGCGGGGCAAGCAGGAAAGCGAGGCAGGGGCAGGAGGTCGGCCCGGCGAGTCTTACGGGTGTACCTTCGTGCCGGCATCCAATTCAAGCAGGGGAGTTGATTTTTCCCACTCGCACAATCCCCACAGATTCGGGCCCAAGCGCTTGACTCCATGGCCGGGATGCACCTGGAAGTAGGGGCTTACGCCCCGTTTTCGTACCAGACGATCATGAATCGCATCGGTGGTCATGGGACGATTGGCGGCCCTCAGTATATCGACTACGGCCTGTTGGATGTGAATTCTGTCCTGCAGGGCGGCATCCGCGGAATTCAGCTGCCACACCAGGCGGCCCAGCCGTTGCAGTCGGCTGGAGGCCCGCAGCAGAACATCCAGTACGTATTGGTCCAAGCCGGGCACAACCCCCAGCTCGATCTGCACCCCCTCGATCAGCTCGCTGGCATGCCATTGGCGATCGGGCGCGTGGCGGGCCATGCAGGTCTCCGCGGCCTCCACCACCCGCGCCCTGTCCTCCGCCTCGATCTGAATGTGTCGAGGTTCGCCGTAGACGCCCCGGCCCAGCAGCAATCCGGCGCGCGCGACGGCATTGCGAATGGATTGAGGACTGACTTCCTTGGCCAGCAACATATTGATGCGTTTGCAGAATTCGCTGAAATGCAAGGGTTTCGGGGTTTCGGCCAAGATCTGACGGACGGCCTGCGCCGCGGTGGTGGGCATCAAAGACCAGGAAGCCGACACGCCACTCCCGCAGAACTGATCCCGCAGGACTTGCCACAGCAAATCTCGGGTTGCCGGCAATGTCTCCGGCTTGGCGATCCTTATCCTTATCTCTTCACGGCAACGGGCCTCCGACCAACCGGCCCGAGCCGCACTGCGCAGATGCCGGCGACTACGGCTCAGCCATTTGTCCCAGGCGACGGGGGACAAGTCGACGAGATAGAAGACATCGGATACGGAGACGAGGTAGAGCCGCTGGGGGCCCAGTTTCCGCAAGAGATACGCCACGACACGGGGATGGCGCCCCACTCCGTGCAAGCGGTCCTCCAGCTCCTCGGCACCCAGAAAGGACAAAGCGCGGGAACGGGCGGCCAACCGTTGAAAAAGGTCGCACTCCAGTTCCCGAAACCAAGCCGCGTCGCTCTCCAGACTCCGGAAGCCCTGGGCTTCCAGTTGTCTGATCCGCTCGCGGGTCAGGCCCATCTGGGCCCCGATCTGCGCCAGGGTCATGGGTTCGCCGCGCAGGCCCATCCGCCGTCCTATGACCTGCCGGGGCCTTTCGGCCAAGGACGCGAGCGCGTTGTTCAGCCAGAGCAAAAGATTCATCTGGGACAAGAATACCGGCGAAACCGCCGTCCG
Source organism: Anaerolineales bacterium (assembly GCA_034421855.1). Lineage (GTDB taxonomy): Bacteria > Chloroflexota > Anaerolineae > Caldilineales > Caldilineaceae > Bin34. Next base: position 46,452 of record DAOUKB010000143.1, read on the forward strand.
TGGGAGGACAAAGGCCGTGCGCAAGCCACGCCCCGGACCCCTTCCCGGATTTCAGGACCTTGGACCACCGCGGTACAAGACCAAACCTTCATCTGGCCCCGAAAAATGCTACAGTAAACAATTCTCCGTCCTGGGAGGCGAAAGCACAGCCGCAAGCTGCCTTCCCCTTGGCCTTGGGAGCAACGGTTATGGCCTACGTCGTATTGGATCTGGAAACCACCGGCCTGGATTCCCAACAGGATACCATTATCGAAGTAGGCGCCTTGCGGTTTGACCACCCCCGGGCTCTGCAACAGACGGGAGCCTACGCAGAGCTGCAGCTGCTGGTCAACCCCGGCCGCGCACTCGACCCCTTCGTCGCCAATCTTACGGGTATCCAAGACGCGGATTTGGCGGGACAAGCCGGTTGGACAGAGGTGCGACCGCAGGTACAAGCCTTTCTGTCCGCACCGACCACGTATTTCGTGGCCCACAACGTCGAGTTCGAGAAATCATTTCTGGAACAGCACGGCGTAGACCTGAGCGGGTTGATTCTGCTGGACACCTATGACCTGGCGTTCATGGCGCTGCCCCAGGTGTCGCAGTTGAATCTGGAGGCTCTCTGTGTCCGCTGCGGCGTGGATCCGGGCCGCAGCCACAGAGCCTACGACGACGCTTTGGCCACCGCCAAAGTGTTCGCCGGGCTGTTGCGGCAGGTCGAAGATCTGCCTGACGAAATTCTGCAACAGCTGCTGGCACACAGTCCATGTGCAGGTTGGGGATTCCGTGAGATCTGGGCCGACCTGGCCGCCCGGCGAAACCTGCGGAAACTCGACCGCGACAAGCCGATAGCGCTGCCCCGGCCCCTCGCCGCCGTGCAACCCGGGCAGCCGGAGCCAGACGGCGTTCCGGCGGAACGCCTGCCGCCGACGCAGCCCTCCTTTTTCCAGATCTCGGCAGCGGCCGCACGGCACGGGGACCCTACGGTGTCCAGCCCATGGACCGAAGAGCTGGCCGAGGTCCTGGCAGCCGAAAAGTCCCGAGTCCTGCTCCTCAAGCCCGGCAAAAGCAGAAGAGCAGCGGTGGCGACGGCGACGCGGCGGTGGGCGGTCGAAAACGACCGGAGGGCTCTTCTTTGTGTGCCGCACTGGGAAAACGCATGGGGGCAGGATACGGTTTTGAAGACGCTGGAACCCGCAGACGGCAACGGATCCGCTCTGCTCCCCGATCCGGACCGATACCTGGACTTGGACCGCCTCAACGTCTGGAAAGCCGGCCGATCGCTGGATCCTACGGAGATCAGACTGTTGGGCAAGATTCTCCATTGGGCCCGTTCTACACCGACCGCGGCCCAGGAGGCGCTGTGGCTGCGGCACGAACTGGACCGGCTCGTGATTTGGCCGCAGTTGGCTTGCCGGCCGCGGCGGTTTACGGAGCCGGATCCGGACCCGCCGCCGACGATGCCCCCCGCCGCCGCAGGGATGGATTTGCCCGTGACCGTCATGGACCACGGAGCCCTGCTGCGGGCCTTGCAAGACGACCCCGGCTTCGCCGGGAGATTCGACGCGATCGTCGTCGACGACATCTGGCGCCTGATTCAGAACTTGCCCCAGTTCACTACCCGAACCCAGTCTCTGCGGCATGTCCAGTATTTTCTGGACCAGTTGCACCACATGGCGGCTCGGTCGCCGGACAACGCCGCCGCCCAATGGCTGGGTACCCTGGAAGGCATGACGGACAGGCTCTCCGCGCTGCAGGCGTCCTGCGAGTCCGTACGCGCGGCGCTGCAAGACTTTGCGCAACAGATGGACATGTTCAGCCAGTCGGAAATCGAGAAATCGAATCCGAGATTTGCCTATGCGATTTCCAAGCCGGTCCACGAGCTGAGCGGCAATCCTCTTTTCGACGCCTTGATCGCCCGCTGGCAGCGGCTGGCGCGTAGTCTCCGGGAGCTGTCGGCAGCAGGCCAGGCCGTCTTCGACGCCGTGCCGCTCTTTGATGCCGAAGAGGAGCCTGTGCAGGGCCGGTACGTGTGCCAACTGCAGGGCTGGCTCGACGGTGTCGATGCGTTCCGGCAGGGCGTCGACCATGTCTTGCACCAAGCGGGACCGACCGCGGCGGAACGGCGCGAAATCGTGCGTTGGATGGAAATTCGGCAAAGAGCCGAGGCCTGCAAGTTCAACCTCACTCGATACTGTGGCATAGACTTCTGGCAGGAGCGGGTCTTAAGCCAGTGCGACCAAGCTCTGTTCCTGCACGTGAGCCGAGGCACTCCGCGCAAGGGGGGCTACTTGACGCAGCGATTGGGCATCGCCCATCTGCCGCAGACAAGACTCGACTCGGCTCCGGAAGACGCCGGGACAATGCTGATCCTCAACCCGCGGGACTTGCCGGACCCCGCCACCCCCGACTTCAAATACGCAGTGGAAGCCTTGCTGCCGGAACTGACCGCGCAGATTACCGGCAACGCAGTCTTCATGCTGGGCAACAAGGGCCAGCGGAAGACCGTCGCGGCTGTGCTCCGCCGACATTGGCAGGGGAAACCCGTCCATATCCTGGAGGACGAACGGGAGTCCGCGGAGACTGTCTTGGAGGCCTTGGCCGCCCCTCAGCCGACCATTTTCTGCGGCACGCCAAGTACTATGCAGGCGTTGCCGTGGGAAGGCGTAGACGTGCAATGCGTCCTCCTGGAAAGGCTGCCCTTTGCGCCGTTCCAAGACCCTTTGCTCGACCATCAGAGTCGATATGCACCGAAAGCGCTGCACCGGTTTTCCGACCAGACGCTGCCCATCTGCGCCTACAACCTGATGCGCGCAGCCGATTTGCTGGACGACGCTCCGGAGCAGCCTACCGCCTTGGTGCTGCTGGACGCGCGGTTGATTACGAAGAGCTATGGGCCTAGGTTGAAAAAGGCCCTGCCGTTAGGCACATGGCAGCATCCGACCGTGGAGAACTTGCCCGGCACCTTGCAGGCGTGGCTCGCTCCGGCATAGAAAGATGACCGGATCCCGGAAAGTCTCGGTACTGCTGGATGCCGGACCTGTCGTGCATCAGCAGGCCGGTCTGAACCGGTACGCCAGTCAGCTGGCCGTACATTTGTGGCAGACCCAACGGGACAGACTGGACTTGCGTCTCTTTCACAACGCACACAGCGGGCACAAATTGCCCGGCGCGCTGCAGACGGTGCCGCACAGCACCTTGCCCATGGGCCAATATCGGTGGCGGCTGTCCGTCCTGGCGCGGCAGATGATGAATTCCGCGCGATACGAAAGGACATTGCCGCCCACGGACGTATACCACGCCACGGAACATCTCCTGCCGCGTCTGCACCGCCGCACCGTCCTCACGGTCCACGACCTCATCTTCAAACGGTTGCCGCAGACGCATACCTGGAAGAACAGGACCTTCCTGTCCGTCGGCATGCCGCTTTTCCTGCAGCGGGCAGACGCCGTCATCGCAGTCAGCACCCAGACCAAACGGGATCTGGAGGACATCTACGGCGTGGCGGCCCACCGCGTGACCGTGATCCCGGAAGGCATCGAAAAGCACTTTCGGCCCGTGGCGCCGGACGACTCGGACTGCCGGAACATTCAAGAAAGGCACGGTCCCTATTTCCTGATGGTAGGCACCTTGGAACCGCGCAAGAACCACGCTGCAGTCCTGCAGGCATTGGCTTCTCTGCGCACGCAGGGGCACAACTTGAAGTTGGTCGTAGCCGGCGGGCAAGGCTGGAAATTCTCGCCCGTGCAGGACCTGGTGACCGAGTTGGGCCTCCAGACCCAGGTCGAATTCACCGGCTTCGTGCCCGAGGCGCTGCTGCCGGCCTACTACAGCAAGGCCACCGCCTTGCTGCAGCCCAGCCTGTACGAAGGGTTCGGTTTCCCGGTCCTAGAGGCCATGGCCTGTGGGACCCCCGTGGTCATAAGCAACCGGAGTTGTCTGCCGGAATTGGCCGGTCCCTACGCCTTGGTGGCAGATCCGGACGACATATCGGCATGGGGCGACGCCATGCTCCGCCTCTGGCAACAGCCGGCCCTGCGGGACGACCTGCGGGCCAAGGGCTTGCGCCATGCGCGGCAGTTCACATGGGCCGAGACCAGCCGCCAAACCGCGGACCTGTATCTGTCGCTGGTATAGCCGCTTGCGGCGGACTACAGATCGACGACGCTGGCCCCGTCGGCAATCCGGCTGGCGTACACCTGGGGCCGGAGCGAGGTGCGCCGGGGAAACTGTTCCCGAATGGTCTCCATGAGGCCAGCCTCGCAACCTGCTTTCACCCACGCCACGGCGCAGCCCCCGAAACCCGCGCCCGTCAATCGCGCTCCTAGACAATGGACCTGGCTCGCCATGATTTCCACCATGGCGTCCAACGCCCGGCTGCTCACCTCGTAGTCGTCCCGCAGACTGGCATGGCTCGCCTGCATAAGTCGCCCTACGCCTGCCACGTCCCCGCTGCGCAGGAGTTCCGCCGCCTGCCGCGTACGCGCGATCTCGCTGACTACGTGCCGGGCCCGCAGCTGCGGTTTTCCGGTCAAGGGCGAGCGGGGACCGGTCACCTGATCCCACTGCACGTCTCGCCAGGAAGCGATTTCCGGCCATTGACGGCGTAATGCGGCCAGCCCTGCACCGCATTCCGCAACGCGTTCGTCGTAGGCGCTGCCGGCCAGGGCCCGACTGGCCGTGGTGTCCGCAACGACCAGGGAAACCGAATCGGGAACCGGCACCGGCTCGTACTCCAGACTGCGGCAATCAATCAGCAGCACATGTCCAGACTGCCCCAAGACGCTTATGAACTGGTCCATGATGCCGCAGCTTACGCCTACATACTCGTTTTCGGCCCTTTGGGCGGTCTGGGCCATCTCGACGCCCGTCAGGTCCAAGTGGGACAGAGCGACGAAAGTGCGCATGGCCGCTATTTCCACCGCCGCAGAGCTGCTGAGACCGCTGGCCACGGGCACACTACTGGCCAGAGCCGCGTCGAAGCCGCGTAACGATGCGCCGCGTGCCTGCAAAGCCCACGCGGGCCCGGCCACATAGTCGATCCAGCTGAGCTGGCCTTTCCCGGACAGAGCGGCCAAGTCGAACTCCTCCGTTGCGCGGTAGGAAACGGCATGGACCCGGACCCGACCATCGTCCCGCGGCGCGAAGGCCAGGCAAGCCTCCAGGTTCAGGGCCGCCGGCATCACGAAGCCGTCGTTGTAGTCCACATGCTCCCCGATGACATTGACCCGCCCGGGAGCCCGCGTCAGCGCCGCGGGAGCCTTGCCGAATTCGGCGCGAAAAGCGGCCGTAGCCAGCGCGGAGGGAGCGACGGCCGGCGATGGGGTCACGGCAGCGCTTCCTGGGTTGGGGCCCGGCACAGGATGGAATACAGATTGAGATTTCGCTCGCTGCCGTCTTCCAGAAATTGATGCTCCGTCGTCAAACCGGCGGCCGCGGCCAAATGTTCCACTTCCTGGGCGGAGAAAACGTGTACGTAACGGACTGCCTCCACTTCACGCTTCCAGCTGATCAGAAAGTCGCCCTCCTCCAAAACGCCCGGAGCCAGTTGAAAGGCGGCCGTATCGAGAACTTTTCCCTGTTCCCGTTTGCTGTTGAGCGGCTGCCAATTGCTCAAGATCAGATAACCCCCAGGCTTCAGCAGACCGGCCATCTGTTGCAAGGCCGACCGGCGCAGCGTCGCGCCCGGCAGATGGTGCAGCGTAGCCAGACAAAAGACGACGTCGAACCCCGGGGGTTCCGCCAGGCGGGCGGGCCAATCTGCGGTGGAGATGTCCAACTCCAGGAACCGGCAGGCAAGCTCGGGCGCCGCTTGCGCTTTCAGGCGTGCCTTGGACAGCAGCGTGTCGTTCGCATCCACGCCCACATACTTCTGCAGCAACCCTCTTTCCCCGAGATAAGGCAACAAACGTCCGTTGCCGCAGCCCACGTCCAAAGCCGCCCAAGGGGCGGGATACCTGGACTGCACGTAATCAGTCACTACGGCAAAGCCGGGCCAGGGCCGGGAGCGGGTCGCGTCGAAGGCTGCGGCCACCTGCGCATAGTAGTTCCGATTCAACGTCAACAGATAGTTCTGGACAGCGGGCTGCATATAATCCGAGACCTCAGTCCGTTGTTATAATGCATCGGCTGGCCGCCAAGCCGGGAATACTCATACGCGCCGTCTGCCTCGGTCCATGAAACGCATCCTCGCCCCTGAAGAAATTCCCGCCCAGGTGGTGGCGCGTACCGAGGTCTGGAACCAAAAGAAGCGAGCCTTCGACCCGCACCGCCACGCTACGGCCCTCCAGAGTATATTCTCGGAAATTGTAACCTTTTCGGACAGCGACTGGGATCCCCGCCAAACCCTGCGCGCCATATTGGGCAAGTATCCTAAGGACGGCGTCGGCTTTTACTCCAAATCCAATCTGGTGGCAGGTTATCACTATCTGGTGGATGCCGGCTTGCTGGATGCCCATGCGGGACTGTTGAGCCGCATTCGCATGAAGCCGATGCGCACCGCCAGCGGCGTGGCCCCCGTTACGGTCCTGACCGCTCCGGCAGGATGTCCTGCGGCCTGTATTTTCTGTCCCGACGACTACCGCATGCCCAAGAGTTACATCCATGACGAACCCGGCTGCCAGAGAGCGGAACGGGACGGGTTCGACCCCTTCCTGCAGACGCGGGGCCGCATTGAAAGCTTCGAACACATCGGGCATCCCGCCGACAAGGTGGAATTGCTCGTCTTGGGCGGCACTTGGAGCGCCTACAGCCGGAATTACCGCGAGTGGTACATCCAACGGTGCTTCGATGCCATGAACGACCGGGCTTACGCGGAAGCTCCCCCCAGCACTTCCCTGCAGGAGGCCCTGCACCGCAACCAGACGGCCCGGCACCGCAACGTGGGGTTGGTAGTGGAAACGCGCCCGGATTGGATTACCCCCGAGGAAGTCGTCCATCTGCGCCAATTGGGCGTCACCAAAGTGCAGATAGGCGTTCAGTGTCTGGACGACAGAGTCCTGGCGCTGAACAACCGCGGCCATGACGTCCAGGCCGTGCGCGAGGCCTTGAATCTGCTCCGCACCGCCGGCTTCAAGTTGCACCTGCATTGGATGCCCAATCTCTACGGCGCCACTCTCGAAACGGATCGGGAATACTTCGACCGGTTCTTTTCGGATCGGGCCATACGCCCCGACGAACTGAAGATCTATCCCTGTTCCGTGATCGGCGGCACGGAACTGTTTGCCCTGTACCAGCAGGGGCGATACAAACCCTACACGGAGGCCGAACTGGTGCAGCTGTTGGCGGACGTCAAACCCGGCCTGCCGCCCTATGTGCGGGTCAACCGCCTCTTTCGGGACATTCCGGCCCACCATATTGCGGCCGGCGTCACCACCAGCAATCTGCGGGAGGTGGTGCACGCGGAATTGCGCCGCCGCGGAACCTACTGTGGTTGCATTCGCTGTCGGGAAATCAGCCGAGAGCCGATCGCGGCGGCGGAACTCGAACTGCGAGAATACCGCTACGAGACCACGTCGACCGAAGAAATCTTCCTGTCCCTGGAACAGCCTGCCCCGGGCGACGGCCCCCCAAGTCGGATCGCCGGCTTTCTGCGTCTCAGTCACGTCAAGAGCCCGGAAGCCGGCAGTCACCGCTTCCTGCCCGAAATCGCGGGACATGCCATGATCCGCGAAGTCCATGTATACGGACCGGTCCAAGGGCTGCAAGCACCGGCCGGGGACGCAGGAGCGGCCCAACACGTTGGATTGGGCACCCGGCTCCTGCACGCAGCAGCCCGCATCAGCCGCGCGGCCGGATTTACGCGCCAAAGCGTCATTGCCGCGGTCGGCACGCGCCCGTACTACGCCGCCCGGAACTTCGAGCAGGGCGAACTGTACATGCACCGGACTCTGTAGCCGCCGTCGCCCGCCAGCCGCTTGCCGTGGACGCACTCCCCTTGGTCGACCGCCCGGCTCCACGGGACTCGGCTCCCGACGCGTCGTCGATCGTCGGGATCGTGCTGACCCGCAACGAGGTTCAGCATATCGCGGCCTGCATCGGCTCGTTGCGCAAGTTCCTGTCCCGCATCGTGGTGCTCGACTCCGGCAGCACGGACGGTACCCGAGAAATCGCCCGAGCCTGCGGCGCCTGGGTCGTACTACGACCCTTCGCGGATTTTGCCAGCCAGCGACAGGCCGCCTTGGACTTGGTGCGGGCGGAGTGGGTATTGTTCGTCGACGCCGACGAGCGGATTCCCGCCGCCCTGGCTGCCGAAATAATCGCTTTATGTAAAAACGATGTCGGAGCGCGCGCGTGGGCGGGCGCCACCATGCCGCGTCGCAACTACATCGTGAACGGAGTACCGCAGGGGGGCGGCTTCAGCCCCGACAGACAACTGCGGTTGTTGCGGCCTGCTCGATCTTCCTATGTCGACTCGCCCCCGGTACATGAGCGTCCCACGGTGCAGGGAGGCATCTACGAATTGCAGAACGCCATGATCCATTTCAACTACCAGACCTGGGACCAGTTTCATGCCAAACAGCGGCGCTACGCGGCTTTGGAGGCCCGTCGGACGGACTGGCACATGCCTTTACCCGTCTCGGCGTTGACTCGTCGCTTTCTGCGCCTCTTCTACTATCGGTACATCGCCTTGGCGGGATGGAAGGACGGGCTGTTGGGCTTCTGGTTGGCCCTGTGCCTGGCCTGGTACTACGGTCCCTTGCCGATGGCCATGGCGCTCTTTGCGACGACTACGGACCCCCAACCCTGAGATGGCCCATATTCTCATCATCGAAGACGAACGCGATCTGGTGGATACCTGGTCCTATTACCTCGAGCAGGCAGGGCACAAAATCACGGCCACTACGGAAGGGGCGGTCGGCCTGGAGATGGCCCAAACGCTCGAATCCGATCTGATCCTGCTGGACTTGCGCCTGAACCGCAGCGCCGGCCATCAGGCCGTCAACGGCCTGGACATCCTGCGCACGGTCCGGAAGACGTCCCAAGTGCCCGTCATCGTGACTACAGGCAACTTCACAGATCCGGTAGACAGAGTCCTGGGCTTCCAACAGGGAGCCGACGATTATCTGATCAAAGGGAACTTCGGCGTACAGGAGCTGCTGGTGCGCGTGGAGTATCAGCTGACGCACCATGGCGCCGCCGCACCGGACCGTCGACAGGTCGGCTACGCTCCCGTGCTGAGCAGCGGCACGCTAGTGGTGGACAGGGATCGGCACTGCGCCAGTTTGGACGGCAGCAGACTGGATTTGACGCCCTTGGAATTCCGTTTGCTGGTCCTGCTCATGCGCCATCAAGGGAAAAACCTCAGCTACGAGGACATTTGGCGGCATTGTTGGAACGACATGGAGGCGGAACCCGTTTCGCTGCGGAACAACGTCCGCATCCAAGTCTCCGGCCTGCGGCGCAAAATCGGTAATCTGGGTCCGCACGAACCCCGCATCATCAGCATTCGCGGCGTGGGCTACAGCTTTCGCGGGTAATTCTCTTGGCCGGCCCCCTCAGTCGGTACATTTTGCTGCGGGTCGGCCCGC
>DAOUKB010000144.1:0-5035 GCA_034421855.1 Anaerolineales bacterium
TACGTACAAGCTCTTCAGCCGAAAGTTCGTCCAATACTGCATAAACCGACTTGTCGAAGGGCCCGAAGCGGCACGGTGTAAACCCAAAATGAGGTCCGTCCACCAGATTGGGGATTTCTCGGTCGATGAGGAACAGCAATTTCTGTAACTGCACCCGGTTGAAGACCGCGTCTGCCCCACCGGCCGCCAAGCTGCCCAGCACAATCCGCCGTCGGGACATGGCGCAGTCCCCTTCCTTGGCAGGCAAGTTCAAAGCAGTCCTCGACAGCGGCCGCTGCGGCTTTCCATGGGAATTGTCGGGTTGCGATCTCTTAACGACGAGTACAGACAATCCGGACGCCACCGTTGGCGACCTGCCTTGTTGTCCTCCTAGTGTCGGCGACAGCCAACCCCCTAAACACTATCCCAGCCCATTATGTCACAACGGTCACTGCGTTCTTGGGAAGAGACGTAGGGTCGTTTTCCCAGGAAATAGGGAATAAGATGCATTCCCATAGACAGCTGGCTGCCAAGGATATCCGCGTTTCCATGTGGTAGCGACGACAATCGGCAGCTTTCCGCAGCAGCGAACCTAAGGGATGTCGCCGGTGCGCTTCGTATCGGCGCAACTCCCGATTTCTCCCGGCCCGCGGGCCGCATCGGGCCCAGAACACCGGCTCTGGCCAATGCAATCCCCGACCCGCGGACGCGGCCGGGGATCTGGGCACGGCAGAGAGGATCATGGACGGTCCACGCTCCAAGCACAAAAATGCCTGCCCTACCTCGACTATAGCTGGACGATATCCTCGATACCCTATCTCGGCTACAAGGCTACCCCGGTGCTGTCGAGCAAGGCATCCTGACCACTCTCTTTGTACACGTCGGTACCTAACCCGCGGACACAGGAGGGAAAAGAGCGATTTGAGAATCTCTCCATTGAAAGCCTGCGGGAATTACGCGGACCCTCATGTTCCAGATGCCTGTCTCCCCATTCGGATGCCGCAACAGCAAGTTTGTTCCTCCATCCAACCGGTGGAGTAGACCCGTCCCAAACCTTACGCCGACCTTCCATCCTCGGCGCCAGTCGGCATATGGGAGCCGGAACCGCCGCACAGGGCTTGCGGGTACGCAGACGGAATCCATGCAGAGGCGCCGGTTCCGTATTCGATAACCGGCCTTGTCCGAAGTTCGGGACGCCGTACCCACGCCGGAGACGCCCACCCCCGTAGCGACGCGGACTGTGTGCTGTGGGCGCTGTGGAGCGACGCCTTGAGATCCACGCCCTGAAAGTACTTGCCGGAACGACTGCACTGCCCCGGTAAAGCCAGGGGAGTGTCTCCGTTCCGGCTGTCTTTTCGATTCAAACAGCCTCGCCATCGACCCAAGCCGGTCGTCGTCCGTTGGGGTCTCCGCAAGACGGCCGCAGGAAAAGCGCTGGATGTCCTCCGTGGAGTCCAGCGCGGCTTGCGTCCCGCGGCGTCCGCCGTGACACGGACCTGCAGCCGCCTTCGGCTCTTGTTCCAGGATCCGAAACCAGGAATTCAGCCGAGAACAACGCCTCGGCAAGCCGGTCGATTTCAAGGCAAATCGGAAGATATGGTAATTTTATAGAAAAAATGTACTACACTATATTTTACGTGCAAAAATCTATGTTTTTTGATATGGATACATATGAACCAGTTTAAGCTACGGTCGGGCTTTCGAATCGGTCGCCGGACGGTTGTCGTAGTCGGCTGTGCGCTGGTGGCTGTGCTGATCAGCACCACCTTGCTGATGTACTACGACGTTTTCACGACGGTTCCGCTGCCGGACGCCGCCGATATCCGCATTCCCACCCTGGCAGCCTCCCGGCCTGCCACGGATAAGCTGCCGGCCGGTCCCCAAGTCATGGACGCGAACTACAAGCGGGCGGTCGCTTCGCAACTGGCACAGATCGGCGAAAGGGAAAGGATACCGCGGTCTGTTCCGGCCTCGACGGCGGAGCAGCCGCCTATGCAGCGGCCCGCGGTGCCGGCTCCAGAGGTCACGGTGACCGTCGATACGGTGGACGTTCCTTTGAACGTGCGGGCCCAACCCGGCATCTCGGCTCCCATAATCGGCTCGCTGCCCCCGGGCACGTCTCTGGCCGCGATCGGCCGCAACCGCGACGGGAGCTGGATTCTGGCTCACATCCCCCATCGGGAGGAACCCGGTTGGATCTTTGCCGGTCTGGTGCGGGTCACGGCCGGCGATCTCGCCACGCTGCGCCAAGTCGAAACGGACCTGTCACGCGAGTAGTCCCATGTCCGCCTCCCACCGCGCTCGTGCGTCCCGGATCACGTACGGCATCTTTCTGCTGGTCGTGCTCCTGCTCGGCGGCTTGGCCGTCGCGTTTCTATCCATCCAATCGACAGGCATGACAAGCCCGGACGACATTCGGCAAATCGATCCGCGGCCCACCGCCGGTCTCCGTCTCACGACTACGGACAGCAGCGACCGCTGGAGCTGGAACTGGGCCGCGTCGTCTTGTACGGCAGCCTTCACGGAGTGGCTGGCCCCCCAGGAGCTCCAGCATCTGGAACTGAGACTCGTCGATCCGCAGGATCACGATCTGAACCTGCCTCTGCGGGCTCGATATCAATCGGCGGCGGGCCAGACGGCTACCGCCGGAGCCTGGTGCGAACCGGCTTCCCAGCGGCAGGCCGCGAAGCTGATATGCCTCGTCGCCCCTCTGGAAGCGTCGGATCCCAGCGCGGCGACTACGGCGCTTACGGGAGCCGTGGCCCAGGCGGTGACCTACGTTCTCGATCCGCATGTCTTCGGCGAAGCCCAGGGTCGGCCCTGGGCCTGGAGCCAGTGGCAGCCTCTGGTCTCGGCGGCGGCCGGAGATTGGCACAGCGCCTGTCCTATCCTGTCCGCGGAGGCGTCCCATGACTAGGCCGGGTTGCCGTGTGGTCTTCGCCTTGTTCTTGACCAGCGTCCTGCTGGAACTTTCGCCGCGGCTGACCCGCCAGTCCGGACCGGATGCCGACGACCGGCCGACATCCTGGCGCGCCGTGGTGCAGCGGCAGGTCGGTCTTTGCGGGAGTCGCTGTACCTGCAGCTACGCCGACCGCATTATCAACGGTCAGCCTTATACCGACGGCGAGCCGGGATTCGGTCTCTGTTCCACCGCCTGCAGCACCGACAGTTGCGACTTCCGTCCCGGAGTGGACGGTTGCGGCGCCATTCTGTATTTGGGCTGCACCGACCTCGACTGTCGCACCAGCCCCCCTCCGGTCCTGACTCCCATGCCCGGCCTCGTCGATCCCACCCCGGCCCCCACCGTACAGCCGCTCCCTGCGGAATCAGATTGCTCGCCCCCGCGGGAATGGGTGGAATTGCAACACCCCCGTATCGCTCGGGTCTTCCACCGGCCGCCCTATCCGGTATTGCAGTCGCAAGTGACGCCGCGGGAGACGGTGCCCGAGGTGACGTTCTTCGTAGATGTACGGGGAGGCAAGGCGCTGCGCAAGGTCAGACGTCCGGAAACGGTCTGTCCCGGGGGAGGCAGCTATCCCGACGACTGTCCGGATGCGGGGATCAAACGCTGCCGCACCAGCACCCAAGCCGTGTATCTGGATCCGGTAATGCAAGTCCAAGCGATGCTGCAGCTGACCTCCGAATCGCAGAGCTGGATCAACGGATATCTGGCTTCCCGTTACCTACGCGCCCATGTGCGCCGACCTGTCGGCGATCTGCAATGGACCGGGAGCGCCATGTCCCGCCTCGTAGTCCTGCCTCCCTGGGATCCTCGAGATCCCGGGCGTCATACCGTTCGAATTACGGCGACTACCGCGGGTACGCCCATCAGCGCACCCCAGTCCGTTTCCTACACCCATCCGGTGGATGTCAGCCTGCGGGACACCACCTTGGCTCCCTAGATCCATGCTCCGGCTGCAACAACTGCTCGACACCGTGCAAATCTTGGCCCTTCATGTGCTGAACGGTCTTCTGGCTCTGCTCTGGGTGGCCTGGGATCATGGCTCTCTGCTGATCACTTTCGGCATGTGCCTTTGGTTGTATCTGGCAGCCGCTCCGGATCGGCACAGTCGGCCTTGGATGCTGGCGACCGGCATGCTGGCGGCAGTCGCGGCCGGTGTCGCCGTGCCCCCGGTACCGGTGCTCATAGCCTGCATGAGCATATGCGGAGTCGTGGCCGTGAAGCTGGACCGCTTCAATCCCGATGCCTTGCGTTGGCGGGTCGCGGGCGGCCTGGCGCTCTACGCCTTGGCCAGCCTGGGTTATCTGGCCTACCGCCAATACCTGGGGGTATTGGATGCGGAAGCCTGGGCCCGGCAACTCGGAGGGCACTCCGAAGCCAGCCACACGTTGCAGCAGGGTCGTGCCTTTCTGGACACGCTGGCTACCTGGGGGTTATGGCTCATCATCCCCCTCGGCTTTCTCTCCTTGCTGGCGCAAGGATTGCTGGTGCATCCGCCGGTGGCGGATCCGGTCCGGACCCTGACCCAAATTCGTTCCCGCGAGTAGCGGCGCCACTGCATATCGCCATGTCGGATTTCACTCTGTACCCATCGCCTCCTCTAGCCCCTGCGCCGGAGACGAGCGGCACTCTGTATTTCCATAGACCGGACGCCGCGAGTTCCGCCCGGCATCGCGTGGTGACTCTCAAAGAACTGGCGTATCTGCCTTTGGACGCCCGCGACGATCCGGACGTTTTAGGCAAACAATGGGCGGCTTTGCGCGGCCTCTATCAGGGAGACGTGAACTTTATTTACGTGGCAGCGGGTTTTTATCGGCCGCAGCATATCGGTCTGGTGCAGTTCTACGGCACTTCCGCGGAAGGCCCGGATCCCCAATCCGCGCTGGAAACTTGTCGTACCCATATGCGAGCCGTGGAAGCAGTCTTGGCCAACTTCGTGCTCTCCCGTTTGGAATCCCCGACGCCGCAACGCGTGGCAAGTCTGGTGGAGCGTATGCGGGCTCTGCCTTCGCTGCTGGCTCTGCTGGGGCATCCCGACCCGCGTCTGACCCGGCGCGGTCTGGGCACCGGCCTGCCGGGACACGACCTGCATGA
>DAOUKB010000145.1:0-24568 GCA_034421855.1 Anaerolineales bacterium
TTGGCTCCGGGGTCTGCGCCCGCCGTCAGCAAGGCTGCCGCCAAGTCGGAGGCTCCGGCTTCCGTCGCTCGATGCAGGGGCGTCGCTCCCATCTTATCCTTGACTCCGGGATCTGCGCCCGCCGTCAGCAAGGCTGCCGCCAGGTCGAAGGCTCCCGCTTCCGCCGCTCGATGCAAAGGCGTCGCTCCCGTCTTGTCCTTGGCATTGAGGTTGGCCCCTGCGGCCAATAGTACTTCTACCAAGTGTGCCGAACGGATTTCTGTGGCCAGATGCAGGGGCGTTACGCCCGCACCCAACGCAGGTTCCCCAGGTTCCCAATCTTTGTATCGATAGGCGAATATGGTTTGAGCATTGGGATCCGCACCTTGATCCAGCAACCGAGCGACTTCGGGGCCTTGGTTTTGGAGTACCGCCACATGGAGCGCAGTCACTCCTGCTTGTTGGGCTCGTTGGGCAGGGGTAAGGAATAAATCGTCCTTGATAAGACGAAGAGATTGGATAGGACCCGAACAGGCGGCAAGCAGGAACGCCCCCACCAACAACCCACCCAGACTGATCCGACTCGTACCCATGGCCAAGAATCCTGTCTCCTAGGCAACAGAATTCAAAAAGGTTCTAATTTCTAGTATTGCAGTAGCATCGATGTTCCGGATCCCAGGCAGAACATATGCATTCTCTGGCCCAAGAAAGAGGGAATCTGTAGCGAAGCACTGTACTCTTGATGCGATTGGGTCAATCCTGGATGTCTGGCCCCTCGAGCTCGACGGACGCCGGCGCGCAGCATGCTCTGGCTTTCCGGGGCAGACTCCCCTCAAAACAATGCGGTAGGCGAAATAGGGCGAACGGCTACGATTGTTCCGAGTCGGACAGGGGCTTGCATCGGTTGCGGACGAGCGTGTTCTGCTTGCGCAGTGCGGTTTCGGCGTTGACTCCGTCGGCGGCAGCGGATTGCACCAGATTCCACAGCATGTGGCCTAGTCTTTCCTCCGTCCAATGTTCTGTCCGGGCGTTTTCTGTGTCGAGTTCCGTCAAGGCAATGCCGTTCTTTTGGGCCTTGGATTGAAGTTCCCGGGTCATTTCCAAGGCAGGCAAGCCGGCGGGAATGCCGTCGAAAGGGTGCAGCGGCCGGTCTCGGTCTGCCTTTTCGGCCTTCTTGATCTCGTCCCATTGCGACAGCACGGTATCGCTGTCCGGAAGATGGATGTCTCCGTATACATGAGGATGTCGGCGAATCATTTTTTGGCAGATCCCGGTCAAGACGTCGGCCAACTGGAATTTGCCGTCGGTCTGCGCAATATGGATCAGGAAGAGAGCATCCATGATCAGATCTCCCAGTTCCTCTTGGAGGTTGGCGTCGTCCTGTAGATCTATGGCCTCGATGACCTCGTGCACCTCGCTGAGAATCTGGATGCGCATCGAAACCAGAGTCTGTTCGTAGTCCCAGGGACAACCTCCGGGAGCCCGCAGCCGTGCCACCACGTTGGCCAACGTGTGAATGCTGGCCTCTTCGGGCAGAGGCGGTACCAGCAGGTTTTCGCAACCCGCGGGTACGTCGCCGGCAGCCACGACCGACAACTTCACGCTCTGGCTAGGCCGCGAATCGCCGGACTGGACCCAATGCACTGGGTGGTCGGCCGGATAGGCCTGCATCAAACAGGAGACGATCCGCTGCAGATGCGCGCCGGCGGCGCCTCCGATGAAGAGGGGAATGGCCACATCGGTAGGAGGATGCCAGCGATCCTGCAATGCCTCGGCCTGCACCACTTGATAGGCTTTGGCGGCTAGTCCGATATACTGCAGCGTTTTTTCGGGCTGCAGACAGGTCTGACCGAACTGTGTCATGGCGCTCAAAAGCTCCGAAGAGGTTGGCAAGAGAAGTCAGGATGTCGGCAATCAGTGCAGCGGTCTGCCGGCCGGAAGCAGGCAGGGACTGCTGTTATACGACAGGCCGCCGGTTGCGCAGGAAGGTCTCGACCAGGAGCGCCAAGAAGACTACGGT
Source organism: Anaerolineales bacterium (assembly GCA_034421855.1). GTDB lineage: Bacteria > Chloroflexota > Anaerolineae > Caldilineales > Caldilineaceae > Bin34. The sequence continues at coordinate 2,000 of DAOUKB010000145.1, forward strand.
CAGGGCCATGGCGAAGTCGAGCAGATCGTAAATCGCCAGCAATGCCAGCACGCAGGTGGAGGCGCCGGCCAAGACGCCCTGTCGCAGCCCCGTGTTTTCCCGGGTACGTCCCATCAGGACCGGCCACTTGCTCTGCAGCTGACGTGAGACCACGGTGAATCCACCGCCCGCCAGCAGAAACAACCCCAGAAACATCAGGGTGATTGCTTCGACGTTGTCCTGCCCGCTTTCCAGGAACGGGGATACTTGCTGCAAGAGATACAGACAGATGCCCACGCCGGCCAGGAACATCACGATGGCCAAAGTATCGGTCAGGCGGTGCACAGACGACGACTCTCGACAAGGCTCGGAAGACAATGGACGCCGTGCAGTCTAACATATGGAGGCGGCGAAGAAATCTCACGGGGGAGCCTGTCTGCGAGGGGCCTTGTGCACCCACAATCCACCGACATGGTAGATAATAGCCAGGGTACATCGACGCAGATATACAGTCTTATTCAGGATGGACGGGTTCCATGGCCAAAAAGTACAAGCCGAACCAGCAGGGTCGTTCCCTTGCCCGGCGAAATCGTCGTCGGCAGCGCCTCCAATCCAAAAAGTACAAGCCAAACCAGCAGGGTTTTTCCCAGCCGAACCAGCAGGGTTTTTCCCGCTCGATCAAGTGGGTGGTGATCGGATGCAGCTCCCTCATCATACTTAGCATGGTGCTGAGCGGGATCAATTTTCAGTAGACGGAGCGCGTAGTCTCTTTCGATGGCCGCCTCAAGGCGCAAAGGGTATCTTTTCGCCGGTCTGGCCGCGCTTCTGTTCGGTTCCAGTCCCGTCTTTACGCGGTGGGCCACCGAGACGTTGACTTCTTCCGAGATTGCGTTTGGCCGCCTCGTCGTAGGGGGGCTGGTCGTGTCGGCGGTGGCTGGCTGGCGCCGCGAGCCGCTGCCGTTTCGCCAGAATCCGGTTCTGTACGGGCTCTTGGGTCTGACCCTGAGTCTGCACTTTCTGGCCTATGTAGCCGCGATTCGCTTTACGACGCTGGCGCATGCCTTGACCTTGGTGTACTCTTCGGTCGTTTTCATTGCCTTGTTGTCTCGGTTCACGCTCCGAGAAAGCCTGAAGCGGAGCCAATGGATCGGCGTGGCGTTGGCTTTGGGCGGCTTGGTATGCTTGACGGGGTTCGAACCGCACATGACCAGGTCCATGCTGTGGGGAGACGTGTTGGCTTTGGGCAGCGCGCTGACTTTCGCCGTCTACAGCGTAGCCGGTCGGCACCAACGCGCGCAGACGGATCTCTTTGCCTATGCGGGAACGGTGTACTTGCTGGGCTCGGTCTGCACATTGCCGTTTGCCGTGCTGGCCTTCTCGCCGCAGGGATATACGTGGAAGTCGATCGCGAGCGTGGTGGGGGCAGGTCTCATTCCCATGGGCATCGGCCACACGCTTTACAATGCCGCTTTGCGCTATCTCGACGCTACCGTAGTGAATCTCCTGTCGATGCAGGAAGTGATGATAGCCTTGCTGGCTGGCGCCTTGCTCTTTGCCGAGCTGCCGAGCGCATCCGCGCTCTTCGGAGTGGGTCTGACGCTGGCCGGCCTCGTTCTGGTCGTGCGTTGAAAGCGAGAAGTCGAACATGGCCGACGATACGGCAATCGGGGACGACGGGTTGTGTCGTTGTGCATGGGCCTATGCCGGCTCCGCTATGGTGGCGTACCACGACCAGGAATGGGGGGTGCCCGTGAAATCCGATCCAGACCTTTGGGCCAAGCTGGTGCTGGATACTTTTCAAGCCGGCCTCTCCTGGCGAGTCGTGCTGGAGAAACGCGCACGGTTCCTGACCGTATTCGACGGTCTCGATCCCGCAGCCGTGGCGACATACGACGCGCACAAAATCGAGACTTTGATGGCCGATCCGGGGATCGTGAGAAACGAGTCCAAGATCCGGGCCACGATCGACAACGCACGGGCCTATCTGGAACTGCGTCGCCGAGAAGGCAGTTTTCGGCAGTGGCTGCTGCAGTACGTCGATTACCGGCCTATCGTCAGCGGCCGATGCCCTACCACCTCGCCTGAGGCACAGGCCATGGCTCAGGGTCTGAAACAGGCAGGCTTCAAGTTCGTCGGCCCCACCGTCTGCTATGCCTTTATGCAGGCTACGGGCTTTGTCATGGACCACGCACCCGCCTGCTTTCGAGCCGCCGCCTGTACGGAAATGCTACGAGCACCCGGCCCGTAGCGGTCTCCGGCGCCCCGAAGACCTACCCTGGTTTCTCTGCATGGCCGCCCCGACACTGCCGTTGCGGAGATGGAGATAGGGAGGCGGCCCGCGCCTCCCCGAGAGAGCACAGGATTGCAGATTGGGGGCAAACCAGTTCTTCGGCTGTGCGGACTCCTAAAAGAGCCGGATCAACAAGTTGTATTCTCGAATGAGAGCGTCTACCTTGTTCTTGTAGACAAGCAGGGATCTGCGGCTCTCCACTTCCAAAGGAGTGCGGGACTTGAAAGCAGACAGCGCCTGACTCAGATCCTTGTCCTCGTCCAATTCGTGCGGTGGAGACGTGCGCCACTGCTGAATGAACTTGACGGTTTCGACGTCGTATTGACTGATGTCGTTGTGCAAGTCATGAAGGCGCTCGCAGGAAACCTCGGGAAAAGGGAGTTCGCTCAACACTTCCCAAGCTCGATTGAAGCGGCGGCGTTGACGCTGTATTTCTTCGCCCATCCGTGAGTCTCACCTCTAGTCTCGAAGGATATGGAGACCCTTTGATTATAAATTTCGTGTTGGCCGCAAGCGAAATCCGGGGTTCTCTGGTCACGGTCGCAGCAGTAGCCTGGCACCCATGAGCCGACACTTCAAATTCGACATTTTGGCCCGTCGGGGACAGGCCCGCCGAGCGACGTTTCAGACGGCGCGGGGCCTATTGCAAACCCCGGCTTTTGCTCCTGTCGGTACACAGGCCTCGGTCAAGACACTGGAGCCGCGGGACCTGCAAGCAGCAGGCTGCGATCTGATTCTGGCCAATGCCTATCATCTGTACCTGCGTCCCGGTCACCGTCTGATCCAATCTTTGGGAGGATTGCACGAATTCATGCAGTGGCCGAGACCGATCTTGACGGACTCGGGAGGCTTTCAGGTTTTCAGTCTGGCCCGCAGACGCAGGTGCGATGACGATGGCGTCACGTTTCAATCGCATCTGGACGGCAGCTGGCACAAGTACACCCCGGCCTTGGCTATGGAAATTCAGGAAAGTCTGGGTCCGGACATCGCCATGGTCTTGGACGAGTGTGCGCCCCCGCACGACCGTGACTATCTGCTGGCGGCGTTGGCACGCACGCATCGCTGGGCCGAGACCTGTCGGGAAGTCCACGCCAAGGCAGATCAGGCCTTGTTCGGCATCGTACAGGGGGGTATCTACGAGGATCTGCGAGTCGCCAGCGCCACATTCCTTTCCCAACTCGATTTCGCCGGCTTGGCTATCGGCGGGCTGGCAGTGGGCGAAACGAAACAGGAAATGTATCGCACCCTGGCTTGTACCTGCCCCGCCCTGCCCGAGAATCGCCCCCGGTATCTGATGGGGGTGGGAGCTCCGGACGACATAGTAGAAGCCGTTCACCATGGTGTAGACATCTTCGATTGTGTAATGCCCACCCGCATCGCCCGCAACGGTGCCGTACTGCATCCGGAAGGCCGCTTGAATCTGAGGAATGCCGTACATGCCACAGCCGAAGTCCCGCTGCAGCACGATTGTGCCTGCTACGCCTGCACGCACTTTTCACGGGCCTATCTGCATCATCTAGTCCGGTGCAAAGAGATTTCCGGCTTGCGCCTGTGTACGCTTCACAACGTGACCTTCATGCAAAACCTCATGCAGGATATCCGGCAGGCGCTTCGGGATGGGAGGTGGACCGAGTTTCGACAAGAATTTCATGCGCGGTATCGAATTCCGAACCAGACTGCGCGGCACGCTCAAAGGACGATGGGGTCGGTATCGAAATCCCGACGCCGAGTTGCCGAACCGGACGCTTGAGACCCGTCATGTCCTCGGATATGCCTGAGACGTCTCAGGCGGCGGTCTTGGGTATGCTGCAAGGGTCGACTGAATTTCTGCTCATTTCGTCCAGTAGTCTGCGGTAGCCCTGTACCGTTACCTTGAGAAATCGACCTGGCTGGACGCGGTATGGATGGGCTTGGGCCAGGCCTTAGCCCCTGGTCCCAGGCATAACATAAGCCGCAGCGGCACTACCACGATGGCGACGGGACGGGTGCACTCCCTGGAGCAGTTGGGCGGGGTCCGCTTTAGCTTTCGAACGGGTCTTCCCATGTCATGCCGGGGGTATGTCTGCTGGAATTCCGCATTGTCTGAGTAGACGATGCCTTTGAACCGGCCGCCCTGCGCTTGCCGCTGGTAGTTTCCTTTCCGACCAGTACTCTTTCAGGTGTCTCGGCCATCCGGTTCCTGACGAATTTCGTACGTCGACACGGCCTGCTCCCTTTCGCCTTCTGCTGCTTGATTCTGGGACCGGGACTACTCTACTTTCCGCCATTTGCCTCTTTCGATCCCTGATCCAGAATCGTCCGGAACACGCCTGGCCTCGTTTGTCCAAGATCCGAATGGCGGCCTCTACGCCTGGTCGCGAATCCCCGTATACCTCCTTGAGGTTCCGCACGTTCTCCGCATCCCGCGCCTTGCCAGAGGCCCGCGTCGGAGCCTTGGGCCCCTGTTGCGGGATTTTGCGCCGACGGCCGTCTATCGGCGCGGCTCTGGATGTCGGGACGTGCGGTCGATCCCGGAGGGAGATCGTGAGACGCCTGGGAGCGTCAGGGACACCCGGTGTGCAACGCCAGGATACCGGCAAGCGTACCCGCCGCGGGACATCGGGCGGATTGCGGGCATAGGGTTTTCGGTCCTTACCCGAGCGTGGAAGACGAATTCGGTGCTTGGGAAACCGCCGCGTAGAGCGCTGCGGGCGACGTGCCGAGCTCGCCGGGCTGTTTTCAGCCTGCTCCGTACCAACATGGGCTTGCCCAATGGGTTATAATCCCTGCGCTGGGAAGCATTCAGGTTTCGGCCTTGTGCAGCCCCCTCCGGTGCAAACTAGAGGTGTGCGGAGTTTGTGACGCAGAGTGGGGAATCCCACTTTTTGTTTATTTATAAGGGGTAGCAGTAGAAGGTACAGCCGTCGAGGCAAGGCAATGAACAAGGAACTGGTAGTTGGCATTAAGGCAGTTGCGGCCGAACGGGCCTTGGACACCAACGTCATTTTTGAGGCCATCGAAGCAGCTTTGGCTTCCACCTATCGCAATCGCAATGGTTTGTTGTCCAACGTGGTCGCCAAAGTGGATCGCATCACCGGCGATTCCAGTCTCTTCGTGGAAAAGGAGGTAACGGACGAAGTACTGGACGACCGCACCATGATCAACTTCGCGGATGCCTACGAAGTAAGTCCCGAAGCCGAGGAAGGCGATCTGGTGCTGATCGAAATCCAACCGGAGGACATCAGTCGGATTGCCGTGCAAACAGCCAAGCAGGTGATTATCCAGCACATCCGCGAAGCCGAGCGCAACATCATTTACCAAACATACAAAGACCGGGTCGGGGAAATCGTCAGCGCCCAGGTGCGGAGCGTGGACTCCATGTCCAACACGGTGACCGTGACGGTCAACGATCGATCCGAATTTGTCCTCAAGCGCGAAGAACAGATTCCCAATGATCGGTTGCGGCGGGGCGACTACATCAAGCTGTACGTGGAGAAGGTGGAAAAAGACAATCGCGGTCCCTACGTCAAGCTGAGCCGGACACACCGCAACCTGCTGCGTCGCCTGCTGGAGCAGGAGATTCCGGAATTGCGCGAAGGCATTGTGGAAATCAAAAATATCGTGCGCGAGCCCGGAGCCCGCAGCAAGGTCGCGGTCATAGCCACGGTCGACAACGTGGATCCTGTAGGCAGCTGCGTGGGCATGCGCGGCGTGCGCATCAAAAACATCGTCAGCGAACTGGCCGGAGAACGGATTGACGTAGTGGAGTGGAGCGAAGAGCCCCACATCTATATCCTGAACGCGATTAGTCCGGCCAAGGCTACGGGCGTAGTGCTGCACGAGGATGGAGCCAACCGGACGGCTACCGTGGTGGCGGCGGACGATCAGCTGAGTCTGGCCATCGGCCGATCGGGTCAGAATGCGCGGTTGACGGCGCGGTTGACAGGCTGGCGGATCGACATCAAGAGCGAGTCCGAAGCCCAGAGCGAAGGCATTGATCTGTTTGAACTCCAACAGAACATGATCAAGCATGATCAACTGGCGGTGGCCAGTCGCCGCTTGGCGCGTAGCCAGTCTGAATCTTCCGATTCTCTGCAGCGCGCCGCCCAGCTGCTGGCCGGTCGCGATAGGGCCGACGGCGCCGACAAGCCGGATGCGCTCAGCGAAGTGCTGCAGGATGCTTTGGGGCAGCCGCCCACCTCCGATGCAGAGGAGAAGTGGCAGTCGGCCGTCCAAGAAAGCGTGCAGCCCGCGGAGTTCGTGCCGTCCGTGCCCGTGGACGAAGCCTTCCGGGAAGCCGCGCAAAAGGCTCTGGAGCAAATGTCCTATGAGGAATATACCGAGAATTTACAGCAGCAGCACGAAGCCGCCGCGGACGCGACTCCGGACGACCTGCCGGAAGAAGAACTGCCGGCCATCATCACAGCCGATATGCTGAAGGCCCGCCGGGATACGACCCAGACGGGCGTCCAAAATCTCGCGGACATGGAAATCCCGCCGGAACTCTTGGCCGGATACGAACAGGAGGCGGCCGTGGACCCCAAGTCCGCGGAAGAGGACGAAGGGGACGACGAGCGCAGGCGACGGGCTGCCGGCCTAAGGTCGCAACGGCGCGAGAGCTCCCCTAACGCCGCCCGCTTCGACGAACTGCTGGAGGAGTGAAGCAGGCCATGGCCAAGTCACGGTCGGTCCGGCCCAAGCGGTTTCCGCAGCGTACCTGTGTCGCCTGCCGCCAAGTACAGGACAAAGGATCGATGATTCGGATCGTGAACAGCGCACGCGGCGTTCTGGTGGATCCCACGTCCAAATTGTCCGGACGAGGTGCTTACCTGCATGCCGACAAGGATTGTTGGGCAGTAGGTTTGGGTCTGTCGCAGGCCGGCAAGCCCAGGCGCCGGAACCCGCCCATTGAACAAGCTCTCAAAGCCAAGTTGACGCCTACGGAAAAAGAATACTTGCAGCAGTATTGGGAATGTCTGGACGCAGCTTCCCCGATCCAGAAACTCGAGCGGGACGAGACGCCGGGTGCCGATGCCGTGTAGAACCGGCGCGCAGGGAGGCAGTTGTCAGGTGTCCCGGGCCGACCTCGGCGCCCCGGGAGGAGTTCTTTAGAGGATGGAGAGAAACGAAGAGATGGTGGAAGAAGAAACACTGGAAGCACAGGAGACTGTGTATATAGAGGCCCCCATTACCGTGGGCGAACTGGCGGTGGTCGTGGGCAAGAGCCCTATCGACCTGCTGCGCATTCTGATGAGCTTTGGCCTAATGGTTCCCATTACCCAGGCCATCGACCTCGAGACCGCGGAAATTGTCTGTCACGAACTTAACATAATTATTAAGTCGAAGTCGGAGCAGGTGGAGGAAGAAACAGAAGAGGCGGAAGAACCCGCCGAAGAATCCACGCCTTCGCGGATTCGGACGAAGCGGAACAGAATACAGGACATCATAGCGGCGGAGCCCGAATCCAGTTTGCAGCCCCGACCGCTGGTGATCACCGTCTTGGGGCATGTGGATCACGGCAAGACCACGCTGCTGGACGCTATCCGCAAGACCAGCGTGGTGGATACCGAGGCGGGCGGCATCACCCAGGCCATGGGCGCTTACCAAGTCCACCACGAGACCGGCGGAGAATGGCAGACGATCACCTTTATCGACACCCCGGGGCACCAGGCCTTCACGCAAATGCGGGCGCGCGGAGCCGAAATCACGGATCTGGTGATTCTGGTCGTAGCTGCGGACGACGGCATCATGCCGCAGACTCGGGAAGCTATCGACCACGCGCGGGCGGCCGAAGTGCCCATCGTGGTCGCGTTGAACAAGATCGACCGGCCCAATGCCAACATCAACAACGTAATGACGCAGCTGTCCAATCAGGACCTCATCCCGGTGGACTGGGAAGGCGACACCTATGTCATACCCATCAGCGCCTTGGAAGGAGACAACATCGACGAGCTGCTGGATACCCTGACTCTACTGGCCGACGACATGGCTCCCGCGGCGAACCCCGATGGACAGACCGTAGGTACCGTGGTAGAAGCCCACGTCGACCGCAAGCAAGGCGTTACGGCCACCCTGCTGGTCCAGAACGGGACATTGCAGCAAAGAGATTACGTGGTCGTCGGCGGCACATGGGGACGCGTAAGGGCGATGCGGGATCATGCAGGGACCCGTCTCGAGGAAGCAGGTCCTAGTACGCCGGTCCAGATTTTGGGTGTGTCGGAGTTGCCCGAGGCCGGAGAATTCTTTGAGGTCGTGCCTTCCAAGCAAGCCGCCATCCAGCAAGCCGACCTGCAGCGGAGCCAGGAACAGGATTCCCAAGGTGATTTGGAAGAGCCCGACGTCGACAGTCTGTTTGCCATGATCCAGGGCGAAGAAGCCAAGGAATTGCAGGTGATCCTGCGGGCCGACGCACAAGGCAGCATCGATCCGATTCTGACCTCCCTGGAGGGAGTGGACCAGACCGAGGTGGCAATCAAGGTGCTGCGCAGTGCAGTAGGCGACATTTCCGAGACCGACGTGTTGCTGGCCGAAGCGAGTCAGGCCGTCATTGTCGGTTTCAACGTGTCCGTCGACAAGAGCGCCGAGCTGCGGGCTGCACAGCAGGGCGTCGCCATTCGGCGCTACCGGGTCATTTACGAGTTGGTGGAGGATATTGAAAGAGCCCTGAAGGGTATGCGGGATCCGGAATACGTCGAAGTCGTCGTGGGCAAGGCCGAAGTCCGGCAGTTGTTCCCGATCAAGAACGGCATGGCGGCCGGTTGCATGGTAATAGACGGAATCATCAAGAACCACGCGACGGCGCGCTTGATCCGAGCCGGCGCGCAAAGCCGCACCGACCGTATCATTGAAGTCAGGCGGTTCCGCGACAAGGTGGACCAGGTCCGTATGGGTCAGGATTGCGGCATTAGTCTCCGCAACATCAACGACTTTAAAGAAGGCGATCGGATCGAGGTCCTGGAATTGCAGGAAGTCGCACGGTAAATGGTCTCCATCCAGCAGGAGCGGGTATCGCAACTGCTCCTCGAAGAACTGAAAGCCATCATTGAACAGGATCTGCAAGATCCCGTTCTGGCCTCGGTGCAGGTCTGGAAAGTCAAGGTCGGCGCCGACCGGCGCAATGCCAAGATTTTCGTGTATCATCGCGATCCGGCCTACTCCCGCGGCCAGGTGCTGCAAGCCTTGGACCGCGCCAAGCACTACTGTCGGCAACAGCTGACCTATCGCAACGTCATCGGGCGAGTACCGGATTGTCATTTCGCCTACAACGATGCCGAACGGGCCGCCGCGCAGGTACACGCGCTGCTCGATTCGCTGGAGCTGGAGTCCGATGGTCCCTGAGGCGATACTGAGCGCTATTCAGGGGGCCCACCGCATCCTGTTGATCAGCCATGTCGAGCCGGACGGCGATGCCTACGGCAGCATGTTGGGCTTGAAGTGGATTCTGGAAGGGGCCGGCAAGGTGACTTGTACCGGCATAGACAGCAAAAGCGACAGCACCTATGCCTTTCTGCCGGGACACGGCACTGTGAAACGGCCCCGGGATTTGCACGGGCCCTTCGATCTGGTGGTCATCACCGACTCCTCTTCAGTGGACCGCATGGGCGAGTTTCGTTACCTGCAGGTTGTGCAGCAAGCCCCGTGGGTGGTGGTGGACCATCATCCCACCAACACGCGATTCGGGGATCGGGACTTGAATTGGGTGGCCCCGGAACACATATCGGCCTGCAACATGGTGGTACATCTGTGTGCGGCGTTGGGGTACGAATGCAGCGCCAAGGCCAAGAAATGTCTGATGACCGGCATGGTGACCGATTCGCAGTGTTTCCGCGTCTACGCCACCGACGAGAAATTCATGCAGGACGTGCTGGAGGTAATGGGGCCGGACAGCTTCAGTCTCTACGACATCGTGTCGCAAACCTTGGGTTCGCAGTCCTTTTCGGAGTTGCAGATGTGGGCTAAGGTGTTGCCTTCCCTGAAACTGGAGGACAACGTCGTTTGGTTGACCTTGCAGGAAGCCCGATTGGTCCGTCCGGGCGAACGAGTCAAGACGGGGGGACTGATTCAGAAACTGACGGAGGTAAGAGAAGCCGAAATCTCCGCCGTTTTTACGGAACGCACCCAGAACGACGGCCGGCATGGGGTGACCTGCAGTTTCCGGTGCCGTCCGCATCTGGACGTCAGCGAACTGGCACGCAGCTATGGCGGCGGGGGCCACCAACTTGCTTCCGGCTGTTTTATCGAAGCGCCGCTGCAGGAAACCGTGCAGCGCGTGGTGGCGGAGCTGAAACAGATCGTGGCCGAGAGCAAGGCGGAATCTGTCTCTCCGGCGTAACGTCCCGGCCCCTCTACGGTACCCTCAGGCCGAGGGATGGCAAACGTGAACCCGGCGCCGGCAGGCATATTGCTCCTGGATAAGCCCGGGTTGCGGGCGCCTGCGGACGGCTCGGGGGCGTCCGCAACCCGGTTGCCGACCAGCCACGACATGGTGCAGTTGGTACGTCGGACCTTGGGTCTGCGGCGTGTGGGTCATACCGGTACGCTCGATCCTTTCGCCAGTGGACTGCTGGTCGTTTGCGTGGGCCGGGCGACGCGGTTGGCAGAATATTACCAGGCATTGCCCAAGACGTACATCGCGGGTATTCGCTTCGGCGCCGAAACGGATACGGGAGACATTACGGGCCGGTTGCTGCCGGCCGCGGAGCCGGCGGGTTGGGATGCCGCCGGCATCGAAGCGATCTTGCCCCACTTTGTAGGGCGGCAACGGCAAGTGCCGCCCGCCTATTCCGCCAAAAAGATTGCCGGCCAAAGAGCTTACGCCTTGGCTCGGGCCGGCGAGAGCGTGGACTTGGCCGCCCGCGAGATCCATGTCCACGCCATTGACGTACTGCCGCCTCGCGCTCCTCAGGAAATGGTCCTGCGCATCACTTGTGGAGCAGGGACCTACATTCGCAGTTTGGCCCGGGATATCGCGCGCAAAGCCGGCACCCGAGCGTTTCTGTTCAGTCTGCGGCGCACCGCATTGGGCGCCCTGGCGGTGGACGACGCCTGGACGCCGGACGCGCTCGTGGCCGCGGAGGGTTGGCAGCCGCAATCCCCGGCTTGCTTGCAGCCAGGTCGGGGTCTGCCTTGGCCCCGGTGGCCGTGCAGCCCGGAATTGGCCCGGAGGCTGGGTCAGGGCCAAACAGTCTTGACGGCCGAACTCGAATTTCCGCCGACTGCGGATCAGAAAGTCTTGGCCGTGACGCCCGAGGGAGACTTTCTGGGCATACTGGCCCGTCTAGGCACTACCCCGGACCGGAAAGCCAAGCTCAAAGCCGTAAAATGGCTGGCTCCGGCCGGCTAGCTCGAATGCGCAACGCAATGTACGTCGTCACAGACCTCCGCAGCGTGGTCCTGCCCGCCTCGTCGGTAGTGATCATCGGCAAGTTCGACGGAGTACACATAGGACACCTGGCCGTTCTGCAGAAAGCCGTGCAGATGCGAGAGGAATTGCGTCGCGCCGGAGCTCCCGGCGCCCGGCTCGTGGCCCTGTCCTTCGATCCCTTGCCGTCCATGTTCTTCGACCCGGGCGGCTCACTGAAGCTGATCAACTCCCCGCCGGTCCGCAGCTCCCTCCTGTTGGCCGCCGGGGCGGATCTCTGCGTCATGCAGACTTTCGACGAATGCCTGGCCAATCTCTCTGCCACCGCGTTCGTGGACATGATCAAAACCCATCTGCACATGAAGGTGTTGGTAATCGGCCAAGACTTTGCGCTGGGCAAGAATCGCCAGGGCACCGGCCCCATGCTCCAGCGTTGGGGACGCGCCCGAGATTTCGAGGTCCGTTTCGTCGGCGATGTGCGACAGGAAGGGTACGTGGTGCGCAGCAACACCATCCGCCAGCTGCTCCATAGAGGAGAGGTAGGCAGGGCCAGCGACCATCTGGGGCGGGATCACTTCGTAGTAGGCCGCGTGAAGTCAGGCGTCAAGTTGGCGCGCAAACTGGGGTTCCCTACGGCCAATCTCACCATCGACGAGACGGTCTGTTATCCCCGTTCCGGCGTGTATGCCACTTGGATCTGGATCCAGGATCCCTTCGGTATTCATCCCAGCGTGACCAATCTGGGATTTAGACCCACCTTCAACGGCCGGGAATATCGTCTGGAGACACATCTGCTGGATTACCCCCCGGATATCTCGGAAGATCACTTGTATGGGCAACGCGTGGCGGTCTCCTTCGCCGAGCGGCTACGGCCCGAAATCAAGTTCGAGTCCGTCGAGGAATTGGCGGCGCAAGTTCAAAGCGATATTCACGCCGCCCGCAGGCTGCTTGCCCGCAAGACGGACGATGGTCTCGTGCCCCGCGTCATGGCCGAGATCCTGCAAAGGGACCCGGGTGCCGATTAGACTTTGGCCGCCACCCGACTGCCCGTCGGCCCTGCTTCCAGGCGTACCACATGGTCCAGGTGCTCCTCGAAGGTGTCGTCGTGGCTGATTACGAATATCTGTTCGAGGCCGTTCAGAGTCCGCAAACTGGAAGCCAGCTGGCTTCTTCTGCCCACATCCAAGTTGCCGGTGGGCTCGTCCAGAAATACGAAGCGTACGTTGGACAACCGGCGGAGCAAGGCCATGATCACAGACAGGGAGGCAGCCATCTGTTCTCCTCCGGAGAGCTGCCGAAAGGTTCTTTCTTCCCCCTTCACGTGCAACACGATGCCGAATTCCGCGTCCCACTGCAGAGGTCGGGTATGGTCCCCCATCAGCGAACAAAAGAACACGTTGGCCAGTTCGCTGATGTTCTGAATCAAGGCGGCTGTGATTTGCGGCAACGCCCGGCGCATCAGATCCTTGAGCCAGTTCACCCGGTCCGCGCGGCGCTGCAGGAGAGCCAACCGCTTTCTTGCTCGATCGCGCTCTTGGGCCAGAACATGCAATGCGGCCACGTCCCGCTCGACATCCTCCAGATTCTGTCGTTGCACTTGGAACGTAGCTTCTTTGCCGGCCAGTTCGGTCTGCAGCCCCGCGACCGTTTCTTTCAGGGCGCGGTGTTGCTGGGGGGCATATTGGCCTTCCAGTTCCGCCTGCAGACTCTGCAGAGCGGACAGTTGCCGTACCTGCTGTGCCATTTGCCGAGCCAGCCCGGACGCCTCCTTTTCCAAGTTCGCCAGGCCTTGGGCTGCCGCTGCATGGGCAACATAACCGAGGTATCCGCTTCGATTTTCTTCTTGCTGCCGCCGTAACCGTCTGGCCTTGTCCTCCAGTTCCTCCACTTGGTCGGTGACGGCCGCGATCTGGGCCGCCGCCGTTTCCTTTTGCCGCAGCGTCTGTTGGAGCCTGCCGAGGTCTTCATGCCACCGGGATTTTGCCGCCAAGTCTCTGTCGGCTCTCTCCCATTCTTCCCACGCGGGGCGCAGCGCCTTCCGCCTTTCCTGCCACTGCTGTCGCGCGGCTTGCATCGCTTCCCGGCTTTCCCGTTCGCGGTTCCGGGCGTCGATTTCCTCCTGCAGCCGTCCAAGCTGGGAAAGGCAGGTTTCCAAGTCCCGTTGGTCTCTGCAGGCCGCCATGGCGGCCTGCAGAGCGTTGCTTTCTCCATTCAGACTGTCCTGAGCCTGGACGACGACCGTCCGCTGCTGCTGCAATTCGTCCAGCGTGCGGGCTCTATTTGCCATCTCGGTTTCCAGGCGGGCAGTCAGCGCAGACACCAAGTCACGGCTTAGCCCCTGTTCACAGACAGGACAGCGGACTTGCGGGGAATGGTCATGCCGAGGAGCCTGCTGGAGCGCCTCCCGCTGCCTGGCCAGCGCTGCCCTTTGGGTAGCGACGCTGTTTTGCCGTAATTCCAGCGCCTGCTGATCGTCGACATGATCCGCCTGGAGCGCCTGGATTTCCGCCAGACGCCTTGCCGCTGCGTCCCGCTTTGCCACTTCCGCCTTGATGGCATCCCGGTCGGTCTCGTGGCGCATCCGTCGGCTTCGGAGCTCCTCCAACGCTTCCGTCAATGCAGCGATGTGGTCGATTTGGGAAGGATGTCGATCCAGTTTCCGCCGTAAGTCTTCTTCTTCCTTTTTTGCCGGCTGCAATGCATCCCATCGGACCTGGAGTTCGTGCAAGTGGGCAATCTGGGCCTGTTTGTCTTGGATTTGGCCCTGCAGCAGGCTGATTTCCCCTTGCAGTCGACTCCGTTTGCTTCGCAATCCGTGCCGGGACTGAATGTCGGCCTCTATCGTTTTCAACTGCTCCTCGGCCTCCTGGTAACGCCGGTGGGCTTTTGCATGCCGTGCTACCTGTTGCGCGGCCTCCTGGGCTTGCGCCACCGCCCCGTTCACGGAGGCGGAGCGCTCCGACAGCCGAGCCTGCGCCAGATCCGCTTCCGCACGCTGCGTCGCGACTTCCCGTACCCTATGCTCCAATGCATCGAGTTGCTGCAGCCGGGCCCGACTGTCGTCGCGGACCTCTGCGATGGCCTGTATGTCCGCTTCCAGAGTCTGCACCGCGGTTTGCAACTCCAACTGCCTGGCAATCAGACCGTCCAGGGGCATGAGTTGGCCTTCCAGGCGATCCAACTTGGCTCGGCAATCGGCGACCAGCTGCTGGGCATAGGCTCTGGCTGCATTGAGATCCGCGTCTATGCGGCGATACTTTTCGATACCCAGCAGGGGCCCGAAATGATCTTTGCGGGGAGCCGGACCCATCAGGAAGGGGGCTTGAAAAGTGCCCTGCGCGATCCCCACCGCGTCCCTGAAAAGGACCTTCATGTCGGGTGCGCCCGGGACTCCCAAGTGATCCTGCACAAAGGCCAACACATTGTCCGTGCCCTCGTGGACCTTGAATCCGGCGTCGCAGTTGTAGACGTAATTCTGAGAACCGCCCCCGACCGTGCGGTGAATGTCGTAGGTCAAATTGTCTCGGGCGCTGCGCATCTGCACCCTGATTGCGCCCCGGGAACACCCTTCGCGCGTGAAGTCTTTGACGGTAGGGCCGAGGTAATTGAAGAGGGCATACCCAATGGCCTGCAGAATCGTGGTCTTGCCGGCCCCGTTCTCGCCCAACAACCCGTTGACGCCGGGCCCAAAGACGATGGTCGCCGCCTGGTACGCCTTGATGTTCTGCAGCTCGAGTTCCAGCAGACGCATCAGAAATCCGCTTCGGGGCCCGCAGGTCGGAGGTCGTCCATGGCATTGAGGGTCTCGTAGACCAGTTGGGGATCCGCCTTGGCCAGAACCAGCTCCGAGGTATGTTGGACTATGGCCAGCCACTTCTCCGGATCGGTGCCGTAGTCGGGATGTTGCGCAATCATGTCCCGCAGAATTTTGTGTTCGACCGCACCGAGCGACTCAACGGCCGCTTCTGGATCTCCGAGGGAAAAATCAGGCCGATCCACCAGTACGATTTGGCAGACCAGCGGGTTGCAGATCCGCTCTGCTCTTTCGTGCAAATCCTGAAGATCCAGTCGAAAAGCCTCGAAACGCAAGGTGCCGGTCAGCAATACCCTGAGGACAGGACGGCGCGCGCCCGTAACCGCCTTGTGCACTTCGTCCCAACGACGCTGCAGATGGGATTCGAATTGTCGCCCCAGCGCCTGGGGACTGTCCGCCCGGCTTACGTCGAACCGTTCCTGTATGCGCGGTCTGATGGGAGCCGCCAAGTACGTTACCTGATGCTTGGGCTCCTGACAGGTATCCACTTGTACCAGCGCCACGCCTCCGAGCCGGGCGGGATCGTACTGGTCCCAGGCCGTCACTTCCAGGCTGCCCGGGTTGAATATCCAGTCGTTCAGGCGAAATGGTTTGTGAAAGTGACCCAACGCCACATAGTCGACCGCAGCGGTCCAGGGCTCCAGATCGTCGAGACCGAGAGTAGCTGGGACATGCTCCGGCAATTGTCCTTGCAGTCCCGCGTGCAGCGCCAGAACAACGTAGGCGCCTTGCCGACCGACCCTACGCAGGGGCGCGGCCAGGGCTTCCAGAGTCGTCCGCAGCCCCGCTCCCTTGTAGCCGACTCCAAACACGAATACCTGCTTCATGACTTCGGTGAAGTTGCCGGGGGTGTCGCTGCCCGCAGCGACCAGCTCGTCTGCCGTATCGGACACGTAATTGAGCAGCGTCACCAGTTCGTGCTGAGCCAGATATTCGCACCAGGTGATTCCCGAATCCCGATAGAGCGGCCGGTCATGATTGCCTTCAATCAGGATACAGGGAATCTCGGCCTGCCGTAACGCTGTCAAAAGGGCCTCGGCCTGTCTCAACGTCGTCGGCTGCAGATTCGACCTCTTGTGAAACAGGTCTCCGGCGACGACGACGAAGTTCACCTCATGGGCGATCGCGGTTTGGGCAGCCCACATCGCCGCGAGGGCAAAATCGTTGAAACGGTCTTTGGAGCCGTATTGGTAATTACCCAGGTGCAGATCTGCCATGTGCAGAAAGGAAAACTTCATTTCGGCCTGCCGTCCGCGGTCCACGGCAAACTGCGACTGTTAGGGAGAAAGCGAACCGGGAATACCGGGCGTGCGGTCACGCCGGCGGCGTCGGGTCAGGAGATGCAGCATCGCATAGTGTGCAGTATCGAAGCCTTGTGCAATCCCCACTGTGCCAGACAATCCATGGCTTCCTTGTGATCGGCGTCGATTTTCACTTGCACCGACAGACCCCGACGCGGCCCTAGGGAACGCAAAGCGGTGTAAATCAGATCGTGCTCGTACATGCCGTACAACTGTGGCCGTGTCCACAGCGCGATGACGTGTCGCCCCTGCAGGTAATGGCTTTTCACAATCGCGGCTGCCGCCAGTTGGCCGGCCTTGGTTTTGATGCCGAAGCGTTGCACCCGTCCCAGGTTGAGAAGACGGGCGCAGTCTTCCGTGATCTGCTGGGGCCAGGCGTGCACGAAATCCCCTTTCTTGAGAGGTCGCCACCATTTCAAGTGATGTTCCATCTGGCCTTGGGCCAAGTTGTATATCTGCCGCCACTCTCGGCCCGGAATGGGACGCGCTGTCCGCCTCTCCGATATCTCTTGGGTTGGCAAGGGGGTATGTCCCTTCAGCTCGGCCACGCCGCCCATGCGCTCGAAGCCGTGCCGGTCATAGAGAGCTTGAGCGATCTGATTGTTCTCACGCACCTGCAGCACCGCGTATTGCACCCCCAGGTGCCGCAAATGATCCTTGGCTCTGCCGAGGAGCTGCTTGGCGATGCCCCGCCGTTGATGCGACCGGGCCACCGCCATGTTGGCGATCTGCCAGCAGCGACCCTGGGCATCCAGACGTTGCAGCGAAATGTTGCCTACGACCCGCGAGTGCTCTATCCAGACGAAGCCGTCCAGAAGACTAAAGGCGCTGCTGGGTCCGACCGCGCCCAGTCCCAACAATCCAAAAAACTTTCCCCATTTCTTTAAGTCCCGCAGAGCCGACCGGCTTTCGGCGTCCAGTTCAGAGGCGAATGCCTCGCTCACCAACGCAGCTACCTGACTCAGGTCTTTCTTGGCTTCGAACGGTCGAATTCCGGCCGCGAGATCCGGGTTGGCAGAGGAAAGCGGTAAGGTAGCCAGGATCCGTCTCCCACGGTTATTCTGCGATGCGGACCATGGCAGGCCGGATCACCTTCGCTCCTCGCCGATAGCCTTTGCGCAGGGTCTCTACGATGTGGCCGCTGTCGTGATCCTCGCTGGGAATCATCTGGACCGCTTCGTGCTGGTTGGGATCGAATGCGCCCTCGGTGTCTATGAGTTCCACGTTCTCGTCCTGGAAGACCGTCAGTATTTTCCCGCGGATCTGCGTTACCCCTTGGAACCAGGTGTCATGCACGGAGTTCAAGTCGGCAGGCAGGTTGGCTTCTGCCAGATCCAGGTCGTCCAGCACCGCGAGCAGTTTGGTGACCATGCTTTCCTTGGCATGGGTGACCTGCTCTTGCGACAGTCTGTCCAGCCGCTTGCGGGCATTCTGAAAATCCGCGGCCATCCGCAGGATTTCCGTCTCTGCGGCTACGGCCCTGGATTCGGCATCCTTTACTTGCTTTTCCAGACAGCAACGCTGCTCGGCGGCCTCGGCCAAGGCCGCTCTCAATTCCTCCGGCGAACAATCTGCGTAGGGATCCGGGTATTCCGCCGCTGCCCGTGTGGCTTCTGCTCCTGCCGGGACCGCTGCTTCCGCGGTTTGGATCGTCTCTGGTTCTGTCCGATCACGGAGATTCTGCTGGTTTTCGTTCATGGTTGGGTCATTCCGTAAATACAGTACTGCCGATTTAGCTCCGGACTTCCGGGGCCGCCGCCCAGGGGGGACCGTCGTCCAGGTACACGTCTCTGACGAAGGTGCTCATCAGGGTGGCCATGAAACGCACGGCCCCCATGTTGTACCCGTAGGCCATGCGGATCGGGCCGACTATGCCGACCACTCCCGTAGCCCGTTCGGTGATGCCGTACCGGGAGAGAATCATGCTGACGTCCGCCAGATCGGACCACTCCTTCTTGCCGTCGCCCGCGATGAAGACGTGGACTTGGCCCGGCGCATCCGTGTCGAAGAGAATTTCGTGCAGCCGGGATTGCGAATCGAAAACGTTGACGAAACGCCGAGCCCTTCGGCTTTCGGCGAACTCGGGGGCTTCCAGCACATGGCTGAGACCGCGCTGGACCACAATCGGCAGACCGGAATCGCTGCGCGTCTTGGGCATGGCTTGCAGAATGACTTCGGCAAATTGGCGGGCGGACTGCTGCAGCATCGGCAATCTTTCTTCCATCTCCGCCAGCGTGAAGCCGCCCAACGTCTCGTTCAGCGTGTTGCTGATTTCCCGCAGGACGTCCTGGTTCAGTCCTTGCTGCACTTCCAGCATCTGTTGCTGTATATGGCCGGCCTCCATGACCATGACCATCAGCACCCGAGTCGCCTGGACGGAAATCAGTTCGATATGCTTCAGCCGTTGAGTCACGAACTGCAACTCGGTGGCCAAGGCCAGACTGCGCGACACCGAAGCCAAGAGCTGCGTGGCGTCCTGCAACCAGTTGCGGGAGTCCTGGCGCATGACCTCGAATTGATCTCGGATGCGCTGGCGCTTGGCCACCGACAGTTGCTGTTCCCTGATCAGGCGGGAGACATACAGACGGTATCCCAACAGCGTAGGCACGCGGCCGGAGCTGGTATGGATCTTGGAGAGCAAGCCCAGACGCTCCAGATGCGCCAGGTCGTTGCGGATCGTGGCCGGACTGACTCCCAGGTCCCAGTCCCGGGCAATCTTCTTGCTGCCGACCGGTTTGACGTGGGACACGAATTCCTCCGTCACGATCTGCAGAATCTGCCTCTGGCGCGGGGCCAAAGGCTGCAACAAAGTGTCGGCGGAAAAGTCCTGGGGCAAGGGAGTCGCAGGTACCGACTTCAAACTCATGTTTCTCGACGTACGACCTGCAGCTCCACCGCATTCATAGTAGCAAAGAGCCGTGCCTGCAGTCAATGAATCAAGGATTTCACGGTTTCGAGACGCATGGAGCATAGGCATGCGGTACGCATGGAGAGGCAAGGCGGAGACTCCGGCGCCCAATTCGTTCGGGCTCGTCGTAGGCGCCGGGGACGCACCGCCCGGTATCCCTGCGCCGGGGAGTACCCGAAAAGTTACAGGCTCTCCGCTGGCGGCTGGTGTCGCTCGGGGAACAACCGCCACCCGGACCTTCGCCGACCTTCTCGGCAGCCCGCAAGCGGTACAAGGCCGTTCCCGCCGGTTTCCGCCGGCTCGCATAGGCTTGCTGGAGTACGGCCGTGCTCCCTGGCTCAATACGCGCCCGGGTCTGTCCGAAACAGGATCTTCCAAGCCGTAATGGCCATGATTTTGAGATCCAAGGCGATGGACCAGTTTTCGATATACCAGAGATCGTATTTGATGCGCTCCTCGATCGAACAATCCCCCCGCAATCCGTTGATTTGCGCCCAGCCTGTGATGCCGCCTTTCTCCTTGTGACGTTCCATATAGTTGGGCACCACTCTGCGGAATTCCTCTACGAAGACGGGGCGTTCCGGTCTCGGTCCTACTATGCTCATGTCGTTCATCAAGACATTGATGAAGTTGGGCAGTTCGTCCAGGCTCTTGGAACGCAGGAACCGGCCCAGACGAGTACGCCGGGTATCGTTGGGCGTAGTCCAGCCCGGGCCCTGCGCCTCCGCGTTGGTCTGCATGGACCGAAACTTGAGCATGTGAAAAGGAATGGCGTCCAGCCCCATGCGGACCTGGACATAAAAAACGGGGCCGGGACTTTCCAGTTTGATGAGCAGAGCGTTCAAGAGAAACCAAGGACTGAGAAAGACGAGGACCAGCAGACTGAAGACCACGTCGATGGTCCGCTTGATCACGAGCTTCCAGCCCTGCAACGCCGAGTCCCGCACGGTCAACAAGGGCATGCCCGACAGATCCCCGATCGAGACCTCCTGCGCCATGATCTGAAACAGATCGGGCAAGAGGCGGATGCCGACCTTTTCCCGTTCGCAGTAATTGATGATGCGCACCAGCTCCGCGGTGGACGCCTCGGGCATGCCTACGATGACCTCGTCGATGCTATGCGTACGGATCAGCGCGGGAATACGGGCAATGTCGCCCAACCACGGCGCTTGCCGCGGATGATCGTCTGCACGCCGGTCGGATACGGTACCGACGACTACATGGCCCAATTTGGGCGTTGCCGCGATGCGTTGCAGGATGATCCGGGCCGTTTCTCCGCTGCCTACGATCAAGACCCGATCCACGCCCCAACCACGGCTCTGCGCGGCCCACTGGATCCGAGTGTGCAGAATCCGGCCCAGCGTGATGAGGACGGAAGTGAAAATCCACGCAAAGACAATCTGGCGGCGATACACATTGACGTCGGGAAACCCCAGCGTCAGGATTGCCAACAGTACGAGGACCAGCACGCCGTTGACCAGCAGAATTTTGATGGCCTCGTCCAAGTGACCGATCAGCCGGCGCCGCTGATACAGGCGTTGCGCCCCGAATGCGCCTAGCAGCAGCAGCAGATGCAGCACCGGCAGCGCCAACCACTCGGAGAAAGGACCGAGGACCACTTCGGGGCCCAGACGGGTCGCCAGATAGGCCAGATAATGGCCCAATCCCAGGAATACGGTATCCGCGAGCCCCAAGGCCACCAGAAACAGAATCTGGCCTCGAGTCAAAGAGCCGGGCCGAGAACCCTCATGGCGGGCGGGGGGACCTGAAGAGACGTCTACGTCTGGCGAGCTGTCGTGGGACATGGTGGGGACAGCCGAGGTGCACGAAAGGGCCGCAGCGCCTTGATCCGGCGGCCCAGGACACGGCCCTGCCCAAAGCCGATTATGCTTGAGGCGCAATGGGTTGGGAAAATGCTATATTTTGTATATTTTACCGTTGCCGCCGCCGGTCCGGCGTCAATGCCCTCCGGAATCCACGCGTCATGAGAACCGCCTCCCCACCTGCAGTCATGCAGAGGCCGGGCGACGACGCGGCGCGGGATGCACGCTGGGACTCGTTCGTCGGCCGTCACGCCACGCCTCATTTTCTCCAGACCACGGGCTGGGCCAGGCTCAAGAGCCAATTTGGCTGGGCCGGCCGCCGCGTGACGCTGGAGGGGCAAGACGGATCCGTGACGGCCGGGGCGCAGTGTCTGTCTATCCGCCGACATGGACTCGCCATGGGCTACGTCCCCCGCGGCCCTCTGGTCGATTGGCGCGACGAAGGTCAGACGCTGGAAATCAAGGAACGGCTGCTTGCATTGGCCCGGGCGCAGGGGTGGCATTTCCTCATGATCGAACCGGATCTGGAGGATCTGCCGGCCAACCGGGCCGCCCTGCGGGTGCTGGGGTTTCAACCCAGCCGCCTATCCATCCAGCCTCGAAGCACAATTCGGGTGGATCTGGCTGTCTCTCGCGCCGAGCTGCTGGCCCGCATGAAGAGCAAGTGGCGCTACAACATCCGTAAGGCTTATCGCGCCGGTGTGCAGATCCGGTCGGGTACGGCGGAAGATCTGGAAACGTTTCAGGCCTTGTTGGTCGAGACGGGACGACGGCAGGGCTTCAGCCCGCATAGCCTCGCATACCATCAAAAAGCCTTCGCCGCCCTCGGCGACTCGTGTCTCAAGCTGTTCTTGGCCGATGTCGCTGGGGATACGGTGGCCGCTGTCACGGTGGCCCGGATCGGTTTGGGGGCTTGGTATCTTTGGGGGGCCAGCAGTACAAGGCATCGCCAGGCAATGCCCAACTTCGCCCTGCAGCATACGGCTATGCTGTGGGCCAAGGAGCACGGCGCTGCGTTTTACGACCTGTGGGGCATACCTGAACCTTTGGGGACCTTGGCTCTGCAGGAACGCCTGCATGGTCGTTGCCGGGAGTGGCCGACGTCGTTGCCCGT
>DAOUKB010000146.1:0-44490 GCA_034421855.1 Anaerolineales bacterium
CGAACGTATCAGTTTGCGGCCCACGGAATACCGCCTCCTCCGCGTATTGGTGGAAAACGCGGGCTGGGCCCAATCCCATGAGGCTCTGTTGACCAAAGTGTGGGGCTACGAATATCGGGAAGACAATCACCTGCTCCGGCTCTACATCACCTATCTCCGGAAGAAGATCGAAATCGATCCGGCCCCTCCGCAATACCTCTTTACCACCCGCGGCTTGGGCTACCGGTTCGTCGACTATCGGACTCCGCAGTCCGCGTAGGGCCGGCAATCCGCGCGCACCGCGCTGTCCTATGCCCCCTGCACCCCGCCGAGACGTGCCCATGGCCTTCCGTTTTCCTTTCCGTATCGCTACCGTACGTGGACTCGCGGCATGGTGCCTGAATGTGCTCCTGCTCGCCCTGTGCATCGGTTGGGTGACGGCCTGCAGTGCACAGGAGACGAGTCCCGCCGCCGCCCGCGAGTCCGACAGCGCGGCATCGGCACAGTCTGCCGATGCTACGCCCGCGCGCGGCGAGGTCCCGGCGGCAGGCGCCGATTTGTCTTTTTCCGAAGTGGATGCTCTGGTCGTCTGGACTACCCCGGCCCAGGTCGCACCCCTGACGGCTTTGGGCTTGGAGTTCGAACGCACCGTGGGCATTCCGGTACGGGTGGAAGCGCATGAGCTGAGTACCATGTTGGACGACTTCAAACAGGCCTTGAGCCTGCAGACCGATATGCCGGACATCTTCCTGGGCGGACATGACTGGGTCGGGCTGTTGGCGGCCAACGGCGTCGTTGCCCCCCTCAATCTGGAGCATCACCAGGCCGAGTTTGCACCGGCCGTGTTGCGGGCCATGTCCTATGCCGGCCAGCAATTTGGGGTTCCCGTCAAGGTGGAGAGCTTGGCCCTGCTCGTCAATTCTCGTCTGGTTGCCGAGCCGCCGCAGACTTGGCGTCAAGTCAGGGAGATAGCAGGCGCCCAAGTGCACGAGACCGGCATTCCGGCCGGGTTGGGTCTCGACATGCTGAGTCCCATCGACTTCTATCCCGTCTTGACCGCCTTGGGCGGCGACCTCTTTCCCTATGCTCCCGAGACCGGATTCGACGTGACGGACGTCCATCTCGATTCGGAATCCAGCCTCCAGGCGCTGGCATGGCTGCGGGAGATGCAGGCCGACGGCCTAATCAGTCTGGAGCTCTCGCGGGGAGAGCTGCAGCAGGCCTTCGTCGAGCAGCGGCTGCCGCTATGGATTACGGGACCATGGAGCCTGCCCGCGTTGGCCGCCGCGGATATCGAATTCGCGGTTTCGGACTTTCCGGACGGCGGCAGGCCTTTCGTGAACGTACAGGGCTACATGGTGAATGCCTATGCTCCCGATCCCTTTTTGGCCTGGTTTTTTCTGTCGTCTCAGGTCATGACTGAAGACGGAATGGCGCGTATACTGGCAGCCGACCCTGCCCCGCCGGCATTCTTGCCGCTGTTGCGCCACGACGTCCTCCCTCCGCACTTGCGAGAATTCAGCCGGGTGGCGCAACGCGGAGCCGAGGCGCCCACCCTGCTGCAGATGTCCGAAATCTGGAAAATATGGGGACAAGCCCATTACGACGTGGTCGCGAACGGAGCCGACGGGCCGGCCAGCTACCGGGCCGCGGCGGAGAAGATCAGAGACCTGCTCAGCGGCAACCGCGCGATGCAACCTTGACCGCGGCTACGGCCGCCGGTTCCTTGCCGCCTGACACGCCGCCGCGGCCGTGGGGGAGCGCCATTCCGGCATGCAGCATGTGAAGCTTTCCTGGACCCATTCTCCGCCCTGGGTCCGTATTTTCCTCCTCGGGCTGCCCGCGGTCACGGTCCTGACTTGGGTCGTTGTGGGGGTCGCCGGCTACCGACAGGGTCAGCAGCTCGCCACCGCGCACCGGGCCGATGCGCTGGCAGATTTGCGCAGCCAACTGGAAATGCGCATCCAGGCTGGAGACTTGCCTGGGGCAATCCAAATCGGGGAATATCTGGAATCGTTGGGGGTCCTGCAAGAGGCAGAGAGGCGTAACGTACAACAGTTGCGAGAGCTGCAGACTGTTCAGAGGCAGGCCGCCGCCTCGGAATCTCTGCCGCCGCCTGATCCGATTCAACCTGACCACGAATTGTGGCAGGCCGCCTTGGCGGCGCATGCCCGCGCCGAATGGTCCGCCGTGGTCGAACACCTCCGGGCCCTCAAAGAGGTGGACCGTCGATACGTCACTATCCCCTATATAGAACTGCTCGAGGACGCCTACATTCAGTGGGCTCGGTCTTTGGCGACTAGCCATACGGGCGAGCAAGCCATAACGTTGTTGGAAGTGGCCTTGGCGCTGCGTCAGAACGAGGCGGTTCGGCGGGAACTGCAGGCCGCCAATCTGATTGCCGACAGCCAATCTTCGTGGGGCGTCGACTGGCCCAGTACCTTGAATGCGCTCGTCTGGGTCTACCGGTACGACCCCCACTATCCAGGGCTGCGGGAACTGCTGGGTCAGGCCTTTGAGCAATACCAGGAAGGAGCCCGGTACCGCGGCTCCACCTGTGAAGCCTTTCTGTACCTCAGTAGTGCACCGATGCAAGAGTTGCTGGCGGAATTGGACAAGGAATCCGTGAGCGCTCGGGTGCGGGAGGGCTGCGAGGCGGCTACGCGCTAGGCGCCCCGGCCGGCTAGGCCGGAATGCCGGCCATCCACAGGCCCAACCGATTGCGATCCGCCTGGGCGCTGGGAAGCAAGCCGATCAGACGGCCTTCGAACATCACGGCCACACGATCGGCAAGGCCGATGATTTCGTCTATGTCGTAGCTGGCCAGCAGTACGGCCGCGCCGCGGTTGCGCAGCTGCACGATCTGGGCATGGATGAATGCCAGGGATTCCGCGTCGACGCCTCGGGTAGGCTGGGCGACGAGCAGCAGTCGGGGATCCCGACCGCATTCCCGCGCTACCACCATCTTCTGCTGATTGCCGCCGGACAGACTGCCGCCCGCCTGTTCGATGCTCGCCGTGCGAATGTCGAATTCCTGCACGAGCTCGAGGGCGCGCCGCTTGATCTGTCGAGGTCTGAGCATGGCAAAGCGGGAATAAGGGGCCTGATGGTAGAGGGTCAGGACTAGATTTTCGGCTACGTTGAACTTTTCGATCATGCCGCACGCATGCCGGTCCTCAGGCACGTGACCGCAGCTGCCCCGCCGAGCAATTTGCCGGGGAGAGGCCCGGGCGATGTCCCGGCCTGCCAACCCTATGCGTCCACCGTGCGGATGGCGCAGACCGGCAATAGCCTCTACCAGTTCCGTCTGGCCATGGCCCTGCATGCCCGCGAGGCCGACGATTTCCCCTGCATGCACGGTAAACGACAGGTCTCGGACGGCCAAGCGCTCGCTGGCGCCCATCACGTCGACATGCTCGAGCGTCAACACCGGGGGACCGGGATCGACGACTACGTCCTTGCCGACGGTCAGGGGGACGGTCCGGCCCGCCATGAGGGCCGCCAGTTTCGCTTCGGACGTGTTCCGGGGCCGAACGTTCCCGGTCACCCGCCCTTGGCGCAGCACCAGGACGCGATGGGCGACGGCCAGGGCCTCGCGCGGCTTGTGCGTGACGAAAATGATGCCGATACCTTGGGCCGCCAGCTGCCGCAAGACCTCAAACAGACCGGCAATCTCTTGGGGAGTCAAAACAGAGGTGGGTTCGTCCAGCAGCAGAATCTCGGCCTTGCGGTAGAGGGCCTTGACGATCTCGACTTTTTGGCGGGTGCCGACCGGCAGCTCGCCGACCTGCTGGCCGGGATCGATGTCCCAATTGGATTGCCGGGTCAGGCGCAGGATTTCCCGGCGGGCTCGGGAGAGATCGAGCCGTCCGGCCTTGACCGTCTCTTGGCCTAGGATAATGTTCTCCAGCACGGTCATGGTCGGGATCAGCTGGAAGTGTTGGTGCACCATGCCGATGCCCGCGGCGATGGCATCCCGCGGAGACGTGGCCTGCAGGCGCCGCCCCTTGACTACGATTTCGCCGCGCGTCGGTTTGTACAGCCCGGAAACGATGTGCGTCAGAGTCGATTTGCCCGCCCCGTTTTCCCCGAGAACGGCCAGAATTTCACCGGCCTGCAGGGTGAAATCTATGCTCTGATTGGCGATTACGCCCGGAAACTCCTTGGTGCAGCGGCGCACTTCCAGAACGGAGACCTGGCCCGGCGGATTAGGCGATGCCGTACGAGTCAAGAAATCGCCTCCGGGGCATAGGGACGCCCTACGGCGGCCGGGGGCCGTACCCGTCCTGCCAAGCCGGATACGACGACGATCGTGACCAGGTACGGCAACATGCTGATGAACTGCCGCGGCCACAGCGAGATCGGGGTCGCCGCCAATGCGTGTGGGAAGGCTTGCGTATACCCGAAGAGCAGAGCTGCGCCCAAGGCTCCCAGGGGCGTCCAGTTGCCGAAAATCACGGCCGCCAGGGCAATAAAGCCCCGGCCCGCGATCATGCCTGCCTGAAACTGCCCTACCGCCTCCAATACCAGGAAGCCGCCGCCCAGCGCCGCCAAGGCTCCGCCGAGAGCGGTGTTGCAATAGCGCAGCCTCAACACATCGATGCCCATCGTTTCGGCCGCACGGGGGTGTTCGCCGACCGCCCGCGTGCGCAATCCCCAACGCGTCCGGTCCAATCCGAACCCCAGCACCAGCACCAGCGCCAAGGCGGTATAGGTCAGTGGAGGTTTGTCGAACAGCAGAGGGCCGAGTACGGGAACGTCGGACAGCAGAGGCAGCGGGACCTGTGCGAACCGGCCTGCCGCCAAGGCATCCCGATCGAAAAAGAAGGCCGTGGTCCCTTGCGCCAAGATGATCAATACGGCCCCGGAGATGATTTGGTCCATGCGGAAACGAATGGCAAGGGCCGCGTGGAGATACCCCATGAGCAGACCCGACAGCAGCGTCGCCAGCGTGCTGAAGCCGAGGCTGAGCAGCAGCGGCCAGTGATTGGTGGCAGTCTTGGCCGCGAAGGCGGCGAAGGCTCCCGCCAGCATCATGCCTTCGATGCCGATATTGACGATACCGCTCCTTTCACACAGGATACCGCTCAGGGCTCCGAGAATCAGAGGGATGGCAGCCTGGAGCGTGAAGTGCAGAATATTGCCGCCAAACAACAAATGCATTGTCGGGTAGTTGCCTAAAGGCGTGAATTCGACCAGCAAGGCACACCCCAACAGCGCTCCGGCAAAAAAGACGGCAAACCAGGAAGTAGATCGGGTCCAGGGCGAAGCGGGCATGAGACGGCTTCAGCGGGATGCGCGCTGCCCGGTCCCTTGGGCGATCCCGGCCAGTCGAGACAGCGCGGGCAAGCGCAGCGCCTGGTCCCTGATCTGTGGCGCAGCCACGAAGATCAGGATTAGGGCCTGAATGATCCGAATCAGGTCCCCGGATACGCCGGACTCGAATTGCATGCGGGGGGCGCCCGCGCTGAGCACGCCCAAAAGGAACGAGGCCACGACGACGCCGACCGGATGCGTCTGGCCCAACAACGCGACCGTGATCCCGTCGAATCCCACTCCGCTCCCGAATTCCGGGGCGAACTTGTGATGGAGGCCTAGAGTTTCGACGGCTCCGGCCATGCCGGCCATGCTCCCGGCTATGCCCATGGCCAGTACCGTGGTCCAGCCCACGCGCATGCCGGCATAGCGGGCGGCGCTGGGCTTTTGGCCCACGGTCTTGATTTCAAAGCCGACAGTGGTTTTGTCCAATAGCCACCAAGTGAACAGCACGGCCAGCAAAGCCAGCAAAACGCCGTAGTGAATGCGGTAGGGAGGGTCGATCAGCCACGGTATCCGGGCTGACGCCAGAATTTCCCTCGACTCGGCGCTGGTCAGCACCGTGGGATTCCACAGCGGGCCTGGAGGCACCGCCCGCGCCACACTGCCGATGGACACGGTCCAGCGGGCGAAAAGAGCCGCAATGTGATTCAGCATGATGGTCGTGATGACCTCATGGGCGCCCGTAGCGACTTTGAGCAGACCCGGAATGGCGCCCCAGACCATGCCGCCGGCAATGCCCGCCGTCAAGGAGGCCGCCAAGTGCCAGGAGGCCGGAGCGCCTGCAAAGTTCACGCCTACGGAGACGGCGCAGACAGTACCCATCAGGAACTGTCCGGCGACCCCGATGTTGAACAAGCCGGCCTTGAAGGCCATGGCTACGGACAGACCCGCGAATACCAACGGCACCATTTTGCGGACGGTCGCAGCCCACCCTTGGGTGTGGCCGAGAGAACCTTGGTAGAGGCCTTGGTAGGCTTCCCAAGGGCTTTGTCCCAGACTGAACATCAGCAACGCTCCGAGCAGGAGCGCCGTCAGCAAGGCCAATACGGAGGTAGTTACGGACTGCCGCCAAGTCCCCGGGTTCATTTCGACGATGGCGTGCTTCCTCCGGGGTTATGCTAGGGTGGGAACTGGAAGTTCAGAGATTGTAACGAGTTTCCGATTTCTTGAGATATTTCGATGCCCTAGTCTCGGCATCGGACAGAATTGTAGAATCGATCGAGTCGTCGTTGGCCTCTTTCTTGATTTCGCGCCCGGACGGAATCGGATACGGTACTGCCGTCACAATACCAGACCGCACCGGTCGCGCCCGGGGAATTCTCGGCCAGTCGATCCGGTCGGTTCTGCTTGCAGAACGGGGCCGACTACGTCGGCAAACGGGGAGCGGACTGGATTGTGGCCCTATGCGGCCTTGCGTATCCGTAGCGTTAGGACGCCATGCCCTCGGCCGTCGCTTGTGCCAGGACCGCGAAAGCCGACTCGATCCCAAGTCTGGGATCCGTAGCGTTTCCAATCCCGGCGGCGCCGGCTGCAATCTTTGTATATGCCTTCGGCCATGCCCTCTGAGAACCGAGACCTCAGTCCCCGGAACGTCAGAGCATTGCGCTTCTATGCCCCGCCACAGACAGCATCATGGCAACGAGCATTGGTACTATGACGACAGCTTGCAAAGCGCCGGCCGCCCGGTGCGACGGTAATCGCAGCACGATGCATAACACCCTGGGCCGACAGCGGCCACTGGTACGGCGGATCCGTCAATCGATCTGGAGAGGGGTACCTGGGAAAAATTTTACGTTTAAATTCCTGTGCATCTTGATTCCGGGGCTGATTATGACGGGCTCTCACCAAGATCCTGATCCCATCGATCTTGATCCCATCGCCGTCATACCGGCTCCCGTCGTGATCCAGAGCGCCCCGGGCCGATTTCGACTCGGCCCCGCCACCACCGTCCAGGCAGCGGACGCGGTATTCGGTACAGTGGTCGCCCGGGAGGTAGGACGTCTGCGCGCGTCGACAGGACTGGAGCTGCCTGTAGTACCGAGTGGACCGGCTGACGTCGTGATTCTGTCGGATTTGTCGCTGCCGCCGGAAGGCTACCGTCTAGTGGTCGAGCCCGAAGTCGTTCAGGTGCAGGCCGCCGATGCCGCCGGGCTGTTCTATGCCTTTCAAACCATACGGCAGCTCCTGCCGCCCGAGATCGAATCCGCACATGCCGCTCCGGGCGTGGACTGGAGCCTGCCTGCTGTGGAAATCCTGGATTATCCCCGTTTTCCATATCGGGGGATGCATCTGGACGTGGGCCGCCATTTCTTCGACGTCGACTTCGTGAAACGTTACATCGCCCTGATGGCACGCTACAAGTTCAACCGCTTCCACTGGCATCTGACGGAGGACCAGGGTTGGCGGATCGCGATCAATGCTTATCCACGCCTGACGGAGGTGGGCGGTTGGCGCCCAGAGACGGTGGTGGGGAACCACTTCGACCCATATGTCGGCGACGGTGTTCCCCACGGCGGCTTCTATACGCAGGAGGAAATACGTGAGGTGGTGGACTATGCCGCTGCGCATTTCGTGACCGTTGTGCCGGAAATCGAGATGCCCGGCCATTCGACGGCGGCGCTGGCAGCCTATCCGGAATACGGCTGCCGGCCGGGTCCGTACCGAGTTTCCACTACCTGGGGCGTCATGCAAGACGTCTATTGCCCCTCAGAGGCCACTTTTGTGTTTCTGGAAGCCGTGCTCACCGAAGTCATGAGTCTGTTTCCCGGTGAGTACATCCACATCGGTGGGGACGAAGTGCGCAAGGAGCAGTGGCAGGAAAGCCCACTCGCCCAGAATGTCATGGTGCGAGAGGGGCTTGCCGACGAGGAGGAACTACAGAGCTGGTTCGTGCGGCGCATCGAAACCTTCCTGAACGCCCATGGACGTCGTCTCATCGGGTGGGACGAGATTCTGGAGGGCGGACTGACGCCGAACGCCACCGTCATGGCATGGCGCGGCATGGCGGGCGGCATCGAGGCGGCGAAGCAGGAACACGACGTGATCATGACGCCTCGCGACTACGTCTATTTCAATTACTATCAGGGGGACACCATCACTGAGCCGTTGGCTGGCCGACCCGGATATAGGTTGTCGCTGGATATGGTCTATTTGTTCGAACCGATTCCCACTGAGCTGACGGCACACGAGGCAGGACATGTACTGGGGGCGCAGGGCAATGTCTGGACGGAGTACATCAAGACACCCGAACACGTAGAATACATGGCCTACCCGAGAGCGGCGGCATTGTCGGAGGTCGTCTGGTCACCCCAAGCCCAGCGCAACCTCCCAGGATTCTACAAGCGGCTGAAAGCAGACCTGGAGCACCTGGACGTGCTGGGCGTGAACTACAGAACGCCGGACGCGCTCAACGAGGGTCCCCATCCGGCGGCGGAACATTATCAGGCTGTATCGTCGACACGGCCGGTTGCCCGGTCGAACTTCGATCTGTATCTCGACGGCAATACGCTGACCTATCTCAAGCAAGCATGCAGACCGAAGGATATACGTGGACGCTTTTCGTTGCACGTCTTCCCCACCCACTCCGACGATCTCGCAGCAGATCGCAAAGCGTACGGCTTCAACACCCTGAATTTTGATTTTGTCCGGTATGGCGTGCAATTCGACGGGAAGTGCCTGATCCGCCGACAACTTCCCGAATACGACATGAACCGCCTCCGCGTCGGCCAGTGGATTCCCGGCCAAAGATCAATCTGGCAAGTAGAGATTCCCTTACCGCCGCGGTAACCGCCGCGGTGGGAGTTCCCACTGCCAAGCGCCGCTGACCGGTTCCTCGGATCCGTTTCCTTCCGAAAAGCGGGAGGGGCCGCCGGCCTCGTTGGGCCGACCGACCGGTCGGAGTCGTATCGAGCGTGTACGGGCGAGGGTATTGAGCATCTGCACGTAAGCGGCATCTCGGCAAAGTACGCGTTTACGTCGTCCTCTGCCTACTGCGTCAAGCGGAGAATAGGAAGCGCGGAATGTGGACCAATTCCACGCCCCGGCAAGTCACATGAGAGATGGGGCAGCAGGCTCCCCGGGAGCCTAGGTCCTCTATGGGGTTACGTCTAGGCCGGGGCCAAGAAGTACCCGTGCAGAGACTGCCCGCCGGTACCGGGACGCTCTGGAGGTGCAGGCCTCACTCCGATCGTGCGGGTCTCGAGTACGTTGGCGTCTCCTGCAACCGCGCCGCGGAAGGCGTAGATCGGCGCGTAGTGGACGGCGCCCGGAACATTCTCCCAAGCCACGCCGAATATGGCGGCTACGGGTTCGTAGTTGTCGAAAGCATTGGCGGGATCGTAGTCCGCGTGGTTTTCGGCCGGAGGCTCTCCTCCAAGTCGTCCGAGGGCGGCGTAAACCGGCATGTCGTACGTGGCATCCACAACTTGGTCGTGCATTGCATCCATTTGTATCGTCGCCCCGCATACGGTCCTCTTGGATTACGGACTGCATACCCTCGCTGGAACACGTCATGGTTCTGGACTACACGCTCCCTGGGTCCGGGGAGCGGAAGCAGCACAGGGTACTCGGAAAAGTCGCTATGGGCACCGCCGTACGCAGGGCGGCGGATGTCGTCGTACTCGACTGTGCGCTCGACGTAGTGCACTCCCGCCAGGGGCGCGGCTCCAGCGTCGGAGGGTAGGGCCGGCGGATCGTACCTCTTTGCTCCTGAAATCAGTGCCCTCCCCCACTGGAAGCGAGGGGAGCTTCCAGTCGACCAAAAGGCCGCGTGGGGCGGCCTTGCCGTCGATGCGACAAGTCGGGCGCCGCTGCAGAGTCGGCAATGGCCAATCCGGAGCCATTGTCTCGACGCTGGGGATTTGCCTATGGGCCGTAGCGGGTAGGCGAACGGAGGACAGTCCCACCGATCCGCAGCAATGGTGGGATGAACTTACGCCAGCAGGAACTGGCTCTCTTCGGTCCTGTACAGGAAGCGGAAACTTCGTATTTCCTGCAGCGCCTCTACCAGTGCCTGATGGTCCGGCCGCGGCGTCGGGGCCAAGGGTGTCCGCGCAGACGCCTGCGCCGCCGCCACGGTCACAGTTTCTCCCGCGGTCTCAATCAAGCCTTGGTCGACCAGCAGGGTCAGACAGAGTTTGACTACGGTCTCGGTCAGTCCCAACCGGGCAGCCATTCGGGGTACTGCGAGAATCCCGTCACGGGCACGTGCAGCATACCGGCACATCCTGTAGATGATTGGGGGCAACTCGGTCGCGTCCGGCAACGGCTGTTCATGGGCCATGAGAGTAATACGGTTCCACGCTTGGGCCGTCAGCAGCATTTTCAGCACTTGACGGCTGGGCGGCGAAGACCAGATGACCAGATGGCCGATATCTTGATATTCCGCTTTGGCTGGATCGGCCAAGTCGAATCGGGTGCACAGTTGCCCTTCATGCAGTTGGAGACCTTCGGCATACCAAATGCCGGCCCTGCTCGCTTTCGGGGGAGCAGACGGGGGAGTTTCACATCGTCGGTCCTCGATTGCGTAGGGAAAGGTCCGACGGGGCTGCACGACTGCCGCCACTGCCTGATTGTGGGGACGCCAGCTGTGCACCCGCAGTTCGACTTGGCTGTTGCCCCGATAGGTGTTCATGCGCAATGCGTACACCAAGTCAATCGGCGCCGTAGGAGCCTGCTGCAATGGACACCGGAACCATATTGCGGATATCGGGAAGGCGTTGCCGCTCTGTCGGACTTGAAAACGGCGTATGGTACTGTCTCCCCTCCCCATCTTGCGCCAGTTCTCCACGGTCAGGTTCGTGGACAGGCCCAGGAATTCAGGATTGCCCTTGCCCGTAGGTTCCAATCTCTGGAGCTGGGACCACAATTGCCGATTGAGCTCTCCCAGCGACAGGTGCCGATCTACCACCAGATTGCCTGATCCGGCCGCGGTTTCCGTATGGTTCGCCACGGCCTTGTCCAACGCCTGGCGGAAAGCCGGCAGCTTGCTTTGAGCCAAGGATAGACCCGCGGCCTGCGCGTGACCCCCGACGGTGTGCAGGAGCGCCTGACAATTCTCCAAGGCGGCCCCGATGTCCACGCCTTCCACGCTGCGGGCGCTGCCGCGGGCCGTATTGTCGTTCTGGATCTGCAGCAGTACCGAGGGCAAGCCGTACGTTTCCGTGATCCGACTGGCCACCAAGCCCAAGATGCCCGGGTGCCAACTTTTGTGAGCCAGCACGATGGAATGCCGGCCTTTCAAGCTCGGATTTCGATCCAGCTGGGCCATGGCCTCCGCGCACATCCGATCCGTCAGAGTTTTTCGTTCGTCGTTCAGATCGTGCAGTTGGGCTGCCAGTACGGCGGCTCTGCCGGGATCCTGGGTCAGGAGCAATTCTATGGTCAGGGCAGCATCCGCCATGCGCCCTGCTGCGTTCATCTTGGGGGCAATCGAAAAGGAAACGTCTTCGGTGCGGAGCGATCCGAGACTGGCGCGTGAGGAATGCAGGAGAGCGTGCACACCCACGCGTGCGGTCTGGTTGAGCGCCGACATCCCCCGCTGCAGCCAATAGCGGGTATCTGCCGTCTGATCCGCCACATCGGCTACGATGCCAATGGCCACCAAGTCCAGAAAGGCGGTAGCCTCCTCTGCTCTGTCCAGTTGCGTATAGAGTTCCAACATCAGGAGAAAAGCCACGCCGACTCCCGGCAATGCGGCCTGGGGATGGGACGGCGCCATCAACTTGGGGTTGACGATGACGTCCACCAAAGGGCGAATACTGTTTCCTCCCTGAGGGTGGGGACCAGGTTCCAAGGCGGCATTGGCGCCGATCACGAATTCTCCGAAATCGGGCGGCAGGTCGTGATGATCGGTCACGATGATGTCGAGGCCCGCGCCGCGAGCCAAGGCCAATCCTTCTACGGCGTCAATGCCGGTGTCGCAGGTGACGAGCAGTTCGGGCCGCCAATCCGGATCGTCCAGGAATGCCTGTAGCCTGTCGGCCTGAATGCCGTGATTGTCCCGCAGGCGATGCGGGACATGCCAATGCACTAGGTCTTCGTGCCGGGCCAGCTGCTTCAAGCCGGAAGCCAGGAGCGCCGTGCTGGTTTGCCCGTCTGCGTCGAAGTCGCCCCAAATCAGGATTTTTCGGCCTCGGTCCAACGCGGATCTGAGCAGTTCCGCTCCTTCCCTGACTCCGGCCAAGGCATGCGCCGGCGAGGGCGTGTAATAGGCGGGATCCAGAAATGCCTGGACGCTTTCGAAGGTTCTCAGGCCACGTTGGACCAGAGCCTCGGCGAGATAAACGTGGCCGGCGCAGGCTTCGACCACCTCTGCCGGTATTTCGGATTGCGATCGTACGGCCCAGAAGCGCTGACTTTCCATAATCGTGTACTGGCGTATGTACGCTGCGCCGGCTTGTCTATCGGCCCCAGCGGGATTGTTGGCGGTTGCGCCTCGGGCTCATAGGCACAAGGCCGGATTGCTCCCTCGACGTCATCGGCAATCGAATGGGCGGGAACGGCGATGCGCCGCCTGCCCCATGGTGCCACGGGCAAAGCGGATACGACACAAGGCGGATGCGCGCTCGTCCGATTTCCGCTTCGACTTTGCCGTTTGGGACAGGAGCGCCGAAGGCATATTCGGCCGAAATGCCCATTGGGGAAGATCCGACATAGGGGGAGCGGCAGCGGGCCGTGGCCCATGACGGAAAGCGAGACCGTCGGTCTTCATCGGTTCCGCTGGCTTCGGGGACGGTTTGAGGCGGCGTTACCTAATGCGCCAAAGAAGCAAGCGCCTCGCTGCGAGAGGGGTAAACATCGATGATTCTGTCGAAGCCGCTGATTTCAAAGAGCTCCCTAATCGCGCCTGCAAGAGCACAAACCTTGAATGCTCTGTTCTGCTGCTGCAGAGTCTTGGCAGCCAATAAAACAACGCGCAGCCCTGCACTACTTATATAGGTCAGAGCTTCGAAATCGACAATGACGGCAAGATCGCTTTCGCCAAATGCCGCGCCCAACGCGTCTTCGAATGCCCGCGCATTGGAACTGTCCACGCGTCCTTCCGCTTTGGCAATCACTGCTCCCGTAGCTTGTTCTGCAGTCACTTTCATCGACGTTTTTCCTTGCGTTCTATATTCTTCCCCGGGCACATAATATAAATCCTCTTGGTAGATTACATGCTTCCCTGCTTCAAGGATAACTTTACGGGGCAGTTGCAGTACGCCCCAGCGAAAGCGCTGTGGAAAGCGGCGTTGTCGAAAATCGACCTCCTCGATTTCCTGTCGGCTCCCCGGCCGTCTCGAAATCCTGCGCGTAACTCCGGGGGCCGTCCGGGATGCAGAGCGGGTCTTTGCGCTCCCGACGAGACGCCACCGGATGCCGGTCCCGGTCCCCTAGACGCCCGAGGGCGTCCCTAGCGGCGAATGCTGCCGCGAGCACCACACATGCGGGCTAGGCACCTCGCAGCGGCAGTGGACCAAGACGCAGGGAGCATCCTCGGCCGGTCGGATCTCCCCCGCCGCATGGGTGCTTCGAGCGGCCTCCCTCCGAGCTCTCGACATGGGCCCAGGCGCGCCCTCCAGCGGCAGCCCGCCTGCCCTATGTCTACTCGCCATAATCGACTGGACCCCATCCTGAGCTCCGTGGGTCCGTCCCTGCGAATGCGATTCATGTCTAAAAGAAGACCTCGGGGTCGTCCAGACCGGTGTCCGCGGAGACAATCCGATCCAATTCCGCCTCCAGGAAGACAGCGGACAAATCCCGGACCGATTTCGGATGGTTGCCCCGTTCGCAATGAAACATGAAAGCGCAATGGCCGCACAGCGCTTCCCGATTTCCAGGAGTGTCTGCTACCTGCCGAAACCTGTGCTCGGCGTCCGACTTTGCCAGTACGTCCGCAATATGACCTTCCAGGATTTCCCGATTCTGCTGGTGCTGCGCCGGGGTATACGAAAATCGCAGGGGTTCGTCCGGTGCGCCCGCAAACCAGTAAATGAATTCGATGTCGTGCGGCGTAATCCGGCTCCAGCCCATGTCCGGTGCGGCTTCCGCCAGTACGAAAGGGAACACCACATGTTGCATGTCCTGTGGCCCATGGGATGCCGACGCGGAGCTTTCCGATGTTTTCCAATCTACGATCACGACCTTTGCTGCTTCTGCGTACGGCACGAGCAGATCGTATTGGGCGGTCAACACAGCCCCATGCAACGGCACGGACACGGTGAATTCCACGAGACGCGGCCCGGCCGGCAGCTGGGCGATGAAGTCTAGAGCCGCCTCGATCCAGCGATCCACGGGATTGGGCAGCAGCGGCAAGAAAGTTTCGGGCGGCACTCCGCGCACGGCCCTTTCTATGCATTGGTGAAAGAGTTCTCCGCGGCGTACCTTCTGCTCCTGTGCGGGGGTCAGCAGCGGTGTACGCGAGGGCACGTATTCTTCCTGCATGTATTGCAGGAAGAAGCGTCTCTCACATTTTACATAAGTATTCAGACGAGACTGATTCAGTTCCAGACGGGTCATGTCGCCGATACTGGGCCGGGGGGGACGCCACGCCGGCCGCGGCTATGCTTTCTTGCGGGTCGCTCCCGTCCGGCCGCGGTTGCGTCTTGATCGGGGATCGTAAGTGCGCCACAAATGGTGCAGATTGGCTTGATGAATGGCGGTCACCATTTCGCCCATCGGGATCGTGGAAACACCGAAGTGGGTGGGTCCCTTCTGGGACAGATCCGCGAAGGTCCCTCTGCGTGCTGCCGTCTCCTGCGCCCAATCCACTATCGAGGTCAGGTAACGGATGGTAGTGTCGATGCTGCTGGTGACCTCCCCGCGCAGCAGAATGTCGCCATGGCCTTGCACGATCACTTCCAAATTGAGGTCGTGCAGCTTGCCCAGCGATTCGGTGTACGTGTCGATGTCGCACTGCGACTGCGTAATCATGGGGATGTGCATCATCAAGTCCCCGGTGAAGAGCACCTTCTCTTCGGGAACATGTACGACGCAGGTGTCGGGAGCCGGACCGGGAGCATGGATGACATGGACCGATTTGTTGCCGACGCGCACCACCATCTCCTCGTCGAAAACCACTCTCGGCAGGCGCAACTGGACTTCCTGCAGGGCCGGCGTATCCGCCTTGGCTTGACGCAGCATCTGGGCTCCCGACTTCTGCAGCCGCGCCCGGGTCAGTTCGTGGGCCAGCAATTCGGCCTCCGGGAAAAGGTAGGAACCATAGACATGGTCTGCCGCAGACTGGGTGATCACCACGTATTTGATCCCAGCGTCGCACAAGCGGTCGATGTAGCTCCGCATCTGGCGTGTTTCCGCGGGAAACGGCAGAGTGTCGATCAGGACGCCGCCTTGGCGGGTTACGACCAGACCGGCGTTGACACGGGCATACAATGCACTGGTGAAAGCCCAAGTCTCGTCGGCGACGCGTATGCGGGTGAGAGCCATCTAGACAGCGTGAGAGTTTGACGAAGCAGAGCGGACGCAGCAAGCAACCCCACCATGGCCGTGTAACCAGATTGTTTAAACCCGTTTGTCACAGGTGGAAACTTGCTGGGTGTCGGAGCCTCGCCCGACGGGTTGGGCTGCCTCCGTCACACCGCGTCACAATGTTCCGCTTTGCTTTGTCGCTGGTTTAACAATATGCCTGATTGATCACGAGCCATGTAGGGTCGAGTCCCACTATACTGTATCCATTCTCGATTCTCAATAGTAGGGATCCCCGCGCACTCCGGACCCGGTGCCCTGCCTTCGCCGGTGGGTCATGGGGCGGGAAACGCGGCCCTACTGGGAACTTTGCGTACCGACCGTCGGGTTGCATGGGCTCCGGACGGAACCGTACGGTATTTCTCGTCGTGACAGTGAGCAGCCACCATGACTTCATTGCCTTCTCCCTCTTCTTCCCCGGATCCCCAGGTCGCGCGGGACAATCAGCCCCGTTGGGATGCTCTGTCCAAGGCCGGCGTCCCGTATGCGCAACCTTTCTTGGAGTTGGACGAGGCCCAGTGTCAATCCTTTCTGAACCCAGATGGTCTACTGGACGATCCGCGGGGCAAAGAGGTGCTGGTGCTGGCCGGCGGTGGCGGCCAGCAAGGAGCTTGTTTCGCATGGCTCGGAGCCGAGGTCACGGTGTTCGACTTGTCCGTGGAGCAGTTGCACCGGGAACGGGAAGCCGCGGCGGCGCATGGGCGGGACGTCCGGCTGGAGCAAGGAGACATGCGGGATCTGTCGCGTTTCCCCGCCGATTCCTTCGACATCGTCTATCACCCCCACTCCATCAACTTCGTGCCGGACGTAGGGGAGGTCTTCAGAGAAGTGGCGCGGGTACTGCGACCCGGATGCCAATACAGAGTGGATGTGCACAACCCTTTCACGCAATTGGTGGCCGAGGACAGATTTGACGCCGAATTCGGCTACGGG
The DNA here is from genome assembly GCA_034421855.1 of Anaerolineales bacterium. GTDB lineage: Bacteria > Chloroflexota > Anaerolineae > Caldilineales > Caldilineaceae > Bin34. The sequence goes on from DAOUKB010000146.1 coordinate 16,696, forward strand.
CTACGCCACATGTACCGGGATCAGGAAGTGGATCTCAAAGCGGTCTTCGGCACCGATCAGTGGGTCGTAGACTTGGAGAATGGTGAGCGGCTCTCCGTGGATCATCCGCGTAGTTGGGTCCACACCTTCGGTACTTTTACCAAGGCCCTGTACGGATCCGGTTTCGTCATCGAATGCCTAAGCGAGGATTTGCCTGAGGCCCAGGATCCGGAACTGGGCAGCTGGGACCACTATATGCGGGTAGTATGCCCGTATCTGCGGGCTTGGACGCGTCTGCTCAGGGCGACCGGGTAGATCCGACTTTGTCTGCATGCCGCGCAGGATCCGCGGCGGCCGCCCGGGAACGGAGCTGCAACCCGTCGTCCGGCTTACGGTTCGGGGATTACGGCCAGCCCCAGTTCCATCAGCTTTTCGTCGGCCAACGGCGACGGCGCCTCGACCATCAGGTCGGTTCCGGCCGAAGACTTGGGGAAGGCCATGACGTCCCGAATGTTGGTGGAGCCCGCGAAGAGGGCGGCGGCCCGGTCTAGGCCCATGGCGATGCCGCCGTGCGGCGGCGCGCCGTACTGCAAGGCTTCCAACAGGTGTCCGAACTCGGACTGAATGGCTTCCTCGCCTAGGTTCAAGCGATGGAAGAGAGCCGTCTGCCGGGCGTGATCGTGGATCCTGATGCTCCCTCCCGCCAGTTCCCAGCCGTTGAGCACGACGTCGTACGCCTTGGCTCTCGCTCTCCCCGGGTCGGTGGCCAGCAGCTCCCAATCCTCGTCCATGGCAGAAGTAAAGGGATGGTGCACCGCCGACCAGTTCCCGGTTTCGAGATCGCGCTCCAAGAGCGGGAATTCCGTGATCCAGCAGAAGGCGAAGAGGTGCGGATCCACCAGCCCCGCTCGCCGGGCGACTTCGGCACGCAGGAGACTGAGACCCGCCGCCACGGTCGCGGGCTGATCCGCGACCAGGAGAATCATGTCGCCCTTGCGCGCTCCGCTGACGGCAATCACATCGACCAATTCGGCCGGGGAGAGAAATCTGGCAATCTGCGAACGAATGGTCTGTGCATCGACGTCGGATGCGCCGGCAATGTCGGCCTGCAAGCCGATCCAAGCCAGGCCCTGGACTCCGGCGGGGCGCACTACGTCGATCAGTTCGTCGATGGCGCGGCGGGACAAGTCGCAGCCGCCCGGGTACAGGATGCCCTTCACCTGGCCGCCTTGCGCGACGGCCCTCTGGAACACCTTGAACTCACAGCTTGCCAATACGGCCGTAACGTCGAACAATTCGAGATCGAAACGCAGATCGGGTCGATCCGAGCCGAACCGTTCCATACATTCCTGGTAGGTCAGTACGGGGAAGGGAATCTCTTTGATCCGCATGCAGGAGTGCGTGCGCGTCATCTCGATCAGCAAGTCTTCGAACAGGCTTTGAATGTCCTGTTGCTCCACGAAGCTCATTTCCATGTCCAGTTGCGAGAACTCCGGTTGGCGGTCCGCCCGGAAATCCTCGTCCCGAAAGCAGCGGGCTATCTGGAAATACCGTTCCAGACCGGCCACCATCAACAGCTGCTTGAGCTGCTGAGGACTTTGCAACAGCGCATAGAACAAGCCGCGTTGCAAGCGACTGGGGACTACGAAATCGCGGGCTCCTTCCGGCGTGCTCTTCAACAAATACGGGGTTTCCACCTCGATGAACTGCCGGTCGGACAGGAAGTTGCGAATAAAGCGCACCAATTCGTGCCGCTGTAGCAAATTGCGGGTCATGTTGGGACGGCGCAAGTCCAGGTAGCGATACTGGAGCCGTAGGGCCTCGTCGGTATCGTCTGCTTCTTCGCGAATGTAGAAGGGCGGCGTCAGGCAGGCATTCAATATGCGGACTGCCGAGGCCGCGACCTCGATCTCCCCCGTGGCCAGGACCGGGTTCTCCAGCCCGGCGGGGCGATCCTGCACCGTGCCGCGGACTTGCACTACGTATTCGGTGCGGATTTTGGTGGCCTCGGCATGGGCGGCCGCATCCGTCTGGGCATCCACCGTAATTTGCGTAATGCCGAAGCGGTCACGCAGATCCAGAAATATCAACCCGCCGTGGTCACGGCGCACAGACACCCAGCCGGCCAGGGTGACTTCCTGGTTGCAGTGGGATTTTCCGAGTTCCCCGCAGGAATGCGACTTCAGCATAAACGACCTTTTCCTTGTCTGGTCCGCCGACTCTAGAACGTTGCATTATAAAGGTCGGGCATGAAAGCCGGACAAGATTGTCGCTGTCGCCAATGCCACAAACGAAAGCAAGCCGAAATCCTGGAGGGCAACGCCGGGCGCTATACTGATCGTTTGCGCCGCCGTACCCCGGGTGGCGGCCCGGGGCCACCGCCTTGGGTCGACTCAAGATCCGCTGCACCATCCTCAATGCCTACGTTTCTCCGTTCAGCCTGGATCGCACCTCGTCGCGGAGAGTCTGCCGGTTCGCTTTTCACATGGGGTGAAGTACGGGCCCGGAACCGATACGAAACCACGCCTGCAGGCCGCATCGCCGATGCGGCCGAGCAGGTCCCGGACACCTCCTCTGTCGTGCCGCCGGCCATGCTGCGTTTTCAGCTGCGTCAACTCTTGCCGGATGCCGATCTGAAGGCCCTGCGTCTGTGCAAATTCGCAGTCGACGTGCCGGCGGCAGACGACGGGCGCGTCGAGCGGCCGGCTCTGCCCTTGCAGCGCCGATCCGTGTTCGGTGTGCTGTTGCCGGCCCCGCTGGCTTTGCATCTGCTGCGAAGACTCACCGGTGCGGCAGGCGACGGCATAGAACAGGCTTCGGATCCTCCGGAGGCAGCGGCGGGCGCTCACAGTTTTCAGTTGAGTCCCGATATGCTCTTTTGGTGTGTAGCCTGGCATTTCGCAATCTCCCTGATGGAAAGCGGGTACGTGTTGCCCGCCCTGCGGACGCGCGACGCGACCCTGCGGTTGGACTGGCGGATATGGCGCGGCGCCCCGGATTTGGAGGCGGACCTTCAACGACTGCGCGTCCTGATGCCGGCGGTCAATCTTGCCTATGAGCCCAATCGGGCAGGTCAAGTCGAAAGGTCACGGCTGTTGCACGACTTTCTGAACGCGGCGGTGAACGGATTGATGAACCGGCGCATGGTCGATCTGGCGCCGGCAACCTCGCACCGCAACGGCGTCGGCCACGGACCCTGGTCTGCGGCGGGCAATTTGTGGCGCCGGCTGCTGGGCGGGCAATCGGTAGACGTCTCCCAGGTCCCGCCGGATCTGCAGCAGGAATTCCGGCGTCAATGGCAAGGCTGGATTTCCCGGGCTGTCTACTTCGATCAGACGCGGGCCCAAGTGGCCTTCACGTTGAAAGCCCCGTCTCCCGACGAAGCGGACCAAGACAGCGCGCTCTGGACCTTGGAACTGGGAGTGCAGCAAAGCGACCGGGACGGAGGTTACCTGCAGGCGCAGGCGATCTGGACGGAGATGGCGGAGCCCGGTTTGCGGAAACTGGGCACCGAGACCGCAGCCAGTCCTGCCCTGCTCCTTTTGGTGGGTCTGCGCGTAGCCAGCCGTCTTTGGGCGCCTCTGCGCCGGATTGCGGACACCGCCCAGCCTACCGCGTTGCCCTTGACGTCGGCGGAGGCCTTCGAGTTTTTGGACAGCGGCGCCGCACTGCTCGATGCGGCCGGTTTCCGGACCGTCCTGCCGGAATGGTGGAATTCACAAGCCCGTAGCAATGTACGGCTGGTCATGCAGTTGCGGGACGGCGAGGGACGCGGGATCGAGCCGGGAGCGGGCCGGGAGCTGGATCCGACGGCTACGGATGCTTTCGTCGTGGAGTGGTGGTTGGCGTTGGAAGACGCAACTCTCGCGCCCAGTCAGATCCGGAATTTGGCCTACGCGCAATCTCCGCTGGTGTACATGAACGACCGATGGCTGCATTTCAATCAGCAACAGATTGAGGCGGCACGTCTCAGTTTGGCCCATGAGACGCGGGACCAACAGGTCAACCTGTTTCAGGCTTTGCGTTTGTTGCAGGAGCACGCCCAGCCGCACGCCCCGCCCCATCTCGGGACTTGGTCCGACATCGCGGGCAAGGACCACCGGGCACTGCCCGCCCTGCCGGTCCGTATGGAGACCCCGGAAGGCAGGCTGCACGGAATCTGGCAGAATCTGCAATCGGTAGCGCGAGACGAAAGTCTGGACGAACCTCCGGGGTTCGTGGGCCGTTTGCGACCCTATCAGAAACGCGGTTTGGCCTGGCTCTGGTATCTGCATGAGGTGGGCCTAGGAGCTTGCTTGGCAGACGACATGGGCCTGGGCAAAACGGTGCAGACCATCGCGCTGTTTCTGGCCCAAGAGCAAGCCCGGACTACCGCAGGGCGGTTGTCCCGGCTCCTGATCTGTCCCACCAGCGTATTGCGGAACTGGCAGCGGGAAATCGACCGCTTCGCCCCGCAGCTGCGGTCTCGTTTGCACCACGGACCCCACCGCGTCGACGCCCGTCGCTTTGTGGCCGACTTGGAACGGTACGACGTGATATTGACGAGCTTCGGTACGGCCCGCGCGGATCAGGAGATTCTGCGCAGCGTGTCGTGGCACAGCCTGGTAGTCGACGAGGCCCAGAACATCAAGAACGCAGCGACCCAGCAGGCCCAAGCCATCCGGTCCTTTACGGGACGGCATAAAATCGCCCTGACCGGTACGCCGATCGAAAATCGGCTCTCCGAACTCTGGAGCGTGCTGGATTTCGTGAACAGGGGGTACCTGGGTTCACAGGCCGCTTTTTGCCGCCGCTACATTCGGCCCATCGAAGGCCGAGACGATGCCCGGCGGCGGGAACATCTGAAGACGATCGTACAACCCTTTGTACTGCGCCGTCTCAAGTCCGATCCCGACGTGCTTTCGGAATTGCCCGAGAAACAGGAGATTACGATTACCTGCGATCTCACGCCGGAACAGACGCTGCTCTACGCCGGGGCCGTCTCCGGAGCTCGGTCCGGCCTGGACGACTTGGAGGGTATCCGCCGCCGCGGCGCCATTCTGGCCCTTATTACCCGGCTCCGCAAGATTACGAATCATCCGGCCCTCTTGCAGGAACCGGCAGACGACACGGCACTGCAGCGCCGCAGCGGCAAACTGGATCGGCTTACGGAAATGCTGGAAGAGGCTCTGGACAACCGGAACAAAGCGATCGTCTTCACTACCTTTGTCCGCATGGGAGAATTGCTGCAGCAGAACCTGCAGAAAAAATTGAATATCCGAGCGGATTTTTTGCACGGCGGCATCAACTTGCCGTGTCGCCAGGCAATGGTGGATCGCTTCCAGAACGGCGCACAGGCCGTCCCCGTCCTGCTGCTCAGCCTGCGTACCGGCGGGGTGGGCATCAACTTGACGGCGGCCAATCAGGTCTATCACTACGATCGCTGGTGGAATCCGGCCGTTGAACAGCAGGCCACGGACCGGGCGCACCGCATCGGCCAAACGCGCCGCGTGCAAGTGTACAAGTTCATGGCGGCCGGTACCATCGAAGAACACGTGGACAATCTCATTCGCAGCAAGACTCGGCTGGCCGAAGAGATCCTGGGCAACGGCGAAGCCTGGCTGACCGAACTGTCCAACGAGCGGCTCTTCGAGTTGCTTTCCTTGCCTTAGGCGGCCATCGCACGGGTCCCATAGGCGTCCGGGGAATAACCATATGGATGCAGACTGGCAAAGCAGTTGGGAAAACGCGCTCTTTGCAGACGATGCGAGGCTGCGGGAGTTCGCGCAGGCCCATGCGCGGGAATTGGAGATTACGGCTCGAGCAGAAATCGACGGGCGGATACAGTCGCGTATCAGGCTTCCGCAAGGCGGCACCATGAGCGTGCAACTCTCTCTGGCGCGGCTTTCCCTGCGAGACTGGGAATCCTGCTTGCTACGGCTCGAGCAGGAAGCGCCGGAAATTGGACACAGCTTGCTTGCCCGGCCGGCTCTTTCGCTGCATGCTTTTCTTTCTCGTCTGGGATGGCCGCTGTTTCCGCAGGGCCTGCGCGACGTCCGGCTGGTGGCCGCACCGCCCTCTCCCCAAGAGCCGTGTCCCTATTGCATGGGCGTATTGGTGGCAGTCGGCCGGATGATGGCAGCGGACCCCTGGGTTCTGCTCAGACTACGCGGGCTGGCGCCGGAGGATGTCCGGCGCTGGCTGCAGCGTCAGGGAGACGGCGGCAGTCAGGGCGTCCGCCCGGCAGGTCCGCGGCCTCCCTCCGACCCCGGTCTAATTTCGTTGCCGGACATGGCCCACGCGCGGGCCGGCCCGGCTGCGGAAGCGCCCTCCGCAAGCTTCTGGGGCGACGCTCGGGCGTTGCGGGCGTTTCGACCTCGCATCGTCCTGAATGCCGCCAGCGCCCCGCCCAAAGTCACGCTGGGCGCCCCGCCGGTGGAAGATGCCGATGAAAAACGGTCGCTGGCAGACTTGGTGGCCCACCTGTATGAGCCCGGTCCTCGGCCACCGCTGGAGACGGATTCCGAGCGAGGGCTTCAGGAGGTGGACCGCCGGCGGCGAAACAGGCGTTGACAGCCCAGTCTAAGGAAGAGCAGAAGGCCCGCCATAGCTACATAATCGCGTCCCCGCAAGTATTGCCCGACGGCATTCCCGCTGCCCATGGCCAAGTACATCCGCCCTAGGAAGTCCTCCAGACCGGGCACGAGCATCGTCTTTTGGATCAACACGCGGTCGAACCAGCTCACACACACTTCGTTTTCCTGGCGCTGCACGGCCTTGATCAGGCGTGCCGCCACTTTGTCTGGGGATACGGCAAGTCCCCGCATGCCGGTCAGGATGCTCCTACGCCTCTCCGTGGTCGCCTCGGCTCCGTCCTGCGCCCTGAAGGCAGCCTTCTGAAAGTCCGTCTGGGTCAGTCCCACGACGGCCAGAACGGTATGTACGTTGGCCGCCATCAGTTCGGCGCGGGCGGCCGTGGTATAGGCCCGCAGGGCAAATTTCGTGGCGCAATACGTGGCCGAGACCGCCGACTTGCCATCGGCGGGCAAGGCGAGATAACTGACGATGCTGCCCACGTTGACAATGGTGCCGCCGCCACGCTGCCGCAGGTACGGGATGGCAGCCCGCATGGCGCGTACGGGTCCGAACACATTGACCTCAAAGAGATGGGCCATCTCCGCTTCCGACGTTTGGGCCACGGGACTGCTGGATCCCAGTCCCGCATTGTTGATCAAAATGTCGATCCCGCCTAGCTGCTCCTGCGCCGTCGACATGAGGGCCTCTATTTGGCCTGCATCTCTCACGTCGGTGGTGATGGCCAGAGCCTTGATCCCCCACTTTTCCTGCAACTCCTCGGCCAGGGCCGAAATTTGGTCTGTCGAACGGGCTGCCAGCACGACGTGACAACCAATCGCTGCGAAAGCTCGTGCCGTAGCTGCTCCAATGCCCCGGCTAGCGCCGGTGACGACGACGACCGATCCCGCCAGCTCGTTCATTGCACCCTCCTTCCGTATCACCGAGGTGCGGCTCTGCCCTGAGCGCGACTTTATACAAAATGGCCTGGGAAGCCCAAGCGACGGCAGGCCGGCACAATGCCCCCCTATCTGCGCCGAGGTCCCTCATGTTCATGCTGCCGGCCCGATTATAGCCCTGCGGCAGCCGCGGGTATTGCTCTTTCGGACCTAGACTTGGACTAAAGTCTAACGGCTGGCGTTCCTGCCCGACCTTCAGGGACCGCCGGCCCCTGAGAGGCGCGTTCTCAGCCGTTTCGGTGGCAAATCCCGCGGCGGTGGTCGGATTGGACCGTGTCCCCGCTGGCCCTGTGGTACGCTTTCTCGAGCCGGCGGGCCTACGGCTTGCCTCACATCGAACCCGCCTATCGCGCCCGCCCCGCGCAACCCTCATCCGCCTTGTTGCATGGTCCGCCACAGAGACCTCGGGGTCCGCGGGAGGGTGATCGCCGTAGCCGCGGTGCACAGGACGGCCGTGACCTCGCGTCCGCTGCTCTCTGTCCCGGCGTCAGGTCTGGCTCGGTCGACCCGGCGCTTGCCCTGACCTCAACGTCGGAACCCATAAATCGGCGGGTCCGCTTTTGTTAATATGGAATCGTGGGATTCCAAGTCGGGAATCACTGGTTTTCGTCTTTTTCACGTCGACCCAAGGGGCTGCATCCATGAAAGTTGGACTCTGGATTGTGGGTACGGGTGCAGTGCTGATCGTGCTCCTGATCGTCTTTATGGTGGTTTCCGAGCGCACCCAGGTCGAAGTCGAAGCCTACGACGCCATTCCCGCCGCATGGATCAACGGCAACGCGCTGGGCGACCCCGACGCCCCGGTCGTGCTCGACGCCTGGGAAGATTTCCTGTGTGGGCACTGCGGCGAATTCAATCGGGCCAGCAAGGACAGGCTCGTCGAAGACTTCGTCCTGACCGGACAGGTGAAATTCGTCTATCATTTCTTTCCGCTCCAGATGTTCGCGCCCGATTCCTTTGCCGCTGCCCGGGCGGGTCAATGCGTAATTGAATTGTCGGACAAATTCTGGGTGTATCACGACATCATGTTCTTTGGCGAACGCGGCGCCAATCGGTTTGCCATTGAATCTCTGACGGAACTGGCCGCGTCGCTGGGCATTCGGGAAAGCGCCTTCGTGGAATGCATGGGCTCCGCGGCTACCCAGCAAGCGATCACCCGATCCATCGAAAGCGGCATGGACGCCGGCGTGCAAGCCACTCCGACGCTCCTCATCAACGGCGTCAAGTACGAAGGCAGAGCCACCGACTACGATGCTCTCAAGACGGCTCTGAACAACGCGCTGCAGTCCTGAGCGCCTCCGCGGCCTCCGGCTCCGCTATTCCACTACCCGTTGTCCAGGGGAGGTCGGTCCTTGCGCGACAGATGGCCCGTTTGGGGGGCCCTGGTAGTGGCTGTCACGGCCCTGCTGGGCAGCCTGTACTTTAGCCAGATACGACACTTTACGCCCTGTGCGTTGTGCTGGGCACAGCGGATCGCGATGTATCCCTTGGCGCCGGTCTTGGGATTCATGCTGATTACCCGCAACCGGGCTCTCGCGTACTTGGTGCTGTGTGGATCGCTGCTCGGCCAGGGCATATCCGTATATCACTACCTGTTGCAAAAGACCACGCTGCTCACGGCCGCCGACACCTGTGGCGGGGGAGTTCCCTGCAGTCTGACCTACATAGACTGGTGGGGCGTCGTCACCATTCCGCTGCTGGCCATGTGTGCTTTCATGGCGATTACCGTAGGCATGGTGCTGTATTTGGCCCGACCGGCGCCGTCCCGGTCCGCCGTGGATACCGTCGACGGAGCGGCTGTGTGGTGGGTGGCGGGAATCGCACTCTTGGGCGCTATGGCGTGGACCGCTGTGTACTTCGAGGCGCGCAGTACTCCTGCATCTTCTCCTGCGCCGGTCGTGGCGGTCCCCTCCCCGGCGCCCCCGCCGGACGCGCTGGACGCTGCGGTCCCGGCGGAACTGGGCAAGACGCTGTTCGGAGACCACTGTGCGGCCTGCCATGGACAGGACGGCGTGGGCATCCCCAGTCTTACGCCGTCGCTGCAGACTTCGGAACGGGTCCGGGAATTGAGCGCCCCGGAATTGGCTCTCCTCGTCCGACAGGGCGTGCCGCAGGACGATCCCCACAATCAGACCGGCAACCTGATGCCTCCTAGCGGAGGCGTCGAACTCAGCGATGCGGAATTGCAGGCCGTCGTGGCTTTTCTCAAGTCGCAAGCGGTTCCCTGAATGTGCCCCCCGTACCGCCGTGCGCTGGGCGTTCCGGGCATCGCCTTGGCCGCCGTTCTGCTCTTGACCATAGGGGCGAGTCGAGGACAGGCCCAGTCCGCCGCGACGGTCACTTTGATCCTGCCCAGCGCCGGCCAGACCGTAATCGAAGAGGTCGAAATTCACGGTACCGCGGGCGGGCCGGGCTTCCGGCGCTATGATCTGCATTACCGCCCGGTGGGCACGGAAAGCGAATTCATTTACTTTGGCGGAGCTGAGAATCCAGTGGAATCCGGGGTACTGGGGACTTGGTCCGGCCTCAACTTGGAGCCTGGAGATTACGAAATTCGGCTCACGGCCTATTTCACCGACCAGCAGGCGATCGCGACCAGCGTCCGCTTTGCCCTCGCCGACAGCGCCCATGTAGGGGAATTGGAGAATGCCGGTCGGGCCGGGGCAGGGAGTCTGACGGGCCCCCACAGCGAGTTGCGGGATGCCCTGGACCGTTTGGTGGTCCGTACCCGACCGGAAAACTTGTGGGTATACCTGGAACGCGGAGCGCGGTTCAGCGCCGCCGTCGGCGGTCTGGCGCTGGTCTATTTTGGACTTAAGGCTCTGATCGCGTGGCTCCTGCAGCGCAGTCGCTCCGCCCGGTGACGGGACCTCCCGGGCGGCGATCGTGACTCCGCGCTATCTGGTCGTAGGGTTGGGCAATCCAGGTCCCCGGTACGAGCGGACGCCCCATAATATGGGATCGGAAAGCGTCGCGCGGCTGGCCGCCAGTCTGGGGGTCGAACTCGACCGACGGAGTCAGCAAGCCTTTTGGAATACGGTCCGTCTGCCCGCCACGGCCGCGGGCGAAACGACAGAGCCGGAGCGGGCCCTGACCCTGTATCTGGCCCGGCCTGCCATGTACATGAACGAATGCGGCCGCAGTGTACGCAGCTTGGTGGGCGCCCGCAACGTGGCGCTGTCCCACCTGCTTGTGGTGTGGGACCACATGGACCTGCCCTGGGGGCAGTTACGGTTTCGGCCGGCAGGGGGACCGGGCGGACACAACGGCATGCGGTCCGTCATCCACCATCTGGACACCCGGCAATTCCCGCGGCTTGCCGTGGGCATAGGGCGGCCGCCCGGGCGGATGGACCCCGCCGCGTACGTATTGCGCCGCTTTTCCCAAGCGGAACTGACGGAATTGGTGGTACCGCTTAGAGTCCGCGTGGGGGAGGCAGTTGTATACTGGCTGCGCTATGGCATGGAGGCCGCCATGAATCACTTCAATTGCAAGCCTTGATGGAGTCCGCCGAAGTCGATTGGCGCGGCTTCTGGCGGGAGGTGCAGTCTCTAACGACGCCTGCCGGAAGCGAAACGCCCCTCAGGCCCCCGCAGGGCGTGCCTGCCGCAGCCCGCTCGTTCCTGCTGTCCTGTCTAGGACAGCAGTCTGGGCACAATCTCCTGGTGGTGGCAGCCGACGACGATCGAGCGGACCTGCTGGTGCGGGAAGTGCGGCAGTGGACCGGCCACGCGGCCGACGAGGCCGCGGGCATTTACTATTTCGCCAAGCCGGATGCCCGCGCCTTCGAGCGGATTCCCTGGACCGGCCAAACCCGGCAAAGTCGGCTTACGGCGTTGTCCGCCCTGCTGCGTTCCGATGCGGAGGCGTGCATCGTGGTCAGCAGCGTGACCGCCCTGATGCAGAAAACGCTGCCTCCCGCCTATCTCGCCGCGTCGTTGCGCTCCTACGCCGTCGGCGAATTCCACCAGATGAGCCGGATGATTCGCTTCTGGACGGAAGCCGGGTACACGGCCCGGCCCAACGTGGAAAGTGCAGGCACTTTCGCCCGGCGCGGCAGCATTCTGGACGTCTGGCCGGCCAATCTCTTGTACCCGGTGCGTTTTGACTTCATGGGGGACGAGATCGAAACGTTGCGCTCCTTCGATCCCCAGACACAGCGCAGTACCGGCACCCTCACGGCCGTAGACGTCGGTCCCGCCAGCGAGGCGCTTTCCCGCCAAGGTCCTGAGCTGCTGGAACGGGTCGGACTCTCGGGAGTGCACGCGCATGATTTGCTGCAAATGGATCCGAGTCTGCGCGGCCCCTTGCAGGACCCGGAACTGCAGCTCTTTTTGCAGCAGGACATTGTGGAAGAAGTGGAACGATTGTCCCGCCGGGAGCATTTTCCGGAGATCGAATGGTACTTGCCGTACCTGTATGCTGCCCCGGGCTGCCTGCTGGACTACCTGGGGCACGACGGGTTGCTGCTGCTCGACGACGGCGCCGATTGCGTCCAGGCCGTGAAGGCCGTAGAACGCAAGACTCTGGAGCTGCAGACCGAACTGCTGCGCAGCGGCGATTTGCCGGCCCAGTTCGCCTCGGGCTTTTTTTCCTACGACGAAATTATGGAACGGATTAGGGCGCGGAACCCGGTGCTGTTGGGGCATGGAGACCTGGAGGGGCGCAAGGATGCCGAAGCGGCCGGCGTCGGCCGCTGTTTCAAGGGCCTCGACTTGCAGCAGCAGGAACAGATCGCCCGGCCCGCTCGGCTCAAGGCCACGGCGCAGGCCGGAACCCGGGTGGTGCTGGTCTCCCAGCGGGCCGCCCAAGTCGTCGACATGATGGAAGCCGTGGACGTATATCCGGAACGCATCGTAGGCTGGGATCCGGCGGCGGCCTACCCGCCCGGCGGCGTGCAGCTGTGGGAGGGCGCTCTGCACGGGGGCTTCGACCTCGTTGCCGGGACGGCCGCAGGCCCTGCGCCGCGGCGGCCCATGCTGCAGGTCGTCACCGACGTGGAACTCTTCGATCTGCAGAAGACGTACAAACGCCGGCGTACCCCGACCCATCACGGGATTACGCCGGAGCAGTTCTTCGCCGAAGTCGGTCCCGGCGATCACGTGGTGCATGTGGATTTCGGCATCGGCTGCTACGCCGGTCTGATCAGTCGGCGTCTCAAGGGGGTGGACACCGAATTCATTCAGGTGGACTTCTCGGGCGGAGACAAGGTCCTGGTACCCGTACATCAGGCCAATCGCGTGGGCCGCTATGTCGGTTCGGAAAATCCGGTGCTCAGCAAATTGGGCTCTGCCAAGTGGGCGACGGCCAAGGCCAAAGTACGCCGCGAGGTGCAGCAGATCGCCCAGGACCTGCTGCGCATCTATGCCGAACGGGAAATGGCCGTAGGCACGCCGATGGGACCTGACGACGCCATGCAACAGGCGTTGGAACTCGATTTCGATTTCGAGGAAACCGCAGACCAGCTTGTGGCCATACGGGACGTCAAAGCGGATCTCGAGGCTCCCCGGCATATGGATCGGCTGATCGTGGGGGACGTGGGCTTCGGCAAGACGGAAGTCGCCGTGCGGGCGGCTTTCAAGGTGGTGCTGGACGGCCTGCAGGTGGCGGTGTTGGCCCCTACTACCGTGCTGGCGCGCCAGCACGGCGACACTTTTAGGCAGCGCATGCAGAAGATGCCGGTGCGAGTCGAAGTGTTGAGTCGGCTCCGCTCCCCGACGGAACGGCGCCGGATCAAAGCGGAATTGGCCCAGGGCCGCGTGGATATCGTGATCGGTACCCATGCCCTGCTGTCCGCGGACGTCGAGTTCAAGGCGCTGGGTCTCTTGGTCATCGATGAAGAGCAGCGGTTCGGGGTCAAGCAGAAGGAGCGCATCAAACGCCTCAAGCCTTCCGTGAACGTGTTGACTATGTCCGCCACGCCCATCCCGCGCACCATGAACATGGGGTTGAGCGGCATTCGGGACATCAGCTATATCGCCACGCCGCCGGAAACCCGCATGCCGGTGCATACCGTGAGCGCTCCCTACGACGCCAACCTGGTACGGCGAGCCTTGGAACGGGAGCTGGGACGGGGCGGTCAGGCCTTTGTAGTGACGGACCGCATTCGCGGCCTAACGAGGCTGGCGGACGAAATCGCGCGCTTGGCCCCCGGGGCCTCCATCGACATGGCCCACGGCAGGATGCGGAGCGAAGAACTGGAAGACGCCATGATGCGCTTCGCCCAAGCGGAGACGGATATTCTGGTGTGCACCACCCTGATTGAAAACGGACTGGATATTCCCAATGCCAATACCATCGTCATAAACAACGCCGATCGCTTCGGCATGGCCCAGCTGTACCAGCTACGGGGCCGCGTGGGCCGCTCGCATCGCCAGGGCCATTGCTACTTGCTGTACGCGGACAGTCGCGCCATGAACTTTGCCGTCCGCGCCCGCCTGCAGCACATCGTGGAAGCCGGCGATGAGTTGGGGGCCGGGTTCCGCATCGCCATGAGCGATTTGCAGCTGCGCGGCGCCGGCGAGATTCTGGGAGCGCGGCAGAGCGGCAGCATGGGCGCCATCGGCCTGGATCTCTTTTCCCGCATGTTGGCCAACGCAGTGGCCGAAAGGCAACTGCGCAAGACCACGGTTGCGCGTAGCACGGCGGAGCAGGCGCGGCTGGAAGCCCAGGCGAAGCAGGATCCCCTGGCCCCTGCCGTCACCTTCATGTTGCCTCTGGAAGCCCGGATCCCCGAGTGGTACATCGAGGACGGGGAAAGCCGGTATCGCTTCTATCATCGGATCGCGGGCCTGCAGAGCGACGCCGACGCCGACGAGTTCCGCAAGGAGCTGATCGATCGCTTTGGGTCGGTCAGTGCCCGCGTGGACGCGGTACCGGAAGAAATCGAAAATCTGTTATATCTTATCAAGGTCCGACAGGCAGCGGAACAGGCCCAGATCGAATCCATTGCGCATCAGCAGGATGCTCTGTTGATCCGGCCCCGCGCCGACATCGAAGCGGAACGCCATGTCCTGACTGCGTACCTCAACCAGGATCTGGGCCCTCGCCCGGGTCGCGGAGCGGACCTCGTACCCCCGTTTCGGGTGCGCCGCGACGGAGTGTATCTGCAACTGGGGGACGACGCGGGTTGGAAGCAGTTGTTGCTGCAGCTGCTGGCGAGCCTGGCCCAGTACCGGCGCCCGATGGCGGATTGGCGACCGTGACCGTGCCGGCCTGACGTACAATGCTCTCCAGGCCCTGCGCGCCGATACCGCCCGCGCTGGCAGGCAACATGGGAAACTCTTGCCGTGAACGAACCTGAAAAACGCGTTTCCTCTTACGAGACGGCCGCGGAATTCGACGACTTCGACCAATCCCAGGACGAGTTGAATTGGATGCATGCCGAGCGGGTACTGCGCCAGGACATGCGTATCGACTCGGTCCTGATGCCCCGCAGCGAACGCACCGGGATCGAGGTGCAGGGGCGGCTCTTCCGCGCCAGCCACGAAGTATTCGGCCGGTGGGTGCAGCGTCTCGCCGAACTGCAACTTCTGCCGTTTCTGGCCCCGGACCCGGACCAGGCGGACCCGAACGCCGTCAAGGTGTCGCTGGTGGCCGCTCCCCAAAGCCCGCGGCCCCCGCGCATCGCCGTCAATATCGTGCTGTTCCTGTTGACCTGCCTGAGCACGATGTGGGTCGGTTCGCTGTACGGAGCCACCAGCCCGGCGGCTCTGCGTAACCCATGGGATCCGAACCAGTTGCTCAGCGGCTGGCCCTTCGCCGGTACGCTGTTGCTGATTCTGGGCATCCATGAACTGGGTCATTTTTTCGCGGCCCGGTACCACGGGATTGCCGTCAGCTTGCCGTATTTCATTCCGGTACCGCTGTCGTTCGGCACGTTGGGCGCCTTTATTCGTCTCCGGCAGCCGGTGTGGGATCGGCGCAAGTTGTTCGACGTGGGCGTCGCCGGTCCGCTGGCGGGCTTGGTCGTGGCGCTGCCCCTGCTCTATGTGGGTCTCTCGACCAGCGAACTCAGTTTTTGGTCCGGTTCCGTAGGCCTGGAAGGCAACAGCCTGCTGTATCTGGGAGCCAAATATCTGGTCTTTGCGGAATGGTTGCCCAACTTTACGACGGGCCACGACGTCTCGGTCAATCAGGTGGCTTTTGCGGCTTGGATCGGCCTCTTGGCTACCGGATTGAACTTGCTGCCGATCGGCAACTTGGACGGAGGCCACGTCGTCTTCTCGCTGTTCGGATTCAAGGCCCGCATCTGGAATCAGGGGGCTTTGGTTTTGCTGGCCTTCCTCGGAGTGAGCGGGTTCCGACCCTTGCAAGAAGCCTGGCCGTTCTTGGAACACATCGGCTATACCTACTGGCTGTTCTGGGTGTGGTTTCTCTTCCTGGTGGTGGGGTCGAATCACGCCGCGACGCTGGACATGGTGACCGAACTCGATCCGGTACGGCGCTGGATCGGGTACGGCACGCTGATCCTCTTCGTGGTCACCTTCGTGCCCGTACCGTTCCGCCAGATTACCTTCGTCGGCTGACCGCCGGCGGTATTGGCCTGCCTCCAGCCCACGGGAACCGAAGCGTGAGTTCTTCGCCTTGCCTGCAGGACATCGTCCAACGGCTGCACGACTTCTGGGCCGCTCACGGCTGCACCATTGGGCACCCTCACGGCGAAAAAGTAGGTGCCGGCACCATGAATCCGGCCACCTTCTTGCGGGTGCTGGGACCCGAACCTTGGCGTGTAGGGTATGTGGAACCCTCCTTCCGCGCCGACGACGGCCGGTATGCCGAAAATCCCAACCGCATGCAGATGCATACGCAATATCAGGTCGTCTTGAAACCGGATCCGGGAAATCCGCAGGAACTGTACCTGGCCAGCCTGTCGGCCTTGGGGCTGGACAGGTCCGAGCACGACATCCGCTTTGTGGAAGACAACTGGGACTCTCCCGCCCTGGGGGCATGGGGACTGGGCTGGGAGGTCTGGCTGAACGGTCAGGAAATCACGCAGTTCACCTATTTCCAGCAAGCCGGGGGGCAGGCGCTGAATCCGGTCAGCGTGGAGATCACGTACGGCTTGGAACGCATCGCCATGTTTTTGCAGGGCCGCTCCGAAGTGTGGAGCATCGACGTGGACGGACGTCACTCCTACGCGGAGCTGTACCGGACCCATGAAGTGGAGCACAGCCGCTACAACTTCGACGTGGCCTCCATAGAGCGACTGCAGGCCCTGCACGACCTGTATCAGGCCGAGGCCGCCGCCTGCCTCCGCGAGGGGCTGACCTATCTGGCGTACGACTACTTGTTGCGTCAGAGCCACAACTTCAATCTGCTGGACGCCCGGGGAGCCGTCGGCGTGACGGAGCGGGCGCAGTTCTTCGGAGACATGCGCAGACAGGCCCGGGAAGTGGCTGCCTTGTACGTAGCGGACCGGGAACGCCAGGAATATCCTTTCCTGCCTGATCCCGCAGACGCCGCTGCGGCCCAGGCCGTGGCGACACGCGAGCCGGTGGCGGTCAAAGCCGAGGACGGCGGTACGGCCGCGTTGATGGTGGAAGTCGGCATGGAAGAATTGCCCGCCCAGGAAGTGGCCCACGGATTGCATCAGTTGCAGGAACTGGTGCCCCGACAGCTGGCAGCGCATCGGTTGCCCCATGGCCGGGTCACGGTGTCGGGCACGGTGCGCCGTTTCGTGATTCAAGTGGCCGACCTGGCCGTCCGCCAATCGGACGCGGAAACTACGCGGCGCGGCCCCTCGCTCAAGGCTGCATTTCACGCGGACGGAACTCCCTCCCGCGCCGCAGAAGGCTTTGCCCGCAGCTGCGGGCTGCCCGTAAGCCGACTCGTCTCGCAGGACGGGTATCTGTATGCCCGGATAGTACGCGAAGGCCAAGCCGCCGCCGTCGTGTTGCCTACGGTCTTGACCCAGATATTGGAGGGTTTGCGCTGGTCCAAATCCATGCGTTGGAATGCCTCCGGCGTCTCTTTTCCCCGGCCCGTCCGTTGGCTGCTGGTGCTTTTGGACTCGGTGGCCGTGCCCTTTGCCTGGGCCGGCGTAGAGGCCCGGGCCGCCACCCGCGGACCGCGCTTTCTGGAAGCCCGGCACCCTGGACAGGCCGCGGCGCCGCTCTACCACGCGGTAGAAAATGCCGCAGCCTATCGGCAATGGTTGGAAACCCAAGGCGTGATCTTGGATCGAGAGGAGCGGCAGGCGGCAGTGCTGCGCCAGGTCGAGCGGGCCGCGGCCCGCTTGGGCGGCAGGGTCCAGGCCGAAGCAGACTTGGTGGCAGAGGTCACCGATCTGGTGGAGGCTCCGCGGGTACTGGCCGGCGCCTTTCCGCCGGAATATCTGGACTTGCCCGTACCGGTGCTGATTACCGTCATGCGCAAGCATCAGCGGTACTTTCCCGTTTACCGCGCCGATGATCCGACCCGGTTGCTGCCCTCCTTCCTGACCGTCGTCAATGGTCGGGAAAGCCAAGTTCCGGACGCCATTCGCGCGGGGAACGAAAGCGTGATCCACGCCCGTTTCGCGGATGCCGCGTTTTTCGTCGAGCGGGATCTGGCCACCTCCTTGGACGCAATGCGGGCCCGCCTGCACACTTTGGTCTTTCACGCGCGGCTGGGCACCATGTGGGACAAGGTCCGGAGGTTGACGGGCTTGGCCTCCACGGTATCCGATCTGGTGGGTCTGGATACGGCCGAACAGGCGGCGTGCGAGAGAGCGGCAGCCCTCTGCAAGCTCGATCTGGTCATGCAGATGGTCGTCGAAATGACCAGTCTGCAGGGTGTCATGATGGAATTCTATGCCCGTACCCACGGCGAACCCGAAGCGGTGTGCCGAGCCGTCGGCGAGCATTACCAACCGCGTTCCGCAGACGACGATCTGCCCGCGAGCCGGGCCGGCTTGGCCCTGTCCATCACGGACCGCCTCGATTCGCTGGTGGGCTTGACGGCGGTCGGCGTCCGCGCGCGCGGCAACGCCGATCCCTTCGGGTTGCGTCGGATGGGACTCGGTCTGGTGAAAAGTTTGCTGCAGGCGGAATTGGATTTCGACCTGCGGGAGGGCATCGCGGCCGCGGCGCGCCTGCACGCCTGCGAATGTTCCGCAGACGTCGAGCGCACCGTGCTGGCTTTCCTGCAACGCCGCTTGCAGGGGATCATGCGGGAGCAGGGGCTGGCCCCAGACGTCGTCGAAGCCGTCACGGCGCGTACGGTAACCAATCCGGTGTACGCGGTCCGCGTGGCCCGCGATCTCGACGCCATAGCCCGCCAGCCGGCCTGGAAAGAGCAACTGACGGCCTATGTGCGTTGCGTCCGTATTTTGCCGAAGGACTATGTTGCCGAAGCGGCGGTCGACATGCGGTTCGAAGTCCCCGTAGAGCAGGATTTGCACGAACGGGTACAGGCAGCCGTCCAAACGCTGGGACCGGCGCCGCCTACCGTGGCGGCATTTCGCGCCGCGATGAGGGATTTGCAGCCTCTGATCGAGGAATTCTTCGAGGCCGTGATGGTGCTGGCGCAAGATCCGGCATTGCGCCGCAGCCGCCTGCGGCTTATGTTCGATATCGGCGGGCTGGGGCTGCCGTTGGGGGACCTGACCCGGCTACGGACCTGACCCCGATCCAGACAGGGCGAATGCTACAATGGCGGTACGTGCACGAAGGGAGGAACGAAGATCCGGTATGCAGGGGACTCTGTTGCTGAAAGGCAAACCGCTCGCCCAGTTGGACGAAGTCACCATCACGGTTTTCAAGACCTACGCAACAGACCCGATTCGGGTCACCTATGCGTCCAAGGCGCTGGGGATCGGCAAGGCCTTTCCGGAACTGCAGCGTACCCAGGCGTTGGAGTTGCAGCTGGACGACGGCAGCCAAGCCTCCGTCGTTTTTCAGCACGCCTCTCTGGATGCCCAGGGGCGGCAGGTCGGTGTGTTACGCGTCCTGGGCGACTTCGTGCCCCCGTCCCTGGTCAGTGCCGACGAGGTCAGCGCCGCGTAGGTGCAGGCCTGCCTGACATGAAGGCGGGGACCCGGCATTAGCAATTCCGCAGCGCCTGAACGGCTCGGACTGCAGCTCAGGGCCGGGCAGAGAGCAGTACTGTCCTATCGGGGAGGCCGCGCGGGCGTGAGCGCCGTGCCGGGCAGCGGCAAGACCCTGACGTTGGGTCTGTTGGCCTGCGAACTCATCCAGGCATTGGCGCGGCGCGGCACCTTGGACCGTCAGGAAGTATTGATCGTCACTTTCTCGCGGACCGCGGTACAGAACTTTCGTTCCCGGCTCAACCAATTGACGGCCTCCGTACCTGGAGCCATGCCGGGCACGGGCTATGCCGTGCGCACCCTCCATTCCTTGGCCCATGAAATAGTGCGTACGCGGCCCTCCGTGGTCAACCTCGACGAAGAGTTCGCGGTGGTGGAAGAGCGTCCGGCCAAGACGCTGTTGGCAGCAGCCGTCGCCCATGTATCCCGGCGGCAGCCGGAGCTGCTGGCCCCCTATTACCAGCCGCATCTGATGCTCCGCAACTCCCAGAACCAACAACGGGCTCGCCGAGACATGGACGAACTGGCCGCCGTTATGCTGCGGGAGGCCAAACAACTGCGTCTGGACCCCAAGCAGCTCGGCGCCCTGATGCAGGCCCAGGACACGTCCCAGCCGTTGCTGGATTTCACCCTGCAGGTATACCGGAGATATCAGCAGGTACTGACCGCGGAACATGCTCTGGATTACGACGATTTGATGCGGCTGGCCGTAGACATAGTGGAAGCCGACGCCGATCTCTGCACCCGTCTGCAGGCGAGATGGCCCTTCGTCTTGGAAGACGAGGCGCAGGACAGCAGTGTGCTGCAGGAGGCTTTGTTGAGCCGTCTGACGGCCCAAACCGGCAACTGGATCCGCATGGGGGATCCCAACCAGGCGATCAGCACGTCCTTCAACGGTTCCACCCCGGGGCAGCTGCGCAAGTTTCTGCAGTCGCCGGCTACCCGCAACTACGCCTTGGCCCAGTCCGGCCGGTGCCATACGCAGATTATGGGACGGGCCAACCACCTCATCCGATGGTCCGTCGGCCAGGTGCGGGAGAACTGCGGCTTGGAAGGGCTGGTATATCCTTTGATCGAGCCCACCGGCGCGGACGATCCCCAGCCCAATCCGGAGGGGGGACGTCCTGTCTATCTACACCCGCACACGCCGACCGTGCACGACGCGGACGTCGCGATCGTCAAGAGCCTCAAACAATTCGTCGGAGGCCCTGCCGGCTCAACCCATACCGTGGCGGTGTTGGCGCCTACCAACTATCGCGGCAACGCGATAGCCAAGCGGCTGTCGGCGACCGGAATCGCGGTGGACGACTCCCTGCTGCAAGTGTCGCAGCATACGACAGAGCAGATCCATAAGTTGGCAATGGCCTTGGAATTCGTGGGGAATCCCGATTTGCAGCGCGCCCGGCGGATCTGGCGGGAAATCTGGCGGGCAGAGCTGGAGGCCGCCTGGAAGGCGGCGGAGCAGGATGAAGGGCGGCTTTTTCCCGTGCAGCGGCAACAGCTCGGCGAATTCCTGGAAGCCGGCTGGCAACGACACGCCTTCATGGAAGACTGGATGAAGATGCTTGCAGGGTCTGTCCCCGCAACGCAGTCTTTGCCGTCCGGTCTGCGGCGCGCACTGGCACGCTACCGTGAAATCTTGCAGCGTTGGTCTGCCGCAGTCGTGCTGCCGATCGACGAAGTCGTCTTGATGCTGGGCCAAGATTTGTTCCGCGCGGCCGAAGATTTGGCCTTGGCCCACCGCGTTGCTCTGCATTTGGGCGATCTGCGCCGGCAAGATCCAGGCTGCAGTCTGCAGGACTGCCAGCAAGAACTCCGAGAGCTGGCCTCAGGCCGTTCCCGGCGGGCGGGTCTGCTGCAGGATGCCGCTTTGTACGAGGCGGTACCCGGTCGGGTTACCGTCAGTACCTATCATTCCGCGAAAGGGCTGGAATGGGACAGGGTCTATCTCGTGGGCGTCAACGACTTCGAGTTTCCCTGGGATCCCGACAGAGACGGTTTCCGCGGCATACACTACTACGTCCGCGACGGGTTGCATCTGGCGGCCGAGGGCCGAGCCATGCTGCAGGCGCTGGCGGATCCCGACCTGGGGCCTTATGTCCCGGGCGTAGCCACCCGGCTGGCCAAATGTCAAATCGTGGACGAGCGGTTGCGTCTGTTGTATGTAGGAATTACCCGGGCCCGCCGGTCGTTGGGGATCTACTGCGACAGCGGCCATCGGGCACACAACCAGCGGCCTCGAGCCCTGGCCGCCTTGGAGGCGCCGACGGCCGCGGAGAATGGCGCAGCCGTCGGTTGCGATCCCCCCCTGTCCCCATCGACCAAGAGAGACGAACTGCGATGCATCCTAGATTGAAGCATTCCACTGGGCCTTTGATCGGTCTGTTGCTCGGCGGCCTATTGGGACTTGCCGCCTGTGGCGCCGACGCATCCTCGGGCGACGCGGCAGAGCAGGCCGCACCGGCAACGCGCCCGGCGGCCGGTGCGGAGGCCACCGGGGACATACAAACGTCGGAACTGGGAACCCAGATGGCGGCGATCGACGTCTCCATGCCGACCGAGCCGGCGGCGCGCGACGGGTTCTTCGCCGAGCCCCCGCCCCAGGTGTTGGTGGACGGGCGTATCTACTACGCAGTCATACGGACTGGCCGCGGCGACATCGTCGTGCAGCTCTTCGCCGACCGCACTCCGATCACGGTCAACAACTTCGTCTACCTGTCTCTCACCGGCTATTACGACGGCACCGTCTTTCACAGGGTCTTGGAAGACTTCATGGCGCAGGCCGGCGATCCGACCGGCACGGGCAGAGGCGGTCCCGGGTATCGGTTTCAGGACGAATTCGTCGGCAACCTGGCGTTCGATCGCCCGTATCTTCTGGCGATGGCCAATGCCGGGCCCGCCACGAACGGGAGCCAGTTCTTCATTACTTTCGTGCCCACGCCCCATCTGAATCAACGGCATACTATTTTCGGCGAGGTCGTGGCCGGCCAGGCTGCGGTCGACGGCATCACCCGGCGCGATCCCCAAACGGGCGGGCCGGCCGACGTGATCGACGCCATCGAGATTTACGAGGGGGGCGACAGCATCTTGGCGGCTCCTGCGCCGACGCCGACGCCGACGCCTGTCCCGACCCCCTACGCGCCGCATCAACTCATGGCGGAGGAAGCCCGGCCGCTGGCCGCCCTGGCTCCCGCGGACCGCAAGAATCTGTTCAACGCTCCGCCCGACCCGGTGCTGGAGAGAAATCAGCCGTACGGCGCCACGCTGGAGTTCAATTACGGATCCGTGACCTTGGAATTGTTTCCCGAGAGGGCCTTCGACGCCGTCAACAACTTCGCCGTATTGGCCGACGTCGGCTTCTTCGACAATGTCCCTGTGCTGTACTCGGCGCAGTCGCGTTCTCTACTGCTGGGGGCATTGGACGGCACCCGGGACGGCATGGTAGGTTACACTTTGCCCTTGGCCGACGGCCATGTCGCAGATGCGCCGCGGGCAGGCATGCTGCTCTATTTGCCCGACTTCGATGATCCCGCCCGGGTCCAAGGAGGAGCCCTGTTTCTGGTGCTTGAGGAGATGTCGCCGGAAATAATGTCCGAATTCCTGGTTGTCGGCGGTCTTACGGAGGGCTGGGACACCTTGATCCAGTTGGTCGAGAATTCCGACGCGATTCTGGAAAGGGTGGAGGTTTTCGCCGGCGACGCGGGTCCCGTCGCACCCCGCCCGACGCCGCCGGGCGAGGAACCGCGCGCGACGGACTCCTGACTCCCCACGGCGATACGCATCCAGGACGCCGACCAGGTCGGCAACGCTTATAGTGACGACATCAGATAGGGAATCGAAAACATGACTACCGCAGAAAACAGCGCCTTGGGCCAGCTGGTGGATCGCATCGAGATCGACATGGCGGCGGATGTCCCCCGGCGCAATGGGATGTTCGCCGCAGCGCCGCCGCGGGTGGCCGCGAAAGACCGAGAGTACACGGTCGTGCTGCACACCGATCCGGGAACCATCACAATCCAGTTGTACCACGACCGAGCTCCGGTCACCGTCAACAATTTCCTGTATCTGGCCCTGACCGGATTTTACGACGATACTACCTTCCATCGAGTCATTGCCGGGTTTATGGCCCAGGGCGGAGACCCCTCGGGTTCCGGGCGCGGAGGGCCAGGATACCAGTTCCAGGATGAATTCGACCGGACGCTCGTGTTCGACAAGCCTTATCTCTTGGCCATGGCGAACGCGGGACCCCATACCAACGGCAGCCAGTTTTTCATTACCTTCGTGCCGACCCCGCACTTGAACCATAAACACACCATATTCGGCCGGGTGATAGACGGCGTGGCTGCAGTGAACCGCATCGCGCTCCGGGATCCCATGTCGGCCGTAACCGCGGGCGACAAGATCCGGACCATCTCGGTCTACGCCCGCAGCGGCTCTGCTGGGCGGTCGGATCCCAATGTCCGGGAATAGTGGGTTGCCGGTGGGAGATCGCAGAGTAGACAGCCGCCCGGATTTTTCCACAAAGAGAGCACCCGTCGCGGATTTACAATGCTCCGTGTCGGTTCCACGGGAGCGTTTGCCCAATCCATATGGGAGTCAATCCGTTTTGCGTGCCAATCTCCTTTGCGTACTGTTAGGCCTGCTGGGGGCAAGTCTGATCCTGGTCGCCTGTAACGGCCTGGGGACTTCGACCCCGATCCTGACTCCGAACGAAAACACCGGTCCGCTGAGCGTCGTACCGTACCGTGATCCTTTCCCGGAAGACGGAACTCCCTGGCCTACGGAATTCCAGATTGCCTTGGAGGAAAGAATCAGGAGCGCCTCTACCGACGAGAGCGCCCGGCTTCCCGCCGCGGTCGTTTCCTTGACCGCCGACGAAGGGGCCGCCTTCTTCGACCAAGTGCCGGCATTGGCGCCCAGGCCGCCTACCCCTACGCTTTTTCTGCCGGTAGACCGCCGGCATCCGCCGCCGGCCGGGGGCGTGGAAGCCGTACCGTTTCCCCCGGCCGAACAGTGGGGGGAACGGGAAGAGTTGGCCGATCACACGCTCCAAGTGGTGCGTCACAGCCCGTCTCAGGATATAGAGCAGGCCGCCAGCATCAGCTTGACCTTTTCTTTGCCCATGGCGCCCCTGACCAGGCAGGCCGAGCTGGCACAGTTGGACTTGCCCGTCTCCCTGACTCCCGCGGTGCCTGGGACCTGGCGTTGGGTCGGGACCCGCACCTTGATGTTCCAGGCCGAGGGACGCTTGCCGGGAGCGACCACGTTCCACATTGAAGTGCCGGCCGGATTTCCCGCCGCGGGCGGAGAGGTACTGGAATTTCCCTTCGCTTGGAGTTTCAGCACGGCTCCGCTGGCCGTAGTGCGCAGCCACCCGGGCGACGGTTCGGATGAGGCCTTGCCCCTGCGCCCCTTCATTGCCCTGGAATTCAACCAGGCGATCGATGTCGCCCAGTTGCAGCCTTTTCTGTCGATGCAGTCCGGCGGCCGCGACATGGAATTCGTCGTCGTACCGCCGGACGTCCTCGATCTGCCGGTGGACCTGCAGCGGTTTCTGGCCGACGCGCATGCCGATCGCACCGTAGTCCTGCAGCCTCTCCAGGAGACTGCTCCCGACACCGTCCTCACGGTGGAGGTGACGGCGGGAGCTCCTTCGGCCGAAGGTCCGCTGCCGTCCCCCGCCCGAGAGTGGTTCACCTTCCGTACCTTCGGCGGCCTCGAGATTGCCGGGCAGAGCTGTGCCCCCACAGGCAGAGACGCCTACGATTGTCAACCCGGCGAACCCTTTTACCTCAATTTCCATCACGGTCTGGACGTCGAATCGCTCCAACCGGACCAAGTGCACATTGCTCCCCCGCTCGAGGACGGCCAGTTGACGGTGTATCCGTGGGGCGACATCGAAATCACGGGTCGGAGCATGGCCAACACCCTCTATACCCTCACCTTGCAGCCCGGTCTGCGCGATACGTTCGGCCGGACTTTCCATGCACCCCAGGAAATCCAGTTCAGCGTGGGAGAGGCTCGACCGTGGCTGCAGGACCCCGGGGTCCTGCAGGTGCTGTCGGCGGCCCATAACGGCATCTATCCAATCTATGCCCGCAACTTGTCCCGAGTGCGAGTTCAGGTATACGAGGTGGAGCCTGAGGACTGGGGGGCGTACTTGACTATCCGCCGCGACCATCTCGCGCAGCGTCCTTGGGGAGGACGTCACTTGTTTGGTTCCGGACCGGTGATGAACGAGTGGCTCGATCTGGAGGCCTCCCCTGCGGGTCTCACCCGGCACGACTTGGATCTGGCCCCATATCTGAACGACGGCAAAGGCAATCTGGTAGTCTTCCTGACCCCTGCGCGCAAATTGCTGGATTGGACCCCCTTCATCGAAACCCGTGCGGTGTGGGTGCAGTCTACGGGCATCAATCTGGAGGCGTATGCCGACGCCGATCTTCTGGTGGTCCGCGCCAGCCACCTGGAGACCGGCGCGCCCAAGCCGGGCGTGCGCCTCACGTTGCAACCTCAAGGCGCCCAGCAGCAGACCGACCGCAATGGTCACGCCTTTTTTGTGGTGGACGCGGAACAGACCGAACCCCTCGTGCCGAGCTTTATCGAGGCCCAAGGGGGCGGGGACACCGCCATGCTGCCTCGATCCTACTATTACACCGACAGAACCTTCTGGAACGAACGATGGCGTCCTGATCCTCTCCACTGGCACTTGTTTACCGATCGGCATTTGTACCAGCCTACCGAAGAGGTCCACGTCAAGGGTTGGATGCGCCACGTCGATCTGGATCCCCGCGGCGATGTCGACTTCGCAGGCGCAGCGAACAGGGCCCTGACCTACACCGTTCTGGACTCGCGCGGCATCGAGATTGGGGCCGGCACGACCACTTTGAATCACCGCGAGGCTTTTGCCTTTGCCTTTGCGATTCCCGCGGACGCCAATGCAGGACCCGGCGGCATCTGCTTGCAGGCCCCCCGTTGGAGTCTGCAACCCCCAGAATCCCCTCTGGCCTGTACGCCTATCGAAATTCAGGAGTTTCGGCGTCCCGAATTCGACTTGACTCTGTCCAGGGAAGGGGGTCCGCAATTCCTGGGCGCGGCGGTGTCGTGGGAACTGCAGGCCCAGTATTACGGCGGCGGTCCCCTGGCTCAGGCCGAGGTGTCTTGGGAGGTGTTCGGCACGCCCGCGCGTTATGCTCCGCCGGGTTGGGACGAATTTACTTTCGGCGGCGCTCGATACGGCCCTTGGGACCCCTTTGCCTTCGACGTATACGGATTTGAGGCCGACGTCGGCGCGGCTTTGGACGGCATCTTGTCGCTGCAAGGCAAGCATGGCATCGACGCTCTGACGTCGATGACGGGAGCCCCCGTCACACACATGCTGCATGTCCATGCCACGGTGCAGGATCTTTCGCAGCAAACGCAAACGGCTACCGACCAGCTGCTGATCCATCCTTCCGACCAGTACGTGGGGGCCCGTACCCGGTCCTATCTCCTGGCACTGGACGAACCGGAACCCTTGTCTCTGGTGGTGGTCGACGTGCAGGGGGCCGTCGTGCCCGATCAAGAGGTGACCGTGCTGGCGACCTTGCGGCAAGGTACACGCGAGGCGACTGTGTCTTTGGACCCGAAACTGCAGACGGAGGCCCACTGCAAAGCGGCGTCGTCCCGACAGCCGGTGACTTGCGAGCTCGTCTTGACGGCAGCAGGCCTGTGGGATTTCCGCATCTCCACCGTGGACTCCCAGGGCCGCGAAAACGTAACGTTGCTGCACCGCTACGTAGTAGGCAAATCGCAGTTTCCCCCGCCCGATATCGGAAGTTCGGCAGTGGAATTGGTGCCTGATCGGGACTCTTATGCGCCTGGAGACACGGCACGTATCCTGTTGCAATCCCCCTTTCTGCCCGCATACGGCACGCTGCTGGTCAATCGGGGCGGCATCTTGACCCATGAAGCCATAGAAATTACGGAAAGCCCGCACGTGCTGGAAATTCCGATTGGGGACGGTGCGTATTTCCCCAATTTGACCGTCTCGGTCTATCTGTCCGGGGCCGCCCCGCTGGAGGGAGACGAGACCGGACAGACCTGGCCCCATGGAGCTCAGGGCTCGGTCGACTTGTCCGTCCCGCCGGTTTCCCGCGCGCTGCACTTGGAACTGGAGCTGGCCGCCGTGGAACTGACTCCCGGGGCTACCGCGGAAATTGAAATCCTAGTCACGGACGCCCACGGCAGACCGGTGCCGGATGCCGAAATCGTGCTGCTGGCGGTAGACGAAGCCGT
>DAOUKB010000147.1:0-16975 GCA_034421855.1 Anaerolineales bacterium
CGAGTTTGCACGGAAGGTTCCGGATCGGCCGGTCGCTGGTCAGGCCTAGGGCAGCAGTGCACACTCACGTACAATGCGGACGCAGGGCGTAGATAGACGGTAGGGACAGGCGACGGACATGCTCTTCGGCTTGCAAGGTCTGCCTGTCTTCTCGGGTACCGCAGGGATCCCGGGTCAGCGCAGAAGCCGGACTGCCGACAGGCACGCGCATCGCGGCAGGGCTGCTCCAGAACTTCCGTGACCCCTCGCATGTCGGATTCCTCCGCTGGAAACTAGGGGGTGTCGTCCCACTTGGGCTGTGCGGGGGCACACACATGAGGGAGGAGCCGCGCAGGACCACCACACCCCGGTGCCCCGCCGCGGACCACCGGCGGTTTCTGAATGCCGGGTTTGGGGATTCTGCGCACCGGAGTGCCGGGGCGGGACCTGCCCCCCGACTCCGGCAACGGGCAGCATCCCCATCGCCGCTGCCGCCGTGGGCGCGCTCGGGGCGTATGGGCTGCCCTGTGGGCGGCAGTGCGGGACGCCCCGGACGGCGCGGCGTCGATGATCGATGCCCGCCACCTCCGGGTCCCTTCCCCTGCCGCCGGCGCGCAGGGCGGCCCTCCGCCGAGGGCGCGCACCCCAGGGGGCGGCATGCCCAGGGGCCCCGGGGCGTGGACGCGCCGGGGCGGCCCGTCCGTCTGGGATTGACCCCGGAGACCCGGGCAGACTGTCCCTAGGCCGTGGGCCGGAGGGCGGACCGGGGTGATGACCGCGATCCGGTCGGGGCCGCCGTCTGGGCGGCGGGGAGGATCCCGGGGATCCCGCCCCGCCGCCATCGCAAGCAAGCCCGCACCTAGGACCCGGAGCGGTACAAGTGGCGGCATCGGGGGGAGCACGCCTTCCTGGCTTTCAAGCCATGGCGAGGCGTGGCCCCCCGGTAGGCCCAGAACGCTGCTGCGTTGCGGGTGCTCTGCCCGCGCCGGGCTTGGGCGCTGGGGACTCCCTCATGTGGACGACATCCCCTAGGTCGTCGGATCGGATCGGTAGCATCGGGTCTTGTCCCGAGAAGCAGAAGGCGCTTGTCTCTTGTACGGCGGGCTACGCAGGATTGTGGGGTCTCCCGTGCGGCAGGGCGGCGTCTATGCAACCCGAAACGCCGAAGGTCCGCGGTACGGGACAGGTCGTCCCCAGAGGCGCCGGCCCACTTGCCGCACGGCCGGAACGCGTGCCCCGGGCACTGTGGACGGAGGCATACCGGAGCGATTACGGACCGGCCACGCACAATTTGGGATAATGCAACGGCTTTCTCCGGGAGTCCTGGTTGCTGGTCCCGGAAATGCAGAGGCATCGCGATTTGAGAGTAAAGTATTCGTAGAGCGAACCCCCTGACCGGAGACGGTTGGCGCTCTACTTTGGGTACGCCCTAAGGATGGGCAGACGGCGGCACATTCCCGGAACATGTCCTGGGACAGCGCGCGCGGGGATCCCTGCAGTCGATTTTCCGATCGAGCCATGCCGTTGGGCGTACATGCCGGGCGTCGATACGCTTCCCGGCCGGCCGTCCCAAATCGGGAATCCGTCGCTGCATGAAGGAGGACGCAATGTCTCTTGGGGAGATCAAGGCTGCCCCCGATGCAGGATTGCCTTCTACAGATTTGGCCCGCGCTCTGCGCGGGCTTGGATTACGGAGAGGGTCGATGTTCCTGTTGCTGGGTAGGAGGAACATTGTCGGCACCGCAGGAGATTGTTCGTACAGTTGCGTGTGGCGCCTATAGGGGGCCACTGCACAAATGGAGATTGTACTGTCGATGAATTCGCATACTGCCCCTGTCTCTAAGTCGAGACGCGTCGCCGCCAGCCCCCGTCACACCTTCACGCTGCGGTGGCAGACGTTTCTGTGGTTGGCTCTGGCATGGGGATGCTTGAATCTGGCTGTAGGATTCTATGGCGGCGCCACGCTTCCCCCGCACGAGGCTTGGCCC
This sequence comes from Anaerolineales bacterium, assembly GCA_034421855.1. Classification (GTDB taxonomy): domain Bacteria; phylum Chloroflexota; class Anaerolineae; order Caldilineales; family Caldilineaceae; genus Bin34. The sequence goes on from DAOUKB010000147.1 coordinate 1,968, forward strand.
TCCCCACTGGCCGGACTGGTGCACGCGGTCTCAGGGGCACGCGGACAACAAGCACCGCCCGTCGACTACGCTCTCTTGCGGGAGGCTACGACCACTCTGCAGAGGCAGTTTGTGCGGCCGCTGCCCAGTCCGGAAGAATTGAACAGGGTGGCGATCCAGGGCGTAGTCGAAGCGTTGGACGATCCCTATACGTACTGGCTTTCCCCGGATGCCGCGCGGTTGGGCAGGGAATCGGACCAAGGCCGGTTTGGCGGGATAGGAGCCCGCGTGGAGTGGGACGAGGCCCTCTCCGCCGTCCGCATCCTCGAAGTGTTCGCCGACAGTCCGGCACAGGCGGGCGAGTTGCAGGCGGGAGATCTGATCCGCAAGGTGGACGGCGAAGCGGTTTCGGAACTGGGCATGACGGCTACCATCAGCAAAGTGCGGGGCCCGGTCGATACGGAGGTCGAGCTGCAGGTGCAGCGGGACGGCACGCATTTTGACGTCGTCTTGACTCGCGCCGTAATCGAAACCAATGTGCTGGACTACCAGATGCTGGGGCCCGGGAATACAATCGGCTACCTCCAGTTCTACAGTTTCCTCAACGGGAGCGGCGATCAGATGGTGGCGGCTCTGGAGGAAATGCAGGCTGAGGGCATGGAAGGCCTCGTCCTCGATCTGCGGGGAAACTCCGGCGGGTTCCTGACGGAGGCGGTCCAAGTGGCAGGTATCTTCGGCGGTCCCCAGCTGGTGGTGACCCAACGCTTCCGGGACGGCACCGTGCAGGAGCATGTTTCCGAGCAGGCCGCCCTGTTGCCCGCCGACATGCCTATCGCCGTCGTGGTCGACGCGGACAGCGCCAGCGCCAGCGAGCTGGTGGCCGGGGCCATTCAGGATTGGGAGTTGGGACCGCTGGTCGGGGAGGCGACATTCGGCAAAGGCAGTACCCAGACGCGATATCCGCTCTCTGACCAGAGCGAATTGCGCGTGACGACTTCCCTGTGGTATACGCCTTTGGAGCGTACTATCCAGGACGTGGGGTTGGCGCCCGACATTCCAGCCGCGGCAGTAGCCGAAGAGGTGGAGCGGGGCATCGACGCGCCTTTTGATTTGGCTCTGGAATACGTATTGTCGGCACTGGAGTAGCGCTTCGTGATGGCTCGCCAAGGAAAGAGGAAAACAGGGCCGCAACGCGCAGCGGCCGGCGGCGGGAGCACGGTAGCTTCCAACCGGCGCGCTCGCTTTCAGTATCACCTCCGGGATCACCACGAGGCGGGCTTGCAGCTGCAGGGCACCGAGATCAAGTCGATCCGGCTGGGCAGGGTGAATCTGCGAGACGGGTTTGTAGCTTTCCACCATGGCGAAGCGTGGCTGCAGAACGTGCACATCGCACCTTACGAATTCGGCAACAAGCAAAATCACGAGGCGCTCCGTCCCCGCAAATTGCTGTTGCACAAGCGGGAGATTCGGAATCTCGAGTCGGAAGTCGCCACCAAAGGGTTGACTGTCGTGCCGGTCCGGATGTACTTGAACGAAAAAGGGCGAGCCAAGGTGGAAATCGCTTTGGCCAAGGGCAAGAAGCTGTACGACAAAAGAGCTTCCATTGCAGAGCGGGAATCCCAGCGGCAAATGGATAGGGCCCGGAAGGCAGCGGCTTGGGACTGACTGCCGACGCGGTCCATGGCTCGAGCGCTCCGGGGCGATCCGGATTGCCTTTTCAGGTCTTGCCACGCGGTGCGCCGTCCTCGCTGCAGCCCCAAGGTCGCTGGTGGACCCCGACGGACCGGCACCAAAGGCCCAGCCGGGGGGGACCGGCGTCCGGGCATTCCGCGTGCGGATTTCTTGAATGAAGGATTGGGTTGCTGCAGTATAGGGGGGCGTGCCTCGGAGACGTCGTCAATCTTCTGTGCAGGACTCATGGTAAACTCGCACAGATTGTAGGGGAATTAAATAAGGAACGCACAGGATCGTGAGATACTAGGGGAGCAGGCGCATCGAGCGTCTGTCCGGGTTGCCTAGGCCGGGATCCGTCGGGTCCCGCGTCCGGCGCCGGTCTTGTCGAATCTTTGCTGGTTCAGCCGCCTGTCCGACTCACGGGACGCTAGTCGAAAGCCCACAGAGGGAGGAATCATGGACATTGCCATTCATGGATTTGAACGGAACGAGACCGTGCGCATCGATGCGCATGCTCGTCCGAAGCTGCAAAAACTGGAAGCCGTGTTGGCCTCGAGTGCCGGTGCGCGCTGTGAGGTACAGGGGCGTCATACGGTCAATCCGGAACGGGCCTGTCGCGTACAGATTTCCATGCACGTCCGGGGCCGTACGCTCCGTACCGAAGTCAAAGGCCCTAACGTCTTGCGCGCGATCGACGTTGCCGTGCACAAGATGGAACGACAAATTGAAAAATTCAAGGGGCGCCAGCGGCGGAACCGCCGCGACAAAGCGGAAGCTCTGGACCTGGCGGCGGTCCCGGCCGAGACCGGAGAGGACGCCGCTCTGGAAATGTGGGACGAACGCGGTTTCATAGTGCGGGAGAAGGAGTTCGAAGTCACCGCCTTGCCGGTGGCGGAAGCCGTGGAGGCCATGGAAATGCTGGAACACGATTTTCATGTCTTCCTGAACGAAGACACGGGAGACCTGAACGTGGTCTATCGGCGGGAAAGCGGCAACTACGGACTGCTCAAACCGCATCTGCGGGAAGGTTAAGTCTCTCGGCGGAACCGCGACCTGAATCTTGGCGGGGTCTCGAGCCGGTGCGGCACACCCGCCCCGGGACGAGACGGAGAGCAAGCAACGCGTGCGGGAGGGGGTGAATGGCCTCGACAGAGATATCGGTATTGGGTGCCCGCGAGCACAATCTGAAAAACATCGACGTAACCATTCCCCGCAATCGATTCGTGGTGGTCACGGGTTTGAGCGGCAGCGGCAAGAGCAGTCTGGCCTTCGATACGCTGTATGCCGAAGGCCAGCGGCGGTATGTGGAATCCCTGTCGGCCTACGCACGGCAGTTCCTGGGCCTGTTGGAGAAGCCGGACGTGGATCAGATCGAAGGGTTGAGTCCGGCCATATCGATCGACCAGAAGAGCACCAACCGCAATCCGCGTTCGACCGTAGGCACGGTGACCGAGGTCTTCGACTACCTGCGTCTGCTCTACGCCCGCATTGGACAGCCTCACTGTCCGCAATGTGGAGCTCCCATTTCCCAGCAAACCCCGCAACAGATAGTGGATCTGCTGCAGGCCAAGCCGGACGGCAGCCGGCTCGTTCTGCTGGCCCCGCGGATCAAGAACCGGAAAGGCCGACATCAGGGGGAGCTGCGCACGCTCATGCAGCAGGGCTACATGCGCGTACGGGTCAATGGCGAAATCCTGGATATCGAAGAGGTGCCCGCGCTCGAAAGATACAAGAATCACACGATTGAAGCCGTCGTCGACCGGTTGGTCATCCGTACCCCCAATACGCCGGAGGGCGACGACGGCACCGACGTGACGCGCCTCACGGACTCGGTGGAGACCGCCCTGGCCTTGGGAGACGGGATCCTGACCGTCTGCGACGTCACGAATCCGGACCATCCCCAAGAACTGACGTACAGCCGCAACTTCGCTTGCGCGGAGTGTGGACTTAGCCTGGATCCCATCGAACCGCGCACTTTCAGCTTCAACAGTCCCCATGGCGCCTGTCCCAAATGCAACGGCATAGGCATGCAGAACGAATTCGACGTGAATCTGGTGGTGGACGAGAACCGGACGATCGACGAGGGCTGCATTCTGCCTTTTCGACGCCGGAGCGCGGAGGCCGCCGAGGCCTTCAATTGGCGATTTCAGGTGCTCAAGGCGTTCAGCGCGAAAATGGCGATTCCCTTGAATATCCCGTTTGCCAAGTTGGGGCAGAGACAGAAGGATTTGATCCTATTGGGTCCCGACGGGCCCCATCAGAACGTGACCGTCCAGCTGGAGAATCGGGACGGCAACACTTACCCCTACGACGCCACCTTCAAAGGGGTCTTGGATCACTTGCGCCAGCGGTACCAGGATACGCAGAGCGAATACGTCCGGGAGCAGCTGGGCGCGTACATGAGCTTCCGGCCCTGTCCGGCTTGCCGGGGCCAGCGCCTGCGCCCCGAGGCTCTGGGCGTCACTATCGCCGACACGAACATCATGGAAGTCAGCCGTCTCTCGGTGGCCAAGGCCGTGGCATGGGTCAAGGCGCTGCGTCCCGAGGACCGCCAAAGCGCAGCGGAGGCGAACGGCCACTTGCCACTCCGGCGCTCGACGCTGTCGCGCCGGGAACTGGCTATCGGCCACCAGGTTCTGAAGGAGATCGAGGCCCGCTTGACGTTCATGGTCAACGTAGGTCTGGAATACCTTTCGCTCGACCGGGCTGCCGCCACCCTGTCGGGAGGCGAAGCACAGCGCATCCGCCTGGCCACGCAGATCGGCAGTCAACTGATGGGCGTGCTGTACATTCTGGACGAACCCAGTATCGGGTTGCACCAGCGGGACAATCAGCGGCTGCTGGACACTCTCCTGGGCATGCGGGATCTGGGCAACACCGTAGTGGTCGTGGAACACGACGAAGATACGATTCTGGCTGCGGACTGGATCGTGGATCTGGGACCCGGAGCCGGCGAAAACGGCGGGGAAGTGGTCTGCTCTGCCGCCCAAGCCGACTTCCGGCAACACAAAGAGAGCCTGACGGCGCAGTACATTCGCCGTGAAAAACGGATTGCGATGCCCCGCACGCGGCGTCTCGGCAACGGCAAGTATCTGTATGTGCGCGGCGCGACGGAAAACAACCTGCAGAACGTGGACGTGCGCTTTCCGCTGGGCACCTTGACGGTCGTCACCGGGGTCAGCGGCAGCGGCAAGAGTACCTTGGTCAACGAGGTACTCTACAAGTTCCTGGCCCAGATCAAGTACCAGGCCAAAGCCGTCCCGGGGGATTGTGCCGCCATCGAGGGATATCAGCATTTGGACAAAGTCATCGACATCGATCAGAGTCCGATTGGCCGTACGCCCCGCAGCAACCCCGCGACGTACGTAGGTCTATTCACGCCTTTGCGGGAGATCTTCGCCTCGATTCAGGAAGCCAAAGCCCGCGGCTACAAGGCGGGACGCTTCAGCTTCAACGTGGCGGGGGGCCGGTGCGAAGCCTGCAAGGGAGCCGGCATCGAGGAAATCGAGATGCAGTTCCTGCCCAACGTCTATGTGCAGTGCGAGGAATGCAAGGGCGAGAGATACAACCGCGACACCTTGGAAATCAGATTTCACGGTCTGTCCATTTCGGACGCCCTGAACCTGACCATCGAGGAAGCTTGCACACTCTTTGCCAAGATTCCGCGTATCAAGGCCAAACTGGATACGTTGATGGCGGTGGGACTGGGCTATATTCGACTGGGCCAGCCTGCCACCACTTTGTCCGGCGGCGAAGCGCAGCGGGTAAAATTGAGCAAGGAATTGAGCCGCCGGGACACCGGCAATACGCTGTATATCCTGGATGAGCCGACGACCGGCTTGCATTTCGACGACGTCAACAAGCTGCTTCAGGTGTTGCATTCGCTGGTGGACCGAGGCAATACGGTGATCGTGATCGAGCACAACCTCGACGTGATCAAAAACTGCGACTGGATCCTGGATCTGGGGCCGGAAGGGGGAGACCGCGGGGGGCGTTTGATCGCGCAAGGCACTCCCGAACAGGTCGCCCGCGCCGTCCGCAGCTACACGGGACGTTACCTCAAGCCCATGGTGGCCGACGGGATCGGAGCGCTGGCCGCCTAACAACGACCCCTCTCCTTGCCCTCGGCGGCGCCTCGCCCTGCCCCGCATTTCCCTCTCTCGGAGTTTCTATGATTGGTATCGCTGAATTTCTCTCCGTGCCCCGCAGCCTGCTCTGGGACATGGTCAAGCAATGTGGCGTAAACAAGGTGGTGGGTGCGCTCGACTTTCGGCCCGCCGATGCCCCGTGCAAGGAGGAAATGCCTTGGGGCATACTGACGCTGGCGCGGGTGAAAGAGGCCTTCGAAGCCGAAAATCTTTCGTTGGAGGTCATTGAAAGTCGTCCGCCCATGGACAAAATCAAGCGCGGCTTGGCGGGCCGGGACGAAGAGATCGAAACCGTCATAGATCTCATTCGCAACATGGGCGAGCTGGGGATCCCGGTCTGGTGTTACGAATGGATGCCCTACTTCAACTGGGTCCGTACCAGCACAACCACACCCGGCCGCGGCGGCGCGCAAGTGACCGGCTTCGACTGGGACTATGTACGCAATCTCACTACGGAGGCCGGGACGATTTCGGAAGAAGAGCTGTGGGCCCATCTGGCCTATTTCCTGGATTGCGTCATACCGGTCGCGGAAGAGGCCGGCGTCAAATTGGCCATGCATCCCGACGATCCGCCGCTGTCCCCGCTGGCCGGCATGGGACGCATCATGTGCAGCGTGGAGAATTTTCAAAAGCTGGTGGATCTGCATCCCAGTCCCATGAACGGCATCTGTCTGTGTCAAGGCAACTTCGCCTTGATGACCGACGACGTTCCGGGGGCCATTCGCCAATTCGCGTCGCAAAATCGGCTTTTCTTCGTCCATTTCCGCGACGTCCGCGGTACTCCGCGGAAATTCGTGGAAACTTTTCACGACAACGGCCAGACCGACATGCTGGCTTGCATGAAGGCGTACAGAGAGGTCGGCTACGAAGGGGTGCTGCGCCCGGATCATGTGCCCACGATGGCGGGCGACGACAATACCCAGCCCGGCTATTCCCAGATCGGACGCCTCTACGCGCTAGGCTATATTCGGGGTCTACGCGAAGCCGCGTACGCCTAGCCGGCGCCGTCTTCCGCTCTTGTAGACGAAATCCCGCAACTCGAGGATCGAAGGATGACTTCCATTGCTCTGATCGGATCCGGCAGTCTGGTCTTCACGCGGCGGCTGTGCAGCGATATTCTCTTGACGCCCGCCTTGGCCGACTGTGAAATACGGCTCATGGACATCGACCCCGTGCGTCTTGGACAGTCGGAGCAGGTCGTTTCGGCCATCGTCGAGCGCATGGGCGCCAAGGCCCGGGTCGAGGCCACGTTGGATCAGCGCGCAGCCGTGACGGGGGCCGACTACGTGATCACCACTTTCCAGGCGGGAGGGCTGGAGGCCTTCACGTTGGATATCGAGATCCCCCGCCGATACGGCATCGAGCAGTGCGTAGGCGACACGTTGGGCCCCGGGGGCGTGTTCAGGGCATTGCGTACCATTCCGATCTTGTTGAACCTGTGCGCAGACCTGGCCGAGGTGGCTCCCGACGCCCTCGTTCTCAACTACGTCAACCCCATGGCCATGAACTGTTGGGCCATCGACAAGGCCACCGGATGGCCTCATGTGGGTCTGTGCCACAGCGTGCAGGGCACCAGCGAAATGCTGGCGAAATGGATCGACGTGCCCTACGAGGAAGTCAACTTCGTATGTGCCGGGATCAACCATCAGGCATTCTTTCTGGAGTTCCGAAGGGGCAAGCACGACTTGTATCCTCGCATCAAAGAAGCCGTAAAGGAGGCCCGCATCTACGGGACGGAACCGGTCCGCATCGCAATGATGGATCACTTCAACTACTTCGTCACCGAATCCAGCGGCCACGCCAGCGAATATCTGCCTTATTTCCGCAAGACCCCGGCGATGATAGAGAACCAGCTGGCGCCCCAGTTCACGGACGAGAGCCGGGGCTGGTACGACTTCGGGCGGACCGGCGGTTATCTGCGCCAATGCATCGATCGGTTGGCCCAGTACAATTCGGAATTCGACGAAGTGGTATCCAGCGCGCCGCTTACGACGCGCAGCCACGAGTACGGAGTGAGCATCATAGAAGCAATCGAGACCAACGTGCCTTGCAAGGTGAACGGCAACGTGCCGAATCGACGGCTGATGACCGCATTGCCTCCAGGCTGCTGCGTCGAAGTCCCTTGCCTGGTGGACAGCAGCGGCATCCAGCCCTGCGTGGTGGCCGACTACCCGCCCCAGCTGGCCGGCCTGAATCGCACCAACATCAATGTGCAGGAATTGGTGGTCGAAGCCGCCTTGACCGGCAACACGGACGCCGTGCGGCATGCCGTGTTTCTGGATCCCTTGAGCGCGGCCGTCGGGACTTTGCCCCAGCTCGACTACATGGTGGACGAAATGCTGGATGCCCAAGCCCGGTGGCTGCCGCAATTCGCCTAAGAGGTTCTAATCATGGCAGTCAAAATTACGTTCATCGGCGCCGGCAGCTTGGGCTTCACCCGCAACTTGATTCGAGATGTTCTGACCTTCGACACCTTGGAAGACGCCGACCTGTGGCTCATGGATGTGGATGCCGAGCGGCTGGACTTCGCGAAGCGGGCCGTGCACCGTATCGTGGAACTCGGCGGATATCCGGCACGGGTGCACGCCACTCGGGATCGGACCGAGGCGTTGCGGAACGCCGATTTCGTGGTAGTCACGATTCTGGTGGGGGGCCCGGCAGTGTTTCGCCACGATATCGAGATCCCCATGGCGTATGGCGTGGACACCAACATTGGGGACACACGCGGCCCGTCCGGCATCTTTCGAGCGGCCCGTACCCTCCCCGTCATGTTGGACATCGCCCGGGATGTGGAGAGGCTGTGTCCCCAGGCGATCATGCTGAACTATACGAATCCGATGGCGATGCTGTGCCGGGCCATGAGCATGGAAACTTCCATTGCACTGACCGGTCTGTGTCACAGCGTGCAAGGCACGGCCGCCATGCTGGCGGGTTGGATCGATGCGGATCCCGCGGACGTCCGTTATACCTGCGCCGGCATCAACCACATGGCGTGGTACAAGGAATTCACGTACCGGGGGGAGGATGCGTATCCCCTCATTCACAAAGCCATTACGGAGAACGAGGACATCTACAACCAGGAACAGGTGCGCAACGAGATGTATCTGGCGCTGGGCTACTACGTCACGGAATCCAGCGGCCACAACAGCGAGTACAACTGGTGGTTCCGCAAACGCGGCGATCTGATCGAGAAATACTGCACCCACGGGACCAATTGGAACCCCGGAGAGTACGCCTACGTACTGAACCGCTATCGGGAACGGGCGGCTACCTGGAAGGAGGAAGCCAAGAGCTGGTTTGCGTCGGAAACCCCCATAGCGCTGGAACGGGGCCACGAATACGCCGCGTTCATCATGCATGCGGTGCGGGGCGGCGAACCCTTCAAGTTCAACGGCAATGTGCCCAACGACGGATTGGTGGACAATTTGCCGCCCCAGGCCTGCGTAGAGGTGCCGGTGTGGGCCAGTTCATCGGGACTGGAAGCGGTCGGGGTAGGCTCCATTCCCGCCCAGTGCGCCCTGCTGACGGGACTGAGCGCGCAAATTGAAGAAATGGCGGTCGAGGGCATTCTGCGCGGGGATCCGACTCTGATTTACCAAGCCATCGCGCACGATCCGCTGTCCGCGGCCGTGCTTTCGCTGCAGGAAATCCGGAGTATGGTCAACGACATGTTTGCCGTCAATCGGGAATTCATGCCGACCTTTCAGCATTACATTGCGTGAGCGGATCGAGGGCCTTTTGCATAGGCAAGGTATCCAGGCGACTTGGACGGTCCCGATCTCGAAGGATGAGCGAGGCGGCGGTAGGGGACGCAGCCCATGTCGGGCCGCTCCGCAGTCCAGTCTCTCAAGCACCGAGTCTGCCTAGCCCCCAGCCCCCAAATCGATTGGGGAGCAATGGTATAAGGGTATTTATACCAATGTCTCACGGGATGAGCAGCGAGTCCTGGACTCGCCATTAGGGAGTCCCTGTGACAAAGCGCCGCGGCACATTGTCACAGGATACCCTCTCAGAGGGATTCCCCTCTGTCGGTGTTAGGGTAGCGGATCGTCATCCCCTCCCTCGTTCAATGCTCTAAGGATACCCAATTCTCAGAATCCAATAACAACCATAAAGATTCCCCACAGGAGCAGGAGTCCGATGAGGATCACGAAACATCCGCATCCTGCGTTGCCACAGGATCGTAGGCTTCCCTCCAACAGATCGAACATCATGAGAGATCCGCCTGCGTCTGCTTCAATCCGCCCGCGTGGATCTTGGTCTGTATGAATGCCTGCGCTGCCCGCGTGAGATGTTCGAGATAGCAGTCTTCCACTGCTATCTCGATTTCCCGCACTTCCCTCGCTGTGGTCGCTTCCTCCAGCGCGAGCATCAAATGCAATTGTTCCAGTACGTACCGCGTGAGTGCGGTATGGATCAATTCCCCGTCCGCGTCCTTGATAACCAATTCGATAGTGCTCATGTCCCCTCCGGAATGTTTTGGCAATGTCACAGGCTACCCGTTAAGGGATGCCGTGTCGAGCTGTCTCCCGGGGACTTGGCTGCAACGACAATGGTGGGTGCAACAGACCGCACTTGTGTTGCTCGCGGGCACTGGGCCGGGCTTGCCTCTACGGGAAGAAATGGTGGATGCCGGAGAACAGGTCGGCGCAGGCCCGCCGCGTGATGCCCGTAACCAGAGTATACTCGATAAAGCGGCTGCTGGACTGCAAGGCCCCGTAGAAGGCGCGCAGAACATCCAATATGTCCTTCTGCACGTCGGGCTGGTCCAGATTCTGCCGTGAGGGCTGTATCGGATTCGGCCACCGGCATCCGGCTGGCCTGCCGACGATCCTGTCGACTGTGTGCATCGCTCGGCATGGGGCCTCGACTCCCTTGCGCGAGCGTCTATGGCCGGGGCGAGTTTCCGGCGTGAGTGCCGCAGCTGAACCCGGCAGGGCCCGAAAATCTTGCTGCCGGCGCCAGGGGCGGCAACTGCGCATAGGGCCGGCTGCCGTTCCGGAGATCTCCGGGTTCTTTGTTACGGAACTTTGGACACGGAGCGTCTCACGCTGCGGCATCCGCGTCCACCCGAATGCCCCGCACCATGAGCCCTTGGGTCTGGGGTGTTTCGCCGTGTTCCACACTGCGCCGGTTCCGGACCGTTGTGCCGGTGGCAACGACATAATCGTCAGGACGGCGGTAGCGATGGATAAAAACCGGCCGCGCTACATCGGTGTAATTGGGTTTGGAGCCATGGATCGTCTTGACATGGAAGAAGACGGCATCGCCGGCCTTCCCCTCGATGGGCAGCGCGGCTTCCCATGGCCATTCATGCTCGTCCAGACCCAAATGCGAGAACGTATCAATGTGGTCCAGCTGTCCTAGCCGGTGACTCCCCGGCACGACATGCAAGGCGCCCCGGGCCATATTGGTGTCGACGCAATAGGTCAGTACACCGACCGGCCCCAGATACTTGTGTTCGAAATAGGCCGAATCCTGATGCAAATGCTTGGGGTGACCGCCGACAGGCTCTTTGACCAATACTTGTCCTGCGTTGTACGTTTCGATGTTGGGACCCAGAATGGCTTCCACTACGTCCAGCATGCGCTCGTCCAGCGCGGAGTGCAGGAAGGCCGCGCTGTTGTGATAATTGACCGCCACGACCATGATTTGCTGCTCTCGGTCATATCCTGGAGGGGCGGGAATGAACAGGGATCCATTGGGCGTGTTCCAACCGACTTCGGAACGCGTGGCCTGATCCAGCATGGCAATGGATGCGGCCACGGTCCGCATGATGTCCCGCTGGACGGCGGGTACGTGGCTTTCCAAGAGACCCCGGATCACCAAGGCCCCCTGTTCCGCAAATACCGCAGCGGCACGGGACACATCCAGGTCGTGAACGTCAAAGGACAAATCTTCTACGGAAACACGGGAAGTTTCTGTGTATGCCGTTTCCATCTGATTTCCTCCTGAGCGCGCGGCATCTTCTTTTCCGGCCGACGGTATCGTCTGCATCTCGGCAAATGCAATGGTGTCCATACGGACCAAACCGGGCAACTCTTCCTGCCTGTGGGCGGACCCAGAGGCGGAATGGCGGTCTGCCGGCAACAGAGGCCTCGACAGACCCACCGCTCTGCGACCGTATTGTACTGCGCAGTCGGTTTGGGCCTACAGGCCCGGCAAATCTCGTGTGCCCAAGGCCAAGGCAGGACCATAGGGCATCAACGCCACGGTACCGTAGGGATTGAAGATGTGATCTTCTTCCTGTGCCGCGAACGTCCACAAGGCGTGTATCAGTTCCCGGCGGATGCTCTCGTATGCCGGATCGTCTATGAGATTGGTCATCTCGTGGGGATCCCGCTCCAGATCGTAAAATTCGTCGAAATCGAACCCGTTGAAGACGTATTTGTGGGTGTGAGTGAAAACGGCACGCTGCGTGTAGTACAGCTCTACCCCGTTCAGCTGGGTGCACAGGAAGGTCCGCCATTCAGCTGGCGTCCGGTCTTCCAGAAAAGGCGCCAGACTGGATCCTGTGGGCCTTTGCGTTGCCGGAACGCCTGCCAATTCGAGAAAAGTGGGCGCAAAATCCGCAAGCGAAATCAGGCTGTCTTCGCGCCTGCCGGGATTGACCAGACCGTTGGGCCAGCGCACGATGCAGGGTACATGGTAGGCCTCGCGGAAAGCGGGCACGCCCTTGAGATACAGCCCGTGCGCTCCGCAATAGTCCCCATGGTCGGACAGGAAAACGACCAGAGTGTCGTCGGCTTGGCCCGTGTCGTCCAGGGCGGCGAGCACTTCGCCCAGCATGGCATCCTGAATCGTGCAGTAGGCCCAGTAATGGGCAATGGATTCCCGGACTTCCGCGGCTGTCAACTGATCCCACAATTGCTGCCTCTGGCGGCGGTAGATGGCCGGCTTGTCCTGCAGGGTGTCGCCGTAGCTGGGCGGCAGGGCAATCGCGTCGGCGTCGTACAGGTTTCGGTATCGGGCAGGCACGTTGAACGGATCATGGGGGCCGATGGTGCCCACCCACAACATCCACGGAGTATCCTCCTGCGCCGCTTCGGTCCGTAACCACCGGATTGCTCTTTGAGTGACCTGAAAGTCGTTCAGGCCTTCGTACGCGCGTGGCCCTACGTCGTCCAGCGTACGGTACAGCTCGAAGTCGCCCCATCCGGGGCGCTGCACATGTCCGGGCGTACGGGGAGAAATCTGCTCTTCGTAGGACTCCTGCGACCAGCGGTCAATGTCCCGCGGCCACGAAGAACGGACGCTGGGCGGCGGATCCAGCACATCCCAGCCTCGGTCCGCGGCAGATTCATGAGCCGACACATGCCACTTGCCGGTAAAGGGCATTCGATATCCGGCGGCCTTGAGATGCTCGGCAAAGGTCGTCACGCCTGCGTTCAGATCGAAATTGATCGCAGTTTGCGTATTGACGTTGTTGTGAATCCCGTGTCGACTGGGGAAAAGTCCCGACATGAATGTGGCGCGCGACGGGCAGCAATGCGCTGTGGGGCAATAGGTCGACGTAAAGTGCAGCCCTTCCGCGGCCAAAGCATCGGCATGGGGCGTCAGGCAAGGATGATCCGGTTGTATGACGTCGGCCTGCTGCTGGTCCGTCATGAAGACAAGAACGTTCGGTTGCAACGGATGCCTCCTGTGCTGTGGAGAAACTGTCTCGCGGGATTGCCCTGTGGTACGGGTCTGGTTTGCACTGCCGCATTGCGAGGGTTCCTGAATCCTATCTCCAAATGACGGTACCGTGACTATTGAGGTTCGCCTTCAGAGTGTTGCGTGCATTGAGCAGTATGGGAAACAGCCCGGAACGGACAATGCCCAAGGCGAGGCCGGTACGGAACCCCAGGATCTCGCAGCCGTCGAGCCGGGGAGCTCTGCTGGAATCTCCAGGTTGCCCACCACGGAAGAGGATCAGGTGCGTCGGGGCATCGAGATCCTTGCCAGGCGCAAGGCAAATATGTGGAACATCGGCACCGTGGCCAGTGTGCCCCGACCTTGCATCTACAACCAGGGATCGAGCAATGTTGCTGTGGCCGAAGAACGGAAGCACTACTGCATTTCCCTGATAGATATCGTCGGGACCATTTCCCATTTTATTGGAAGTAACCATGGACAGCTTCTGGGTCTTGAGAGCACACCCTCCCATGGCCCGGAGATTTCCCTGATGTTCGTCTCTGCCCGTGGGCAGAGACGAGTGCCGTGATCCTGTACATGCTGTAGCGTTTCGTATACATGATCATCCAGTTGTCGCCGGGAGATTACCTGACCTGACCATATACGTCACCCGGCGGGAAGCCGGCGTAGACATATGGGATTCCCCCTTCAGGGCCCGCAGCAAAGTCGATACCGACTGCTGCCCCCGATTGAGACCGCGTGCTGCACAATCGCCACGGGTACCGCCGCCCCGTGCCTAAGACAGGAGGCGGGAGAAGAGGTGCCACATGTACCCCCCGGTTCTGTATACGAGCGATAGGCCGCCACGCCTTGGCCACGTGACCACCACGGTTTTTCGGGAAGCCTTCGGCCGGCTGACGCCGGGCACTGCCGTTATCGATGTTGAGGCCGAGGATCTGTACAGCGTGTTTCACGGGCGGGCGGAACTGATGGGCTGGTCTACCCTTACGACGCAACGGCCTGTGTTCTGGGACATGAACGAGGCGGAATTGACCGCCGGGGACGCCTCCTCGCGGATCGGCTGGGCGCAAGTGGGCATAGTGGGGAAGGAAGATCCCCTGGGGGCCCTGCCCGCCTTGGGACAGTGCCTGGACGATGCCTTGCGCCGTTTCGGGACCCTGACGCTGACCGGGCTGCAGGTGTCGATACGCAATCTGCGGTTTCCTGGGCGCGGTCAAGCGGCAGATCTCTTCCCGGAAAACTGGTTCAACCTGTCCCGGCCGGTCTGGTCCCAGGCGCATCTCGCCTTCGACCAGACCTGGGCCACGGGACTTGTAACCGTGCTTCCTAGGTACTTCCCGTTCCCGCCCCCGGAGGATGGCAATAGATCATTTGCGTTCGGCTCCGTAGTGGCCCTGCCCGCCCGGCACAGAATCCAGATTCCGGCCGAAACCCCTTTCGTTCGCAATCTGGCGCCGGCGAGTCGAGGTCTGGTCGCCACGCTGCCGGAGTGGAACGCGAGTGCGGCGGCTTGGGTGCTCGCCCTGGCCCTCCGCACCGCACGTGACCTCTCGCCGGGTATCCGCCGCG
>DAOUKB010000148.1:0-9765 GCA_034421855.1 Anaerolineales bacterium
ATATCCGGTAGCGCCCGCAATGCCCACTCGGATCATGCTCATACATCTCCTGCTCTGTCTGCATCCATAAAAAAAGCCCTCCGCCCGGAGAGCTTTGCTTGCACGGCTTGCCGCAGCCCGCGCCCCTGCCGGGAAAAATCGACTATGGCGAGCTGGACCTCCTGCGCACAGGAACCGGCGAGGCGAAAACGACGACCATGCCCAAAGTGTACCATCTGCCGCTGAAATGTGCCAGCAAGCATCATGGGTCGCCGCGCTGGTCGGCAAACTTGCGAATGGCCGCCGCCACCTTGGGCGGCACTCCATGGCTGCCGTTGCGCAGCACCGCCAGAATTCGGGGGGCGGTCAGGCCGCGGTCCAAGGCTTGATGCAAACTGCGTTGATTGATGCGATAGACGTAAACGGTAGCGCTGCGCTGCCAATGGGCCACCTGCTCGATGTTCATTCTCTGGCGCAACGGCAGCGCCAAGGGCACCTCGAGGGAAAAGTCGTCTTTGATGGCGAAGCGCGGCTGCACCTCTTCTCTGTACGGCGCCAGGTCTCCCCCCTGCCAGATGGCTCCGTCCCGGGTCAGCGACAGCAGGGTCTGGTCGCGTTGGCGTGCTACCCGCAGGGCCCCCAGCCAGACCATGGGGCCACGCAGGTAGAATCGAGCCAGTTCGCCCTCCACCAGATCCCAATCCTCGAAGCCCTGCGCGAACCGGCCGGCTTTCCGATGGCGTACATACCAGTCGGCGTAGTTGCCGTCGGGCCGTTGGAAATCCGGCATGTGTTCCCGTAAGCAGGCCACCAGGTCCGCCAGGGCATACCAGCGGGTGGGCTGCAGGTTACGACAATAGCGGAGGAAGGCGTCACGGGTCGCGCGCGGATTGTGCTGCCAGCGTTCCCGGCTGTACAGCTCCAAGGCCGGCAAGCGTTCCAGATCGTTCCAAACTGGAGAGTCGCGCCAGGCTTCCCAGATCTGCCGGCGTTGCGCGTAGCGCGTCGAATCGAGAAAGTCGTTGGCCCGGTTGCGGTTCAGGGCCAGAAACAACTGCCCGTCTTCTTGCTTTTCCGCCTTGAACAGTCCCAGCCGGTTCGCCACATGCAACAACAACTCACGTCGGACCGCCAACAGAGGCGTGTCCGGGGGAGCCAGGAGGCGGGCCTGCAGCCGTTCCGCATCCGGTTGGGCCAAGTCCTGCCCCGTCAACAGCATCGGAGCTCCGGCCAGACAGCCGATGAGCGAGCCTATGTCGTTGAGAAACATGTCGGGGTTCGCCAACACTTCCCGGCTGGAAGGGGCCTGTACGTACGGAATACGGATATCCCCGTCGGCCTCGTCCGCGGCCGACAGCGGAATCTGATCCAAGATGTCCGACGGGATGTAGATGATGCGGTGCGCCTCGAGGCCCGCACCTTCAAACCCCCGTCCGATCAATCCGTAGTAGTAGAGCAGTTCGGTCAGACTCCGAGGATTATGCCAGCGTTCCGTGGCCTTGAGTTGTTCGTCGCCGATCACCTCCAGCACCCCGTAGGTACGGGTGAACTGGGCCTCCGCCTGTCGGCCCTGGGACTTGGCCAGCGTGCGCAGAGCCGTCTGGGCTTCCGGAAATTCGTCCTGCATTTCCTCCAGTACGTTCTGCACCGAAGCCGGACTGCTCAGTTCCTGCGCCAGCAGGGCGACCCGCTCCGCACCGGTGGCCTCGACGTTGGCGCTGCGCATTTCCCCGATAATCTCCAGCATCAGCGGAGAATGGTCCCGCAACATCTTCAAAGTGGTGGGCACGTCGCCTGTCTCCTTGACAGGAAAGGGACAAGGGATATACTGACAATCATGAAATTGGATTGCGTATGAAGAATATACCCTTGAACTTCTTGCCCGGCATTCTGCGGAATCTGGGCGTGGCGTGGCGGCTGATGCAGATTCCCACAGTGTCGCCGTGGGTCAAGTTTCTCTTGCCGTTTCTGAGTCTGCTGTACTGGGTCTCGCCCCTAGATTTGCTGCCGGGACTGCCCATAGACGATTTGTTTCTGGTTCTGATTATATGTCCCCAGCTGATGATCCTTTTCTCGCCGCCGGAAGCCGTCGCCGCGGCGAGACAGGGCAGAGCCTATCCAGCTGCCGCCGCTGCGGACGACGACGCGATCGAGGTCCCGTGGCAGGTCGTCAAGTAGGCCACCTCGACCTGATCGGGTCTGCCGGCAGAACTCGCTTACGGACCTGAAGCAAAGGTCACCGGCGACAACACTTCGCCGATCAAATCGTACGGCATGGCCCCGGTGACCTGTACGGACAGCATGTCGCCCGGGCGGGCCGGCGGCGCATCCGGAATCAGGACCAGACCGTCCACCTCCGGGGCGTCTCGGTAACTGCGCCCCAGCAGCACCGGCCTGTGGGCCTCGTCCTCGCCGAGACCTTCCACCAGCACGTCCAGCCGCTTGCCGATCTGGGCCTGATTGCGGCCCAGACTGATGGGTTGCTGGCGCGCCATCAGGCGATGCCAGCGTTCCGCCTTGACTTCGGCCGGTACCTGATCCGGCATGTCGTAGCTGGGCGTCCCGGGCTCCCGACTGAACTGGAAGGCTCCTACCCGATCGAATTCCACGGCCGCGACAAAATCCAGCAGGTTCTGGAATTCCTGCTCCGTCTCGCCCGGGAATCCGACCATGAAGGTGGTGCGCAGGGTCAGGTCCGGCATCGCCGCACGCAGCCGCGTCACATGATCCCATACCTGGTCCAGCCGATGCGGTCGCCGCATCCGGCGCAGGACGTTGGTGTCTCCGTGCTGCAAGGGCATGTCCAGATACGGCACTATGCGGGGCTCCGTCGCCATGGTTTCCACCAGCGCGGGAGTTACATGTCCAGGATAAGCGTACATGAGCCGCACCCACGCCAAGTCCTCGCCGCTGCGGCGGCAAATCTGTTGCAGCAGCGCGGGCAGCGCATGCGGCTCCTGCCGATCTCGGCCGTAGTCCGTCGTGTCTTGGGCGACTATCACCAGTTCGCGGGCTCCACGCTGCACCAGGGTCTGCGCTTCCGCCAGCAAAGGCGCCGGAGCCCGGCTGCGCAGTTTGCCCTTGAAAGAAGGAATGGTACAGAAGGCGCAAGGCGCGTTGCAGCCGTCCGCGATTTTCAGGTAGGCGCTGCCCGTCTGCAGCGGCCGAGTCGCGGTGGGCAGCGGGTCCGGAGTCTCGGGATCTCCCAACAGCGCATAGACCTCCTGCCTGCGTCCCCGTCTCCCTTGGCGCAGCGTCCGCGTCAGCGGCACGATGTCCATCCAACGGCGCGTGCCCAGCAACCCCTGCACCCGAGGTACGGTAGCCAGGATCCGTTCGCCTTCCCGCTGGGCCAGACAGCCGGCCGCGATCAGGGTCTGGTCAGGCCGGAGCCGAGCGGCCTGGGTCTGCAGCACGGTCAAGGACTCCTCCACGGCCGCCTGCAGAAAGCCGCAGGTGTTGACGATCACGACGTCCGCCGTCGTCGCATCGGTGGTCTCCTGAAAGTCCGCTGCGCGCAACAACGTGTCCATGCCGCGGCTGTCGGCCTCGTTCTTGGGACAGCCCAAGGTTATCAGGTGATAGGAGAGATCTCGGGAAGACGTAGACACAGCTTCTCTCTTGTCCACCCCGGACGGGACGGTCTACTGTTCATGGTACTCGATTCCGGCTGCCGCAAGCATAACGCGGCAGCTTGCGACGGCAAGGACCCCCTCCCCTTTTGCCGGCGAGGAGCCCGACTAGGCAACGAAGCGTCCATGCCGAAGCCGACAGCCGGCCAGAAACGAGGGAAGGCGACGTGCCTTCCTGACAGCAGCGTAGGTAGAGCCCGTCCTAGAGGATGAATCCATGCCTCGTTGCACTTACGCTGGAGAGTACACTTTCCAGATCGGTTTTCGCGGGGTCGGCACGGGATGCTGGGGAAAGAGATCTTCAACAGACCGGCCAAGGACAGTGTGAACGGATTTACGCCCTATGGACGCACGGGGCTGCAGGGAGACCTGCTCCGCCCTACATGGGAGCGGGAGGCGACGCGGGCCGAGAGGAACGCGAGCGCGGCGTCTTGGGCGCTCACCCTGCCCCGGCCCTCCCCGCCACCGGCACCTAACGGTGCAATTCGCCATCCCGCAATTTGCAACGGCGCATCCACCGGAAACTCGGCCCCGGTTGCTTCGCTGGAGATACTCGAGGGGATCAGAACATGCCCCATCAACAACCAGATACCCCCTGTAGCAGTGGCCTCAGGGTTCTTGTAGGATTCAGCCCTCTTGCATATCTCCTTGCAACATCTAAAGCAATTTGGTTTTCGGTCCAAGTCGCGCAGCACCGGCCATGTTTTGCGGCTATGCCCGTCAATGTCTACAGCGGGTGTAGCATGGAACAGCTTCCCCACAGCGAGCGCTACCAGATCTGGACTACCCCGTACGTGATCCACAAACACTGCAATCAAGCTACAGGCTCGCAGATCAATCCAGGGATCCGTATGGACCGGGGGTACATGGGCGTTGCCCTCGTAACCGCAGCCGAAGCACCGCCGAGACTCTGCTGGTGTTTGCAGCAGGCCTGGGGCTGCTTCGTTGCGGCACCGGGCAGGCCGCAAGACCTGCCCGATGCCTATGGCCACGTTACGCTGGATGCTCTAGGGGTGCCCGGGCCGTCCGGTCACACAGCCGAGAGCGGGGCGTTCGCACTGCAGGACGACATAGCCCATCATTGCGCCCAGCCGGTTCGGCGGCAACGCGGCGATACTCCGACCTCGACCCGCGAGGCGACATGAACCCTCGCATTGCTCCAGAGCACGTCACGCGGATTCTGGTACTGGGGGCCGGCACCATCGGCGCCGGCTGGACCGCATACTTCACGTGGCGTGGGTTCGAGGTGCGGGTCGTGGATCCGCATATCGCCCAAGATAGGCTGGCTACCGAAGTAACTCGCAATCTGACCGTCTTGCGGCAGCTGGGGCAACCGGCTCCGGAGGGCCGCTACGAGCACTTTCCGAGCCTCGCGGCCGCGAGTCGCGCGGTGGACTTCGTGCAGGAAGCCGTAGTGGAAGATCTCGGGGTAAAGCAGCGTCTGCTGGCTCGGCTGGAACCGTTCTTGGCGGCTTCCACAGTCATTTGTTCCAGCACTTCGGCTCTGATGCCTTCAGACATTCAAGCAACCTGCCGGTATCCCGACAGAGTACTGGTCGGTCATCCCTTCAATCCGCCGCATTTGCTGCCGCTGGTCGAGGTAGCGCCTGGTCGGCAGACGGCTCCCGAAGCCGTGGCTTGGACCCTGCGGTTTTATCGGCACGTGGGCAAACATGCCATCCAGGTCAAGCAGGAAGTCAAGGGCCACATTGCCAATCGCTTGACTTCGGCCTTGTTTCGCGAGGCCGTGCATCTGCTCGCGGAGGGCGTTGCTACGGTCGAAGATTTGGATGCCGCCATCACCTACGGTCCCGGTCTGCGGTGGGCCCTGACGGGTCCTTTTCTCACCTACCATCTAGGCGGCGGGGCGGCCGGCATTGAAGGATATCTGGCGCATCTGGGCGATACGCACCCGGCCCGCTGGGCCCGGCTGGGCGCACCGAACCTGAACGCGGAAACGCGTGAGGCCATTGTGCGGGGCGTTCTGCAGGCGTATGGCGAGCAGTCCTGGACAGTGCTCGGCCGCCGCCGGGATCATGACTTGGTCGAATTGTTGCGGCTCCGGCAACGCCCCCGGCAGGCCTTGGATTCCGATTCGGCAGCTCTGCACGACAATCCGCCCTGAAACACAGTCTGTTTTATACTGCATCCATGCCCTGAATTCTCGCGTTACGGCCCCGCCTTGGGTGCAAGTTGCTTTGAGTTCCATTCACTTCGTTCAGGACGGCGACCAGCCCTTGCGCGTCCGCAAGATCGTGCTGTACCCCTATCCGGACCTGACCCGGCTGTGGTTTCGGTTGCAGCTGGAAGTCATGCCGGACGAACCGCCCAACATCGACATTCAGATCTGGAATGCGGACGACACGGAGAACATCAGTGTCGCCTACGTGGCGTACGACGACACCTTCCTGGATGCGACGCTCCACCTCAAGGACCCCCGCCCTCGGGCTGCCTACACTTGTACCACACGCGTTTCCACGGGGCAGGGCGCGGACTTGACCGTGCTGGATGCGGTGCGTTTTGCGTTTTCCCTGGAATTCCGGGACGCACAGGCCGGCGTAGCAGGATTTGGTTATGACCTGGAAGAACGGAAAGAGAACGGGGTTTCGGCCTAAGCCCCGAGAACAGGCTCTATGCTGAACAAACCTTCTCTACGGTTACGCGTCAGCGAAGAATATCCCATTATCGACCGGGATTCGCGGCAGCTGCTGGGCTACCTCAATCAATTCACGGATCGGGCCCCTCTGGTCATCTACAACGAAGAGACCGAGAAGGCGCGGCAGGCAGACCTGGAAGGCGCCGTTCAGTATCTGCAGAGCGAGTACCATCGGGACGTGCCCAGTCTGACCCGCGCTCTGCGGGACCAACGCCGCCAGGTCATTTCCCATCTGCACGGCAAGGGCTGCCGGGTAGCCGTAGCGGGTACTCATCCCGACAGCGATCCCCAGCAACACACTCGAGTCTTCAACTGGTACAGCGACCTGGTCGGAGAGGCCAACATCATTGCCCGGCGGCTGCAGATCTACTCCACTACGATCCGTGTGGGCATCGAAGACCGGGATCTGGCCATCAGCGTGATGAACAGCGTCCGCTACCTGTTGCCGCATGTGCTCTGTCTGAGCACCAGTTCCCCTTTCTGGAACGGAGAATCGACCGGTCTCAAGAGCTATCGGCAGATATTGCGCGACTCGTTGCTGCGCACGGACTTGCCGCCGTATTTCGCCGGCATCGGGGAATACAACGATTTCTTCGACACGCTCGTCGAAACCAATTGCATCAAGTCCCCGGACGACATACGCTGGGACGTGCGTTGGGACGCCAAAGAAGGGGTTATGGTGTTCAGCATCTGCGACGCCATCACCCGCCTGGACGATTTGGTGACCATCGCGGCCTTGCTGCAATGCCTGGTCGGGTGGTGTGCCGACCTACGCCTGCGCAATATGCAGTTTCGTACCTACGACCGCCTGTTGATCATGGAGAACAAGTGGCGGGCGCTGCGCTATGGCGTGGAAGGCCGTCTCATCGACTTCGGCAAAGAGCAGGAAGTGCCGCTGCCGCGGCTGATATGGGAACTGGGGGCTCTGCTCGACGCGCAGGCGGATGCTTTGGGGACCCTGCGCTACATCGAGCGGTGCTTCGAAATCGCGGAAGGGGGTTCCGGCGCCGACCACCAACTGCGGGTCTGGGCCGAGACCGACGGCTCCATCGATGCGGTCATCGACTACCTGGCAGACACCACGGAGGAGGGCTGTACTTGCTGAAGCGTCCGGAACTGACCATAGGGGTCGAAGAAGAATATCAGGTGGTGGATCCCGATTCTCGGGAGCTGCAGTCCATCATCACCCATTTCCGTGCCCAGAACCAACTGGAAGTCTACAACCGCGAAATCATGTCGGAACTCCACCAGTCGATCGTGGAGATGGGCACCGGCATCTGCCATAGGGCCGACGAGGTGTTGGCGGAACTTCAGAGCCAACGCAGATACATTCGCGACTTGGCCCGCGCCAAGAACTGGCAGATGGTGGCCGCCAGCACCCATCCCATCAGCCGCTGGGAAGCGCAGGACATTTCCCCGTACGAACGGTATCGGGACATCACCAACGAATATCAGATCATTGCCCGGCGGATGCTGATCTGGGGCATGCACGTGCATATCGGCATCAGCAACAAGGACTTCCTGATCGACGTGATGAACATCACCCGCTACTTCCTGCCCCACATTCTGGCCCTGACCACCAGCAGTCCCTTCTGGTCCGGATTGGAGACCGGCTTGAAGAGCTACCGGGTGCACATCGGAGAGGACTTTCCGCGCAGCGGCACCCCGGACATCCTCGCCTCTTGGGCCGCCTACGAGGCGTTGGCGCGGACCTTGATTCAGACCCGCTGCATTCCAGACACCAGCAAGATCTGGTGGAACGTGCGTCCCCACCATACCTTCCCGACTTTGGAGTTTCGGATTTCGGACATATGCCCGCGCATCAAAGAAGGCGTGGCGATTGCCGCCCTCTTCCAGGCGCTGGTGCTGTGGGTCTGGAAACTGCGGTCTCAGAACGTGTCCTTCCGGCTCTACAAAAGCGACCTGATCAACGAGAACAAATGGCGCGCTTCCTTGGCGGGCTTGGATTGCAAATTCGTGGATCTGGGCAACAAGGAAGAGGTGCCCGCCCGGACCGCCATCCGGGATTTGTTGGTGTTGCTCGACGAAGAAATCAACGAACTGGACAGCAAGCACCATATCGAAGAGGTGTACCGCAGCCTGGAAGTCGGCACCAGCGCGGACCGGCAACTGGCCGTCTACCGAGACACGGGAGATCTGAAGCAGGTAGTGGATCACCTCGTCGAGGAAACCACGTCGGATCTGGACTGAACCGGATCAAGCAAAGAGTTTGGTCACTTCGTCGACCGGAAAGTCGGGCCACGGCACCGTCTGACCCGCCCGTCTGGCGACCAGCGCCCCCGGCGTTTCGGCGACCATTCCCACCTCGCATACCGGCCAACCCAGATCGGCAAGGACAAGTTGCAGAGCCGGTCCGTTTTCCGGCGCCACGGTACAAAGCAAGCTGCCCGACGCGATTGCACCCAGCGGATTCAATCCGAAGGCATGGCACAGGCGGCGGGCCAGCGAGGAAGCTTCCAGGGCATCCATATCCACCTGCATCCCCACGCGGCTGGCCTGTGCCAATTCCGATATGGCCGTGACGATGCCGCCTTCGGTGGGATCGTGCATGGCCGTCACCAGTCCCGAGGAGGCGGCCGCGAGGGCGGGCGTCAGAATACTGATGCCCGGGTCGAACAGATAATTGGCCGCGTGTTGCAGTTCGGCGGCAGTCCAACCCCGGGCCCGCAGTTCCGTGCGCTTTTCGCGGGCAATCAGGCTGATGGCCTCCACGGGCCATTGCCCCACCAGGAGCAGTTTATCGCCCGGGCGTGCGCCGCCGCTGGTGACCATGCGGTCGCAAGGTACGGTACCGAGAAGAGATCCGGCTACCACTGGTCGTGACACCGCATCGGTCACTTCCGTGTGGCCGCCGGCGATACAGACGTCGAGCGCCGCACAGGCCTGTATCAAAGAGCCGAAAACCGCGGCGACGTCCTCGCCGGTAGTCGCGCCCGCCGGCAACAGGACCGTAGGCAAGAAGTACCGCGGCGTGGCTCCGGTGACCGCCAGGTCGTTGGCGCACACGTGGAGGGCGTAGTGTCCTATCAGTTCCGTGGCCAAGGTGACGGGATCGCTGGCGGCTACCACCCACTGATCCGGGCCTCGACCCAGATCCAGTACGGCCGCGTCTTCGCCCACTCCGGGGCCTACGATCAAGCCCGTGTCCGGAGCGGGCAACCGCGCGAGCAATTGTGTGAGCAACGCAGGAGCAATTTTGCCGGTCGCCAACACCTCGGATGTCGTCATGGCAGGGCGCGGCGGGGTTGTCTACCTAGTAGCCGGAAAACACCAGGTAGATGACAACCCCGGTCAACAGCAGCAGATTCAGGAGCTGGGCTTCGGTCAGTGTAGCCACCGGGGTCTCCATGAAGCATGGTTACGACGACATAGAGAATGTAGACGCCCGTGCCGCCGCAACTTTGATCCTTTCCGGATTTCTTTCAGACCGAAAACAAACGCTTTGGCCGTACAGGACGTGCGCAGGGGAGACCGGGA
>DAOUKB010000149.1:0-9905 GCA_034421855.1 Anaerolineales bacterium
ACTTGGCACCGCTTCGACACCTCGTCCTCCGGCTCCCATTTCGTGATGGCCATGTATGCCTACTCCCCGGTGCATTGGGTGCAGGACGGCTTGGACAAGCGTCCGGGCTTGGCCAAAGGCTGGGACAACAACGACGACAAAACGGAGTGGACCCTATACCTGCGTGAAGGCACGAAGTGGTCCGACGGCGACGATTTCACGGCCGACGACTTCATGTTCTGGTGGAACGACATGGTGCTCAACGAAGAGCACTCCGACGTGCCGCCCGACTATATGAAGTCCGCCGATGCCGTCACCGAGGTGACGAAGGTGGACGACTATACCCTGCACTTCGCCTTCTCGGATCCTTCTCCCCTGTTTCTGGACCGTCTGGCCATGTGGCCCAACGGCACCATTCCGGGCAACGAGAAGCTGTTCGTCCCGGAGCATTACCTGCGGCAATTCCATCCCGACTATTCGGACGAGGAAACTTTCGAGCTGTTGGACGAGAATTTGAATTGGCCCAGCAACCCGGACGCCCCGGTCCTGAATCCGTGGATGCCCGTCCAGTACGATCCGGGCACCCGTCTGCTGCTGGATCGCAATCCCTACTATTACGCGGTAGACCCGGCCGGCAATCAACTGCCCTATATCGATTCCGTGGACATGACGTACGTCGAGAACCTGGAAGTGTCGAAACTGCGGGTCGTCGCCGGCGAGCAGGAGATTTGCGGCCGGCCTTGCCGCTATCAACCCTTGAGCGAACTCTCCGTGTTCCGCGACGCCGAGGCGAGCGTCGGCTTCAAGACCTATCTCTGGGATCAGGGCGGCGGCGCGTCCTTCCTCCTCTATCCCAACTGGACGCATCAGGATCCGCAAAAGCGGGCCCTGTATCGCAACCGGGATTTCCGGCTCGGCCTGTCGCATGCCATCGACCGGGTGAAAATCCAGAAGATCGTGTATTTCGGCACGGGCGAATTGACTACGGGCACGATGAGTCCGAAGGCGATCGAATTCACGGCCGACGACACCGGCAGGGAGCTCTATCGGCAATGGCGTGACCTCGGCGTGGAGTTCGACCTGGAGCTGGCCCAGAGTCTGCTGGATGCCGCCGGGGCGGTCGACGCGGACGGCGACGGCTTCCGCGACTTGCCCAGCGGTGATCCGCTGACCTTGCGGATCGACTGTTCCGCCGGCGGTTTGGAAAACACGGCCAATGCCCAGAACGTCGAAATCGTCAAAGAGGGGTGGGAAGCCGTAGGTCTGAAAGTGCAGGTCAATGCCGTACCCGACGAGCAACTGGCCGTGATGCAAGACAATTCCGAATTCGACATTCGCAGTTGCTGGGGTCTGGGCGACGGTCCCAACTTCCTGGTCTTTCCCAATTGGGTCATCCCCGTGGACAACAATCGCTGGGCCCCGCTGTACGGCGCGTGGTACAAGGTGATCGGTACCGAGAAGGAAGGCATGGAATTGGATCAGGATCCGCTGGATCGCAATCCGCCCCGTGAGGAACCCAACGAGGGCGATCCGACGTGGCGCCTGTGGGACCTCTACAACGCGGCCCGGGTCGAACCCGACGACGCTACGCGTTTGGCCTTGAGCCAAGACATCATCCGTGTGCATGTGGAAGAGGGACCTTTCGTCATCGGCACCGTGGCCAACACGCCCAGCATCGTCGGTCATCTCGACACCGTGGGGAACTTCCCCTCCTACGAGCAACTGGGCTTGGGTGGTTTTACAGGCCCCTGGATCATGGTGTATTTCGGCGCCGTGTATCCGGAACAGATGTATTTCAAGCGGTAAGCAGCATCCACCCGCAGCCGGGAGCGGGTCTTGGGGGCTCGCTCCCCGGGCCGCCCCCGGCACGGTGGCGCCAACGCGCTCGACAGGCTCTCCCGGAGAGCCTGTCGCCGTTTGTGTCGTGGACGAGCATGGTTCCTGTACCCTGATCCGGACAGACCTGCGCTAGACGATGTTCGCCTATCTCCTGCGTCGCTTGGTCTATATGATCACGACCCTGATCCTGATCTCCTTCACCGGCTTTTTCATCATCAATTTGCCGCCCGGCAGCTACATCGACGTGTTTCAGGCGCAGCGTCAACTGCAGGGCACGCATACGGCCGAAGCCGAACTGGAAGCCCTCAAACGCCGTTACGGTCTGGACAGACCCATGTACGTGCAATACTTGATTTGGGTGCGGGGTTTCGTGCGCGGAGATTTCGGACGCTCGTTTGAATACAACCGGGAAGTCAGCGAACTGATCTGGGAGCGCCTGGGCTTCACGGTGGCCATCGCCACCGGATCGCTTGTTTTCATTTGGTTGGTAGCCATCCCCATCGGTATCTATACCGCCACGCATCAGTATTCGTGGGGGGACAATGTAGCCACCTTCGTCGGCATGGCCGGACTGTCCATCCCGGATTTCATGCTGGCGCTCGTGTTGATGGTCGTCATCCAGAAAGTGTTCGGCTTCACCGTGGGGGGCCTCTTTTCCCGGGAATACATCGATGCCCCCTGGAGTGTCGGCAAACTGGTGGATCTGCTGAAACACCTCTGGGTCCCCGTCGTCGTGGTGGGCACGTCCGGTACGGCGGGACTGATGCGCATCATGCGCGGCAATCTGTTGGACATTCTCAACATGCAATACGTCCAAGCCGCGCGGGCGCGGGGCTTGCGCGAAGCCACGGTCGTGATCAAGCACGCCGTGCGCAACGCCATCCATCCGCTGATCATGCTGCTGGGCTTGAGCCTGCCCTCCATCATTTCCGGCTCCTTGGTCGTGTCCATCGTCCTAGGTCTGCCGACCACCGGCCCCCTGTACTTCAATGCCCTGCGCCAACAGGACATGTACCTGGCCGGCACCTTCCTCATGTTTTTGGCCTTCATGTTGGTGCTGGGCAATTTCCTGGCCGACATGTTGTTGAGTCTCATCGATCCGCGCATCCAGTACGAATAGGCGGTAGCATGACGGAATCGATGTTGCCCGTCCCCGCGGCCTTCCCCCGCGCGCCGGCCACGACATCCGATACGGCCTCCAGCGACGTTGGCCAACTCCCGCTGTGGCGTCTGATCGGGCGACGGTTTCTGCGCAATCGTCTGGCCGTGGGCGGCGGATGCGTACTGCTCGGCCTCTACGCCGTCATCCTGTTCGCCGAGTTCGTGGCTCCGTACGACCATTTGCTGTCCAACGAGGACTTTGTCGCGCGGGCCCCCCAACTCCCCCGCTTCGTCGATGCGGAAGGCGTCTTCCACTGGCGTCCGTTCGTCTACGGCACCACCACCGTCCTGGACACGCACAAT
Organism: Anaerolineales bacterium; assembly: GCA_034421855.1. Classification (GTDB taxonomy): domain Bacteria; phylum Chloroflexota; class Anaerolineae; order Caldilineales; family Caldilineaceae; genus Bin34. Next base: position 3,283 of record DAOUKB010000149.1, read on the forward strand.
CTGGATTGGGTGCACGAAAACGACACGACTCAGATCTATCCCTTGCAGCTGTTCGTCAAAGGCCAACCCTACAAATTGTGGGGGCTGATTCCCGCCGACCGTCATCTGTACGGCGTGGCGGAACCCGGCACGGTGTTCCTCTTGGGCACGGATCGGCTGGGACGGGACTTGTTCTCCCGCATCGTCTTCGGGGGGCGCATCTCCATGACCGTAGGTCTGCTGGGGGTATCCCTGACCATCGTGCTCGGCGCGCTGACCGGCACCGCGTCCGGCTATTTCGGCGGCGTCGTGGACACCATTATCCAGCGCAGCATCGAACTGCTGATGTCTTTCCCCAGCATCGCGCTGTGGGCGGCGCTGGCCGCGGCCTTGCCGGCGGACATCACCATCGTCGGCCGCTTTTTCCTGATCAGCGTCATTCTGTCTCTGATAGGCTGGACCAGCCTGTCCCGGCAGGTCCGCGCCAAGGTGCTGGCGTTCCGGGAAATGGAGTTCACGGCCGCGGCCGCGGCCGCGGGCGCCACCCATCTGCGCATCATTCTGGTCCACATGCTGCCCAACGCCTTGAGCCACATCATCGTGATCGCGACCTTGGCCATTCCCGGCATGATCCTGGCCGAAACGGCCCTCAGCTTCCTGGGATTGGGCATTTTGCCGCCGGCGGTCAGTTGGGGCACGCTGTTGCGAGACGCCCAGACGGTCGGGGTGGTGATCAAGAAGCCTTGGCTCATGCTGCCGGGCGCGTGCGTCATCATGACGGTCCTCAGCTTCAACTTCCTGGGCGACGGCATCCGCGACGCCGTCGATCCCTTTGCCCTCTGATTCCCACTTGCCTGTGCAGACCCGCATGGCGGATCAACCGGACGTCATCCTCCGCATCGAAGGGTTGCATACGCACTTCCATACGGAAAGCGGCGTGGTCCGGGCCCTGGAGGGCGTGGATCTCACGCTGGGCCGCGGTCGAGTGCTGGGCATCGTCGGCGAAAGCGGTTGCGGCAAGAGCGTGACGGCCCAATGCATCATGAACATGGTGCCCAGCCCCGGGCGCATCGCCCGCGGCGACATTTACTACTACCCGCGCACGTCGGGGGCGCCGGACGCCATCGCCATTTCGCAGCTGGCGCCCAAGAGTCGGGCCATGCGCCGGCTGCGCGGCAACGAGATCGCCATGATTTTCCAAGAGCCGATGACCTCGCTGGATCCGCTGTATACGGCCGGCAGCCAGGTGATGGAAGCCATCACCTTGCACCAGGAGGTCAGCAAGGCGGAGGCCCGCGCCTTGGCCGTCCATACTCTGGACCGCGTGAGGTTGCCCGAACCCCGGCGTGTCTTCGCCAGTTATCCGCACCAGCTGAGCGGCGGGCAGCGCCAGCGCGTCATGATTGCCATTGCCCTGAGCTGCAACCCTTCGCTGCTGATCGCGGACGAGCCGACTACGGCGCTCGACGTGACCACGCAGGCCCAAATTCTGGACTTGATGCAGACGTTGCAGGAAGAGACCGAGATGAGCATCATCTTCATTACGCATGATCTGGGCGTGGTCGCCGAAATGTGCGACGAGGTCGCGGTCATGTATCTGGGCAAGGTGGTGGAGCAAACCGATGTCGATACCGCGTTCCATGCGCCCAAACACCCCTATACGCAGGCTCTGCTGCGTTCCATTCCCCGCTTGGACGCGGCGGAATACCATCGTCTCGCCGTGATTGCCGGCAGCGTCCCGGATCCTTCCTTGATTCCGGCCGGCTGCGCGTTTCATCCGCGCTGCCCCGACTTCATGCCGACCGTGTGCGACACCCGCGAACCGCCGCTCGTGGCGGCGAGACCCGGCCAACAGGTGCGTTGCTTTCTCTACGCGGACGGCACCGAAGCCGCGTGCTGACGACGGATTCCTGACTCTATGTCCTCTTCCGGTACCGTCGCTCCCGTATCTGCCGCGTCCGCAGCCTCGCCGGAAGGCAGCCCCGCCAGGGACAACGCCGCGCCCGAGTACCTCTTGCAGGTCCGGCGGCTCAAAATGTACTTTCCGATCAAGAAGGGCTTCCTGCGGCGTACCGTGGGACACGTCAAAGCGGTAGACGACGTCTCTTTCGGGGTTCAGCGCGGGACCGTCTTCGGGCTCGTGGGCGAGAGCGGCTGCGGCAAGAGCACTACAGGTCGTTGCGTGGTGCGCCTGCTGCAGGCTACGGCGGGGGAAATCGTCTTTCAAGCTCCGGGCGCGGCGCCTGTGCATATGGAAACTCTGGGTCCCGACGCGCTGCGGGCGATGCGGCGCCACATACAGATTATTTTCCAGGACCCGTACGCCTCGCTCAATCCGCGCCTGACCCTGAAGCAGATCGTGTCGGAACCGTTGGTCATCAATCGGATCTGTCATGGGCAGGAGCTGCAGGATCGCGTGGCCGCCCTGTTGCGGGACGTGGGCCTCAGTCCGGAATACATGAATCGGTATCCGCACGCCTTCAGCGGCGGCCAGCGCCAACGCATCAGTCTGGCGCGGGCCCTGGCTCTCAATCCCGAATTCATCGTGGCCGACGAGCCCGTATCCGCGTTGGACGTATCCGTGCAGGCGCAGATCCTGAATCTGATCAAGGCATTGCAGGAAACGTTCGATCTGACCTATCTCTTCATCGCCCACAACATGAGCGTCATCAAGCACGTGTGCGACTCCGTAGCGGTCATGTACGTGGGCCAGATCGTGGAAATGGCTACGACGCGGGCCCTCTTTGCCCATCCTCTGCATCCCTATACGGAAGCCCTGTTGACGGCAATCCCGGCGCCGGACCCGCGCCGGCGGGCGCAGCGGATCATATTGGAGGGCGACGTACCCGATCCTGCCAATCCGCCGGCGGGCTGCTATTTCCATTCCCGTTGCGCCTACGCCCAGGACGTCTGCGGCACCGAAACACCGCCTCTGGTCGAATATCGGCCGGGCCACTTTGCCCGGTGCCACTTTGCCCTGGACTTGACCCTGCAAGGCATACCGGTTTGAGGCCCTGCGCCTCCATGGGGCGAACTCGCGGGCATCGAGGGTGCGGTGCCTTGGGCGCGACACGACAGGAACGAGCAGCCTCCGCTCTGGCCGGGAGCAAGCGATGCCCTCCGCCGGAATCGCGCAAGCGCAGAAACCCTGAGACGGATATCCGCGGCAGCCGGCAAGTTGTTTCTGTCTCCTCGGTTGGCCACATTCGCGTACCGCCGGGAATCTTCCATGCAGGGGACGGCTCAGGGTTTGCAGGGGACGCGAGCCCATCGCTGAGAGTACTGTCCCCACAGCTTTGCTTCCGCATGCAAAACCGTATGGCATCTTGCATGGAAATTGTCTAGGCAAGTCTCTGTATACGGCTCCCGGCCAGCCTCTAGGTGCGCGAGAGCGGCGCGGGACAGTGTAGCCTCGGCCAAGGCCGCTCGCTCAAGCCCGAGGCTGCAGCGCGGCGAGCCTCGCGCCCAGGGAATGGCGGAAACACGCCGATCTGGCCTTGGAGGAGCTCAAGGGTGTCGGACAAGCTGCGCGAATCATTCGGATCGACACGTCTGCGCGGACTGCACTGCTGAGGCGCATGGCCGCGTGAGAGATCTGCAGGGCTTTGTATATGGCCGCGCAGAGTAGGTCGTTCGTAGCAGCCATCATCGTCTTTACCTCCTACATAGCGCGGGTCCGAGGTGTCCGTTTCTGTGTCTTGGTACCGGTCTGGTCGATAGGCGTAGCCCGATAGACAATATGACAAGACGCGAATTTGTGGCAGAGGTTCGGCCTGAGGCACCGCCGGGCCGGGGCGGCAGAGCAACATGCGTACTTGTGACAGAGGGGCGCGGTCTCGCAACGGTACGGGTCCCTGTGGTGAGTGACAGCGGGCTCTGCCCGCTCCAATGCACAGGCCCTGCTTGCAAATGCCTTGGGCTCAGTTCACTCCGGCGTGAAGATCGGGTGTATAGGCGGGTCCTGTCCGTAGACTGCGCCAAGCTGGTGTACGTACTGTGCCGACGCCTCATGTTAGCCGATCAAAGATTCAAATTCAATCGCAACAACGGCTGGTCCGCTGATACTCACATCCAGGTGCTGGCCGAAGCCACCGCAGGGAGAACGCTTGAATTGGAGGCCTCCTGCAGTGATCGCAGCACCGCTGCCGTACACTTGGTGCCGGACCCCCTGACTTCCAGTACGGTTATCCTTACGCTAGTGGCCCCCGTCATCACTCTGTCTGTTGACACTACAGAGATGTTGCCGGGTGCAGGCACTGTGGACATTCAAGCCCGTTTGACTCCCGCACCAGGAGGATGCATATGGCGTGACTGCTATCTGCGGACGACTGGGGGGGACCGCCGTAGCAGGTACCGATTACAATCTGGCCACCGAATCGTTCGAGTTCAACACCTTGAATAATTGGACCACGGAAACGTATATCATCCTGCTGGATGACGCCACTGTGTCCAGAACCATCGAGTTACAGGCTGATTGCAATGACCGCAGTGCGGCCGCCATCCTTGTAGCATCAGCCGCTCTGGGTTCCAGTGCCCTCAGTCTGACCCTCACTGGGACTGCCTCTTCCACTGATCTGACCTGCGAAGAAATTTTGACCATCGCTCGATCTCACCTTTCCTCCACTGCCTACGGAGCCCTGTCCAAACTGTCGGTTACAGATTGTGAAAAGGGTGCTCATGGCATGACCCGGGAGGAAGTGGAACACTACTTTCGCAATGCCGAATATGCTCCAGACCATGATCATGACGCGATCGAGGTCCGCATCTGGCCTACCTTGGAATGTTTGGATGAGGCATACATCGCTGCTCACGGTCCCTGTCCCTATCGGATATCGGGACAACCCCGTACAAACATCAGTGCCTATCCGTCAGGGCCACAGTACCCTCATCCATCCCTGGAATCAGAAGATAAAGATACCCAGGAAACAGAATCACAAGATCAGACACGGCACAACAACGGGGCCATTTACCGACACGAATGGCACTACGCGGGAGAGTATCAAGACCATCTGCAAGTCTATGTAGCTTTGGAGCATCATAGCAATCACTATCACAGTTACTGTGGTTCGGGAGCCGAAGACTGCAGTCTGGCACACATAATCGAGGTGACTGGCAACCACCACCAATATCGGGATATACACTTGGCCGGAGACCTGTTTGACGAACTCTATACTCATTTCGCTGAGCCGGCTTGGCACAAATACAGATTGGAAATTGATTATGAATACCGATATTGCCTCTGGCCATGGCTGTGTTGGGCGCAGTGGAACAACAGAGACAAAAGTACGGTTTGTCTTGCTGCGCAGCATGAGTACGATGGTAATCAGCAATGTCACCGACACGTCTAAGGGTGTGCGGCCTCCTGTGCAGGGCTGCTTGTGCTGCGGGAGGGAATTTCGGGAGCAGCGTCTCGATTTTGGCACTGCAGGACAGACAAGTGCTTTTCTCCCCAGCGAAATTATGGAAACCATGGTTTGATTTCAGTTCGACCATATACTGCGGCCAAAGGCAACGCGCCTAGCAGTATGACGAGGTATTCCGATGTCCTATGGCGGCCCTATTCTTGTGGTTTGGGCTCTGGTGTTCGGCCTGCTGGATGCCCGTGCCATAGTCCTCTCGGGAGAGCAGGACGCCTTCCGAAGCCTTGGGGATCGTGAGATCCTGCCGGAGTTCCACCATGCCCCGGACGACTCCCGGTGGCAGTACAATCAATACTGGCTGCCCAATAGCCCCCTGACGGAACGGCATCGGGATCGCGAGATTCTGCAGGAGTTCTACCATGCCACAGACGGCTCCCGTTGGCAGCACAGTGGATACTGGCTGAGCAATAAGCCCTTAATGGAATGGCATGGGGTATTTACGAATAGGCATGGTCGAGTCACAGAACTGCGCTTGGCTCGCAATCACTTGACTGGCCCCCTTCCGGACGCCTTGGGCCAACTCGCAGCGTTGGAATACCTGGACCTCTCCCACAACCAGTTGACCGGCGTTCTGCCCGATGCTCTGGGCCAACTCACTCGGTTGGAACGGTTGTACCTGCACGACAATCAGTTCAGGGGCTCCATTCCAGGAACCCTGGGCCAACTGGCCCGGCTCAAGGGGTTGGACCTGGCAGGCAACGAGTTGCAAGGCTCCCTTCCGGACACCTTGGGCCAACTCGGACAACTGGAATCCCTGTCCGTCGAATCCAACCACTTGCAGGGCCCTATCCCGGACAGCCTGGATCAGCTTGCCCGGCTGAGATACTTGGGCCTTTCGAACAACCGCTTGCGGGGAGCCATTCCAGCCGGCTTGGGCCGTCTCTCCAGCCTGCAGGAATTGAATCTTGCCCGCAATCGGTTAAGTGGCAGGCTTCCGGCGCAGCTCGGTCAACTCGCCCAATTGGAAGTACTGTATCTCCAACGCAATGGCTTGCAGGGCCCGATTCCGGACAGCCTGGATCAACTCGCCTTGTTGAAAAGATTGGATCTGTCCCATAATTATTTGTGGGGCCCCATCCCGGACGGCTTGGGTCGACTCGCCCAATTGGATAGTCTGGACCTTTCTCGGAATCTCTTGCAGGGTCCTATCCCGGACAGCTTGGGTCAGTCCTCCCGTCTTGAGAGGCTCTACCTTTTCCCAAACCTGCTGAGCGGATGCGTCCC
>DAOUKB010000150.1:0-6688 GCA_034421855.1 Anaerolineales bacterium
CGGCTTTATCGCCGCGTTGCTACGGGGTCGCTCCCTGTATGATGCGGGCACGACGGCCAATGCGGTGGGGGCCGCCGCAGTGACGCATATGGGAACGGGCAGTCTCCTGCCCTCGAAGGATGAAGTGGAGGCGCTGCTCCGGAAAGGCTGACTACCTAGTTGCAGAATAGGCTCCACCCCGTTACGCCCGTCCCCGCCGGCGGACGGCCCACGAAAATCGCAGAGGGCCCGGGGAAGGAGACTCCAAGGCGCCGGCTCTGAACCGGTGCGACTTGGGCTGCAGTCCGCATTCCCGGCTCAATCCGGTTCCGCAGAGATGTAGACCGGCTGCCCGGGACGGGCAGCCGCCGCTCCCACATTCACCCCTTCATGATCCAGCCGCCGTCTACGTTCAGGACTTGACCTGTGATGTTTTGGGCTGCATCGGAGCACAGAAAAAGCGCCGCCTGGGCCACGTCTTCCGGGGTTTGCGGACGGTTCAAGGGCACCATCTGGGACAATTTGGATTGAAGCCAAGTCGCGTAGTCGGGCCGGTTGCGCTCCGGCCACCGGGCCACGTTGGCGGCGTAAACCTTCTTCTGCATGGGCGTGTCGACGATCCCCGGCGCAATCAGATTGGCTCTGACCGAGAATTCGGCAAGATCCATGGCCATCACCTGGCCGAAATTGATCAAGGCCGCCTTGGCCGCGCTGTAGGGAGGATCGTTTTGGGCTCCGAACTGCCCCGATACCGACGCCAGCAAGACGAAACTGCCTCTTTTGCGCGCCACCATGGGTTCCACCAAGGCATGGACCACGTTGACCGCGCCTTGTACGTTCACGTTGTATACGGCGGGCCAGTCGTCCGGCTGCAGTCTCCAGAAAGGATATCCGGATTTACCCGAGCCCATGCCGACCACGTAGAGCACGTGGGTGACCGGCCGCCTCTGTTCGGCATCTACGGCGGCGGCACGGACGCGCTGCCAATCCGTAACGTCCACGATCTCGGCCTGCCCCTCTACCGCCGCGGCTACCGCTTGCACCTGAGGGTTGCGGTCCCACAACGTCAACGCTGCGCCTTGTTGGGCGAACTGGACGGCCATGACGCGGCCCATGCCTTCCGCGGCTCCGGCTATGACGACATGCTCCTGGGCGATGCCTTTCATGGAGGCGGCTCCCGAAAACAGACTACCGGCCCGGCGCGCCGGGCTCTGTCGTAGAGCGCCTGGAGTTGCGGGTCGTCGGCAATTTCCAACATGCGCATGTCCACGCCCCTTTCGCACACCGGTTGATTGCCCTGCTTGAAATAGGACCAGACCGCAGAAAGGTTGTGCGAGTTGTCGGCAAAATAGACTTCCATGCCGTTGGACCGGCTGAATTTCAGAATACGGGGCGGTACTGCAGACTCCGATCCGTGCATGGCATACCGTCTGACGGCTTCCATATCCAAGGTTACGCCCAAGCCCGGCCGTTCGCTGACCTCGACATAGCCGTGACGGATGGGAATGGGAGACGTTACGAGATCGTTTTCGTATATCTCGTGGCAGGTAATGGCGGGCCACTGGGCATGCGACAGCACCGCACCCAAATGGGCTGCCATGGCCGTGGTCAAGCCCGTTCCCACCATCTGCAAGAAGAACGGCATGTTCAGGGAAGCGGCGGTGAGGCCGCCGCGCACGATTTGGGAGACGCCGCCCGCCATCACGAAACCGTCACAGACCTTGCCATCCAGAATGCGGCGGGCCAAGGCGTCCGAATAGTGGTGGACCACGGGCACGGCGATCGCCTGCATCAGACTGCGGTTGCCGTCGCTGTCTTCCACGGGCAGTGGACCTTCCACCAGAGACAACTTGGGAAAATCTCGGCTCAGTTCCTGCATGACGGCAACGGCCCGGGGACCGGACAACAGAAAGTCGTTCCAGTCGGCATCGATCCGGAACCCGTCGGGAGTATGGCTGCTGATCTGGCGTAGCGTCTCGCGTACATCGAACCAAGGGCGGGTCTTGATTTTCATGCTGGTATAGCCCAATTCCACCGCCAGCCGTGCTTCCTGGGCATAGAGGGCGGGCGGCATGTCGTGGCCCCAGTGAGAAATCGGGCAGTGCGTGCGTACGGGAACCCCCAAGAGGCGATGAACCGGAACACCCAGTTCTTTGCCGACCGCATCAAAGAGCGCCATCTGCAGGCCGGCCCCGCACTGGTCGTCCCACATCAACTCGGCGGGATTCCTCCCGATCGCCCTTTCAGGTTGCCGGGGGCGTCCCCAGGTGTAGTTGACGATTGTTTCGCCCACGCCCTCCACGCCCGATTCCAAGACCACGTGGATAATCTCGACTTCGGACCACAGGTGAATATGGGCCCTCTCCATCTCCCGGCGGATCACTTCCCTGGTAGGCACCCACAAGTGGTAGATGTCGAGGTCCTTGATTTGGGATGCGGTCGTCGTCATCGGTGCTGGTCCCTCCTCAACTCTGTCTATTGTGCAAACGTAGAAATGCGTTCCGAGGGCTTCGCGTATGTCACGCTACCCCCAAGGCGGCAACGTCGACGCAGAGAGTCGGCAATGCGGAGCTGAGGGCCAAGGGCGTATCCGAACGTCTCTTGGTAGAGACCGCCATCCAGGAACACCGCAACAGAGACTATGCAAAAACCTTGGACATCGAACTGGGGTTCTCGGTAGGCCGGCCGACGGGCCGTCGCTGGATGTCGGTCGTCGCCCGGCACGTCTGCTCGCTTGATTCAAATCCTGTCTCTCGACATCGTTGTATGAGTACTTTGGTCACCGCTCCGAGCAAGAACTGTTACGTCTCTGGACCGAGACCGTCACCCGCTCCAGCGACCAAGTACGCACAACACGGCCCCCTCGGGGCGCCGCTCCCGGATTCGGGCCGGCCCGACAAGGCTGCATCGTCCAACACCGGTCACACCCACACGCGGCATCGGGCTCGACTAAGCCAGGACGAGATCGCAGGCTTCTTCCGGCATCCAGTGGGCATCCTGCCCAATCCACTTGACGTTGCAGCCGATCGGATTCGTCAGAGGTTGCGAAACCTTCTGGCCCGAGGTGTGTTCTCGGAGGCTGCGTTCCAGATCGTTCACCGTGGCGCGGGTCCCTTCGCGGGGGTTGTCGACGCCTCGACCCGTATAGACCAAGCGCCGATCTCGGTCGAAAACATAGAAGTGGGGGGTGCGCAAGGCTCCGTAGGCTCTGGCAATGTCCTGAGATTCGTCTCGCAGATAGATCCACGGGAAGTCGTGCTCGGCCATACGGTTGACCATGCCGTCGAAGTCGTCGTCCGCGGCCACGTGCACGCTGTTGGAATTGATGCCGACAAAGCGTACTCCCTGGTCCTTGAACGCCTCTGCCGTGGCTCGGGTATTCTCGTCGGAACCGACGACAAAGGGGCAGTGATTGCAAGTGAAGAAGACCACCAAGGTGTCGGCATCGCCGAAGCTGTCCAAAGTATAGTGCCGGCCGTCGGTAGCCGGCAGATCGAAGGCCGGAGCCTCGTCGCCGATCTGTAACGTAAACGCCATGTCCAGTTCCTCTCGAAATGTGTCGGGCAAGCACTCGATTATACCTGGGGGCTCCCCGCCGGAGCGGCCCGCGCCGCCTCCCGTCTTTTCCCTGGGGAGCCGGTCAGGACAAGAGCCGCAAACTGCACTTGCGCTACTCATAGCGCAAGGCCTCGGCCGGGTACACGCGGGCCGCCTGCCAAGCAGGCAGCAGAGAGGCCAGCAAGGCCAGGGCATACGTGGAGAGCAGAATGGCGAGTATCGAGAACCAGGGAACGGGTATGGCCTGATCCAATTCGGATTCGAAGAACCGCGCAATAATCTCCTGTCCGAGAAAGAGGCCCGTGCCGCCGCCCACCAAAATGCCGCTCAACGCGATAAAGCTGGATTCCAGGAGGAAGACGGCCGCCACGCTCCAGGCCTGGTACCCGATCGCCCGTAACATGCCTATCTGCTGTCTGCGCTCCAATACGGCTCTGATGCTGATGACGGCCAAACCCGTCATGCCCACGACCAGTCCCAGAGTGAAGAAGGCCCGGAAGAGACGCAATACGCTCTTGGCGATGGTCTGGGTCACCGCCAATTCCTCCGCGAACAGATGCACGTCCTGGGCGCTGCTCAGAAGCGACTTTTCCAGATCCGCGGCCACGGTTCTGGGGTCGGCGCCCTGCACGGCCTTGACGTAGTGATGGCTGGGAACGATCGGTTTGCCGTTGAGCTCGTCTAGGATGCGGCGATGCACTTGCAGGGAGCCGCCCGCCAACGTGGAAGGATTCTCCAGGATGCCTATGACTTGTACGGTCTTGCGCAATATCCGGCCGTCCGTATTTACCGACAGGGCGACCGCGGTGTGCGGCAACGGGTCGTCCGGGTTCTGGCCCGGCAGCGCTCCCGCGGCCCGGGTCCGCCGCCGCCGGTCCGGCGTGTCGTCGGACCACTCGTCGGCATAAGTATCCAGGAAAAACTGCGTGGCGACGGCGACGTCCTGGCCGCTGGCCAGAGCGTGCCATACCTCCGCGTCCGAAGCATAATCCGGTCGTCTGCGCGCGAAGCCGTATACTTCCGACGCGAGTTCTACGTAGCCTTCGTCGATCCCCCGGACATCGAGCCAGAAAGACGTCGCATCGAGCAACGGATCCAGCCGATGGGCATCTACGTTCAGCTCGGAAACGGACGCCATGACGTCCACGGCCGCGACGGGAAAGTCGTCCCGGCGGACCGACTCGGCTTCCAAGTCGATCAGAGGGTCGAAGACGCTCAACAGGCCCGGCGTCACGATCATGTCGAAGCCTGCCGTATCCTCGTCCTGGGGAATGGCGAAGGCTTCCATGGCCTGGATAAACTGCGTCATGATCACCACCGTAGTGATGACCATGGAAAAAAGCAACACGGCTACGCCGGTCCGAAACTTGTGATCCAGGGGATAGGCCACGGCCAACCGCACGGCGGGAGCGATAGCCCCCAGGCCCGAGCCCACCCAGACGAAGGCTTGGGCCAGCAGATGAGCCAAACTCATGACGGCCAGAATCGCGCCGATCAGGAGAAAAGGGGCCGATACGATGAAGGACAACATGAGCAGCTCCGGATCGTCCGGAAAACCGGTCTCGACCCGAGTCCCGATCCAAGGCGCGATCCAGATCGCCAAGAGACCGAAGCCAGTACCGCCGGGGACGACGTGACCGCGCCGATCGTCGAGAGGGCTGAAATGCTCCCAGAGCAGATAAGCCAGACCAGCGGCCCCGGCCAGCAGCAAACTCTCGAAGAGTTGTACAGGCACCAGATCCTGACCCGGAAATGCCGTCCAGAAACGCAGACTGCCGCCTGCCCAAAGGGCCAGAATCAAGAGGATCTTGCCGAAGCGCCACCCTAAGGATTCGGTACGGGAGCGGATGTCTTCGGGCAGGTTGCGGATCGCGGACACGATGTTCATGCGGCTGACCCGCCACGATGCGAAGACCACCACTGTCCCGGCCACCACCACGCCCAGGCAATAGGCGATGACCAGAGAGGCAGGCGCCACCGACCACTGCAGATTGAAAAACTGGTCGAAGGCGCTGAGCCGCAGGCTGAAACCGGCGAAGAGCCCGCTCATGACGCCGATCATGCCGTACGCCACCAGCAGACCCAGACCCAAACCCAGCAATGCCGCGGCCAAGTCGTAAAGCACGCCCTCCGTGACGAATGTCTGCACTACATGGCCGCGTTGCATGCCGACTGCCCGGGCGACGCCCAATTCGTGTCTGCGTTCCGCCGCCAGCAGAACGAAGATCAGAAAAATCAGAATGACTCCAGCCAATATGGAAAGAGACCCCGGAAACCAGAAAAGGGCTCCAAACGCGATCCCGGCGATTTCCACCCCCGCCACCGCAAATCGCTTGCTGAGTTGCGGCAACACTTCGAATTGATCGAGCGCCTGGAAACCGACCTGCAATGCCTTTTGATCCTGGGGACTGAAGGGCAGATCCAAGAGCCAACGGCGCACTTCCGTATTGCCGAGGGCCAGTGCGAACTGCTTTGCCTGTTGGTCGGTGGCTCGGGCGGCTTCAACGTAGTGGACCAAGTCTTGCAGCTGCGCGGCATTGTCCGTGCCCCCCAGCAATTGGATGAAGAACGATTCCACCGCTCCCTGATTCTGGAATTCGCCGGCGTCCCGTTCCAGCTCGGCGGCAGCCTGGCGGGTCAGGATTTCCGCGTTGGCCGGCGCGGTCAGAATCGACTCGATGCCGGCCAAAACTTCCTGATCGTAGGCCAGCAATTGCAAATCGGAGTTGACCACGTCCGTATGCGCCATGCCGGTAAGCTCGTCGCCGGCATTGGAAATCAGAATGGCGTTGATCCGCTCCGACATGAACAGCAGCTTTTGCGCTTCGGCGACCTCGAACATGACTACGGGAGCCACCGGCGCGAAGGGTCCTGCCTCCTTGACTATGGCTCTGATCTGGTACCGCACCGGGATCGGTCCAATGAAGATCTCCAACAAATCCCCTACTTGGGCCTCCAGTTGCAAGGCTCCCAGTTCGCTCAGATACACCTGTCCCTGGCGCATCTGCAGTCCGAAAGGCTGCAGTCGGGAGTCCAAGTCCTGCGCCAACGTGTTCAGATTGAATTCCGCAAAGAGGTTTTCGGAAGGCAGGAAATCGGTCCCCAAAGTATTCAAGGAGGGCACCTCGATGGGGGCGCTCGGATCAATCCC
>DAOUKB010000151.1:0-9152 GCA_034421855.1 Anaerolineales bacterium
CCGGCAGCAACTCAAGGCGCTTATGCAACGCGGCGACGCTCCCGCGCGGTGGCGCTGCACGTTCTAGTGTGGCCTTCTGGTTGCCAGCGCCATGCCGGCGATTGCCTCTTGGGGCACTGGATGGGCGATTCCTACCTGCTTCCTGTATGGAACGATCTATTGTCGTCTGAGGCGCGTCGGCATGAATGCGGCCACGGTACTCCCTTTCGGACCCTTGGTTGAACGAGATCTGATCTGCGCGTCGGCCCGTTCATGACTCTGCGTGAAGCCTATATGTGGCGTTGGAGCCGCTCCCGGCAACCTACCGCCCCCTGCTGTGCGGGTAGGGAGCCGGAAATCCCAGTACAGCGCGTCCCGCGGATCTCCTCGAGATCTTGATGGACTTTGTTGTCTGCGGAGCGGGCCTCCCGCAATTGGGAGCCTGGTGCGCGATGCTCCGGGCTGGTTCCGGGCTTGGTGCCGGAGCGGGAGCATCCGCAGCTGTACTGGTCGAGCCGCATCTATGCGAGCACAGAGAGAAGACCCGTACGATGCTCGTCAACCCGGTACCGATACCTGTATACGAACATGAACTACCACATCGAACATCGTTCCGTTCCTATGGTGTCCTGTCCTGCGCTGGCAAAGCGGCATGCGGCAGTCCAAGACCCGATGCCTCCGGCTTACGAGAACCTTTGAGCCGTATACGAGAAAATGATTCCGAAACTCGTCAAACAGGCGGCCCAAGCGGAAACGACAGAGTGGGGGAACAATCGTCAGAGCAAAGTTGCGCCAACGGTGGACGCGCGATCACCATCCTGCTTTTCGGGTACGGGCCCCGTCCCCGGCTTCCTCCTTGGAGACGCGAGGGGCGCATTTCTCGCGTACCGGCCGACTGCATGTCGTTGCCGATGGTCCTACTGCACTACATGAACTTTCACGGCCCCGGTCCGCTTGTCCGCCGCAACGCGAAAGGCTTTCTCTATCTCCGACAAAGGATAATGGTGGGTCACTATCCGGCGTGCGTCAAGTCGACCGGAAGCGATCAGATCGATGGCGACGTCGAAATCCGTGGCCATGCCGCTGTAAGCGTAGCAGTTGGAGCCTGTCACCACAGGCTCCTTCGCCATGATCTTGGCCAGATCCACATGCAAAGGCTCGAAATAGCCTCCCACCAAGACCACGGTGCCGCACTTGCGGACAATCTCCAACGCGTCGTCGAAGGCCGCGGCGCTGCCCACGGTCTCGACTACGGCATCCAACCCGTAGTCGGCGGTGTAGTCCGCGACGTAGTCCCTGACGCTCTGTTCGCCCAGCAGTACCACATGGTCGGCTCCGAATGCTCGGGCCGCCTGGGCCTGTTGTTCGTATTTCACCGTAATCAGAGTTTCCCGGACGCCGATGGCCTTGGCCACCGCCAGGCAGTAGAGGCCAATCGTGCCCCCGCCGATCACGCCTACGCTGTCCCTATGTCCGGCGCCTGCTTGGGCCAGAGCCCGCACGCACACGGCCAGCGGTTCCACCAACGCGCCTTCTTCGAAGCTCATGGAATCCGGTAATTTGAAGACAGCGGAAGCATGGGCCGTCGTGTACTCGGCAAAACCCCCGTGCCCGCCGTGCCAGCTGACGATCCGCTCCGCGCAGTGGTTGTACAAGCCCTTGCGGCAGTAGAGACATTGGCCGCAGTGCGAGGTGACTTCCACGGCTACTTTGTCGCCGACGGCGAGATTTTCGACGCCTGCCCCCATTTCCGCCACCACGCCGCACGTTTCATGGCCTTGCGCCGCCGTCAGGGAAGGCGGCCAATGCCCCCAGTAGTTGTGCAGGTCGCTGCCACAGATTCCGGTCGTCCGAGTGTCGATCAGGATGAAGCCGGGCGCGGGATCTGTTCTGTCCACCTCTTGCAAGGCGATGTCCTGCATCCCCTGATATATGGCTGCTTTCATGGGTTTCTCCTGATCATTGTGGGGAGCGGCAAAAGTGCGCGGTGCGGTCGTCAGGCCAGCGTCAGGGCAGAGACGGCCGGCAGGTCGAAATCTGCCAGTTCCGCCTTGAGGCGGGCTCGCTGCGCGGCCGTCAAGGGCCGACTGGGGCCGCGCGGAGTGCCGCAATCAATGCCCAGCCGTTCCGAGAGGGCGGCCTTGGCAACGGCATGGAAACGGTGCGCGAAACTATGCATGAAGTTGGTCAGGGCCGTGGCCCGTGTTTGGGCGGCCTGAGCTCTCTCGAGGTCACCGGCCTCGAAGGCTGCGAAAATCTCCACCCATAGCTCCGGAGCTACATTGGGGGGACCGTCTACGCAGCCCGTGGCACCTAGAGCCAGGGCCGGCAGGAACAGGGTGCTGTTGCCGACCAAGACATCCAAACCCATTTCGACGAAAGTTCCGGCCAATTGCAGATTGGGGGCGGAATGCTTGAGGCCTTGCAACTGCGGAACCCGGGCCTGAATCGCCTGCATCAAGTTCAGGGTGATTTCCTGGTTCGTCATTTGCGGCACGTTGTAGCAGAAGAAAGGCAGATCTGCGGCGGCCGCGACGATGCGGTAGTGTTCCACGATGCCTTCCAGGTCCTGCAGGTAAAAAAACGGCGGTACGCAGCAGATGGCTGCGGCTCCTGCCTGGGCCGCGTGTTCGGCCAGCTGCGCGGCGCGGCGCGTGGAGGGGGCGCCCACATGATGAATGTTCCGGACGCGGCCTTGATTCTGATCCGCCGCAATCTCCGCGATCCGCATGTTTTCCGCGTCGTCCAGGAGAATACTTTCCCCGGTGCCGCCGGCGACCCAGAATCCCTGGACTCCGGCTTGGATATTGAATTCCATGACTTGGCGGAGAGCCTCTTCATGGATTTCGCCGTCGGCCGTCATGGGAGTGATCAAGGCGGGAATCACCCCGTCGAATCTGCTCATGCTCGCCTCCTGCTGTTGCGCCATGGGGGGATGCCGGCAAAGAACGGGTTGCCGACAGTCCTTTACTCGTAGGTCGTGATGTACTCCCGCTGCACCAGGTCCCAGTCGATCGCGTAGCCCAGTCCCGGTTCGGTAGGGGCGTGCACCATGCCTTGGCCGTCTATGGCAATGTCTTCCACCAAGCCGAAGACGTTGGCGCCGGTGCAGGGGAAGAACTCGTAGAACTCGCAGTTGGGTACGGCCATGGTCACGTGCAGATTGGCCACGTTGTTGAGACTGTTGCCCCCGTGATGAATCTCGCAGCGCATATTGAAGCCCTCCGCCAGATGGCAAAGCCGCATCAGAGGAGTGATGCCCCCCGTCACGGCAACGTCTCCGCGGAGAATGTCCGTAGCGTTCTGCATGATCCACGGGGCCATGCCGTAGAAGCGGCCGGGAGCGAACTCGGTACACATGAGGGGAATGTCCAGCTTCTGATTCAGCTTGACGTAGTTGTAGATGTCCTCTTCCACCAGCGGATCCTCGTACCAATAGTAGCCCAGCTCTTCCATGGCGCGCCCGACGCGTACGGCGTCGGCGTACTGATAGGCCCACATGGCATCCAGCATCAGCTTCATGTCGTCGCCCACCGCCTGCCGCACGGCGGTGCAGATCTGAATGTCCGCGTCCGGAGCGCCGTGCGGATGCAGCTTGTGGGCAGTCCATCCGTTCTCCTTGAAGCGCACGGCCTCTGCCACGTATTCCTCTACAGTCTCGTGGTACGCCGTACTGGAATAAGCCGGCACTTGGTGCTTGCAGGTGCCCAATAGGCGGTGGATGGGCTGACCGGCAATCTTGCCGTTGATGTCCCACAAGCAGATGTCTATGGCTCCGATCACCTGGGTGGAGACGGAACGGTTCAGCTTCCACATCTCCCACCAGAGGATACCGATATCCTGCGGATTGCGGCCCAACAGCAAAGGTCGGATATATTCGATCAGCCCCGGAGCGTAGTGGTTGGCTCCTACCCGGGCGGAACCCAGGAAGGCGTGCCCTGAGATGCCGGCATCCGTCTCTACGGTCACCACCCCTTGTTGCACCTTGCCGAAGCGGGTCCCTACGCCTAGCTGCCAGGGCTCGCGGTTCCATTGGAAAGTGTCCACTTTGACGTGTGTAATCTGCATGCGACCAGACCTTGTGCAAGTGTTCAAGTAGGACGAGCCGGCGCGGGTTGGCCGCGGGCGGCTACGGGCATTCTGGGACGAAAGGCGCCGCCACCTGCGGGAAATGCCCATATTGGTCTTCCCCCCGCACCAGTAGCGCCCGCCAGTTCTTGCCATGGGAGTTGTCTTCGATCTGGGAGACGTAGGTGGGCACGTATCGCAAGGTCAGGCCGCAGCGGCGGCGCGTCGACCGATTGGGCAGCGACCCGTGAATCAACGTACCGTCGTGAATGGACATCTGCCCTGCCCGCAGCTCCAGATCCGTGGCGGTCCGAATCTGGTCTGCAGAGACCGTCACCTCTTGGTTGATGCTCAGCAGATTGCCTTTGCGACGAGCTCTGCCGTGTTCCAGCAGACCCAGGTCATGGCTGCCGGGAATGACTTGCATGCAGCCGTTTTCCACATCGCTGTCGTCTACAGCATACCAAGCGGTCACGGCCCGCGGCGGCTCCAAGCCCCAAAAGGTCACGTCTTGGTGCCAAGCGACGAAGGAATCGCCCAAGTTCCCTTCTCCGTACTTGTTGAAGAAGTGCGTAGCCAGCAGCAGAATGTCCGGGCCGATCAGGTCTTCGATGCAGTCCAGAATGGTGGGATGCGTGGCCAGTTGCCAGATGAACCGTTCGTCGAAATGGCAGTCGATCAGCTCGATTTGGGCCTTCTCTTTGCCTACCTGCTGCTCCAAGCGGTCGAATTCCGCGGCGTAGCGCGCCGCCTCTCCGCCGGCCAAGACCGGTATCGCGTTCAGGTACCCTTGCCGTTTGTATTGCTCGACTTGGGCTGCGCTCAGACCCATGCGGTTTCTCCTTGCTGTACATTGCAGTCGCTGTCTCCTGATTCTATCCTGTACCTGGATCATGCCTGCACGGCCAACTCGGAATCCCCGCCTCCCGATTGGGAAGCAAAGTCGATTGTGCGCTCGCCGAGCGCGGCCGAAGGGCTCCACTATGCTCTCGGCAAGGCCGATATGGTAGAGTCGCAGAATCCGACAACCCGACGACAAAGGGAAATCAGAAGAATATATCAGGAGGATTTACATGCCACCACATGTCCTTTCTCGGCGCGCTTTCTTGAAGTTGAGTGGCATCGGCGCCACGGCCGTGGCTCTTGCGGCTTGTGCAGCGCCGGCCGCGGTGCCCGGCGGCGGAGCCGCTTCCATGGAGTCCGTGACGGTCAACTTCGCGGCTTGGGCCGGCAACACCGATATTCCCGCATGGGAAGAGCTGGAACGTGTTTACGAAGAGCAGAATCCGAACGTCGACGTAGTTACGGCCCCCAGCGGCACCGGCGCGGACTACTACACCGCACTGCAAACCAGCGTGGCCGGTGGCGAACCACCCCACGTGGCTTCCTTCCAAGGATGGGAATGGCAACCCTATGCCGACGCCGACCGCCTTGCCGCGTTGGACGACTACATCGCCGAGTTTGATTTCACGGCCCCCTATCCGGACGATATTCAGAGCATTTCGGACAGCACCTTGCGCAACGGCCGTCGCTATCTGATTCCGTTGCAGGTGGGGGTGATGCTCATGTTCTATGCCCGCGGTCCCTTCGATGCGGCCGGTTTGGACTACCCCACCGACGACTGGACCTGGGACGATTTCGTGGCTACGGCCGAGGCCCTCACGGACACTTCCGGCGACAGCAAGATGTACGGTTATCAACCCAACGGCATCTGGCCGCGCGACATCCATTGGATTCGCAACACCGGCAAACAGGAATTCGACGAGTTGGTGGATCCGGTCACGGCCATGTTCGACCAGCCCGAGATCGTCGAGATCGTCCAGCAGGTCACCCAAGACTTCCAGTACAAGTTGGGCATCAGCCCGACTCCGGCGGATCTCTCCGGCGGTACCAACACCATCGATACCGGCAATGCCGCCATGAAGTACGAAGGCGCCTGGTTCATGCCCAACCTGAATTCTCCGGACCTGCGGGAAGCGGGTGCGGAAATCGAATTCGACGTGGTCTTGATGCCGCAGGTGGCCGATGCCGATCGCCCGCACCGCGGCTGGGCCGAAGGCGTCAGCGTCATGGCTACGGACAATGTGGATGCGGCCTGGGACTACGCCAGCTTCATGGGCGGCACGGAAGGCCAGAAGATCTACTCCACCATCACCGGGCGTCTGCCCAACACGGCAGAGCTGATTTCCGACTTCTGGATCCCCACCATCGAGGAACGCTTCGGCGTAACCAATGGTCAGGCTTTCGTGGAAGCCGTGAAACGGACGGAAGTCGATGTGATCGGGGGCGTCTCCCGCGGTCAGATGTGGAACGAAGTGGTCCGGCCGGTCGGGTGGGATCCCCTGCTGAACAACACGGCCACAGCCGCGGAAGTGCTGCCCGCGGTCACCCAGGGCGTGCAGGCGCTGCTGGATGCCCACTGGGCTGGCTGATTCCCCAACAGACAACGACGTCGGAGCCGCGTTCTCGCCGCGGCTCCGGCCCGTCCGCCCGCGGGGCGTGCCTCGCGGGCGGACGTCGGGAGAATCAACGTCTATGAGAGTTATGGTGTGACGTGATCGACGTCGCGCATCTGCGCTCGGTGCTGGCCTCGCCGCGGGCCCGCAAGGATTGGCTGGTCGGCTATCTCTTCGCCAGTCCTTTTGTCGTAGGCTTCTGTCTCTTCATAGCCTATCCTATGCTGCACTCGGCGTATCTGGTCGCGTTCGAATGGGATCCGCTGCGCGCTCCGGAGTTCGTGGGGTTCGACAACATCGTCAGGTTGTTCGCGGATCCCAAGGTCAACAAGAGTCTCTACAACAGCTTCTTCTACACGGTAATCGCCGTACCGCTGCAGCTGTGTATTTCCTTCTCTTTGGCTATGGCCCTGACGCAACCGCTGCTCTTCCGAGATTTCTATCGGGCAGCCTTCTACCTGCCCATCATCGTACCTTTGGTCGCCAGCGCGGTGGTCTGGCAGCGGGTCTTTCATCCTGAATACGGGATTCTCAACGAAGCGTTGGGCTGGGTGGGGATTGAACCCCAGCGGTGGCTCTTCGATCCGGATCTGGCCAAACCGGCCTTCATCTTCATGTCTTTCTGGGCCATCGGTCGACAGATGGTGATCTTCATCGCCGGCTTAGGGAATATCCCCGACTCCTTGAAAGAAGCCGCCAGTCTCGACGGAGCCAATGCCGTCGACCGTCTGTGGCATCTGATTCTGCCGCTGATGACGCCGCTCATCTTTTACAACATGATCATTGCTACCGTGAATTCCTTCCAGACGTTCATTCCGGCCATGATCATGACGGAAGGCGGCCCCGAGGATGCCACGTTGTTTGTCGTGCTCAACATCTACCGCAATGCTTTTCAGTACGGTCGCATGGGCTATGCTTCGACCATGGCCTGGGAACTGTTTCTGCTGATCGTGGGCTTTACCGTCATGCAGTTCGTGGTTTCCCGGCGCTGGGTGTATTACGAGACAGATTCCGCAAACGCATGACCACGTACAGACCCGGGATCGGAGGCCTACGGTCCCGCCTCAAGCCCTGGGGATCCGCCGCGGATTCCCGGCGCACCCCCAAAGAGTACCTGCAGTTGGGTCTGCTGCAGATCTTGATCACGCTGCTGGCGGTCACGTTTCTGGTGCCTACCCTCTGGATGGTTTCTTCGTCGCTGAAGGTCTCGACCGAGGTCTTCGCCCATCCCATCGTGTGGTGGCCGGCGGAACCCTACTGGCGCAATTACGTAAACGCCTTTCAGGGACACTTGCCGCTGGGTCTCTTCATGCAGAACACCGTGGTCATCGTCTTCTTCGCGGTAGCGGGAACCTTGTTTTCCTCCTCGCTGGTGGCGTATTCCTTTGCCCGCATCCCCTGGCCGGGCCGCAATTTCTGGTTCGGACTGTTGCTCGGCACCATGATGCTGCCGGACATCGTCACCATGATCCCGCGCTTCATTCTGTTTCGCACTCTGGGCTGGTACGACACTTTTCTGCCCCTGATCGTGCCGTATTGGGGTGCGGTCATGGCCCTGTATGTATTCCTCATCCGGCAATTCTTTCTGGGCATCCCCATGGAGTTGGAAGATGCGGCCTACATCGACGGCGCCAGCCGGATCCGCATTCTCACTCAGATCCTGATGCCGCTTTCCCGTCCCGTCATGGCCACGGTAGCCGTATTTGCCCTGCTGCAACACTACAACGACTTCATGAACCCGTTGATCTATCTGCGTACCATGAACAAATTTCCCATGGCCTTGGGCGTGAAGCTGTTCAACGATTTCGAGGTGCAGCAATGGGAAGTGGTGTTTGCGGTCAGTACGGTGATGCTGGTGCCCATTCTGGCCCTGTTCCTGGTAGCGCAGCGGTTCTTCGTGCAAGGCATCACCATGACCGGTTTCGG
The DNA here is from genome assembly GCA_034421855.1 of Anaerolineales bacterium. Classification (GTDB taxonomy): domain Bacteria; phylum Chloroflexota; class Anaerolineae; order Caldilineales; family Caldilineaceae; genus Bin34. The sequence goes on from DAOUKB010000151.1 coordinate 8,430, forward strand.
CGGACGCTGAGGCACGCCTTTCCCCCACTCTGCCGAGTGACGTAACGAAATCGAACCCGCTTGGGAAGTTCGGCGGGTTCCCTAGGGGTGGGCCGAAGACGCCCAAGAAGGAAAAGATGTGACTGCTGCAAATTGCAGAGGTCTTCTTTAAGGTTCCGCCGCAGCTTGGCCTTGCTTGCCGTTGAGCCGGACATCCGGTGGGTGGGCGGAAGCCGTGACCCGCGAAATCGTCGCCTGCCCCTGCAACAGCTCCGATAATTGCTCTTGATCCGTGCGCGGCGTCTGGACGCCGCCTGCGCCGTGGGTTTTGCAACGATGGCCGACTGACCGGCTGGGGTGTTGCATCCGCAGATATTTGGCCCCAGAGCGTGCAGATCCGCGGCGTCGACCACCGGCTACTCCTGGGGTGCTTGTCTCTCGGCGCATGGCCCACGGTTTCGATGTCGTACCGCGTGGCGATCGACGGCAGGTAAAGTCGGTGTCTTCTGATCTTCGGCTACACGCGGTCGACCGCCTGCAAAAGTGATGCAGAATCCGCGTTGGGCGTTTGCTGTAGATTTCTTCAGGGGTTTTGAGACCGGTACTGGATTTTGTGCTTTTCGGTGATGAAAAACTAAAATGGGGGCAATTCCGTCGGTTCCTTTGCTTCCGTCCATGTCCGCTGTCGCTGCGACACAACAGGTTGGTTTGAATGTCGAGGCAGCTGTGCACGCGTCCTGGGAC
>DAOUKB010000152.1:0-3850 GCA_034421855.1 Anaerolineales bacterium
AGAAGGAGGGGGGGGGGGGGGTACATTCTGACGCAACATCTTCTCTCTAGCAAGACAATCCATCCGTTATGATATCTGAAGTTGTGTGGTTCCTCTACATCCGTCTCGGCACGACACACAGGGGACCATCCTAAGGGTCGGGCCACAGAGCCTCTTCCCGCCATAGATAGCATCGCTCCCCCGGGAATCCACACGATTGCGGTCGCACCCAATCCGGGTCGTGCGTATCCTCGGTTTGAGATTACTCCGCCGTCGCCTCGCGGACCGGCCAACTCGAACCGTCGACGTATAGAGCCCGGAGTTGCACGCTGTACCACGCCCTGGGGGTCAGGCCGCCGAGACAATGGGCTCGTAGGGTCAGGGGAGATGGTGGCATGGGACTACCGCCTTCAACGTCCCTCCAGGGCCGCCAGGCGCTCTCGGACAAGCCCCTTAGCCGGAACTGGTAGCCGATGATGTCGGCGGCGTCACCTGGGGGGTCTATCCAGGTCAGGGTTATCCGTCCATCGCCGTCTGTGACGGCGCCAGGCAGAGTGGGTGAGCGAACGGGGCCGCTGCCTGGTGCCGCGACCAAGGCGATTGCTTCGCTGGGTTCGCCTGCACCCCCGGCATTCAAGGCGCGCAGCTGAACGTGATAGAGGTCCCAGTCCCTCTCCTCCCTCAGTCCGGTCAATACGTGACTCGTGGAGGACGGTCCGCTCGCAGCGATGTCTTTCCAGGGCCCCCAACTCCAAGCGCTTTCGTGTAAGGATCTCAGCCGGAACTGGTAGCCGGTGATGTCGGCATCGTCTGGGTTGCTCCAGCGCAGAACGATGCGCTGATCTCCCCCTTCCGCAGTGAAGTCGACAGGCGGGGCAGGCGCGAATGAGATCGACGGTACAGGCGTACTCTGTATTGGAACGGATGGGAAGGGGCAGACCGCGCCCCACCATTGGCGGGCCCCTTCGTGCATGTGTCTTGTCCATTCGCTGATGGCCTGCCAGTAGTTCGCCGAATCGGTGACGAAGTTCGCCGAATTGCCGGCGTTCCAGTCGTTCCACAGCCTGGCGAGCTCGGCAGCCGTGCCGGGGTCGTCGCGTATCAGATCATGAGCCTCGCCGGCATCGGCCTGCAGGTCGAAGAGGGCGGCTTCCGCGTAGCGGTCGTCCTTGACCAGCTTCGCATCGGTGGCGCGGACCGCGTAGACGAGATCCGCCTGCTGCGTAGCCCTACGCCAGAAAAGGGCCTCGTGCGGAGGGTCGGATATCACGCCGCGCACGAAGGGGTCGAGGTTCACGCCGTCGAGCGGCAACTCGGGGTCCGGCACGGCTCCGGCCAGGGTTAGGGCGGTGGCGGCGATGTCGAGGCTGATCACCATCGGTTCAAAGGTCTGGCCCCGGGGCCACTCGGCGGGCCAGACAGCCACAAAGGGTACCCGTATCCCCCCTTCGTGCAGGCTGCCCTTCCCGCCGCGCAAGGGCGCATTGTCCGCCCAGTCTAGGCCCTGATCCGGCCACGCCACGCCGCCGTTGTCGCTCAGGAAGAAGGTCAGCGTGTTCTCCCACTCTCCGCTCTGCTGCAGCGCCGTAATGATGCGGCCTACGTTCGCGTCCAGGGCGTCCACCATGGCCAGATACCGACGTCGCTTCTCGTCTTCGATATGGCGGTATTTGCGCACGATTTCCGCGGGTACTTGCAGAGGCTCATGAGGGGCATTGTAAGAGAGGTACAAGAAGAAGGGCCGGTTCCTGTCCTCTTGAATGAACTCGACGGCGTAGTCGGTGAAGACGTCCGTCAGGTAGTCGGCGAAGCCGACGGCTTCGTAGTCGGCACTGAGGGGGAGGAGGTATTCGTTGGGGGGAGAGCGGCTGGGATCGACATTGAAGTAGTCGTGGCCCCCTCCCAGGAAGCCGTGGAAGGAGTCGAAGCCCCGTTGCCGAGGGTGAAAGGGCGGCGCGGCGCCCAGATGCCACTTGCCCACCATGCCCGTCCGATATCCGGCCCGCTGGAGATGAGTCGCGAACGTCTTCTCCTCCACCGGAAGACCGAGGAGGTCGTCGAAGGGTGCGTAGGGTAGATTGAGTTCCAGTCCGAACCGTGCCGGATAACGACCGGTCATGACGCCGGCGCGGGAGGGAGCGCAGGCCGGGTGGGCCACGTAGCCGTTGGCGAAGACGACGCCCTCTTTGGCCAGGCGATCGATATGGGGAGTGCGGATCTCGGTCGCGCCGTTGAAGCTTACGTCGTGGTAGCCCAGATCATCGGCCAGAATCAGCAGAATGTTGGGAGGGTCGTCAGCTGCCCGGCGGGACCGATCGAGCGAGCAGGCTGCGGGCAGAGACAGCAGGAAGAGGATGCAGATCAGCCGGAGAAAAAGAGGGGGCATATTCTGGCGCAACATCTTCTCTTCAGCAAGACAATCCATCCGTAATCCTATTGGCAAACACCGCCTGCCCTCGTCTACCCCCGAGCGGAGTTCGAGAGTACAGCATTGGTCTCCAAGAATATTGAAAAAGCCGACTGTTCACCAGGGGCATCTCATTATAGTTCTGAAGGAGCGCGGCCACTCGAGAATCTCAGAAAGTGTATGAGGAGCAGTCTCAGACCTGGACGAGCATGGGGGAGGCGGTCAGCCACGCACGCCGTCCTCCCGCGGCCTGCTGCGACGCCCCGGGGTAGAGCGATGCGCGTTCCCTGGCTGTCCGTGGGCGCGACCGGAGCAGGAGGGGCTCCCGTTAGGCGCGGCGGCCCGGCGGCGGCGGGAGCGCGGCATGCCGGCGTATTCGTGCGGCCGCCCGCCGGCACCGAGACGGGTCCGGCCGGGCATCTCCCCCCTGGATTGCCATCTCCGCCATACGGCCTGCAATGGTGCGGGTCCCCTCTGTCCGTCGCGGCACGACATACCTGGGGGCCCCTCCTAAGGGTCGGGCCACAGGGCCTCTTCCCGCCATAGCGGCGTGCCCTCGGGAATCCACTGCCCGATCGTGAGGCGGCCGATGTCGTAATCGGGCAGCCGCCGCTGGGCCAGGCATTTCCCGTCGAACAGCGCCCCGTAGGCATGAAAGTCAAAATTCATGACGGCGAAGCCGAAGCCTGGCGGCTCGGGGGCGGCGGCCCGGGCGCCGGATGCGGCGGGGTGCACCACCAGCTGGAAGCGGCCCCGCGTGTCCGCCAGGGTACACGGCGCCTTGACCCAGGTCAGCGTCTTCCCGTCGCGATACACGTCGAAGTTGGAGCGCAGGAACGGCTCTTGCGCGGTGACGGCCCGATACTTTTCGCGATACCGTGCGCCGGCCGCCTGGTGGTGCGGAGAGACGTCGCTGTGCTCGACCAGGGTGAAGATCGTGTTGTGGAAGACCTTGCGCCGGTGATACAAGAAGCCCGCCGGGATCGCCTGCGGGGGCAACAGCACCCTGCCGTTGTCGAGATGCACGTCGACGCGTACGTCGTCGATCACGATGCGCTGCCGGTCGGCCGCGGGCAGGAGCTGCCGGTTCCGCCAGACCGCGTGGTAGTCGGGATCGGGTAGATGGATATGCGGGCGATCGGGATATCGGTCCAACAGGTATTCCAAGGCTTCCCGGTGCGAGATGCGCCAGTAATCCATCGGGTACCGGGTACTCAGGTGTTCCGGCGTACGGCGGTCCATCAGGAGATTGAAATAGACCATCTGATGGGGATGAATCATAACCATCTCGACGACCACCACGGCCAGGCCGAGCCCGGCGAGGACATACCCGGTCCGTCGGAGAGACGGCGGTCGGCCGCGGGCTACCAGCCAGTGCAGGCCGTACACTGCCAGCAGACACAGCGGGGCATGGAGGAAGTACATCTGCCGCCAGCCCTGGTAGAGGTTCGACTGCAACACGAC
>DAOUKB010000153.1:0-39138 GCA_034421855.1 Anaerolineales bacterium
GACCGGCGTAGTCGAGTTGTCGTTTAGGCTGTCATTCTATGGGCCAATAAATCCGCTTTAACGGCACTAAACTGCGGGCTTCAGTACTCATGTGCTCATAATTGTCGATAATCGATTCGACCAACTCGTCTAGGCCCATAAGCAGCACCGGAATGTTGGCGCGTTCTGCTTCGTAACGAGCTTCCTGCGAAAAGCCGCCAGTACTGACATAGAGACCTTTGTCGTTGGAGTGTCGGCCTCCCAGAAAACTCCGTATTTCCGGTGCCCCGATTGTCGACCCGGGACGATGCTTCACCTCTACGACAATCCTGGGGGCTTCGAAGCCGAACCCGTCGGGCGAAGCGACAATATCCTTTCCGCGGTCGGAACCCACCGCGGATATCCGGGTCTTGTATCCTCTGGCTTGCAGCACCCCTGCCACCAATCTCTGCATATCGTCCCAAGAAAGACCCACTAGACGATCCTTGATAAACTCGATACTGCGTTCCTCAATATCATCCGGCAGCAGAGTTTCGTTATTCTCGTCTGGGCAGATTGGACCTACGTGATCGTTTTTCCAGGCGCGCCGAACATCACTCTCCGCCTCGTCAGTTAATCGAGACAGTGTGAGCAACGTACCCAGACTATTTCTGGTAGAAGGTAAAAGATCGTCCCGGGCTATTTCCTTGGCTTCCCATTGCACTCTGCGGATATGCGGCTTTCCTTCACAAAGATCAGGAGCGACGTTGAACTCATACTCGCTGGTGATTTTGCCCACGGCATACATCCGCCGCGTCGGATCATAAGTGACGACATCATCACCCGGTTTCACCTCGCCCCCAAAGCGGTATAGCATGCCGGCAGCGACTCCGAGGGCTCGCGGTTTCTCCTCTGGATATTTTTCCCGGAGCGCTTCCACTATTTGCTCACGTGAGCTGTATGTACGGAGATCTTCAACCAGATCCCAGCCAAGCGCGACGACACTTTGCGACTTGAATATTGGGAACAGTTTGCCTCCTCGGCCTGCGCGTACATTCCACATAGTCATAGCGAATCTCCCATAGGTATGCTTGCTGCTCCCGAAGGACGTGTGAGAAGTCCCAGCTCACAGTACCACCGCGGAGGGCTCAGGTCCAGATGTACCCCCGTCTCCGACGCATCCGGTACGCCGCACATATCGCAGCCGTGAAGTCCCTCGCCCGACCAGAGCCGCAAAGTCCAGATCGGGACCGTAACCCATCGCGCGTAGAGGCGGGCGACATCCGGGCTGCAGGGGTCTAGATTGCCGAAATCGGCCAGGCTTGGGCGGATTGAGACTGTCTTTGCAGCCTAGGGAATACTGATGCCTTAAGGGTAGTATCCTGCCTGCGTCCCGTCGTTCCGGTCGGTTCCGAAACCCGCAGGAGGTACGCAGCGGAGGCCAGAAAATCGACCGGGCAACGCCATGAGGAATCGAGAGACCCGGACGCGGTTTGGCAAACTAGGGTTTGCAGCTCGCTGCTCCGAACCCATCCCCGTCCAAGGAGCCGTACGCCATGATCGTGGATTGCCATTCGCACCTTATGTGGTCTCCGGATCACGTGTCCGCGGAATTCCGAGCCGACGCCGTCAGAACCTGGCAGGCCAACATGGGACTAACCGCCTCGACCTTGGGCAAGGACATGCCGGCCCAGGACCTTTTCGATGCCAGACCGGAAAAGCATTGGGCCGCCTCCGCGGAGGCGGACAAGGTCGTCGTCTTCGGTATGCAGGCTCCGGCTACCGGTTTAGACGTGCCCAACGAAGTCGTTGCCGACTACGCCCGTCGACATCCCGAGAAGATCGAAGGTTGGGCCTCGGTAGACCCCAATCGCGCGGACTGTCTGGAACACTTGGAATACTGTGTCTCCGACCTGGGGTTGAAAGGCCTGAAACTGGCTCCCGCCTATCAGCTCTTCGATCCCATGGATCACCGTCACTACCCTCTGTACCGCAAATGCCAGCGCCTGGGTTTGCCCATCCTATGGCATCAAGGCACCACCTTTCCCCGGAAAGCGCGCATCCGCTGGAGCTTGCCGCTGCAACTGGAGGACATTGCCTTGAATTTTCCGGAGCTGAAGATGATTTTGGCCCATATCGGTCATCCGTGGGAAGCGGACACCATCGTACTCATTCGCAAGGCCCCCAATCTGTATGCGGACATGTCGGCCATTCATTTCCGCGCCTGGCGGTACTGGCAGACTTTGGTCACCGCCGTAGAATACGGAGTAGGGCACAAGATTTTGTTCGGCACCGACTTTCCCTTCGACACGGTAGCCGGGGCCATCGCGGGATTGCGCCAAGTCAACGACTTGGTGAAAGGTACTCGCCTGCCGCGGGTACCTACGGAGCTGCAGGACATGATCATCTATGAGAATTGGAAGCGTTTTTTCACGGACTGGGCTTGACGACCCCTTGTTTCAGACCTCTGTAGATGCTGAGGAAACGTGAGTTTCAGTTCCTCCGTATATGGCACGATCCATGGTTGAATCGCAAACGCTCCGGAAGTACAGGATAGGCACCACCGACCAAGTGCCCGCCGGCGCCTGCCTGCAGGTAGAAGTGAATTCCCGCTCCATAGGCGTTTTTCGTGTGAACGACGGTTTCCGGGCTTATCTCAATCACTGCCCCCATGAGGGCGCGCCCGTCTGCGACGGCATGGTGCGGGGCACCACCCTTCCTTCTGCTCCCGGCACCTTCCAGTGGGGACGCGAGAACGAAATCCTGGCCTGTCCCTGGCACGGCTGGGAATTCTCTCTGTCCGATGGAACCTGCCTCACGGACCGCCGCCGATTGGCCGAGTTCCCCGTGGAAGTGGAAGGCCAGGATTTGTACGTCCTGATGCGCCCGCGACCCGCCTAAAGACTTTTCGCCTCAGACTTCCGGAGTTCCCTATGCGCGCCTCCGTCATAGACACAGACATTCACACGGTCGTCAAGGCACATTGCATCGAAGAGCGCTTGGCCCAGCCTTTTCGCTTGCGTTTTGCCCAAGGCAATCGCGGACCCGGCTCGTTGGGTTACTGGAATCCCAACGGCGTCATGCGCGCGGATGCCGTCGTTGCGGGAGAACGCATCGAGGAGGATCCTCGGCTGTTGGGGACTCACTTCTTCGACAAGCACAATCTCGAATACGGGATTCTCAACTTCACGGGCGCGGCCCTGCACCTGGGTCTGGGCACGGATCCCTATTACGCCGCGGCCGTGGTCACCGCCTCCAACGATGCGGTGGTGGAAGAGTGGCTGCCGGCGGACGCGCGCATGTATGCCTCCATTACAGTGGCGCCCAACGATCCCGCCGCGGCCGCGGCGGAGATCCGCAGGTTGGGGGATGTGGACCGCATGCCCCAGGTGCTCATGGTCTCCGGCGCGCGCATGCCTATGGGCCAGGCCTACTTCCACCCCATCTACGAAGCCTGCGCCGAAGTGGGCAAACCCATAGCCATACATCCGGGTTCGGAAGGCGTAGGCATCTCCGGCCCGCCCACGGGCGTAGGGTATCCCACCAACTACCTGGAGTGGCATACGGACCTGGTCGGCAGCTACGTCTGTCACTTGGTGAGCATGGTCACGGAGGGAGTATTCGTCAAGTACCCGCAGCTGAAGTTCGTCTTGATTGAAGGCGGAGTCTCCTGGCTGCCCCCCATTTTGTGGCGCCTGGACAAGAACTGGAAGGCCTTGCGCCAGACCACGCCCTGGTTGGAAAGACTCCCCAGCGAATACGTCTTCGATCATGTATATCTGACCACGCAGCCCATTGAAGAACCGGAACCCATCTCCCACCTGCACCAGATGCTGGAGATGTTCCCGGCCGAACGGATGTTGATGTTCGCCACCGATTTTCCCCACTGGGACAACGACATGCCGGATTTCACGGCCCGGCTGTTGCCGAAACATATGAGGACGCCGGTGATGAGCGAGAACGCGCGTCGGCTGTACGGGTTGCCGGCGGTCCCGGTCGCCTGAACCTCGTCGTTTCCGTCGGGAGGTCCTATCGGCGGTTTCCGAACTTTGCTAGACTAGGTTGGCCGGGCTTGTCTTGCGGCTACTACTTCCGACAGATCGAGAGGACTTTATGAACAGCCAGCTTCCGCGTTCCCGTCATACCGTCAGTCGTCGCGCGTTTCTCAAATCGGCGGCTTTCGCCGCGGGAGCCGCATCCTTGGCCGCCTGCACCGCGGTGGTGCCCGCTGCCGGAGACGGCGAGGCGGACATGGCCCCGGTAGACATCAGTTTTCTTACGCAGGGGGGCAGCGACACTTCCTTCCTGCGCTATGAGCCGCTGATCGAATCCTTCGAAGCCGAAAATCCCCACATCAAGATCCAGCCCATCTGGGAACCGGGCGGAGCCATTGAAATTCAGGTCAAGCTGCTGACTCTGATTGCCGCCGGCGACGGTCCGGACACTTACTGGGCTCACTCCTACACCAATGCGGGTCAGGCCAAACGGAACATCCAGATGGACTTGACGCCCTTTTTGGCCAGCAGTCCCATTGGCGAAGACACTTTTCTGCGCGCCGCGTGGCTGGACTTCCAGATAGCCGGGAAGCAGATCGGCTTCCCGCGGGAAACCACCAGCACGATCCTGATCTACAACCAGGAACTGATTGCCGAGGCCGGAGTTTCGGATCCGGCGGCGGGATGGACCTGGGCCGACTTCGAAGCGGCCGCCGCGGCCATGACCCGCGGCGAAGGCGCGACCAAGATCTTCGGCACTGCCGACTGGAACCTGAATCGCAATACCTGGATCAAGATGTGGCAGAAAGGCGGCGACGTGCTGAGTGCAGACCGCACGACGTACACCATGAACGAGGAGAGCTCGGTCGCCGAAGTGAACACCATCAAGGGTTGGCACCAAGCCGGGGTGCATGTCTCCGGCGTCGAGAAAGGAGGCTTCAGCACCGGCGACCTCTTCACCACCGGGCGCATCGGCATGTTCCCGCAATTCTCGGTCTTTTCGAACGTGGCGCCGGCGGAGTTCGCGTGGGACATTGCCCACCTGCCCAAGGACGCCTCCGACACCGAGACCACCCGGGTCGCTTCGGCGGGTCACAGCATGTGGTCGGGCACGGAGCATCCGGACGAAGCCTGGACCTGGTTCCAGACCTTCGCCTCCGTCTCCGCTTTTGAACATTGGGTGAGCACGGGGCTCAACATTCCGTCCCTGAAGGCCGTAGCCGCTTCAGACGGTTACATGACCACGGCGGTGCTGCCTCCCAGCGCCCAGGTGATGCTGGACGCCTTTGATTACGGTCGGCCCGAACCGGTAGCCGGGGACTGGATCAGTGTGCATCGAGAGGTGCAGCCGGCCTTGGACTCCATCTACGGCATCGAGGCGGCAGATGCTCAAACCACGCTGGACGACATCGCGGACCGCGTCAACGAATTCATTGCTTTTGTGCCCAGCGTATAACGCGCCCGCGCCCGGCCTGAATCGCCAGGCGTCCGGCGGTGGCAAGAAGATGGGCTCCGGGACTCCGGAGCCCATGGATGCCCGCTGCCTGCCGCGCCCCGATAGGGCGCGGCGGCCACTTCGCCGGCCGTCATGAGCTGGCCGGCGCGGCTCCGGGGCCGGCGCGGCTCCTTGCTGTGGGCGGAACAGCGGGACGCCTATCTCTTCATTCTGCCTTGGATCCTGGGGTTCCTGATTTTTCTGGCCGGCCCCATGCTGGCCTCCCTCTTCATCTCTTTCACCCGCTGGGAGATTGTGACCCCCTCCCAGTTTGTGGGGTTCGATCAGTACGTCAAGATCGCCCGGGACGATCGCCTGTGGCTTTCCCTCTGGAATACGGCCTACTACGTGTTCCTGGGCGTGCCGCTGCACCTCTTCCTGGCTTTGCTGGCCGCGCTCGCGGTCAACGTCAAACTGCGCGGCATGCGTCTGTACCGCACGCTCTTCTACGTACCGTCGCTGACTCCGGCGGTCGCCAATGCCATTCTGTGGCTCTGGATTTTTCATCCGCAGTGGGGGTTGGCCAACGCGGCGCTGGAATTCCTGGGACTGCCGCCCCTGTTCTGGTTGCAAGACCCGCGCCTGGCCAAACCCGCCTTCATCATCATGTCTTGGTGGAGTATCGGCGCCCAGATGGTAATTCTGCTGGCAGGCTTGAAAGGCATTCCGATCACGTTCTACGAAGCGGCGGAAATAGACGGGGCTTCTGCCTGGGGGCGTTTCTGGCGCATTACGCTGCCGCTGCTGACGCCGGCTCTGTTCTTCAATCTGATCATCGCCATCATCGGATCCTTTCAAGTCTTCACGCAGGCCTTCATCATGACGGAAGGCGGGCCCAACTACAGCACTCTGTTTTATCTGCTCTATCTCTATCGCATGGCCTTCGAGAATTTCCGTATGGGCTACGCCTCGGCTATGGCCTGGGTGCTTTTTCTCATCATCCTGATCTTCACGGCTATCCAGTTCCGCATCTCGGACCGCTGGGTCTTCTATGAAGGAGACCTCAGAAAATGACCACCCTGCCTCTCCCCCAAGCTCTGATCCGATCCAAGCGGCGCCGTCGGCTGCGGGAAGTCGTTTTCCAACTGGTCTGGTATGGGCTGCTGTCCGCTATCGCCTTGGTGCTGGCGTTGCCCCTGCTCTGGCTGGTCTCCACCTCCTTCAAGACCGGATCCCAGACTTTCCTGATGCCGCCCCAGTGGATCCCGCAGCCGATTGTCTTCTCCAACTATCCCGAAGCCTTCCGGGCCGTGGACTTCGACCGGTACTTCTGGAACACCCTGTACGTGACCCTGGCCTCTACCGCCGGCACCCTGCTGACGGCTTCCTTGGCCGCCTTTGCCTTTGCCCGGTTGCGCTTTCCGCTGCGGGGGCTCCTCTTCGGCATTGTGCTGTCCACCATCATGCTGCCCGGGATCGTGACTCTGATCCCCACCTTCATCCTGTTTCGCTGGCTGGATTGGATCGATACCTTCAAGCCCCTGGTAGTGCCCAACTGGCTGGGGGGCGGAGCCTTCTCCATCTTTCTGTTTCGGCAGTTTTTCATGACGCTGCCGCTGGAACTCGACGAAGCGGCGCGGGTGGACGGCGCGTCGAACTACCTGATTTACTGGCGCATCCTGGTGCCGCTCTCCATGCCGGTGATGGCCACGGTGGCCATCTTCTCCATCATCTACAACTGGAACGACTTCTTCACCCCTCTGATTTATCTGCAGTCGCCCGCAAAATGGACCATGGCCATCGGGTTGCAGAGCTTCAAAGATCTCTATTCCACCAGCTGGAATCTGATGATGGCGGCTTCCACCGTGATGATTGCCCCGCTGCTGGTGCTCTTCTTCGCCGCGCAACGGTACTTCACCTCGGGTATCCAGATGTCCGGTATCGCCGGTCGTTGAACGGCGTGCAGCCGGCCGCCCGGCACACCCCGGCCGCGTCGGTCGGCCGTCCCAAGGGCAGGACTGCCGTTCCCTACCGTGCGCCGCCGCTTCAAGTACGACCGGCCGGGCGGCGATTTGAGACGGCGGCCGTCCCGACTCGGCGCGCCGAAAGCGCATCTTCCCGAGCCGCGGCCGCGCAATGCGCGGCCGCGTTCAGCGAGCTCGATATTTGGCCACTGCCTCCTCGCTGATCTCTACGCCCAGTCCAGGCCGCTCGCGCAAGGTCAGCCAGCCGTCCACCTGCACCCAGGGATCCGTTACCAGTTCGTGTTGCATAGGCGAGGGATGAGGCTTGAAGTCCAACGCTACGACATGGCGCGTAGTGGCCATAAGGTGCAGACTGGCCGCCGTGTTCAAGGCGCTGCTCCATGTATGGGCGCTGACTTCCAGATTGGCCGCCTCGATCAGATCGAGGATCTGACGGCTACCGGTTATGCCCAGACAGCGTCCCGGGTCGATTTGCACCACGTCGACGCCGCCTGCCCCGATCAGATTCCGGTAGCTCTCCACGTTCCACTCGTCTTCGCCAGTACCGATGGGAGTGCTCACGGCGCCGCGCAGCCGAGCATGTGCCTCGAGGTCGTGCGGAGGCAGCGGTTGCTCGATCCAACGCAGGCGATAGGGCTCGAGATCTTGGAACCGGGCGATGGCCGTCGGGAGATCCCACAACCGATAGTGTCCGGGAACGTCCACGATCAGCTCTTGCTCGAACCCAATGGCTTCCCGGATGCTCGCGACCATGCGCTCGTCGCGGTCTCTGCACATGCCGAACAGGGCATCGGGAGCCATGCCCCACCCGGCCTTCACATAGCGGTAGCCCTGCTGTTGAAAGAGTTTGAACTGGTCTACGGTCCAAGCCGTGTCGTCCATGTCGAAAACGATGGAGGCCATGGCCGGGACGCGGCGGGACACCCAGCCGCCCAACAGCGAAGCGACAGATTGATTCAGCAAGTGCCCCTTCAAGTCCCATAGAGCCATGTCGACAGCGCTGATGGCAAACGCGGCAATACCTTCCGTGCCGTACCAGAACGCCCTGTCCACCAAGGTCTGCCACAGGCCTCGAATCTGCATGGCGTCGCGGCCGACGACGAGTTCCGACAGTCCGCCCTCTATCAAGGCAACCGTGGCGCGCGTGGCTTCGGGAAACTGCGAAATGCCTTCTCCCCAGCCGACGCGGCCCGAATCGTCGGCAATACGCACCAGGGTGAGGTGACGTTCCGCGTTCCGCGCGTGGGGCTCCGGATACGCCAAGGCAATGGCCTGCACCGATTCGATGGTCATGGTGGGGAACTCCGCTGGGGTCAAGATTCGAGGAAGACGACGGTCCGCGAGGCGACCTTGCAGCTTGAACAGGCAACAGGGTGTCCGTGCAGGAACTCGACCCCGAGCAGGGTCGGGACCGCGATTCCGGCCGCGGGCCTAGCATAAGGATACTCGGGTCGATTGATTGTTCCGGGAAGAGAAATCCGGCGAAGGCCGGGCCAAGGCAAAGTGGGCATCCAATGCCAGGCAGGTGCCTTGCAGATCGCTGTCGCGGCGAGAGTAGACAGAAACCCGTCAGTTCTCCGGGGGCAACCCGGCCAGACGGGTGCCGCTGTGAGACGCTGCCCGCCTTGACGTCCCTCCTGCGCAGAATTGCGATCCACGGCAGTTTCGCATCACGGTCCCCCTTTCGCCGTACGTATGTATACATACCACACCGTATCCGGCAGGCAGTTCCCCGGTAACGCCCAGCGTCAATGCTGCAGGCAACCGCGCGGCACAATGACGAGACGCCGGTCCAGCTGCTTCCATTTGAAGACGCCCGGGGCTCGTTCAGGTCATGGTCGGACACCGAGCAACCGCCATTGTCCCTCCGGAGCACGGAGCCGACCCCGGCAGCCGAACGGCCGGACCGCGCGGGAGGTAGCCAAAACTAGGATCGCAATGGACAGAGCGGTAAAATACGCAGCGACGGATACGCGTGAAGCGCAGGCGGCCGGTACTGGCCGTCGGCTTTGCGAAAGCAGATCGGAACATCGTCGACTTGCACATTGGTGTGTTCCGCGTGGTGATTCTGGGGGCGCAGGCACTGACCAGCGTCGGCTTTGCAGTCCCCGCCTCGGGCTCCATATCGTGTGCCCGCAACTTTGACGCGTTTTCGCCTCGTACAGTCTTGCTCCACGCTTCTGTCGCGCAAGACGTTTCCCGCAACCGATAGTGGCAACCACCGGCTGTCCCCTGGAACAGAATACGCGGGCCGGAGCAGACGGCAGCGGTACGCGTCTCGAGCGTATTGCCGCGGCACAGAACTCCACGATTGGGAATCGGCTGCTCGGCCTCATGGGACCTGCCTTGTCGGCAGGGGCCGAGTTTGGGCTTTGGCACGATTTGACAGACGTTTTGAATCCCGAATTTCTGACTCTACTCAGAGCATTCGAACAGGAAAACGCGACCAGAGCCTTTCCGCTGGAGGAATTGACTGCCGTATTTCCTAGTTTGAAATCCCTGCTTGCGTCCAGGGCCGAGGAAATTCTGGAAAGTTTCAACGACCGCGAAAGGAGGATCTGGAGCCGGAGAATCCTGGCTCCCGAACCTGAGACTTTGGCAGAGATCGGCACGGACTTGGGCGTTACCCGAGAACGGGTCAGGCAAATTCAGAAATCGGTTCAAGACCGGATCGACACGGGCTTGGGCGTGGAACTCGCAGTACTGGCCCGCATCGTCGCGCAGCAGCTGGGGCCCGTGGCACGGGAGAAAGACTTCCATAGGATGCTGCATGCACTCGGTACGGGGCCGTCCGCTGCCGGCACGGCCTTGCTGACTCATGCCTTGCAAGATCGTCTGGGATACGCGGCAGAAGCCGGCACGTACTTCAATCCAGAGGCCAGGCAAGTGATGGCCGAACTGAAACTGAAGGCTCGGGGGTTGGCTGACGAAGCGGGTCTGGTAGACGCAGAGGAGCTCAAGAAAGACCTGGCCGATTCCAGTTGGCTCGAGTACTGGGACCAGTTGCTCGACGGGTGCGGTTTCTGCAAACTCTTTGGCGTCCTGGCGCTGCGAGATTCCCACAGGGTACGCGCCAAGGCAGCCCTCGTCAGCATCGGCAGACCGGCAACGAAGAAGGAGATCGCCGGCGTTTGCGGCATACCGGAGCAGAGGGTCGCGTCCTATTTGAGCAGTTTCAAGGGCGTCGTCCGAGCCGGATTCGACAGCTGGGGACTGGCCGAATGGGTCGACGACGTCTACCAAGGCATTCCCGCCGCCATCGCGCGCAAAATCGAGGAAGACGGCGGATCCACGGCCGTCGCCGGGCTCCTGCAGGAATTGCCTGCCAAGTTCGGCATCAAGGCAAACAGCGTGCGGGCCTATATACACGCTCCACGTTTCGTGGTGCGGAACGGTTTCGTCGGCTTTGCCGACGCGTCCTTCGTCTACCGGCCCTTGGAAGACGTGGTAGACGGCCGCAACGAAAAGGGCAATCCCTTCTGGCTCTTTCGAGTCGAGAAGAGATATTTCAGGGGATGCAGCATCGCCCGCGTACCGCCGGAAATTGCCCATGCCCTGGGTTGCGCCCCAGGCGGCAAGATCAGAGTACCGGTGGTGAATGTGCCGGGCGCCCGGGAACTGTCCGTCATTTGGAACTTATCGTCCACTATGGGAATTTCCATTGGATATCTTTCCGATTCCCTGCGGTCGCTGGGGGTCGAGGAAGGAGAATCCGTGCAGCTCGCTATCGAGCCGGGAGGCAAGGTTTCCCTGGCGGTGCACGAATCCGGCCCCGGGGCCGACGACGCATCCCCTACGCCGTAGGAACGAAAAAGGCATCGTATACCTCCGAGGAGTCCCGGAACTCCGGCAGCCACACGGCTTGGCCAGAGCAACTCCCACGTGGCATCTACGCAGCCCCGGACCGGAATGCACGCACGGTCGCGCCGGCGTCACAGCGCGGCATGGGGTTTCCGGCAGCAGCTCCGGACGCCGGCCGCATTCGCCTCTGTCCACTCGCCTTTGAAGACGTCCGCTCACCAGTGCCAGGCCCCACGACGGCCAAGTCCTATGCGTAAATGCTGCGCAGCTGCCAGGCGTCCAGCCTCTTTACCCGTGCGGCGCTGCCCTGTGCACGCAGAGAGACGCCGACGCTGTCCGACCGGTCCGGGTAGACTCGCACGGCTACGCACTGCCGACCGTTGACGAAGACCTCGACTACGCTGCGGTCGATGAAAACGCGCAACGCCAGAGGGTCCGCAACGGGGAGATAGACGGGCGCCGTTTCCGGTGCCCGGGATTGTACGTCTGCCGCCTGCGAAGAATAGGAGTTGTCGAGGACGACGAGGCTGTCTTTGGCGGCCCGCAGCCGCTCGGCTTCCCAGCCCTGATACCGTTCCCAGTTGCGGAAGCCCCGGTCTCGGTAGAAGGCAATGCGGGTAAATTCCTCCTTGTCCGGAGAACGCAGCACGTTCAGCTCCACCAAGGGAGCATCGCCGGTCTCGATTTCGACTGCCATTTCCATGGCGTTGCCTGAGACGCCGTCCAGCACCACTTCCTCATTGGCCGGCAGGAGCAGGTCGCCGACCTGCACATGGGCCCCGCGCAAGGAAGCCACGTCGCCGGCCGGTTCCTGGAAGAGAGCGTCCTTGTCCAAACCCTCCGTGCCCTGCAAGGTGATACGGCGGGGCAGCGTCATGATCTGATCCCAGCCGGCCGTGGGTTTGGCCGGATTCATGTTGAAGATCACGATCAGACCGCCCTGGCCGTCCGGTACCGCGGACGGCGCATGCACGCCGCCAGGACCGTAGGGCCCGAAGTTGAATTCGTGATGGGACGTAGCCACGAATTTGTCACGCGCTTCGTCGTAGTCCCCCAGCAGAGCTTGGCCGCCGCTCATGTGGCTGAAGAACAGCAGCATGTGCCGGCCGCCGATGGGCCAGAAGTACGGGCAGGCCCCGTCGTCTCCTACTAGGGTGAAAGTGTCTCCTTCCACAAAGGGATGCAGGTATTCCCAGTGCACCAGATCCTGGGACTTGAGCAGAAAGTCGGCCCGGGTGCGCCGTCCGTTGGTGGGGTGGGGCAGGGTGCCGCCGGAGAGCGAGTAGTAATGATCGCCCTTCTTCCAGATACAGGGATCGAAGACCTTGTACGGCAGCTCTGCACCGTCGGGACCGGCGATGGGAATCACGGCTTGTCCGGTGAGTTTCTCCCAGTTGAGGAGCAAGGGGTCGTCCGACGTAGCCACCATGTTGCCCACCCGGGTGCCGTGGTAGATGGCGATGACCCGGTCGGTTTCCACCAAGGCCGCGCCGGAGAAGACGGCATGCTCCGGATGAGGATAAATCGCATACGGCAAATCTCGCCAGTGGATCAGATCCGGGCTGACTGCATGGCCCCAGTGCTGCCGCGGATCTTCAGGCGGATAGCCTTGGTAAAAGAGATGCCAGTTGCCCTGCCAAAAGCAGAGTCCATTGGGATCGTTGAGGCGATGCTCCGGGCTGACGAAGTGGTAGAGCGGCCGATGCGGGTCGGCGGCCATGCGCTTGCGGGACTCGGCGAAACGCTGCAGCAGCAGGTTCGAACCGAGAGCTTCTTCCTGCTCCGCCAAGGTGGCGGGAAAAGCAAAGAAGGGGACTTTGGAGGTGTAATCGGGCGGACCGGACGTACCCATGCGGCGGGATCCTGTAGCGAGAGGAGACAAGGGCGCCGGAACGTTGCGGCCGCAAGACTGCAGGTCGCACCGGTACCCTCGTTGATCTTACTCCTCCTCCGTCTCCGTCTGCGAGCGACAAACGAAAGGGTTCCCGGGGCGCGGCGACCCTGGCCGGCTAGGGCGTAAAGACAAACCGCGCCTCCACCCTCAATGTATCCTGCACTGGCGAGTCCCCCTCCACCAAGGCAGGCGCACGTCGACTGTTCACCTGCACGACGCTAGGCAATACTGACGTTCAGGCCCGGCATACCCGACGCGCGTAGACGCATCATATCGGCCACAGGCCGGAACCGTGGGGCTTGTCGGCGCTGATGCCCAAAGCAGCACGCCGGCTTTTCCCGAGGACTGCGGAACTGCGGCTCCGGGGCTTGCAAGGAACCCTTGTTCTGCCGCAGAGCGTGAATCCGCCTAAGTCTCCAACGCGGGTATGAATTGAGGCTCCACCGACAATCCCAGAGCCCGTTCGAAACAATCGGCAACCTGCAACAGGAGCAACTCGCTGAAAGGCCGACCTACGAAGGACAGGCCCACAGGCAAATGTCGGACCTTGCCCATGGGTACCGTGACGTGCGGATACCCGGCCACTGCGGCCGGGGAACAGAAGCTGCCGTTGCCCTTTGAACCCCACACGTGATCCACGACGCCCGCCGGATTGGCGGTGGGAGCCACCACCAGGTCCACGCGATGCCCGTCCATGAGTTTGCGTAGCCCTTCGTCCCGAGTCAGATGCGCCAGCTCGGCTACGGCTTGGTCGTATTCGGGATCCGACGGATCCGTCGCTTGCGACTGCAGCAACAATTCCTGGCCGAATATCGGCATGACCCGGTCCGCATTGGCCTGATTGAACGCGATCAGATCGGCCAAGGAACGAACGGGCGGAACTGCAGTCTGGGACTTGAGAAACTCGTTGAGCCCTGCTTTGAACTCGGTCTTCAACGCCAGTCGTTCCTGCCGCCCCCAGCCGGGACCGGTCATCGTCAGTCCTTTGAGCAAGACGGCCTGCAAGTGCAGCAGGAGGTCGGCAGCCGCGTTGTACAACGGTTCGACCTGAGGAAACGTCCAATCGGGAAATTCCAGGACGCCGATCCGGATCCCTGCCAGGCTGGACGCGCCCAAATGTTGATCCAGCCGAAAGGTGAAATCGTCCGGAATGTCTTGCGTAGCGGGATCTGCGGGATCGGGGCCGGCCATGGCCGACAGCATAGAGGCTGCATCGCGCACCGACCGGGTCATGGGACCGGCCGTGTCCTGGCGGTGGGAGATCGGAATGATGCCTGTGCGGCTTACCAGACCCACCGTGGGTTTAAGCCCGACGACACCGTTGCGCGAGGCCGGAGCGCAGATGGAACCATCGGTTTCCGTGCCGACGGCCGCGGCGCAGAGGCCAGCGCTGACGGCCACGGCAGAGCCGCTGCTGGAGCCGCTGGGATCCCGATTCAGGACGTGCGGATTACGGGTCTGTCCTCCAACGCTGCTCCAGCCGCTGGAGGAATACGTGGAACGGAAATTGGCCCATTCCGACAGATTGGTCTTGCCCAGCATCAAGGCCCCGGCCTGCCGCAGACCTTGGACTACGGGCGCCGCCACCCCAGGGACCCAATGCTGCAAGGCCAGAGAACCGCAGGTGGTAGGGATCGTGCCGTCCGTCAGGATGTTGTCTTTGACGAGCAGGGGAACGCCCGCCAACGGCAGGCCGGAAGCGGATGCCGAATCCTCGATTGCAGCGGCCTGACTGCGCAGTTCCGGATTCAGACTCAGCACCGCGTTCAATCCGGCGCCGTCGGCAGTGGCTGCCGAAATCCGATCGGCATAGAACTGGCACAGGGCGACGACAGATGCCGAGCCCGCGGTCAAGTCCTGCCGGAGTTGCTCGATAGTCCTGAAACGTGCTGGAGTAGGGTGCATGGGCGCTCTCGCAAGTCGTAATGCGGCAATGGCGACAGGCAGATTGCCTTACCCAAGGCGCAAGAGCAAATCGTCTCGCTCCCTGCAGCGCTGCGCGGTCGTTCCGGAATCCGGGATCCGGCCCGGCCCCGTCAAGTACGCAACTCCATCGCAGCATACGGAAAATCTGCGTTCTCCCGTGCCGAACCGGTTCTCCGCCGTGATCCCAGGGTCCCCCTGTTTGCGATCAGGCTGCGCGTATCCCTCCGGGCATCCCGGCGCCGGCTTTCGTGTATCGATGTTGTGGCAATCGGAATCGCGGGTTCGACAAAGGCCCGCTCTCTGTTAGGATTCGTGTCGCATACTCGGCACAACTCAATACCCAGGGAGATCCAAGAGGGTCCTGTCGAACGTATCCCGCCGGAGTTTCCTGAAAGGCTTGTATTGGCTGGGAGCTGCATCCGGAGTGGCGGCCTGTACGACGACCGTGCCCGAAGCCGCCGGCAGGGGGCCGGATACGCCCGCCGCCGAGCCGATCCGCATTCGTTTTGCCGGCTGGGGCAATACCGAGGAATTGACTCTCTACGAAAACATCGCCGCTGCCCATATGGAGGAGGATCCCGGAATCCAGATCGAAACGCTTGGATTCCCGGGTTCGGATTATGCCCAGAAGCTCTTCTCCTGGATTGCCTCCGGCGATCCGCCCGAAAATCTACGCACGGGCACCCAGTACTTTCCCACGCTGTGGGCAGACGACGTATTGCTGCCGCTGACTGAATATTTCAACCGCGATGCCGATCTGCTGGACGAGGTCCAGTACATGACGGAGTTGTACGACATCTATACCCTGGACGACGAAATGTTCGCCACGGTCAT
The DNA here is from genome assembly GCA_034421855.1 of Anaerolineales bacterium. GTDB lineage: Bacteria > Chloroflexota > Anaerolineae > Caldilineales > Caldilineaceae > Bin34. The sequence goes on from DAOUKB010000153.1 coordinate 15,829, forward strand.
CGGACCCAATGTCGTGGCGGCGTATCTCAACATGGACATGTTGGCCGAGGCCGGCCTGCAGTATCCCGATCCCAACTGGACGTACGACGACTATGCCGCCATGGCGGTGGCCATGACCGGGGGCGAGGGCATCCACCGAACCTTCGGAGCCAGCAACGCCTACTGGTGGATGGTGTGGGAAAGCCAGTTGTGGGCGCGCGGCGGCGACCTTTTCGATGCCGTGTACAACCCTACCACCTGTCTCCTCGACAGCCCCGAAATGGTCGCGACCTGCCGCTGGTTGCAAGACATGGTGCATACGCATGGGGCCGCGCCCACCGCGGGAGAAGCCGCAGGCTTCGAAGGAGGGTGGAATTCAGGTCGCATCGGCCTGGAGATCACCGGTACCTGGGCCGTGAACGCGCGGCGCAAGATCGATGCCTTTGCGTGGGATCTGGCGCACCTGCCGCGCGCGCAGCATCAAGCCGCTGCCCATGCGGCAGGCGGGATCGTGATACCCAGAACGGCGCCGCATCCCGATGCCGCTTGGTCCCATGCGTCCTATCATCAAGGAGATCGAGCGCAGGAGATGTACGCGCGGGATGGTCTCAATGCCCCTATCATGCGGAAATGGGCCACGTCCCCCGTTTTTCTGGAACTGGAAGGAGCGCCGCCCCACCACAGCGCCCGGGTGGATGCCATGGAGTACTCCCGCAACCGAGACTTCTACTTCGCCGCTTGGACCGAAGTCCGGAACAAGGCGTTCAATCCGGAAATGGACAAGTTGATGACCGGGGATCAGACGCCGGAAGAAACCGCCCGCAACATGGCGCAGAGAGCCCAAGAGATTCTCGACGGCTAGGCGTCAATCTCGGGCCTGCCCTTTTTCCGAGCGCGACTGGATATGCGTTGCTGGAGACGCTGGGCCCCGTCTCCTTGTCGAGCGTATTGCGGCGATCCGCTCCGCGGCACGGCCTCCGGCGTCAGAGACACATGAGCGTGGGACCACGACCGCTGGCGGCCCGCGTCCGGAATCTGGCCCGGCGGGAAGCGATCGAATGCTATTTGTTCATATCGCCCGTCTGCGTGGGTCTGCTGGCCTTCACGATTGGCCCGATTCTGGCCTCTTTCTACTTCAGCTTTACGGAATACAACATCATTCGGCCCCCGGAGTGGGTGGGGCTGCGACAGTTCCGGGATCTGATGCGGGATGAACTGTTCTGGCAGTCTCTGAAAGTGACCGGTCTGTACGTCGTCATGCACCTGCCCGTCAGTCTGGTTTTGGCTCTGGGCATCGCGTTGCTCATGAATCAGAAAGTGCGGGGGATCGTATTCTTCCGCACCGTGTATTATCTGCCTTCCGTCATTTCCGGCGTAGCCGTGGCCCTCCTGTGGATGTGGATTTTCAATCCCGAGTTCGGCATTCTCAATACGCTGCTGACATTCGTGAACATCCAAGGGCCGGCCTGGTTGTTCGACGAGCATTGGTCCCTACCGGCGATTGCCCTGATGAGCTTGTGGGGCGTGGGGGGCAGCATGTTGATCTACCTGGCGGGACTGCAGGGCATACCGAGCGAACTGTACGAGGCGGCAGAGATAGACGGCGCCTCCCGCTGGCATCGATTCTGGTTCGTCACGCTGCCCCTGCTGAGCACGGTAATCCTGTTCAACCTGGTCATGGGGCTCATCGCTGCTTTTCAGGAATTCACGCCGGCCTACGTCATGACCCGCGGCGGGCCCAATTTCTCCACGCTCTTCTACAACTACTACCTGTACGAAAACGCCTTCGAATATCTGTACATGGGATACGCGTCCGCCATGGCCTGGATCCTGTTGGTCATAGTGCTGATATTGACGCTGCTCGTGTTCAAATCCTCGCCGATGTGGGTTTTCTATCAGGAACGCCGGAAGGACTGACTCTTGCCCGGCCTCCTGCATATGCGCAGGTCTTCGACTCGGCGCCTCGAACAGGTCGTCGCCTATCTGCTGCTGTTGTCCGGCACGGCGGTCATTGGTCTGCCCTTCTTCTGGATGATCTCCACCTCCCTGAAGCAACAAATGGACGTGTATCTGTTCCCGCCGCAGTGGATCCCGCAGCCCGTGCAATGGGACAACTATCGCCAGGTCATGACCTTCTGGCCGTTTTGGACTTTCGTGTGGAACAGCTTCGTGGTCACGACGGGCGCCATCGCCGGCAAGCTGATAGCCAGTTCGGTGGCAGCCTATGGCTTCGCCCGCCTGCGGGCGCCGGGACGCGATGCAATCTTCATTATTCTGCTCAGCACCATGATGCTGCCCAGTCAGGTAACCTTGATTCCGCAATTCATATTGTTCAGCAAACTGCGTTGGATCGACACCTTCAACTTGAATACACCGGCCAAACGCACGCTGGCCTTGGCCCTGCAGTTCTTTCAGGGGTCGGAAGGAGTCTTGCCGCAACTGCACCTGCTGATGGCGGCTTCCTTTCTCAGCATGCTGCCGCTGCTGGTGCTGTTTACCGTAGCGCAAAAGCACTTTATTCAGGGCATCGTCTTCACAGGAATCAAGGGATGAACACCGGGACTCGAGAGGGCCCTGCGGATTCCGCGCTGCCACACCGCTCCCGGTTCATTGGGACTCTGCCATGACCAAGACACTCCCCAACATTTTGTTTCTGTTCGCGGATCAGCATCGCTTCGACGCGGTCGGCTGCAATGGAGCTCCGGTAGTCAAGACTCCCGCGCTGGACACGTTGGCTGCCCAAGGCATGCGGTTTTCTCATGCTTTTACGCCGACTTCCCTGTGTTCGCCCGCCCGCGCGTCCTTGCTGACGGGCCTGTACGCCCACAACCACGGCCTGCTGGCCAACATGGGCAACTTCAACGGCGTCTTCGACCGGCAGCTGCTGGACTGCACGGGATATTCCCAGCTCCTGCAGCAGAGGGGCTACGACGTCCACCATGTCGGCAAATGGCACCTGCCCGGCGCGCGTCAGCCTGGACATTGGGGCTTCCGTTCCTTCGCCGCCGATGCCGACTACAACCGGGAGAAGTCGAACCTGGGTCTGAAGCCGGATCGCACCCGGGAAGTACAGCGGCTGGAGTGGGGCGGGCACGCCCCTTTCTGCGGCCGCGCCAGCTTGCCTGGTGCGCACCTACAGGAGACCTGGGCGGCGGACAAGACGAACGCACTGCTGGCCGAGCAGGCGACCCGCGCGACCCCTTTCATGATCTTCACGTCGTTCTTCGGTCCTCACTTTCCCTACAGCGTGCCCGTGCCCTACGACACTCTGTATGCCCCGCACTCCGTACCGCGTTGGCTCAACTTCGATGAAACCTTCGTAGGCAAGCCCCTGATTCAGCAGAAGGAGATGTTGCGTTGGAATGCCAGTCATCTCACCTGGCCCGATTGGCAGCGGGTCGTCGCGCACTACTGGGGATACTGCACTTTCATCGACGACCAGATTCAGCGCATTCTGGCGCAGTTGCGCTCTCTGGGGTTGGCCGACGACACAGTAGTGATTTACGCCAGCGACCACGGCGATATGGTAGGCAGTCACCGCCTGTTCAATAAAGGCATGTACATGTACGACGAGACGTATCGGATTCCGCTGATCGTGCATTGGCCCGGGGTTACTCCGGCGGGTTCGGTCTGCAATGCCTTTGTCAGCCTGGTGGATCTGATGCCCACCTTGCTGGAAATGGGGGACGCCGAAACGCCAGGAACCTTGGATGGGCGTTCCCTGAGCCCGTTTCTGCAGGGGAATACGCCGGCTGACTGGCCCGACGACATATACGCGGAGTTTCACGGGTATGAGTCGGCCCTGTTTTCGCAGCGCATGGTACGGACGCGCAGCTGGAAGTACATCTACAACCCAGGGGCGGAAGACGAACTATACGATGTGCAGAGCGATCCGGGGGAACTGCGCAACCTGGCCGCCGACTTGGGCTACAAGCATGTGCTGCGACGCATGAAGGAACGGCTCGTGGTGTGGCTGAATCGCACCCAGGACGACATTGGTACGGAGGATGGCTGGAAAGGCACCCCCTACGATTTGTTTCTGACCCAAAGGGAACGATAGAAGCTCCGGGCACAGTGTTCCACCGGAACTGCTCGGATACTCCTAACGATGGACATGGAGCATCGTCGCCCCGTACACCTGAACCGGTACAACGCGCAATGAGCCATCCCGACTTTGCGATGGCCCTGGGCGCGAGGGGGTCGAACGGAGCCGGATCGACCCCCGGCCCTTCGTGTAACGTCCCAGCGGCCCTGTGCTGCCGAGCAGTCACCTTCCTGAACAAGCCTCTGCGCCGGCTCCGCTCGAAAGCCCCAAGGCACAGTCGCTCCCCACAAGCCGTCCGCCCAGTTTCAGCGCGCACGCAGCAGTTAGTTGAGCTGCGCGCGTTGGATGCCGGCCTGGGTAGGCGAGACCGGTATCCGTGTCTATTCCGTAGGTCAACCGGGGGTGCCCGTACCGACCGGTTGCTCTATCGAGCTGCGCTCGCCCTGGATCAGGGAGCCGTCTCGGCGTCGTCCGCAAGATATATGCAAGATGCGGTACGACGATCCTGCACCACAACGTCCGTTCCATAGGTCGGCTCCACGGATTCGCAGGATCTCGGGTCGCACATAGCGGCCCAGTGTCAGCCAAGCCATACGGCGGAAGCGGCGTCGGTGCAATCCTGACGAATGGAATGAATCCGACCTGCCCAATCGTTGTCTCAGCCAAGCCGCCGCCTGTCTGTACGACATAGCCGAAGCTGCTGGCGACGCGCCGGCAATCGGGGTTCTGCATACCGACAAACCAGGGTCGTTTGTCGACGCTGTTGCAGACGTATACAAGTTCACAACTGTCGTGTCGATCGCTATGCAGGTCGCCGGGCAAGTTCAACGGGGAAAGCCCTAGAGCCCGTTGGCGCGACGAGACGGGCAGGCCGGGACGGCTTCCCGACAATCTCGGGCCGGTTGCAGAAAATCGTTCCCAGGATAGAGGAGATGTCGGCAACCGAGGAGTGTTCCTGCCGTCACCACCAGATGAAGCTCAGCCGGGCGTCATACACGAGGAGCCGACGGGCGTCGTAGTCGACAATGCCCCGCCTGCAGGGTAGTTCGGCCTTGTGGTGACTGAAGATGCGGGCAGGCGTTCAGGTTGGCAGTTACGCACGGCGAACGCGGGCAATGATTCGGGAACCAGTTTCAAGCAACTATGGATGGAGATGCGGTCCACAGCCGGGACGGGTAATAGAAAGTATCCGTCTCGGCAGGCGGGATTCGCCCCATAGCAGGCGCGCCCCGCGTAGAGATCTGCCGTCACGTCCCTTAGGGGGGCGGTCAAGCCGGGCAATGAGCAGATCGTCGTCTTGTCGTAATTCGCACGGCAAGTCTGATGTAGCGCGCAAGACAGGCTCTGACATCCGGCTGTGGGCTTGGCTTTCCAAACAAAAGACGTACCCGCGGAAGGCTACGCGCGGCATCGCGAGCTGCGCGGGTACTGTTTGCATCCGTTGATCTTGGTGGAGAGGACACTATGACCGCTCCTACAGCACGCGTGTCGGCTGTTCGACACGGCTTTGGCGCCTCCAAGGCGTTGGGCTGTGGGCTCGTGCTTGTCCGCCGCGCCTGATGCAACCTGTCCTGACGGAGGCCTGATCCCCTGTGCAATACCGATTTTCGACCTCAAAGGCGACCCTGCGAGGCTTGATTCGGCCCACTTGCGCCTGGCCCGATCCACCGGATCGTCAAGTCTACGCTTTCCGACACCGTTCCTGACGGCCTGCTAGAGCAGTAATCATTCGGAGTGTTCCCGCGTAGGTTTTACAATTTCTGGGATACTGTTTCCTGGCAGTCAGGGAGCAAGTTACAAAATGAGGAGCCACTTATGTTGAATGCCAAGCCACTGTCTCGACGCAACTTCCTCAAAGGCACAGGGCTGGTTCTTTCCGGAGGAGTCTTGGCGGCCTGCGCTACGGCCCTGCCCGCTGTCGACACGGGCGCCGCGGCCGCGGCCGTGGAGATGGAAATATGGACCTTCGTCAATACGCATGCCCGCTGGTTTCGCTCCATGGGGGAAGACTATGTGGACGAAGTAAACGGCAACTTCGAGCTTACCGTCTCGGAAATCGCCTATGCCGACATGCACGACAAGGTGCAGATCGCATTGCAGACCGGCGGTGTCGGAGCCCCGGACATCGCGGACATCGAACAAGGTCGTTTCGGCGGGTTTCTGCGGGGCGCGGACCCCGGGTTCGTAGACATCAAGGACAGACTGTCCGAGGGCGGGTATATCGACGATCTGGTCCTGAACCGGGAAGCCCTCTATAGCTACAAGGGCAAGATATACGGCGTGGAACATGCCTTGACCCCTGTGGTCCTCTACTACCGGTCGGACGTATTCGCGGAAGCCGGCATCGATATGGATGCCGTCGAGACCTGGGACGACTTCATTCTGGCCGGGGCCGAGGTATCCGGTGACGACGTAAAGGCGGCCAGCCTGAACTACTCCACGGAATTGCTCTCACGTCAACGCGGCATGGACTTCTTCGATGCCGAAGGCAATGTCACGCTGGATACGGAGACGGTCGTCGACACGGCCAACTGGATCCTCGCCCTGCGGGACGAACACGGCATCGCGGATCAGCCTCCGGCGGGAGATGCCTGGTGGGCCGCGATCAACGAAGGACGTTATCTCTCCCATACCGGTGCCGACTGGTATGCCGGTTTCTTCAAGGACAACGCCCCGGAACTGGCCGGCCAATGGAGGGCGCGTCCGCTGCCGGTTTGGGAGCCCGGCGGCCTTACCACCAGCTGTCACGGCGGTACGGGAGCCTGCATAGTCCAGACCAGTCCGGTCGTAGAAGAGGCCTGGGACTTCGTGCAGTACACCATGCTGTCGGTCGAAGGCAATGTACGCCGCTTTGAAATGACCAGTCTCTTTCCGCATTACATCCCGGCCATGGACAATCCCCGGCTGCATGCCGCGGACGCGTATTTCTCGGGCCAGGATCTGGGGGGTCTCTTTGCTGAAGTCGCCGGAGACGTTCCGGCACAGTATCAGAGTCCGTACCGGTCTGAACTGAACGCCTTGCTGGGCGCCAAATGGCAAGCCATTTACGACCTGGACGAAACGCCTGAGGACGTGTTCACGGCGGTCGCGAATCAAGTACGCGAGATCATGGCGAGCGAGGCCTGAGGCGCACCCCGCGCCGGCCCGGCTACGACAGGGCGGACTGTGTTCCGCCCTGTCCCCTTTTTCTCTCCCCGACGCCATGAACCATTGGCAGCGCAAGTTCGCGCCCTATCTGTTCATCAGCCCGTTCTTTGTCGGGTACGTCGTCTTCTTTCTGTTTCCGGTGCTGTGGGCCGCCCGGCTCAGTCTCTTTCAGCAGATCGGCATCGGCAGCATACCGGAATTTGTCGGGATCCGGAACTACCTGGAGCTCTTCCAGGACGAACTCTTTCGGAAGGCTCTTTTCAACACTACCTATTACGCCCTGGGCAGCATTTTGCTCATTGTGCCCGCCGCCCTGGGCTTGGCGCTGCTGCTGACCCGGCGCAATTTGCATTTCCGAGAATTCTTCCGGCTCTTTTTCTTTACTCCCAATATCACGTCCGGAGTGGTCGTGGCCATCATCTTCGGACTGGTCTTCGAACACGAGTACGGTCTGATCAACAACATGATCCTGGAGCCGCTGGGCTTCGCAAAAATCCGCTGGCTGCTGGACTCGGAGTACATCCTGCCCGCCGTCATCCTGCTGGGTCTGTGGCGGTTTACGGGCATCAACGCCCTGTACTTCATGGCCGGGCTGCAAAACATCCCCAGCGAAGTCAAGGAGGCGGCCGTCATCGACGGAGCCAGCCGCTGGAATGCGTTTCGCTACATCGTTCTGCCCTTGCTGCGGCCTGTGATCATTTTCGTGATGACCTTCGCGATCATTGGGTCTTACAACCTGTTTGCGGAACCCGCGCTCCTCACGGGAGACGAATCCGGCGGCCCGGACCATGGCGGTCTCTTTCTGACCATGCTGCTGTATCTGAACGGCTTCCGTTTCCTGAAGTTCGGCTACGCCGCGGCGTTGGGCATTACGCTGGCCGGCATCATCCTGATCCTGACTCTGATCCAGCTGCGAGTCTTGGGCATGTTCCGGGAGGACTGAGACGGCCATGACGGCGACTCGACCGCCCGCGCGGGCGGTGCAGACGCGGCGCACTCTGGACGCGGTCTTAGTCTATAGCGTGCTGGGGATGGGCGTAGTTCTGACCGGAGTCCCCTTCCTGTACATGATTACGGGGTCCTTCAAGGCGGACGCCGAAATCTTCGCTTATCCCCTGACCTGGCTGCCCCAGGCCGCGACGCTGGTCAATTACACGCGCCTGCTCAGCGGAGAGACCATCCCGTTCCTGCAGCAGATGGCCAACAGCGTCTGGGTCTCGGTGACTCAGACGTTCCTGGCGCTCCTGGTGGCCACGATGGTGGGCTGGGGCTTCGCGAAGTACGAGTTCCGCGGCAAGCGGCCCCTCTTTATTTTCCTGCTGGCCACGTTGACTTTCCCCTTTCAAATGACGCTGGTGCCGCTGTTTCTGCTGATGATCAGAATAGGCTGGATCGATCAGTATCTGGCGATCGTGATCCCGGGCGCGGTGACGGCCTTCGGCTCCTTCTTCATGCGCCAAAACATGCTTTCCGTACCGGACGAACTGCTGGACGCAGCCCGCATCGACGGCTCCTCGGAGCTGGGCATCTATGCCCGCATCGGTCTGCCTTTGAGCCGTGGGGCGTTCTCCATCCTGGCCGTGCTTACTTTCCTGGGTACCTGGAACGACTACCTGTGGCCGCTGATTGTGCTGCGGTCCACGGACAAATTCACGTATCCGCTGGGGCTGGCTACGCTGATCGGCCTCTACAAGATTGAATACGGCATGATTCTGGCGGGGGCGTTCATCGCCACTATCCCTATCGTGGCCATCTTCGTCGCAGGCCGCAAAGCTCTGCTGACCAACATCACTTTGGGCGCGGTGAAAGGCTGAAGAACGGCGGCGGTCCGGCTTTCGAGCCTCCGGCGGGGATCCCACGTACGGAAGAAGTACAGTGGTGTCACCGGCGTGGACCACCCAGCATCCTCTGCCTGGATCCTTTGTGCCCGCAGCGGACGTAGAGGCCCGGCCTCGACCCTGCCGGAGTTCCCGAATCCGGCCTTTCGCCGTCCAACGATGCTGCATACGATGGTACAGGGCGTGCGAATGCACGCCCTTGAAACCGCGGGCCGTCTCTCCCCGTGAACCAGAGTGTCACGGCTTTGATGCCGCCTCCCGATCGATTTGTGCCGAGCCGCCGATTCCGTTGCGCAATTCAGAGCGTATAACGCAGGCGCCGTAAGATTCGGGGGACGCACCGATTCCGTCCCCTCGACGGCCTTCCCGCGTGGTCGGACAGGATCAGGTTCTTCGGCACGACAGTGAGGAACAGGGAGCAAGCATGAGCATTTTCACACAGGCGGAACTGAACAGTTGGGAGACGAACGGTTACATTGTGCTGCGTGAAGCCGTCCCTCCCGCCCTTTGCCAAGCCGTGGTGGACGCGTTGTGGGAATTCCTGGGGATGGACCCCGACAACCCCGCAGGCTGGTACGACCTGCCTCCCTGGCATTCCAAGGCCGGCATGGTGGAGCTGTACCACCATCAGGCGCTGTGGGACACTCGCCAGTACCCGCGTATACACGAGGCCTACAGCGAGCTGTTCGGGACGCCCCGTCTTTGGCTCAGGGTAGTGGACCGCGTCAACATGAACCCGCCGGTACGACAGAACCATGCCTATGAGGGATTCATCCACTGGGACTTCGATCCGCACACGTGGCCCATTCCCTTGATGGTACAGGGAGTGCTCTGCCTGACGCAGACCACGGCTGAGCAGGGAGGATTCCAATGCGTGCCCGGGTCTCACCTGAGAGTGAACGAGATCCTGGCCAGACAGCCGACAGACGCCAATCCCCGAAATCCAGAGCTGGGAGATCTGGAAGTGCTGCCCATACCGGGAGAGACAGGCGATCTGGTGATCTGGCACACGGCGCTCCTGCATGGGAACGGCCCCAACCTGACGGACAGGCCTCGCCTCGCCCAATACATTGCCTTGCGCAGGGCAGATCCGAAGGATGAAGAGCATCGGGCGCATCTGGTGCGAACTTGGCGGAAGCGGCTGCCCATGGGGTATCGCGACCGAAGTCCGTTTCGTGCGGATCCCCGACGACTCGACGAGGGGCAACCCGCACCCGCGCATTTGACTCCGCTGGGGCGCCGCTTGGTCGGCGTCGATGATTGGGAACAGGACTGAAATCCATGCCGTCCGGCGGAGGTCGGCAGCAGACAATGCGGGATGTCCGCTGCGGCAGTCTGTCCGCAAATGGACTGGGTCGCGGTCCGGGTCGGACTGTGATTGCGCCCCCAGCCGAGAGCCGGCAGGCGGAGATGCATGCCGTCACGATTTCCGATCCGCAACCCAACGCAAGATGAACACGGAAATCTGCACGCTCGTCGAGGCGATTGCACAAGCAGGGTGCCGGCTGGGAACCGGCGCCGGAAATTCCGTCAGTCCCCGCGGCCGGAACAGGACCAACGGAAAATCCGGAATGCGTAAATTGCCGCATCCAACGATGGGAAGGCCCGCAATCTCCCCGACCACCAGACCCACGCCGCCGGCATCGCATCCCCCGAAATCCGCCCAGGGCCCTACTCCCCCGATTGGCCCTACCTCTGATTCGATCCGATCGCAGAGCATCAGGTAACGGCTCTTCGGATCCAAAATTGCACCAAACTCGTGAATTCGGCCACGACCGAGAGCCCTCGTCTACACCCCCAGGAAATTGAGTCCCCCACAGCATCCCCAAGACGCCCCTATATCACCATCACCCTCTAGGGAGTTCCGATCTCCTCTTGCCGCCCATCGGGTGAGTTGGCGACCATCGTATCTAAGCCGCCGTTGAAGAAGAAGGGCACGTCGCCGATGCGAGGGGCTGCACTCCGGCGCTGAGGTTCTGTGAATGCAGGTTGTTCAGCCTGGCGAAGCACAGCGTACTCACGCTGGTCGCGGGAGCAGTTGATCCGGTGGGCAATCGGCCTGGTAGTCGGGCTCTGCGTTGAACTCGAGCAGCCCTGCGACTGACAAAGCAAGTGAACAGCAACCGATTGAACAGGGTCTGCATGAACTGCTCGGCATCCGGTTGCTCCCATTGATCGAGCGGCAGTACTACGGTAGCGTCCTAGGCGGCTTTGTAGTCCCCGCGAAAGCATCGGGGACAGGCCGGACGTTGAAGTGTTGCGGACGGCTTCGCCCAAGAGCTTGCCCAGTACCGCCGTATTCGGGTCACAGATTGACGATTCGCTGGACTCCGGCGGTATGCCTAGGTTGGTTGCGATGCTCGATTGTTGGTCCTATGCGGAGATATTTCCTTGCATGGGTTGCATTCCGCTTGGCGATTCTGCAAAACCCTGCCTGCTTGCATGATTCCTGGAATGCTGTATCGCGTCCTTCCGTTCCTGTGGCGGCATCATACTGTCGATCCAGGTCCCTTTTGCTTCCCCTCGCATCTTGCTCTGATCCTCTGCATCGCTCGGAAATCGTTGTCCTCCCAGGGTCTGGGCGACTGCATCCTGGGAATTGGACTGGATTGCAGGCAGCCTGGGCAGTACCAGGAATTTGTGGTTTGTGGGGGCATCCCTCGGCACGAGTACGCGGCATTCGTATGCAGCGAATCTTCTTGCTTCATCAGCTATCGCGGGGACTTTTCTCAGTGCAGGCTTCATTTTGGCGAAGAGGTTGTCTCTTGGCCTGAAGGGGCCGACGAATTGCTGCAGCGATGATCCATGGACTGATTTCAGCCAGTACGCTCCAGGGTGGGATTCGGTGTTTCCCCGCCCTATGTAACTGATCTGCGCCTCGTCATGATGGCGTTACATGCCTTCGAGGTGCGGAGAGATGCCTCCATCGTTGCGCCAAGCGGGTGTATACTATAGTTGTGCTGTTGCAGCACGGTCGGGGCCATAACAGCGTCTCGAGCCGAAAACATGTCCACCAGGAGACAAAGGATGAAATCTAAGATAAAGCCGGCTCTGGTCGGGAGACTCGGCATCGGCGTCGCGGCGGTGCTGCTGACGATTTTGGGCATGGCCACCGCCGTGTCGGCACAGGAAAGCAATCCCAGTGTCGAAATCACGTACATAGGATGGGCTGCAGACGAACAGCCCACTGGCAACGCCGCCAGAGACCTCGACCGGGCCTTTGGCGTGGTGACGAACAGCATTCGCAGTTGGGACTGCAGCGATCGCCGCTGTCATTATGTGCGCGTCGATTTCAGCGGCATCGCGCCGAAGCCTAATATCCAGAAGGTCGACGGCGTCAACGACGGCCCCGGCTGGAATCTCACCGTTACCCGGGAGCACCCGGACCGGAACGCAGTAAGGCTCATGAGCAAGGACGTCGGCGTAGACGAGGCGGGCGGGGGCAACGGTCCGTATACGTACTACGTAGCCGTGCCCTGGGCCGGCGAACGCGTATGGGTTACGCTCAAGGGCGAGGATCTGGAGTCTAATAAGTCCGATTCGGCGGTTATCCCGGCCCACGTTCCGGCGGCTTTCCGCACCCGGTCTCCGCTGGTGGCCTCGACGCTGGTGGATTGGGAGGAGAACTCGTCGACGCTCCCCATGCTGCTTACCGTCTGGCCGAAAACTGTCGGGGCCACCCGTTATGACCTGCAATACGTCTTCCGCGGCGACTTGCACCAGGGTTCCACCGGGAATTATTCGCAGGTGGTGACGACCCGCCTGGTTACAGCCTCCCAAAAACGCGGCCTCTACGAGCGCCTCGGCGCCGACTGGAGCCGCCACGCGCAGCGGGCGATTCTGGGTGCGCTGACCAACGACGACTTCGACAGCGAAGACGCCGGGTGGATCTTTGTGACCACCCCTCTGCCCAAGCTGGTCTCCGGCGCGGAAGGCTGGCCGCAGGCGGAGATCGTGGAGGACGACATCACAGCGGCCTTGGAAGCCGGCGCCGGCAAAGCGCGGATTGGCGTCCGGGTGCAACCCGTCCTGGACTGCAGCCTTGCCGATTCTTTCGCCCCCGATCTGACGGAGTTCTGCTCGGCAGGTACCTACGCTCTGGATACCCTGTCGCTGCGGGGCAAGAAGAGCCAAGTATCCTACAAGACGGTGCGCCTCAGCGACCTCGAGTGAGGTGCGCGCCGCCCACGCGTCGCCTCTTCGGCGGCGGCTAGGCCGGCGTCCTCTGGAGATCGGAATCCCCGCGGACGGCCCCGGATTTCCGGGGCCGTCCTAGTACCTCGACTTCTGGTGCCGAGCGACGTCGTCCCTCCCATTCTCCCAGTGCAGGATGCCGCGGCTCTCCGGTCCCGGCACAGCCGTCGGCGGACCGCCGGGCCTCCGAGTTCGGGAGGTTGCCGCTCCGCGGCGCCTCGGCCCGTACCGTTCCGGCTCCATCGCCGAACGGCCAATGCCCTGCCTTCCGAACCCAGTGCTCATCCCGCGGTCCCCGTAACGGACCCTGGGCGGCCGAACACCTAAACTGGCAGGACCCGCGGACGTCGGACGTCATGCCCTACGACAAAGGCATCCAAACTACTGGAGGGCCCGACAGAGCGTCACGGGCATTCTGCGCTACCGCATAATAGGGAGCTGCAGCTGATCGTTGCAGATGAATCCCAGTTGAAAATAGAGCAATCAGTCAATCCGTACAGGGAGACGAGATAAGGCTCGCTTGTCCAGTGCGATCCCAGAGAACCAAAATACCGAGTCCTGTAGTCCGACTTCAGAAAGCCGAAGCAGAACGACGAGCGACGGCAACAGACCGATTGGGGACAGATTCCGGCACGGTGGGCAGTTCTAATTTCACGCGCGTCCAAGGGCCTTGATTGAACAGGCCTAGCCCTCGAGGGGGCTGCGCTTAGCCGCCGTAGGTTGCAGCCTCAGCCCCAATGGCCGCGATCCACAGGCAAGACCCTAGGTATAAGAGCATACATTAGGTCAAAGTCCGGCATCTGAAGGGAACCGTTCCGGGACGGCCACCGGGATACTCTCCAGCACGGGAACGCAGCCCCGCCCGCCATGGGAAGCGGCTAAGCCTCGGCGCCAAATTCGCCGGCACGGCAAGAAGTCGACCCACTCCCATGGGCGAGGGGGAGGACGCCTGGATGCAACCTCGGCTCACGGCGACAGGGTCCGGTATGGGTTCATGGCCCATGACAAGGCCGGTCCTGCCATGCCATGCCCGAAGTCGTCAGGCTACCCTCGGCAAACAGCCGGAATTAGCCGAAATGCCGAAACTGGAACGAATACAGATGGGATTGGTGCAGATGAAATACCAAACGGATCGGCTTGTTCCACAATTCGCGCAGGTTTTCCTTCCCCTGCCAGCGGGGAGTGTGCCAGATCTGATCGGTGTGGTCGGCACATACCGGCACGGAATCCCCGCGACCGAATCCGGGATAGGCCTCAAAATAGGGATCCAGAATTTCGATTTGAATGTAACCTCCGCTGCAGTCTGCGTTGATCGCGATTTCATCGCCCTCGAAGACAAATTGTTGTGTATACACGCGCCCTGCTTCATATTTGGGGCGGAGACAGGCCCAGCCGTCCTCACGCAAAACGAATGTGTTCAGCGTCCGGGACCAATGCGGCGGATAACCTCCCATGGCCTCGCCGTAACGTTGCCAATCGGCCGTCGCCTGGACCGCGGCGCCACGCGGCACCAGATCGGCGCCCGGATCGCGACTGAACCAGTGCTGCTTGTCCGCCGCGGCATGGTAGAAAATATAGACCTTGCCTTCGTGTACCAGTTGATCGGAGACTGAAGGCGCCACGAATCCGTAGTCGCAGCTGCCGGGTGGCCCATGTTCCGCCCAAGGACGGTCCACCGTGGCCCGCGCCCATCGTCTGCCGTCACGACTGCTGTACAGCACCTGCCGCGTATGCGCGATATCCCGCCAATTGCGATGGTCGCGGCTGCACCAGATGGGTTCGGCCACGAATTCAGCCATGAGGCCGATGTAGGTGCCGCCCACCTTGCGCACCGACATATCGTGAAATTCCACGTTGGGGGCAACGGCAGGATCCCATTCGGGACTCAGGACAATCTCTTTGGGAGACCAGTGCATGAAGTCGGCGCTCTCCTGCCGACCAATCTGCCGCCGCCGATGCAGGGGATTCCAGTGGTGGGAATACTGGCTGTACCCGATCCACTTCTGGATGCTCTCGTCCCACAGAATCCGCTGGAAATGATGATGCCGCTGGTCGCTGTGCTGATTTACCATATGCCAGCGGATGCCGTCCGGTGAACCGAGCACGGTGGTCATGGTACGTCGACCCAGCGCACGCGCCTGGTCATGCGGGTTGTACAGCAGGAGGTACCGGCGTTCCGGATTGTTGCGATCCGGATTCACGACCACTGACAGGTGATGTCCCGAATCGGTGAGCACCATGTTGGTGGCGGTGTAGTCCTCAAAGGGTTGCCCGTGAGCCGAGAGGGGCTTGGACCAATGCGTACAGTCGTCCGATTCGGCATAACACAGAGCCATGTTGCTGTCGCCGAAGGGATCGGTTCCGATAGGGACGACATACCACAGTTTGTAGGTGCCGGTATCTGGATCCTGCAGCGCGGCGGCAGGCCAGGGAGACTCCCTGTATTCCCAAGGATAGTCGTTGGCCTGCAGCACGGGAATCCTGGGCCTTTCCGGTACGGGAAACACCCGTTCCACGGCATCCAGCCAATCCAGAATGTAGTTGTCCAGGAACAACTGCCGCTCTGTACCTACATGGAGGAAAGGCTGCTGGTAGTCGGGCGGAAAATAAGGGTACTTGTCGTCTATGGGACGGTGACCCGCCACAGTCTCCTGCATACGGGTCTGCATCTCCAGGGGTTCTGTGGGGCTTTTGGGTTCGGGTGGGACAGGAGCATCGGAGGTTGTCACGGCATTTCTCCAGAAAAAAAGAGGAGACAACGAGGTAGCGGAATGCGGATTAGCGCTGTGCGCATCCCGGCGCTGCGTTGTAGCGGGAGCATCCTGCAGCAATGGGCGGGACGCCGACGCCTCATTGTAACTTGCAGTGCAAAGCCTGCCGGCAGAGAGTTGCAGGGGTTGCGATATGGACCGGTGGAGACGCGGCGCACTGGTTTCCCCAAGGTGGCAAAGGGTGCTTCGCCATGTCCCACTTGTCCTCCATGACTGCTTCGCCACGAACACGCCTGCGGTCCTTTCCCGCTACACAGGCACATCAAAGTCGGGGACCAGACTGGCCCCCGGTTCCTAGGGAATCGTTATAGATTGCTCGAGGCAATTGCCTCTGCGCAGTCGTATACCTGTACAAACCGCAGGTACAATTTCCCCTGCAAGGACCGGTCCCGGTCCATCGACCAATCTACCTCCTGGCCTAGGCGTTCCGAGGATCGTGCCTTCCATGACTGCCCGTCTCCCTCACGGATTCTTCCCCGTACCACGGCCACGGCACAGAAATCCAGGCGTGCCTTCACGCTGAGGCGATAACCCGATTGGGCCCCGGGAGCCTCAGGCGCTCCTTGTGGCGCTACAGGTCGCAGCGCCATTGCGGGTCCCTCTTGGACGAAGCCCCTTTCCGGCCGAAACCGACCGTGGCGGGAAACTGTACTAGTCTCCTGAGCCGAGCACTCCGTGCAAACGCCCTCGCCAATAGGCCTCCAACCAAAATACCACCGTACGAGTATTGAACAAGAGCGGCGGCGGATGATCACGGATGGCAGGCGGCATTTGATCCGGACGGGCAAAAAGATAGCCATGGAGGTCACCGACTGCGGTCGGCGAGAGGGCAGCGAGGAGTTCACGTCCTGTTTCGCCGGCTTTCCGGTCAAGGTCCAGTTCATGTACCAGCATGGCCAAGCCGGCCATCTGGGCCGTGGAAGCCGGATGGGGAGCGTCTGTCTTCCAGTAACCATGATGTACGTCGTCAATGGGGCCCGGGGTATAGCGGACAATGTACCCTTCGGGTCTGAACTCCCCCATGCCGATGCAAAGCCCGTGGCCTTGCATGGTACTCTTGCCGTAACGCCAGCACTCTCGAATCAGTCCAGCCCAATCCGTCAGGTCGGCAAGTTCCGTCTCTCGCAGGAAATAGGCGTACATTTCGGCCCAATGGTACAGGTCCTTGATTTCGCCCCGCGGGCCCTCGTGCATTTGGAAAGCGCCGTCTGCCTGGGCTTTCCGGATTATGCGTACACACTCGTCGCGCAACTGGGGGTCGCCAGTCAGGCGATAGGCCATGTGCATGCCGATCGGGATTTTCAAGGCGGCGCTGGGACTGGCGATACGCTCACCGAATGCCCGCCAGGTCTCGCCCAGGTATGCATAGCCATAGTCATGTCTGATCCACCAGTGTCCGTGGGCTTGCATGGCTTCCGCGATTTCCCGCCTCTGGGACGGGCTGGCCAAGTGCTGGTGAAATCGCCATAGAGCGATCATGGGAGAATATGCTTGATCGACGCTGGTTTCCGTATAGGATCGGTCAATGGCATAGTCACCCTTCAATGCCCCGTAGGGTTTGGGCCAGTACCCTTTCTCGCGCTTGATGCCCTCACGAAACGGATAGAGGGTGGCGCTGAAGCCCTGCTGGGCATTGTCCCGGCTCTCGGCGGTCCCGGTGGCCAGCCAACGCCATACCTGGGAATTGAGATATCGGTTGCCCACATAATTGGCATCTTCGTACATGGCATATGCCGGTGTGCCGGCCAGCGGATGCCACTTCTTGCCCTCGGCCTGCCTCGTTTGCCGGTCCCGGCGCACATGCTCCAACATGTCCCACGGAATGGGTCGACGCTCCGGATAGGTAAGCCGATGGCGAATCAGGCCGTATTCATCCATCGCGTCTTCCACAATCCAGGCATTGAACAGCCGAGCTTTCTGGTGCAGGTTCATGTCGGTTGTCTCCTCCTGAGGCTGATGTTTTCCCCCGCATAGCGGCATTCCGCTGGCGGTGCGACATTGCATCGGGTCCGGAACGAAATGCCGGGGCGGAGATCTCGCCCGCGGCCAAGCCGGCTTTTGTTTTGGGCTTGTACTTTTGATGCGGCGATAGGTGAACGGCACGCAAGACAAGGATACGACCCGGGATTCCTAAGAATACTCCTTCCCGAATGTATCGGGAACCCGAGGCCGAATATCGCCGACAGCCGCCTTGCTCTCGTCATGACATGCAGGTGTCTCGCCTGCGGCGACAGCCGCCTCTTTTCCCATTGTCCCAATAGTGGGACAAACAACCTGTTTGACATTGTTGCAGGAATTGGTTTAGGGTTAAGCGGCTTGATGGATTGACGAGACTCGACCCACATCCCGGCCGCCCTTGCCGTGGTGCTGTGCGCGAGGGGATTGCCGGTACCCCGTGGTGATGTCGGTTGCGGTCGTTTTGGATATGGGGCGTCGTTGATGGCCCCGGTCAGGCGGCCCTGTAT
Source organism: Anaerolineales bacterium (assembly GCA_034421855.1). Classification (GTDB taxonomy): domain Bacteria; phylum Chloroflexota; class Anaerolineae; order Caldilineales; family Caldilineaceae; genus Bin34. Next base: position 34,268 of record DAOUKB010000153.1, read on the forward strand.
TGAAGATTTCTGCGACGTTGGCTGTATGGCGAGTTCTGTCTGAGTTTGTTTTTATTTATCAGGAGGTAGTGCAATGAAATACAGGAAGCACATAGGGAGTGTCGCCTTGATGCTCCTGGCGAGTATGATGTTGATCGCCTGTGCCCCTGCGGTGCCCGAAGCGGCGCCGAGCGCGGACATGGAGACGATGGACGATCTGCCCACGGGCGCGGCCGACAACCAGGTCCTGAATGTGGTGCATGAGGGCGGCTGCGGCTCCGGTCCCTTCCCAGGGATCGACTATGGCAGTCCGTGCAATTTCGGCCACATGTTTTATCCCCCTTTCCTGGTGGATATAGACGGCAATGTAGGGCCTGGGCTTTTCACTATGGACTGGGAGACCAACGAGGATCTGACGTCCTACACGTTCCATATCGATCCGCGAGCGGTTTGGTCGGACGGCAAAAAGATCACGGCACAGGATGCAGTGGATTGGTGGCATTTCATCTTCCATTCCGATCGCGCGTCTTGGCCGCGTAATTTCGTGATGGGAGCCGTGCAGGGCATCGACGCATTTGCCGAAGGCGAGGCAGACACTATTGCGGGTCTGGTGGTGGTCGACGAAGGCACCCTCCAAGTCGACCTGTGGCGTCCCGAGGGCTCGCTGCCCCAGCTGTGGGGATTCCGGGAAGCGGCGCCCGCCCGCGCGGACCAGTTCGAGTTTCTGTTCGAGAACGCCGACGCCTATGCCACGCCCAACGACTGGCGCGGAGCCATGGGCGACCGGTTCTTTCGCGGCGACAATGCCGCGGACCTGATTGTCTCCGGGCCTTTCAAACCGACGTTTCTCAAGCCGGAACCCGACGCCATTTACAGTTTCGAACGCAACCCGCACTGGTGGGGCGAACCTACGCTGCTGGACGGCATCGAAGCCACGACGATCCGTGACTTCCAGACGATGCTGTTGATGTTCGAGAATCAGGAAATCGATATCGCGCTGAATCTGAGCGGTCCTTCTTCGGTGCTGCTGCGCAAGAATCAACCGGAAGTGTTCCGCGAGGTGCCGGTTTCGGCGTTCTGGGCCATGTATTTCCTTACGGACAAGGAGCCGGTGGACGATGTCAATCTGCGGCGGGCGCTGATGTCCGCCATCGAGTGGGACAAAGTCGCGGACATTGCCTGGGAAGGCGAACAGGCGCCGTCCAATGCAGGCAGCCCCATGTCCAGCGCCTATCAGTGCTACGAAGACGCGTTCCAGCCCTATCCTTTCGACGTGGAACGCGCACAGGGCTTCCTGGCCCAATCCCAATACGGTCCCACGGGCGAGACCGTGCCCAAGATTCGCATTCTGACCGGGGGTTCGGATCCGCCCCGCATCCGGGCCGCTCAGATCATTCAGGAAATGTGGCGGGTGCATCTGGGCATTGAGGACGTGGAAATCCGGAATGCCGAGTCCGAGTTCGTCGACGGGGAAGGCCTGGTCGCCATTCAGGTCACGTCGGGCGGCTCGTTCCTACCGCGGCCTGCATACTTGCTGGAGGCGATAGCGCACACGCGCGGAGGGGCACAGCAACAATGGACCCACTACACCGAGGAAGGATGGGACGAGGCCATTGACGCGTTGCTCGCCATGGATCCCAACGATGCGGCCTATTGCGACGAGGCCATGGCCCTACTGACCGCGTTCACGGATGCGGCATTGGTCATTCCGACCGGATACATTCGGGGCTGGTACCAGATCCAGCCATGGGTCCAAGGCTACGCACAGAGCCGCATCAGCTTTTGGCATTCCATGACCGAAACTTATTTGGAAGAACGCTAAAAACCTTTCTGATTCGCCGTTTGCTTGTTGTGGGATGCCGGTTCTTTGAACCGGCATTCTGCATTTAAAACGGATCCCTGATGTTCCAGTATTTCGTCCTGCGCGTGGTAGTGATTATCCCCACCCTGCTGGCCACGCTGCTGATTGTGTTCCTGCTGGGTTATTTGGGACCGATCGATCCGGTCACGATCCGGCGCGCGGAGTATGCGGCCCAAGGCATTTATCTGACCCCGGAACAGCTGGCCGACATGCGACGTGAATTCGGCTTGGACCGGCCGTTTCACGAACAGTTCGGCACCTATATGGCCAATTTGCTCCAAGGCCGGTTCGGGTATTCCTTCATCGACTCGGCGCCGGTCTGGGATCGCATCCGACAAGCCCTGCCGGTCTCGGGCGCGCTCGCATTGGGCACCCTGCTCATCATGATCTTTGCGGGCATCCCGCTCGGCATGCTGGCGGCCCACTTCAAGAACACCCGCTTCGACTATGCCATTGTAGGGGGCAGTCTGTTTCTGTATTCCATACCGGTCTACGTGCTGGTACCCATGACTTCCATCCTGCTGGTCCTATGGCTGGACCTGATGAACGTGCCCAGAGGGTGGAAAGGACCTTGGCATTCTTCCTATTTCGTCGCGGTCGGGCTGATTTCGCTGCGGTCCCTGTCCGTGATCATCCGGCAGACCCGCGCCGGCATGCTCGAAGTCCTGGAGAACGACTATGTGCGTACGGCGCGGGCCAAGGGGTTGCGCGAGACGCACGTGGTCGTGCGTCACGTGGCCCGCAATGCCTTGATTCCGGTCGTCACCTCGCTGGGCCTGCTGGTGGACGACTTTATGTGGGGGGCCGTGTTCATCGACATGGCGTACAACTATCCCGGTTTGGGCCGCCTATTTCAGGACGGCCTGTCGAATCGGGACTTCAACATGCTGAACGGGGTAGTGCTGTTCACCGCCTTTCTGACCATGGCGCTGAACCTGCTGGTCGATCTCGTTTATCCTTTTCTGGATCCGCGTGTGGTGTACAAATAGCCCGTACGGAGGCGACATACGCTTTGGCAACCGGTACCGGTCGGCGATACGCCATGCGGCCGGTCAGCGAGGGGTCGCTCGACCGCGCAGATGAGGTTCCAACGACCGCGCCAGCAGGTCGCTGCCCAGATTCAAGAGCAGAAAAGTCAAGCTTACGCTGAGCAGCAGGAACAGTACGCGTTCTGTATTGCGTTCCAAAACGGCAGCCAGGAGGTACAAGCCGATTCCCGGCCAGCTGAAGACGAATTCCACGATAGGCAGGCTGCTCAGCGAAAACAGCAACGAGCTGTTCACGGCTTCCAGCACACTGACTGCAATGTTGGGCCAAGCATGCACACGCAGAATGCGACCCCGGGCCAGACCTTTGCCCGCTGCTGTTCTGATGTAGTCCTGACCGAGCTGTTCATGCAGCATGGTAGCGGTGACGTGGGTGATATGCGCTACAGGACGGGCCGCCAGGGTCAATGCAGGCGCAATGACATATCTCGGATCCAACGACAATGCGGGGGCCGGCCGCAAGAGTATGAGCTGGGTATCCGTCCAGTGTCCCAGGTACCGCACAAAGAAAACCATCAGGGCCAGGGCCAGGAGAAAGCTGGGCACGACCAGACCTACGTGACTGATGCCGGACAGCAATCGGCCAACCGGGGTCTGGGCGCGTGCACCGGTCAGGATGCCCAGACTCAGACCCAAGACGACCGCCAGGCAGAGGCTGCTGACCAGCAACGTCAGGGAACGCACGTAGGCGGCCGTCACCGTCTGGGATTCGACGCTCCACGCGGCCGGGAAATTGCGGCTGAAATCGCCCAATCGACGTGCCAGATGGTAGAACTCGCGCAGGATGGGCCGATCGACCAACAGAAAGCAGAGCAAGGTGACGCCCAGAACCGTCAGGATTGCCCTCAACCCGAACGAGCGTAGGTACGGCATCTTGTTTCGATCTTGCGCCGAGTTCAGGGAATTCCGGTCGGATGGCTGTCTGATGTCGCAGAAATTCGACTTGAGGCAGAAAAGTACGCGCCCTGCGGCATGTTGTACTTTGCGATCTGCCCGGCACCCCGGTCATTATGCGACGGAAAGCCGGAGCAGCTCAAGGAGGCTTCCGGGCGCAACGGATTCCGCATGCTTCCGCTGCAGTCCCGTGGCCGGGTCTCGGAGCGTGGGCGGTGGCGCCTGCCAAGCCCATGCCCTTACCTGGCGCTGTCCACATCGTTCCCGTGCTGCTGCCCGTCGATGTTCCGACGACAAGCGCCTGACTGCATCGGTTGCGCCATGTCCCGTTGGGTTTCCGTCCCTTACTTCGTAGACCGATACGCCAGCCTCGCGTTGCTGGCCGCGTCCGTGGCGGCCATGTGGAGCTGGGGCCTGTTGGCCGGAGTCGGCGTGCTCGCCATAGGAGCTGGGTGGCTGTATCGGGACGACCTGCAGGAATGGGGCCTGCATCGCCTGTTATGGCCGCGCGTCTGGCTCGGACACCCTCTTCTGATGCTGGGCGGCCTCGTCATGCTGCTGCTGCTGGCTGCCGCGTACTTTCCCGAGATGATGGCTCCCCATGATCCGGAGGCCACGGGTCCCTTCTTGCTGGAAGTGAACGGCATGACCTATGCGGCCCCCTATCCTCCCAACCCTCGATATCCGCTGGGATCCGATCTCGAGGCCCGGGATTTGCTCAGCAGGACGGTGTTCGGTACCCGGCCCACGTTGACGCTGGTGACTTACGTGACACTGATGCGCATGGCCGTGGGGATCGGTTTGGGCATTCTGACGGCTTTGCCTCACGGAGGCGCGCGGCAGTTTGCCCGCACTGCCGGCGCTGTCTCCGCCGCATTCCCCAGTTTGCTCTTTGCCTTCATGTTCATTGCCGCCATCGGTCCCGGCGCCGGGCTCCCGGTATTCATCCTGGGCTTGGGTCTTACCGGCTGGGCCCACTGGACGCGGATGATCGGCACCGAAGTCGAACGCATCCGGAACCAACTCTACTTCCTGGCGGCCGAAGCCGTGGGTACGCCGCCCGCCAGGAAATTTCGCCGGCATATCCTGCC
>DAOUKB010000154.1:0-22549 GCA_034421855.1 Anaerolineales bacterium
CAGGCCCTGACCGGTCACGCCGTGCTGGAGCGCGTCCAGATAGCCTATGCTGCCGTCTTGCGCCCGCAGGGCTTCCAGCTTCGTGCCCGCGGTCAGATATCTGTCGCTGGCGTGCATGGTGACGACCCGGGGCAGTACGGCGTCCAGCAAAGCGATGGGATCGTCGCCCGCCACCAAGGCATTGGAAGGATCGTACTGCACCCCGAACCACTCCGAATCGGGAATGCGCTCCAGCACCTGCAGGAAGACCTCCATCTTCTGGGCAAACTCCGGGTACCGCCAATAGCCGTCCTTGTAGTGATTTTCCATGGCCAGCACCACTTCCAGTTCGGCCGCCACGGGCAGGACCGTCCGAAAGGCCTCTTCCACCAGCTCCAGGCCTGCCGCGAGCGGCAGGTCCGGATATCTCTGCCCGGTAAGGATTCGGCAGGTTACGCCCTTGCCGCCCAAATGGCGAGCCACCTTCATCATGTCGACTTGGTGTTCCACCGCCTTTTGGCGCATCTCCGGTGCAGGATGGGTGAAGTCCGCCGAGACGCAGAGCATAGGCATCTCGTAACCGCGGGCAGTCAGAGCTTCGCCTATGGAGTCCAGATACGATCCGTCCAAAGAGGCGATAAAGCCTTCGTACAGTTCCAGTCCCTCCACCTCCAAGCATTCCGACATGCGAATCCAATCGAAGACGTCCATCGTGCGACGGACACAGATGTCGTCTAGATAGCACTTGGGAAAAGCGGCTATGCGCATGGCCGGACTAGGGTTCCAGGATGACCTTGATCAGATCCAGCTCGCCTTTGGCCAGGCCTCGGATGACGGCCGGTCCTTCGGCGAGCGGGGAAACCTGCTCGATCAAGGGATTCACGTCGAGGAGGCCGGAGCCGATAGACTGGATCACCCGCTCGAATTCATCGGTAAAACCATACGTGCCCGCAATGGTGATTTCCCGCGTCACCACTTCCTGCATATCGACCTCGATCATGCGGTCGCTGTTGCCGATCCACGTGACATGGCCTCCCACCTTGACCATGGCCTGGGCCTGCTGTACCGACTTGGACAGTCCCACAGCCTCGATGGCCACGTCCGCTCCGCTCTGGTCGGTCATGGCCATCACCTCGGCGACCGGGTCTTCCTCCTCGACGTCGATGGTCACATCCGCTCCCATCCGGCGCGCCACCTCCAGGCGGTGGGCGCTCATGTCCGTAACGACGATGGTGCCGGCTCCGCCCAGACGAGCGCACAACATCGCCAGCAAACCGATCGTGCCCGCCCCGACTACCACGACCGTGTCCATGAGCTCCAGCGGGGTGCGGGACAGCGCGTGCATGGCAATCGAAAGGGGTTCGCACATGGCGGCCTGATGCCAGGTCATGCCTTCCGGCTTGGGGTACAGCATGGATTTGTGCACGCGCACCAAGTCTGCATAGGCCCCCTGCGTGTTGACCCCCAACACTGCGCGCTGCCCGATCCCGTCATAGGGAAACAACGGCGAGACGATCACTTCGTCCTCTTCCTCCACCCCCCGTACATTGCTGCCCAGAGCCGCCACCGTGCCACTGAATTCATGGCCCATGATCATGGGCGGCGTACGGCGACCGGTGCTGCCGGTGTACCCGTGCACGTCGGAGCCGCAAATCCCCACGGCTTTGACGCTGACCAGGACATCGTCGGCCGCCGGCTCTGGGGGAGGAGCCTCGCTGACCTGCATATGCCAGGGAGCGGTATAAAGCAGGCTTTTCATGGAGCGGCATCCCCTGGAAGGCGTAAAGCGTGCATCGAGCAAGGTCGTAAACAGCCGTCTGCCCTACAGGACGGGAGAGGGGATTGCGCCTCTCCCGGCAGACTGCTGCATGGACCTCGAAGCAAAGTGTTCCCCATTGTAACCGCCACGGTAGGAAGCGGGTAACCGCGTGTATCCACGCACATCTCCAAGACCGGATTGAAACCCCACAATCCGCCGTCGGGGCACATCCCTTGCGACCCTACGGTATCGACGGCCGTCGGACCGACATCCCGGCCGGGCTCGGCAACGACGCCCCGCGGGGAATGCATGGGGACGCTCGGGAAGGGCCCGGCCAAGCGCGCAGTCGACAGGCCGTAGCCTCGCCTGCCGACACCGGCAGCACCCAGCAACGAAGTCAAGTGTGTCGGCCAGTACAAATCGGCGCGGAGTCATCATACAATGGGGGGCGAGGCGCCGTCTCTCGGAAGATGGCGTCCAGTCAACAGATCAAGGCACGGTGCGCTTATGGCAGCGTCGACGAGCGCGATCTCTACGAAGCCGTTGTTTCTGCCCCTGACCGAAGCAGAGCTGCGGCTTTCGGAAGTGGATTGCTTTACGGACGATCCGTATTTGCTCAAGGAAGGGGTACGGTTGGTACAGGGAGACCACCACAATGAGGCCTTGCGTATCATCCGGTTCCATCTGGGGGAGTACGTGGCGGAAAAGAACTTGGGCTATCGGGTCACTTCCGGGCTCCTGGAAACAGGCATCCCCGAGGAACACCTGGCGGGCACCCGCTTTCGTCAAGGCAAGATAGCGTTCGACATCGGCCTGTATCCCTCCCCGCCCGTACCGGCCTTCAAGCCGGGTCACAATCTCGATTCCGTCCCTTGGGACGCGTGGCAGGCGCCGCGGCTGGTGCTGGAAGTCCTCTCGGATGCGACCGAGCAAGCGGACCGAGAGGCCAAATGGCGCATCTGCCGGAGCATGGGGGTCGCGGAATTCTGGTTGTTCGACCCCAAGCAAGCAACGGGCGTGCTGGAAGGCTGGCGGCTCGACGATGCGGGAGACTACCTGCCCGTCGAGGCCGACTCTCCCGGGGTTTTCTCCAGCGCGGTCCTAGGCACCCGCTGGCGCGGGCGGGGATACAAAGTGGAGTGGTGGGATACGGAACTCGACGATTGGTATTCGGTGCGCGGGAAGGGTTTTGTCGAAGGCTATGCCCAGGGCCTGGCGGAGGGCCTCAGGGAGGTGTTGCTCGACGTGGCGCGAGAGTACCTTGATGCCGAACGGCTGGACTATTGCCGCCGGGCGCTGCAAAGTCGCACGCGCGAAGAGCTGCCGAACGTCGGGGTCTTGATACAGGCTGCCCAGAGATCCGACACGCCTGCCAGCACGGTGGAAGCCCTCTTGCTCGCGCGGCACTGATTGCAGCTCCCGCGCAAAGACCGGAACACAACGGGAATGCATGGGGCAAGGACTGTTCGGAGGTCGGCCAACACTGCGCAAGTGTGGGTCGGCGTACGCCGACCGACCTGAACCCCTGGCCCTGGCCCTTGCTGGGCTGTGGACTGGTTGTCGACCCCAGCCGTGCGGTCTCGGCAAGGACCGCAGCATATCTTCTGCAAGGCGCCGCGCGCCGCCGCGTGCGTTGCCGGTCCATGGTTTTGGCGTAGTCTTCGGCGGCGCATCCAGCAAGGCAGCCGGCCCCGCAGTGGCGAGCGTAGTCCCTGATGCCGGTACTGCTCCGCCGGCGGCACACATCGGTACAAACGCTCGCAGGTCTTCCGCCCTTGCCTCCCCTCGCGTGGCTGGCGATCGCCGGCACCGCCGGTCGAGCCGAGGCTACAGGAACATACTCCGGCCGTATTGCATGCAGCCTCCGCTCGGCCCGCAGGCTTGGGGGATCCAGGAGCAGACCATGCCGCAACATATCCTCGTCGTCCAGGCCCCCGCGGACAGCCTGGTGCTTTCTATAGTGCAGAGCCCGCACCTGGACCATGATTAGGTTCCGGACGGCATATCCCAGCATGCAGAGGATCCGCATTGCCTGCCGATACCCTCTATCCGTGTGCTTTTCGTTTATCCTTTGGGCGAAAGTTCCTCCGCAGGCAAAGTAACCCCCGAACCATGTCGGCTTTGCTCCCTTCGACACCGCCGAAAATCGCCAAGCCTTTGATTATTGCGGCCATCATCGCGGTGCCCACGCTGTTGGTCGGGTTCTTTTTTGTGTTCAATTTGTATCTGCGGCCGTTCTTTCAAGTCTGTCCCAAGAAGTGTCAAGGAGCCGACTACGAAGGGCAGATTCTCCTGGCACAGTCGTTCCAGAACTTTGATCTTTCGCATGCCAACATGCCGCGGATCGTCGCCCGAGGCGTGAACTTCAGCGGAGCCGACCTGTATTTTGCCAATCTCTCGCATGCAGACCTGAACGGAGCGGATTTCGCCGGGGCCAATCTCTCGGCCGCGTTGCTGACGCACGCCGATCTGCGAAACGCGAATCTGGCGAGCAGCCGGCTCGACGGGGCCAGACTGTATGGAGCCGACCTGCGACATGCCGATTTGCGCGGTTCCCTCATGGGCTCGGCCGACCTGTCGCGCGCCCTGCTGAAAGGATCCGTCATCGATGAGCGGACCGTGTTGAGCGGCCATTGGGAACGCATTTGGCATCTCTGGAACGACTCTGAGCCGGACCTGGATTTGGAAGGGGTCAGCCTGTCCAGAGCCTACCTGCAAGGATACGACTTCGGTCAGGCCAATCTCAGACATGCGCGTCTACGCGATACCGATCTCAGCGGGGCCGACCTCTCCCGGGCCGATTTGGAAATGGCGGATTTGCGTCAATCACAGATTGACGACGACACCCGCTTTACACCGCGGGACCGCGTGGTGTGGGAAATGCACAACGATCCCGGGATCGCCCGGGACTATTCCGAGGTGGCAGTGCCCAATGCCATGCTGACCGAGATCTTTCTACAGGACGCCGATTTGCAAGGAGCAGTGTTTCGCAACTCCGTTCTGACATACGCCAATCTGCGGAATGCCGATTTGCGGGGCGCCGATTTTTCCGGAGCCGACATGACCGAAGCGGACCTCGACGGGGCCGTATTGACTGGCGCTGTGCTGATCGGCACGAATCTGCATGGTGCCGAGATGGGCCTCAGCAACTTGCGCGGCACCATTATCGATTCCGAAACCATACTGCCGGAGAGATGGCGCGTCGTTTGGACCATTCTCAACCAAGGGGGCGAGGGCGGAGATTACTCCGGCCTTTTCTTGGGCCGGGCAGATCTGGCCGGCGCTTCCTTGCCCAATGCCAGTTTCGCGGACGCCGATCTGCGCAACGCGACACTGGCCGGCGCCGATCTGCGGCACGCAGACTTCACCAATGCCGTCTTGGCCTCTGTAGATTTCACCGACGCCTTGCTGGAAGGCGCCGTTTTTGCAGGGGCAGACCTGACCAACGCGATCGGACCAGTCCCTGCGGGGGAATAGCCGGCGTACTGCGGTTGCGTGCGGAGCAACCGCAGTGAAAGCTGATTTTCGCCTTTTGGCACGGTCGCCTTGTTATAATGCTTTCGCCTTTTCATAAGACAGCAGGTTGTGCGAGCACGACCGACAAGGTTCACCCCGACGGGTGAACTTTGGGTTAGGACGCGCTTCGAGCAATTCGCTTCGACCTGCGCCAAGTTAGGAGTGAGTGAAGTGAAGAAGGGAATATCTGTATTGTTGGCTGTACTGCTGGCGCTGCTGGCAGTCGTGGCCTGCGCCGCACCGGACGGTACCGCTCCCGCAGGGGAAGCCGAGATGACCGAAGCCGGCGATATGGAAACGATGATGGAGGACTATGCGGACGCCTCCCGCGCCGAAACCGTCATTTTCGAGGTGGACGCCCGGGGCGGCCAGTTCGCGGATCCCGAATTGATGAATCCGTATGTGCCCGGCGGTCTGCGCAACCAAGGCATGCACCAAGCCGTGCAGGAGCCCCTGTTTATTCTGAATTATCAGACCGGCGAAATCGAACCTTGGCTGGGCGAGTCCATGGATGCGGACGAAACCTTCACTACCTGGACCCTGCACATCCGCAAGGGGGTGGAATGGAGCGACGGCGAAGCCTTCAATGCCGACGATATCGTCTTCACCATGGCATTGCTGTTGGAACACACCGAGTTGGGCTACGCGGCCGGCATGCAGGACTGGGTGGAGAGCGTGGAGAAAGTCGACGACTTCACGGTCACCTTCAACCTGACCCGCCCCAATTCCCGCTTCCAGCTCGACAACTGGTCCGTCCGCATTTGGGGTGGTCCCGTCATTCTGCCCGAGCACATCTGGGCCGACCAGGATCCCCTGACGTTCAAGAATTACGATCCCGACAAGGGTTGGCCGGTCTTCACGGGCCCGTACCTGCTGGACAGCGTCAACCCCACGGAATTCAGCTACGTGCGCAACGACGACTGGTGGGGAGCCAAGGTCGGTTGGAAGGAACTTCCCGAACCCAAGAAGCTGATTTGGGTCCGCAGCGCTTCCGACGAGACCGCGGTAAACGTGATGGCTCAAGGCGGCATCGACAGTCTCATGGACATCACCTTGGGACAGCTGCAGGCTCTGCAAGGCCAAAATCCCGACGTCATCACCTGGTTCGACGAAATGCCGCTGGCCTGGGTGCCGGACCCGTGCTCCCGCACATTCGAGTTCAACAACGCCATTGAGCCTTGGAACGACCCGGACATGCGTTGGGCCATCAACTACGCGGTGGACCGCGACGAGATCGTCAAGATCGCCTATGAAGGCACCACGCTGAAGAATCGGCATTATTTCCCGGCCTACCCGCCGCTGGACGCCTTGGTGGACCTGGCCATCGCGGAAGGCGCCTGGGACGTGGACGAGCTCTTTACCCACGACCCCCAGAAGACGTTCGCCATCCTGGAGTCCAAAGGCTATACCCGTGAAGGCGACGGCTATTGGCAAAAGGACGGCGAAGATCTGTCGCTCGAGATTGCCACGCACGAGGGGTTCATCGAGAAGAGACGTATCGCCCAAGTCGTCACTGAGCAGCTGCAGCGTTCCGGCATCAACGCGGTGCATGTGAACCAGGCTGGGCAAACCTGGGGCGACAACTTCCGAAACGGCGAATTCGAATCCCGCATGGGGTGGCAGACCTGTGGTTCCGTGAACGAACCTTGGGCGACCATGGATACATTCAACACCCGCTGGCTCGAACCCATCGGCACCCGCGCCAACCAAAATTCTTGGCGCTGGAGCGGCGACAAGGCGGAAGAATACGGGGCGTTGGTGGATCAGATTGGTTCGCTGCCGTTGGGCGATCCGGCCATTGAGCCCCTGTTCCTGCAGGCCACGGCGTTGCTCTTCGAAGAGCTGCCCGTCATTCCGATCACGGAAGCCAAGAAGATCATTCCCTTCCTGGAGACATACTGGACCAATTGGCCCACGTTCGACAACCAGTACGTGCACCCGCCGACTTGGTGGCAGCATACGCACTACATCATTCACGAGATCGAGGCGACCGGCAATTAGCCTGATGATGGCCTCAAGCATCAAGACCTCGTAGTAACCGCCAGCCAGGGTCGCCTTTCGGGCCGGGCCCTGGCTGGTTTTGTTTTTCCGCCTTCCGCAGACCGCATTTCCCACAGAGACGCTTTATGGGTGAACTTACCCTCGGCTATTTCCTGCGCCGTCTGGGCATGTGGGCTCTGACCATCTGGATCGGCTCCACGCTGATCTTCGTCATTCCCCGCCTGGCTCCCGGCGATCCGGTAACCGCCATGGTGGAGCGGCTGCTGCAACAGGCCGGCACCATTGAAAACTCGGCCGACATGATCAATGCATGGCGGGCCCGGTTCGGCTTGGACGGCCCCCTGCATGTCCAGTACTTCCGATACCTGAGCAACATGCTCAGGTTGGACCTGGGTTATTCCTTGGCCAACTTCCCGGCGCGGGTCACGGACATCGTAAATCGCTCCCTGCCCTGGACAGTCGGCATGCTGGCCGTGGCCACGATCCTTTCGTTCCTGCTCGGCAACATGGTAGGGGCGCTGATGGCATGGCGCAGAGTGCCGGGTTGGATTCGCAACGTCCTGCCGGTTTCGCTCACGTTCACGGCCATCCCTTTCTTCATGTTCGGGCTGTTGCTGATTTCGATTTTGGCCTTTCGGTGGAAGATCTTCCCGGCTTTCGGCAACTACGGACGCAACATCGACCCGGGGTTCCACTGGGAATTCATCTCCAGCGTGATATATCACGGCATATTGCCGGTTTTCTCGATTGTGATTACCTCCATGGGCTTTTGGGCCCTGGGCATGCGCGGCATGATGGTCACCACCGACGGCGAGGACTACATGATCTTGGCCGACGCCAAAGGCCTGCGCTCCCGCCGCGTGTTCTGGTTCTATGGCGTACGCAACTCGTTGCTGCCGCAGATCACGGCCTTGGCCCTCAACATCGGGGCCCTGGCGGGGGGTTCCCTGCTGGTGGAATATATTTTCGGGTATCCGGGCCTAGGCTATTTTCTGTACCAGGCCATCATCAGCGCCGACTACACGGTCATTCAAGGCATCGTATTCATGCTGATCGTGGGCACGGCCACGGCCGTCTTGATTCTGGACCTTCTATATCCCATGATCGATCCTCGCATTACGTATCAGAAGGGCACGTCATGAGCGTGGTCGTGCAGGAAACAGCCGCAGATCCAACCGCAGAACGCGGCGGACTGAACACCTGGGATTCGCCTTGGCTGAACGCCAAGTTCCTCATTGGCCTGTCCCTCATTCTGCTGGTGCTGCTGATGGCCGCCGCCGGGCCTCTGGGTCTGTGGGACACTACGCAAGCCCGCGTCGCCTCCTCCCCCCTGAATCTGCCGCCGATGTGGGTCACCAGCGAGAATCCCGTTTTTGGCACTCCGACTTCCGAACATCCCCTGGGGACGGACAGCGACGGCAGAGACATGTTGGCCGTGCTGCTCGTCGGGGCGCCCAGATCCCTGCACATCGGGTTGATTGCCGCAGGAGCCGGCATGCTGATCGGGGTCGTGTTGGGGTTTACGGCGGGTTTTGCCGGCGGCTGGGTGGATGCCGTGATCCGCACCCTTTCCGATTCCATCATTACGATACCGACGCTGGCCGTGTTGATTGTGATTTCGGCCTTCGTCAGGCAGTTGAGCGTGCCCGTCTTGGCTTTGTTGCTGGCGGCCTTCGCCTGGCCTGGCCCTACCCGACTGTTGCGCGCCCAGGTATTGACCTTGCGGGAACGGGGATATGTGCAGATGGCGCGCTTGTCCGGAGCCAACACCTTCGCCATTCTGTTCAAGGAGATGCTGCCCAACATGCTGCCGTATCTGGCCGCCAGTCTGACCGGCAACGTATCAGGGGCCATTTTGGCGGCCACCGGCTTGGAAGCCTTGGGGTTGGGCCCTACCCGCATTCCCACCATGGGCATGACCATCTATCACGCCATGGCGGTTTCGGCCTTGTTTCGAGGCATGTGGTGGTGGTGGGGCATTCCCATCGTAGCCTTGGTGGTCGTGTTCACCTCTCTCTTCCTGATGACGGTCGGCTTGGATGAAATCGCCAATCCGCGCCTGCGCGGCGTGCTGTCTTCCTCATGACCATGACCGCGACCATCCCCGCTTCTACTGCAGGCGGCTTCTACGGACACGGCGCGGGGACCGCTCTGACCGTCCGGGGGCTCAAGGTCTACTACCATACTCCCACCGGCGACGTGAGAGCCGTAGACGACGTTTCCTTCGAGGTGCGCAAGGGCGAAATCGTGGGCTTGGTCGGCGAATCGGGGTGCGGCAAGACCACCACTGCAATGGCGATTCTGCGCCTGGTGCAGAATCCGGGGCGCATCGTAGGGGGAACGGTCGAGTTGGACGGTATCGATTTGACTCGGCTGGAAGGGGCCGAGTTGCGGGACGTACGGTGGACCAAGCTGGCGCTGATCCCGCAGGGAGCCATGAATTCCCTGAATCCCGTGATGCTGATCAGCTCTCAGATCAAGGACACCATCCGGACCCACGAGGAGCGGTCCAGTGCCGCGGAACTGAAGGAACGCATCGAAAACCTCTTCACGCTGGTCGGGTTGCCCAGTCGGGTCTACAACATGTATCCGCACGAGTTGAGCGGCGGCATGAAGCAACGAGCCTGCATTGCCATGGCCATTGCGTTGAATCCCCAGCTGATCATTGCCGACGAACCGACCAGCGCCTTGGACGTGGTGGTGCAGCGGGTAGTCGGCCAGACCTTGTTGGACGTGAAGAGACGTCTGGGCGTCTCTATGATCGTGATTGGCCACGATATGGGTCTGATGGCCCAGCTGGTCGATCGTCTGGCGGTCATGTACGCCGGCCGCATGGTGGAAATCGCCCCTGTCAAGTCGATGTATGCCGAGCCGTTGCACCCCTATGCGCAGCTGCTGATCGAATCCATTCCGTCGATCAAAGAACGGAAGCCCCTCAAATTGACCGAAGGCTTGACCCACGATCTGCGCACCTCGCCGGTAGGATGCATCTTCCAGATGCGGTGTCCCCACGTGATGGACGTCTGTCGGGAAGTGGATCCCCCGTTGCGGGAATTGAGGCCGGATCACCAGACCGCCTGTCATCTGTACGAAGACGACGGTACGTCGATCCTCCATTCGTAACCAACATCGCTGTATCCGGCGCCGGCGCTTTCCTCCCTACCAAGGATCCCTTGTATGCCTCCATTGTTGGAAATACGGAACGCCACCAAGATTTACGGCGGTTCCTGGTTGAGTGGAGGTCCGGTCACGGTAGCCTTGCAGGACTACAACCTGACCGTCGAGGAAGCGCCGGCCACGATCACGACCATCGCGGGGGAGTCCGGCAGCGGCAAGTCCACCCTGGCCAATCTGGTGCTGGGATTCATCGGCCTCACCTCCGGGAGCATCATTTTTCGGGGCAAGAATGTCGGGCAAATGACCGGCGAAGAGCGGATGCAGTATCGGCGCGAAGTACAGGCCGTCTTTCAAGACCCTTATGCGGTATACAATCCGTTTTACCGGGTAAAGCATGTTTTCGACATGATCATCCGCAACTTCAAGATGGCCCGCAATACCCGCGACGGGCGCGCGATGATCGAGGATGCGCTGAACGTGGTGGGCTTGCGCGGCGAGGAGATTCTGGAAAAGTATCCCCACCAACTGAGCGGGGGCCAGCGGCAACGCATCATGATGGCGCGGGCCTACATGCTGCGTCCTCGGCTGATTGTGGCCGACGAACCGGTTTCCATGGTGGACGCGTCCTTGCGGGCCATGATTCTGGACATCATGCTACGGTTGCGGGACGAAGAAGGCATCTCTTTCCTTTACATCACGCATGATTTGAGCACGGCCTATCAGATCGGCGACGCCATTTATTTGCTGTATCAAGGGACGATTGCCGAGAGCGGGGAAACAACCCGCGTCATCGAGAATCCCAAGCACCCCTACGTCCAACTGCTGTTGGACTCCATTCCGGTACCGGATCCGGATATCAAGTGGGGTACCGACGACATCGCGACGGTCGACGACGAAGAAATGAGAATCAGCGTAGACAGCGGATGCCGTTTCTATCCCCGCTGTGCGCAGCGTTTCGACCGCTGCCTGGAGATTACGCCGCCCCCGTTCTCGGTGGGCGAGCAAGATCACCAGGCCGCCTGTTTCCTCTACGAGGACACCCAAGAGGAGAGCGCGGCCGCAGCCGCTGCGTAGCGTTTGGCGGGCAGGCGGCGGATCTGGGCCCGCGCAAGATGCGGGGCAATACTTGAAGATGCGCGCATGTCGTTTGTCCCACGAACTGCCGGCCCTCAGACCCAAGGTGTTGGCCATCGGGTATGCCTGCTATGATCTGACTTTTACCGTCGCACATCATCTGGGCTCCGACGAGAAAGCCAATGCAGAAACCTTCACGCGCTGTGGCGGCGGCTTGGCGGCCAATGCCGCGGCGGCCGCGGGGGCCTTGGGGTACGATACCGTTCTGGCCTCCTATTTGGGTCACGACATGTTCGGCGACGCCCATGTCCACGAGCTGACGGAATTGGGCGTGACCGTAGATTATCTGCTTAGATCCGACGAACCCACAGGCGTTTCGAGCATCATGGTCAAACCCGACGGCCACCGTACGTTGGCGGCCTACAGAGGCGTGCAACCTCAGTATCCGGCCGATGCATTGGACCTGGATGTAATTCAACCGCAAGCGGTCCTGGTGGATGGACACCAGCAAGAGGTGTCCGTCAGCGTGATCCGGCAGGCCCGGGCCAGAGGTGTCCCTACGGTCTTGGATGCGGATGGCGACTCGCCGCATAGTCGGGCGCTGGCGCCGCTGGTGGACCATTTGGTAGCCGCAGAACGTTTTGCCTACGGCTATACGGAGGCGACGACGCTGCAGGATGCCTTGCACGGGATTGCCCCGTTGGCAGAGACCGTGGTGGTCACTTCAGGGGAGAGAGGGCTGGTCTGGACCCGGCATGGACAGACCGGCGCCTTGTCGGCCTATGACGTGCAGGTACGAGATACCAATGGCGCGGGAGATGCTTTTCACGGAGCCTACGTCGGAGCCTTGGCCGAAGGCATGGACTGGCAAGACGTATTGCGCTTTGCCAGCGCCACCGGCGCCTTGTGTTGTCAAACGGTAGGCTCCCGGAACGGTCTCCCTTCCCGTGCGGAAGTTCTCAGTCTTATGTCCGCCCAAAGTATTGCCTGACTTTCCAGACCCAAGGAGCTGCCCTCCATGACCGCTCGCGTTTCCGTATCCTCCTGGAGCTTGCATAGAGCTTTGGGTTCCGTATGGCTGGACGATTTTTCACCTGACAAACAGACTCCCCTCAACGGCGGAGCCGCAATCTCCTTGCTGCAGCTGCCGGGCATGGCGGCGCAGCACGGCATCTACACGCTGGAAATCTGCCATTTTCACTTCCCGTCCCGGGATCAGGGCTACTTGGTCGAATTGGCCGGGGAAGCCGCCCATGCCGGAGTCGAAATCTTCTCCGTCCTGATCGACGACGGCGACATCACGGCGGCCGATCCCCGAGAGCGGGAAGTGCAGTTGGATTGGATTCGAGGCTGGATCGACACGGCCGGCGCCTTGGGCGCACAGGGAGCCCGTGTAATCGCCGGGGAAGCCGCGGTACCCGCCGGTACCCAGAATCTGGCGGCCCATCCCAGTATTCGCATGAGCGCCTCGCAGCTGCAAGCGCTGTACGCCTACGGGCAAGACAAAGGGGTCAAGGTCTTTACCGAAAATTTTCGGCCGTTGTCGTTGCAGGCCGATCACCTGGTCGCCATTCTGGAGAGCTGCAACGGTCAGATTACGATCTGTGCAGATTTCGGCAACTTCAAGGGCCCCGATCGGTACGACGAGTTCGCCAAAATTGCGCCATGGGCCACTTCCGGCCATGCCAAGGCCGAATACGCCGCAGACGGCTCCATCATTCCCGACGACCTGACCGGCGGCATTCGGGTTCTGAAGCAGAGCGGGTTCGCAGGACCGCTTTCGCTGATTTTCGATCAACCCATGGTGTCCGATGCGACGGAGTGGGATTATTTGGATGCCATGAAGCGGATCGCCGACGTAGAGTTGTAGATTCGGTCTATAGGCCCAAGGCTAATGGCTCCGAGACCTGCACGCCTCCGCGCGTGACAGTGCAAAGGCCGGACACACCCCAGCAGGCGAACCTCATGGCTACGCGTGAGATCACCTTCGCCGTCGACGACGGCGGTGCAGACATCTACGACATCGCCACGTCGGGGGCGGGACCCGCAGGATCCCTGCCCTTGGACGACGCCCTGTTGCGGCATTCTCCCAGCGGCAATCTCTTCGGCTTGACGCAGAACGCCGGCATGGGTTGGCAACCGTCCCGTCTCCGGCAACCCGAATTTCTGATCCTTTCCACCCAAGGGGGCATCCGCGCCCCGGACGGAACGCCCGTAGCCTTGGGCTATCACACGGGGCACTGGGAAGTGGGCCTGTTGATGGAGGAGGCCGCGCGGGCCTTGGCCGCACTCGCCTGCACTCCTTTCGCGGCCTTCGTCAGCGATCCTTGCGACGGCCGGACGCAAGGCACCACGGGCATGTTCGACAGTCTGGCGTACCGCAACGATGCGGCGCTGGTCCTGCGCCGGCTGATCCGTTCCTTGCCCACGCGCCAGGGAGTTCTGGGGGTGGCTACGTGCGACAAGGGGTTGCCGGCCATGATGATCGCCTTGGCCGCGCAGGCCGAATTGCCGGTGGTCGTAGTCCCGGGCGGGGTCACGCTACCGCCGACGCACGGCGAGGACGCAGGCAAAGTGCAAACCATCGGTGTCCGCTATACGCACGGTCAACTCTCGGTGGAAGAAGCGGCGGCGCTGGGCTGCCGGGCTTGCGGCTCCCCCGGCGGAGGCTGCCAATTTCTGGGTACCGCCGGGACCAGCCAGGTCGTAGCCGAAGCTCTGGGCCTTTCGATTACCCATGCCGCTCTGGCCCCTTCCGGGCAACCGATCTGGCGGGAAACGGCCCGGCAGTCGGCCCAATGTCTGGTGGCTTTGCATCGGCAGGGCATCCAGGCCCGGCACGTCCTTACGCAAGATGCGCTGGAAAACGCCATGGTGGTGCATGCCGCCTTCGGCGGCAGCACCAACCTGCTCTTGCACATCCCGGCTGTGGCGCACGCGGCAGGGTTGTCCCGACCGTCGGTGGAGGACTGGAAACGCATCAACTTCCAGACCCCGCGCTTGGTGGACGTGTTGCCCAACGGGCCCGTAGGACACGTCACGGTGCAAGCCTTCTTGGCGGGAGGCGTACCCGAAGTAATGCTGCATCTCCGCAGTCTCGATCTCCTCAACTTGGACGTACAGACCGCCACGGGGCTGCGGTTGGGCGACAATCTGGCCCAATGGGAAACCAGCGAACGCAGACGGCGGTTGCAGGAGATCCTGCGGGAACGCGACGGGATCAGAGCCGCCGACGTCATCATGGCCCCCCGGGAGGCCAAAGACCGCGGTTTGACCAGCACCGTCACCTTTCCTACCGGCAACTTGGCTCCTGAAGGGTCTGTGATCAAAAGCACGGCCATAGACCCGTCTGTGCTGGACGAAGAGGGCGTGTACGCCATGACCGGTCCCGCGCGGGTCTTTACCAGCGAGGCCGCAGCCATACAGGCCATCAAGGGCCAGACCGGAACTGGGGTCGGGCCGGGGGACGTAATCGTGCTGATGGGCCGGGGGCCGGCAGGCAGCGGCATGGAGGAAACCTACCAGCTGACTTCCGCCTTGCGTTATCTGGAGTGGGGCAAAGAAGTCGCTCTGATCACGGATGCTCGCTTCAGCGGGGTCAGCACGGGGGCCTGCATTGGACACATTGGACCGGAAGCATTGGCGGGCGGACCGCTGGCCAAGGTCCGCGACGGCGACCTGATTCGGATAGTGGTGGATACCGTACGCCTGACCGGCACCGTCGACTTGGTAGGATCCGCCGAAGACGCGGCGAGGACGGCAGCAGCGGGCAGCGCTATTCTCCGACGCCGGGCTCCGCATCCCGATTTGGCCGCAGACGGACAGCTGCCGGACGACACGCGCCTGTGGGCGGCCCTGCAGGACGTCAGCGGCGGTACATGGGGCGGGTGCGTCTATGACGTGGACGCCATCGTGGCGGCCCTCGAGAGGACGAACGCCGCTGCCTAAAACGAGACGGCGCGCTACGCGTGATCGCCCAAGAGCCACCACGCTTCGAGCTGATTCCGCAGCTGCTGGGCAGTCCCCGGCGTTCCGTCCCATGAGCTGACGGCCACCGTGCCGGCCCCGATTCGAGCCAGCGCCGGTACCCAAAAATCGCCTTCGTCCGAGTCCGTAGCCACGTTGCAGAGAATGCGGCGTTGGGCCGCCAGGCGCGCGATTTCACGGTTGAGTCGTCGGTCGTCGGTGGCCGCGAAGACCAAGAACATCCCTTCCAGGTCCGAATCCTGGAAGCCGCGCGCCCGCCAAGTCAGCTCATGGGCTTCGATGCGGGCTTTGAGATCGTCCGTCACGGCAGGACTGCAGAGGACGACCTGGGCCCCCGTATCCAGCAGTTTCAAACACTTTCGTGTGCCTACGCGTCCTCCGCCCACCACCAACACGGTGCGGGAGCGCATGCGGGTCAAGGTAACGGGATAGAGCCCCGGGTCCTGCGCGCCTTGGGGCGGGATGGTGGCCTGGGGCGCCGGCGTTCCGCCTTCTCGGCCGGACCAGTGTTGCACTACGTTCCCTATGATCATCAGGCCGGGACTGCTCCACGCGCCCTCTTCTACGGCTTGCACCAAATGCTCCAGGCTGGTCCGCTGTGCGTTCTGCTCCGGCCAGGTACCGGCGCTGACCAGCAGAACGGGCGTATCGGGGGATTTGCCCGCGGTCAGCAATCCTCGCTGAACGTCGGAGACTGCTCCGAATCCCATCAGGACCACCAACGTGTCCAGCTGCGCCCACGCTTCCCAGCGGGCCCGGCGCTGCGGATGCTCCGGAGCCGTCTGCCCCGTCAGCACCGCAAAGTCCGCAGCCAAGCCCCTGTGCGTCAAGGGGACGCCCAAGGCCGCCGGTACGCCCGTGGCCGAACTGACGCCAGGCACTATCGTCACTGCGCATTGGGCCGCGCGGAGGGCGGCTTGTTCTTCCCCGCCGCGCCCGAATACGAAGGGATCTCCGCCCTTGAGGCGAACCACCTGCTTGCCTTGGCGGGCCAGCTCGATCAGCAGTCCGTTGATGTCTGCCTGCGCCCAGCCGGGACCGCCCGGCACCTTGCCCACGTCGAAGATTGCGGCATCGGCACGGGCCAAAGCCACGAGGCGGCGGTCCACCAGGCGGTCGTGCACCACGGCGTCCGCCGTCTGCACCAACCGCAACCCGCGCACGGTGATGAGGTCCGGACTCCCGGGTCCGGCTCCCACCAAGAAGACCTTGCCTGCCATCCGCCACCGACAGCGGCTACCGACGGGCGCGCGGCACGGCAGCGCAGGGCGACAGATGGCTCAAAACGATCTCCGTGAGGCCCGTCACGTCTTCCAGCGGGTCCATCAAGGCCAGCTTCCGGTCCGGAAACTCGTCCGCCACCGCAGCCGATATACGCGGCAAGTCTTCTTTGACATGGCGCCCCGCGTGGAGAAAACAGGGCAACATCGCCAAGTGGTCGACACCTTGCCGCAAGAGCATCCGACAACTCGTGGCCAAATCAGGACGATTTATGTCGAGATAACCGGCGACTACCGGCATACGTCCGCATATGTCCTGCAGCTGGACGGCGATGGCCTCGACCTGGTCTACGGACTGCGCAAAACGGGAACCATGGGCGGCCAGGACCACACCGGCAGTCTCGCCGGCCGCGAGCGCGCGGCGCCAATCCGCGAGCTGCGCATAGAGCAGCCCGGGAATCGAAGCATGTACGCCTAGGACCGGCGCCAATCGGTACTGCAGGGCGGGGTAGACCGCGCGCAGAGCCTTGAGCTGGCGCGGCAGATCCTGCTGTACGTATTGTCCGGTGGTCAAGAAATACGGTTGTACGGTCGCCCGCCGCATCCCACGCTTTGTCAAGCGCGAGATACAATCGGCTACCGTGGGTTCCCCGTAGTTGAGAAATCCGGTTTCGACGGCCAGGGAGGGGGCGCACTCTCCCAGCCGGGCGGCCACTCGCTGCATGCCCGCCGCACTATGCGGCCGCAGACTGCCATGGCCTACGACGAGTAGACCTTCCACGCTTCCTTCTCGGCTGTAGAGACGACGTCTTCCGCCTCGTCGAGCTGCAGGCCGCATTCCGTCTTGTCCAGGCCTTGCCAACGGCCGGAGCGCTCGTCTTCGCCTTCGACCACAGGCTGGGTGCAGGGCCAGCAACCAATGGAAGGATAGCCGTGGTCATGCAATTCGTTGTACGGCAAATTGTGGGCTCGGATGTAATCCCACACCTCGTCCCCGGTGACTTTGGCCATGGGCGAAACCTTCACTACGTTGAACCTGTCGTTCCAGGAAACAAAAGGGGTATCCGCCCGCGTCGGAGACTGGTCGCGTCGAATCGCGGTGATCCAGACGCGACTGTCCCGCAGGGCATGAATCTGAGTGTACACCTTGCGCAACTTGCAGCATTCCGTGGGATTCTTGTAATAGAGGTTGGGCCCGTATTGCGCTTCCTGTTCTTCGATCGTCAGGAAGGCCTTGACCTGCCGAAAGGTCCGTCCAAAGTGCTGCTCGGCTCTGGCAATCTGCGCGTGCGTTTCCGGGAAGAGAAACATGGTGTCCAGGAAGTAGATGTCGATGTCCGGCGCTATCTTTAAGGCGATGTCCATCATCATCAGGCCGGAGGGTCCAAAGGAAGTACCCAGCGACACCCCGCTCTCGAACATGTCCAGACACCATTTCAACATGCGCTCCACGGAAGCCGTCTCAAACTCCTCGTTGAGAGCTTCCAGGTAACGCGTGGTGATGAATCCCGGACGGCCGGAATTGGTGGCGAAGAAAGTGGAGCGAGCGAAAGTCACGGTGCGCCTCCTAGGGCGTTCAGCCGGTTTGGGTCGCGATACGGAATTCATGGAACAGAGCCCGGGCGCGGCCCTCCGCGAGGCAAGTATCCGCAGCCGCTATGCCGGCAGCCTGGGAGGTAGTCCGGCCCAACAGAGCCAATAGGACACCGGCCGTCATCGCAACTTGGGCGCGGGCCTCCGCATCCCGATTTTCCCATGCCTGTCGATTCAAATACGCATGTCGGGCGACCTCGCGCCCTGCCGACACGGTAACACGCCGGGGAAACCCCAGCGCCTCCGGATCCAACACTAGGGGAGCGGGCAGACGTCCTCCGAAGATGCGGGTCTTGCGTCCCGACCGCATCTCGATCGAACCCTCTTCGCCCTGCACGATCCAGCTGGCGATGCGGCCGGTCTGCAGGTCGCGCATTTCGTCAATGTATTTGGTGTGGTAAAAACCGGATACTTGAAAGTCGGCATCCGCCGGATTGATCAGCTTTTCCACCGTATTGAGGACGGTACGCAGACCGAATTCCCGCCGCAGGGGCAGCAGTTCCAGCCAAGCAGGCATGAAAGCGCGGGCGTCGCAATACGCGATGCCCGTCTGGTCGAGCACCTGGGCCGCGGCCTTGGGCGTCAAGCACACGGCTACGCCCAGCTCCGACAATACGGCGGCCGGCGTAATCCCTTCCTTCGTCGGCACGCCCGCCGCCCCATGCAGCAATACCGGCTGACCACAGGCCGCCAGGACCAGCGCTACCGCCGGCGCGAGTTGAGCGGTACGTTCCTTGCCGTCGTAAGGCACGGCCAAATCCAGCAAGCCGGTCCGCCGGGTCGCAATCGGCGTCAGCCAGCGCGTCCGGACGGCATCCACGAAGCCGCGAATTTCGTCTCGGGACTCCCCTTTGACCCGCTGGGCTATGAAGAAGGCTCCGGCCTGGGCCGGAGACACCGTACCTGCCAGGATGCGATCCAAGGCATCTTGGGCCTCTTCCCGAGTCAGATCGCGGCGCAGCTTCTCACCCCGCCCCAATGCCTGCACGTAGGGCCTGAACCCGTCCCGGTCCCATGCGGCCGCCGGGAGCCTTGCTACGTCGCGACCTGCCGCGGGAGGAGCAACCATCGTCAATCGGATACGGGAACGAACTACGCGGCCCCGCGGGCCGCCAGGGAAGCCAGACTCGGCTCGCCCGCGACCCTTATAGTCCAAGACACGGGTTCACGCGGGTCTGTGTCCGAGCGCTGCAAAGCAAAGTCGAGCGCTCCCAGGGACTGGACCAGGAAAGACCGGACTTCCCTTTCCACCGCGTCCAGATTGGCGGCGGCGGGAGGGTACAGCAAGCGGTCCAGCAAAGAGATCTCGATGTGGCGAGGATCGACGGCAATGTTCAGAGCGGGTTCGGCCTCGAGCAACTGCCCTGCCGCCAAGGCCAGGGCCCAGATCTCCCGGAGCCGCCGCGCCAAGGATTGCGTGTCTGCCAAGCGTCCATGCTTGCGCACGTAATAAAAGCCCAGACTCTCCGCGCCGATGCGCGTGCCGTTGTCCAGTCCCAGATCGTCGGCGTGACCCACCAGCATTACGCCGGGACCCGCGGGCACATGTTTGTAGTCTGCGACGTCGATCATGTCGACCGGGGTTTTCGCTTGTTGAATCCAGCCGTGAAAAATCGGAATCACGTCCTCCAGATTCAGAACCCCGGTCCGGGAAACGCCAAACCTGATCTTGAGTCGTTGCGGTGCCTGCATGGTCGTACCTAGAGCTGAATGCCTTGCGCGGCTTCTTGCGCGGCCATACGCCCGTCGCAGGCATAAGCGGCCTCGATGAAGAGGTGGGCCTCTTCAATGGTTTCGTGGGCCTGAGCGTGGGAGGGATTCTCCAACCGCCGCCGATGGTGTTTGAGGAGATACTGACCGAATTTGCCTTTGGCGAACTTGTCGAAGAACAATTCGGTATCCAAGAACCGTTCCTGGAACTGGGTCACGATTTCCGTCTCGTCGTAGCCGATATCGACCGCCTGACCTCGCAACAAGGACCGCGCGCCCAGCACCATGGCGTGCACCGCTCTTGTGTAGGCCATGCCGATTTCCCCTTCGTCCAGGGCTACCAGAGCCTCCAAGGCCTCCGCTTCGGCCCGGGCGACTTCCATCGTGAAGAGGGAAACGACCTCGCCCGCACATTCCCCTACGCCGATATCGCCAATCGTGAATTCCCGGGGGTCTCCCCAGTCGCTGTAATAGGAGGCATCGTTTTCATAGAGGGGAATGACGCTGAAAGGCTTGAGCAAGCCCCGAATCTCCTTTTTGCCGTAGCGTTGCACCCAGTCCTGGAAACTCTCGTCCGCGTCGCGTTCCGCATCGAATTTCTGGGTCAAGACCGCCAGCACTTCAGGGACGGATCGAGAGGGCACTGCACCTACGGGCAACCCGTAGCTGCCGGCGTTGTTCTGCCATTGTCCTCCCAGCACGACCTGGAAGTGCGGGACGGTGCGCCGATTGCGATGACGGCTGTTGCCGAAAAAGCCGATGTCGGCCACGTGGTGCTGTCCGCAGGAGTTGAAACAGCCGCTGATCTTGATCTTGAGACCGCGGATCGACTCCGGCAGGGCATCTCTCTGCGCCGCCAACCGCGTGGACAGTTCACCCGCCAACCCGCGGGAGGAGGCGATGCCCAGTTTGCAGGTGTCCGTGCCGGGGCACGCCGTGATGTCGTGAATGGTTCCCGCTCCCGGTGCAGCCAACCCCAAGCCGACCAGGGCGTCGTAGACTTCTTTCAGATCCTGATCGGCAACCCACCGCAACACGATGTTCTGTTCCACGGTGGTGCGGAGATGCTCGCCGACGTAGGTACGGGCTACGTCCGCCAAGCCGAACGCCTGCTGCGCCGTCAAGTCGCCTAACGGCAAATTGACGTAGACCACCGAGAATCCCGACTGTCTTTGCGGATACACATTCGACTTCAGCCATTGCTGATAGTCCTCGTCGTCGTAGAAAGCCTCGATGGTGATGGGCTGGTGCAAAGGCCGTTCCGTAAAGGATTCGATGGTGTCCAGGAAATCGTCCCATCTTTCGTCGTGGGGCATGACCGCGCGTTCCGCATGGACCAGCCGCGTGAACTCCTCGATGCCCAGTTCCGCCACCAGGAACTTGATGCGGGCTCGGTTGCGGTTGCGCTTCTCGCCCAAGCGGGCAAAGACGCGGCAGACGGCCTGCGCCAGCGGCAGAATCTCGGTTTCCGGCACGTCCGCGGCCAACAACGCGGCTTGATGGGGAATAGCGCCCAGACCGCCGCCCACATACATGTCGAAGCCGCGCACAGGACGGCCGTCTACGGTCTTGACGCGGGCCACGAACCCCAGGTCGTGCAAGCCTACCAGGCCGCATCCTTCCTGTTCGCAGCCGGAAAAAGCAATCTTGAATTTGCGTCCGAAGTCCTGCACGTCGTCATGCCCCAAGAGGAAGTAGGTCAGGGCATCCGCATACGGGGTCACATCGAACACTTCGGTACGACAGACGCCGGCCAGCGGACAGGCCGTCACGTTTCTGACGGAGTTGCCGCAGGCCTCGCGGGTGGTGATGCCTACGGCAGCCAGGCGCCGCATCAGATCCGGGGTGTCTCCCACGTGCACGAAGTGCAATTGGAAATCCTGCCGGGTGGTGATATGCAGGATGCCGTCCGCATACTCGTCCGCCAGCTGGGCGACCGTCTCCAGTTGATCCGGCTTCAGGCCGCCCCAAGGCACCTTGATGCGTTGCATGCCGGGCGCGTCCCACAGAGTCTCGGGACCCTTGGTGGTGTCGCCGGAGGGATACGACAATTCCCGCTCCGTGATGCCGTCGTGCCGCTGGCCGTTGTCGTATCGCTGGCCGTAAATACCCCGTCGCAGCCGGGTTTCGGCGAAGACTTTCTCGTCCAGGTCGCCTCGATTGGCCAGGACCATCTGCCCTTCGAAAGTATCAATCTCATTGGCCCATGCCTCGGGCATTTGAGTCCCGAGCGTAGATTTCCAGCTTGTCTCCTGCACTTCGCAAATCTCCTTGTCCTGCGGAAGGGCGACGTGATCCGAACCGGCCCCCGTTTGTTTATGGTTGCGATCCCACCCAACCTCTTTTCGAAACGATCTGCATGTCCGGTGCAGTGTCGTCACGAACACGCCGGAAACGGCACATACAAAAAGCCCGCCGTCGGCGCCGGGCCGTTCCTATTCAATTCATCTACGGGGAATGTATCCGTGACGAAGCCGACCCTGCGCCTTGCTCTAGCGGCTTGTACAACACGGACACTCGCAAGGACAGCATCCATGCGCTCCCACAGGTCCATTTACTGTGCCGGAGCCAAAGCTGCACCCAACCATGACCA
>DAOUKB010000155.1:0-1618 GCA_034421855.1 Anaerolineales bacterium
TGGGGAACGACTCTTTCCTTGAGGCGGGAGGACTTGCCCTGTCTTTGGCGCAGGTAGTACAGCTGTGCCCTGCGGACCTTGGATTTGCGCACTACGTCCACTTTCGACACATTGGCGCTGTGCAGCGGGTACGTGCGTTCCACGGCCACGCCGTGAGCCGCCACGCGGCGTACGGTGTACGTGGCACCGGTGGACGTGCCGCCGCGGCTGGCTATGACTACGCCTTCGAAGATCTGGATGCGCTCGGAACGCCCCTCGGTGATCCGCTGATGTACGCGTACGACGTCTCCGGTTTCGATCTGCGGAGTTTTGTCGGTAACAGGAGGCTTAAGCGAATCCAACAAGGCTGTGTACATGACCGAGTTTCCGGAACAGGAGGCGTTTACGAAAGGATCGCCATACTACCATGATCCCCTCTGTTTAGGTAAAGAAGACGCCGCCCGGGATTCGCTTCGCGGCGGCAAGTGCGGCGGCAACTCTCCCATGGGTCAGGGAGGCAGTGCGAACCCTTGCCCATACAGGAATTGGCGGTCCGCGTCGCTGAGGTCGGCTTTCCGGATCAGATCGGGGCGGCGCCTGGCCGTACGCAGCAAAGATTGTTCGCGGCGCCACTGCTGCACCTTGGCATGATGGCCGCTGACCAGCACTTCCGGAACCTCCATGCCCCGATATTCGGCCGGGCGGGTATAGTGGGGTCCCTCCAGGAGCCCGTCCATGTGCGGAGCATGGCTATCCTGTAGGCGGCCCGAGGGAAATCCCAATACCCCGGGCACTTGGCGGGAAACCGCCTCGATCACGGCCATGGCCGCCACTTCGCCCCCGCCCAGCACGTAATCGCCGATGCTGAGTTCGTCGGTCGCCAACGCTTGGCGGATCCTCTCGTCTACGCCTTCGTATCGTCCGCAGATCAATACCAGGCGGGGCAACTCGCTCAACTCGATCGCAATTTGCTGCGTCAGCAGGCGTCCCTGCGGAGTCAACAGAATGACGGGGACTTCCAGGCCGGATGCCGGTAGGGGGGCCAACAGCGCTTCCACCGCGGCGAAGACGGGTTCGGGTTTGAGTATCATGCCCCCGCCGCCGCCGTACGGCGTGTCGTCGCAGGCGCGATGGGGCAAGGCGGCATGCTGTCGCCAATTGTGCAATTCGACCCGAATCAGGCCTTGGTCCTGAGCCCGCCGCAGTATGCTCTCGGCCAGAAAACCCGAGAATATGCCCGGAAACAGAGTCAATACATCGAACCGAATTTTCGGCTGTAGTTCTGAACCGCCCGACTGCATGCTGGCCTCGGAAGTCGCTGGGGGTTACGCGACGGCACAAACCCGACTCTATGCAGGTGCAACGCTTGCCGCAGCCCAGCGGGACCGCGCATGTACGCGCTGCACGCCCTCTCATTGTAAACGCCTGGCTAGGAGTGTAGTCCGGCTACGTGCCCATACAAAACCCGAAAGGCAAGACCTCAGACCGTACTCCAGGAACTTGCTATGCCGCTAGGTCGACAACAGGGCAAGCCGGGGCACGCTGCAACCCTAATCCGCACCAGACAGAGCTTGCCTTCCACGATCCTGCGGTAGTGGGACTTGTCCTGCTTTCGGATCTGATCCGGCCGACAACACTT
>DAOUKB010000156.1:0-13833 GCA_034421855.1 Anaerolineales bacterium
TCGGCAGGCCTCGTCGGAATCATGCTCTCGTTTCGAGTACCTGCTGCACTGGCTTTCGGCGCGCGGCGAGGGAACATGGGAGGCGTTCAAGCTGGCGAGCGAAAGCCTTGGTGTCTCCGTTGATCGGCAGGATGCCCGCTCCGCGCTCCGGCGGTTGAGTCTGCTGGGTCATATCGACCTCGCCGACGATGGTTCCCGGTGGTCGATTTCACCGAGCGCCCTCGTACGCTTTCCCGACAATCCGTCAAGTGGATTCCTGGTTGGACAGCGTACGGAGATATTGCTGCGTCAAGTAGGCGAGCTTGGGCCGCTGACCCAGACGCTTCAGCCCTATTACCCTGGACCGCCTCGGATCGAGCTGGATTCGGGCGTCCCTCAAGACGCCGACTGCGTAGCCACCCGCGGTGTCGTCGACGCCGGGGTCACTTCGGCCCGGTTGGCCGACCTGTTGCCTGACCTTGATGCATGGAAGGACTCGCTTCCGTCTCTATCCCACTTGAACACAGGCCTCTATGACGTTGAACAGTGGCATGAAGGCGATTTTCAGACTTGCGACACTGTTTACGAGCGGGACGGCGTCTATTACGGCGAGTTGGGGATGTACCGGCTGAGCCTGCACGGTACCCGTACAGGCCGATCGCTGACCTTGTTCTTTGACGAACCGGCCCAGCGATGGCTGAGGGGCGACTGGTACGGTCTACGTTTTCTGGCAATGGAAGCGCGGCAAGATGGTGTCGAGGCTATCCACGATTCAAACGCCGGGGAACTCCTCATACCCGCCGCGCGACGCTGGCCGCTGCTGTACGAACGGGTATTGACGCTGGCGTCCGGGCTGCTTCCAGGCCGGGCCGCCAACCCTGACTGGCTGAGTTATCCCCGTATACCGTTGAACCTCGCCAGTACGCTATGCCGAAAACTGAACGTAGCTCTCTCGAGAGAGTAGGCCATGCATGATCTTGTCGGGGCCTACGAGCGCCTGAACTCAGTCTATCGGAAATATATCGAGAGCGCCTTCCCTCTGCGGTATCCCAACATGGCCGAAGAGAGGAGGAAGCTCTATGCGGCATCGGACACGCTGTCGCAGCCCCCGCTCTTGGAGCCGACGCCGGTATACCCGTCGTCGAACCTCACCCTTTCTCAGGCCGCTGCCCAGCTCCCTGGGGAATACAGCGACCTGCCTAGTCTGGCCCAGGGATTGCTGGGGAAACCCGACACTCCACTGTGGAAGCACCAGTGGGACAGTGTCAGAACGGTGCTGCGGGACGGGAAGGACCTGGTAGTGACGACGGGCACGGGTTCGGGCAAGACCGAGTGCTTCCTGCTCCCAATGTTGGCCGAACTGGCGAAGGAATCCACCTCGTGGCCTGCAAGTCCTCCCCCACCTGCCGACAGAAGATGGTGGGAGGACGACGTATCCGAGCGGCAAAGCCAGTGGGCGCACACGGAAAGGCACAGGCAAGGGCTACACGCGGTCCGGGCCATGATACTTTACCCGCTGAACGCCCTAGTCGAAGACCAGCTCCGACGACTACGCCAAACGTTGGATTCTGATGACGTCCTACGGTGGTTCGACGCCAATCGAGGCGGGAACCGGGTTACGTTCGGGAGATATACAGGGGCCACCCCCGTTCCTGGCAGCCCCGAGAACCAGTCTGCTCTCCAAAGGCTCAGGGAGCGACTGCGCGATTCGTCGGCCGAGAGCGCTGCCGTGAGGGCAGACGGCGATCCGGACGTGCGCTACTACTTCCCCAATGTCGACGGCGGCGAGATGTGGTCACGCTGGGATATGCAGGAAACGCCTCCGGATATCCTCATCACCAATTACCACATGTTGAACATCATGCTGATGCGGCAGGTGGAAGCAGGGATTTTCGAAAAAACAACGACTTGGCTCAAGTCGCACCCGTCCCACAAGTTCTTCCTGATCGTCGACGAACTGCATTCCTACCGGGGGACGCCGGGCACGGAAGTCGCCTACATTCTGCGTTTGTTGCTGGACCGCTTGGGTCTGTCTCCTGACTCCGAGCAACTGGTTCTGCTGGCGACGTCGGCGAGTATCGACGGAACCGCCGGGTCCCGGAAGTTCCTGCGCGAGTTCTTCGGGAGAGACGACTTCAAGATCATATCGGAAAGCCAGCAGCTCCCCAAGGCAGGT
Source organism: Anaerolineales bacterium (assembly GCA_034421855.1). Taxonomy (GTDB): domain Bacteria; phylum Chloroflexota; class Anaerolineae; order Caldilineales; family Caldilineaceae; genus Bin34. Next base: position 2,156 of record DAOUKB010000156.1, read on the forward strand.
TCCCGCAACTCCATGCGCCGGTTCCAGCCTGCATTCGAAGCGTTTGCCCGGAAAGTCCAGCCCGATGCGCTCAGCCCGATGGAACCGCCAATCCCCGAAGCGGACACCACCAAGGAGGCGATGGTCGAGCTCGCGGCTGCTCTGGGTAGCGGGGACGCGGTAGGGACCCACTCCGCGAACGAATTGTCGGCGGCCCTATTGAAAGTCGGGGCCGCCGACGCTGTCCGTGACGCTTGCGTAGCCGTCAGCGGCACGATTCGCGCCACCAGAGTATCCAAACTGGACTGCGTGCTTTTCGACGGTGCCGACAGCAGCAATACGGCGTCGGACGCCATGCGCGGTCTGCTGCTGGCCTTGGGAATGAGCCGCAAAGAGGTGGACGGCACTTCACCTCAGCCGGTGCGAGGACACATCTTTTTTCACAACGTTCAGAACATGTGGGTGTGTGTCAATCCGCACTGTGATGGACGGTTACACCGAGAATCACTGATACCTGGCGATAGCGTCGGCAGCCCCGTCGGCGCGTTGCATGCTCAGCACAGGATAGCCTGTACTTGCGGCGGGCGGGTGCTTGATCTGCTCGTCTGTGCAGTGTGTGGGGACATTCTGTTGGGAGGCTACCGGGGGAAAGCCGACATATTTGGCCAACACCAGCAGGTTGAGATTCTTACGGCAGACTTGCCGAACATCGCGGACATGCCTGGCCGGGGAACGCACGACCGGAAATACGGGGAGTATGCGGTGTTCTGGCCCCTGAGCGAGGACGAACCAAATGGAAAGCCGGAGGACGTGGAATTCGTTTACAACGGGATTACTCGAAGATGGAACCGCGCCAAACTCAGTATCAAGTCCGGGAGCCTTATCCGCAGTTCCACCAGCCTCCAGCCTGACGAAACGCATGGTTGGGTCTATTCGATAAATGGCCGCGAAGCGGATCGACAAGACGCCTTGCCACCCAAGTGTCCACGCTGCGACGCCGACTATCGCCAACGGCAGCAGTACGACACTCCGCTGCGTATGCACCGCACTGGATACCAGAAGGCTTGCCAGGTCGTCGCAGGCGCCCTGGCGCGTGAGATGCCGTTGAGACAGGGCAATAAACCCGGCCGCAAGCTGCTGATCTTTACCGACAGCCGGCAGGACGCCGCCAAGCTGGCATCAGGCATGGAGCAGGACCACTACCGTGACATGGTGCGCATATTGCTACTCAAGGCCCTAGACGAATACTGGGGGTCCCTTGAAGCGGTGTTGAGACAGATTTCGAACGTCGTTCCCCTGGCCGCGGAAAGGATCTCCGAGTTAAACCCGATGCTGGGCAGGGCCATATCGACAGAACCCAAACCCGACGACCGCGCGTTGATCTTCCAGTTTCAATCCTCGCCCGGTGGCCTTTATCAGGAGTTGCTTAACTGGTTTCTCGATATGCCAAGCGACAACCACGAAGCACTTGCGACAGTGAAGACTATGATCGAGGACTTCCCTGGCCGCGTGCCTCTAAGCGCCATCAGGAACAAGACAACGCAGGAGTTCCTCGCATTGGGGGTCAACCCCGGAGGAAACGGCCACAGGCTGTCTGGATACTCGGCGGACGGGATCTTCTATAGGTGGCAAGAATGCTACAACTGGACGGAGGATATCCCCAGAGAAAAACCGAACCTTCCACCTCAGGCGTACCGGCTCCTGGGGAAGATAGACGATTCGCTGACCAGCGAATTGATGTTCACGCTCTTTCAACACACTACGAGAACACTGGAGGGTCTCGGTGCGGGATGGGTAACATTCAGGTCCCATGCGCAAGTAGACGATAGCGTAGTTCACGCCATCGAAGCGATCATCCGTCACCTGGGCGTACGCAGGCGCTACCCAGGTCAACCATACTTCTTCGGCACGAACGCAATTCCGCAGTCGGGTATCAACTTGCCGCGCAGAGTCCGTAACTTCTTGCAATCCGCCGGGGTTCCGGAGAAGCATGTTATAGATACATTGCGAACGTCGGAGATCGGAGTAATGGACGGCAACACTCTCGGCATCTCTCCGCAACACTGCTACATCACAAAGACGACTACGCGCAACGATCAAGGCCCGGCCGACGGGTGGTGCTGCCCCAAATGCAGCGCCTTCTATCTGCACCCGACGGGCTACGTATCTGTTTGCCCGGACTGTGAGGACGTCGAACTTGAACTGGGTACCGCTCGCGAGAGCTTCGACTACTACAAATACCTGTCCGAAGAGTCCGGCCCTGCATTCCGCCTGCATTGCGAAGAGTTGACCGGACAGACCAACGACAGCGACCGTCCCCAACGTGCGCGCTGGTTCCAGGAAGTGTTCATCGGGGAGGAAAAGGAGGGGTTGGAGCGCGTCAACGGGGTGGATTTGCTGAGCGTTACGACCACTATGGAAGCAGGCGTCGACATCGGTACCCTGGAAGCAATGATGATGGCCAATATGCCGCCGCGCCGTTTCAACTATCAGCAACGCGTGGGGCGAGCCGGACGGCGCGGGGCGGGCGTCTCGTTGGCGGTCACCTTTTGCCGAGGGCGCAGTCACGACGATTACTATTATCAGCGGCCGGAGGCGATTACTGGGGACCCGCCGCCTACTCCCTATGTGGACGTAGCCAGCGATACGATTTTCAAGCGCGTCTTTGTAAAGGAAATCCTACGGTTGGTCTTTATCCACCTCGGCGCAGGCGGAGACGACAAATTCCGTGACAGCGTACATGGGGAGTTCGGCCCGGCGGCACAGTGGACAGTGCGCACCGAGGAGCTGAAAGCCTGGTTGAACTCGGCACGGAACGAGGCTCTCGTCCGACATATCCTCGACGCGCTACGTGTGGGTACGAATTGGGCCAGCCCTGACGGCAATGATTTCTGCGAGGAGATGATGGCCTATGCTCAGGGAGCTCTATTGGATGACGTTTCCCGAGTCGTAAGCGACTCGGTCTATCCTCAAAAAGCCCTCAGCGAGCGGTTGGCTCATGCGGGTCTGTTGCCCATGTTTGGGTTCCCTACAGATGCGCGCCTACTGTTTACGGGCAGTCGATACGCGCCGCAGCCGTGGCCGCCGCCACGTGGGACTATCGACAGGGGGCTGGACATCGCCATTTCTCAGTTTGCACCCGGCTCCCAAATCGTAAAGGACAAGGCAGTCCATACTGCTTGCGGCGTAGCAAATTTCTATCCCTGGGGCCAAAGCATAAGATTGGACAACGGCTTCAATCCTCCTTTGCCCGGCGACAACCCCAGACCGTTGGCCCTTTGCAACAGTTGCAAGAGCGTTCAGTACCGGCAGCATATGGCCGATATGCAACCGTGCGATGTTTGCAGGACCAGCGAAGTCGCACCCGTGGATGCTAGAGAGCCGACTGGATTCTTCACGAATCTTCGATCGGAAGATTACGTTGGCGTCTTTGAATGGACTCCCAGATCGACCCTGCCTACACTTGCTTGGGGAGTCACTGAAGGCCCCCAGATTTCTGTCGGCAATTGCGATGTCGTGTCTTTCAGCGGTGATATTCTAGCCGTCAACGACAACGAAGGCGAGGGTGGTTTTGAATTTCAGAGGGCCACGCTCCCTGGACATCCGAAATCCCCTGGGGCTTATGCCGTAATCGACCCTGGGACAGACAGCCCCATAGCCGTTTCAGGTAAAAAACACCGCATAGCCCTGCTGTCCCGCCGCCGTACCGACGTATTGCTGACCGGCATACAGAATTGGCCCGACGGAGTGTTTGCCGATCCACGGAGCGCGGTAGGGCGCGCTGCATGGTACTCGTTCGCGTTCTTTCTACGGACTTCGGCTGCGGTACTGATGGACGTAGATGTCCTAGAGTTCAACGCCGGGTTTCGTCCAACTCGTGAACCGGACGGACGAGTTGTAGGCCAAGTATTTCTGTCGGATACCCTTCAGAACGGAGCCGGTTACTGCAGGTGGCTGGGACAGCCTGAACACTTCGAAACGCTGCTGCGTGAGGGAGACGTAGGCAGGGAGGGGAGCAACGCCCAGCAATGGGCCGTCAGCCAACACGGCGAAGAGTGCGACACTTCGTGCAATCGATGTCTGCGTGACTACTACAACCTGTCCTATCACGGCCTGCTTGATTGGCGTTTGGCCCTCGACATAGCTCGACTGGCGCTGGAACCCAGTACTGTCCTAGACCTTATGTCTCCCTGGCGCGGCCAAGACAACCCTTGGCAGTCACTTTGCAAAGGCAGCAATACACCGATTCCCGGGATATTAGCAAGTCTTGGGTACCGTGAGGCGACGGAAGTCGGCAGCCTGCAAGCCTACTGGCATCCAGGCCTCGAGAAGGTGAGCATCATGCGTCATCCTCTCTGGACAGACGCTCATCCTGTTTATAAGGCAGTCAAGTTGGAAGCCGGCCAAATCTTCAAGGGCTGCAAGATTGAGGCGTTGAATCCGTTTGAGGTGATCAGACATCCGGCGAGTGTGCTGGCGTCGGGTACATAGCGCATATCGGCCTGTAGCCTGTATTCTGTGTGAGTTGGTGGGCCGATACAGACTGCACCTCCTTATCTATACGGAAGAGATTTCACTCTTCCAGCCTATGGGCATGCTTCGCCGAAGTTCAGGAATACCCCAGCAGAATCTCCGATAAATACCGATTGGTGCCCATTATTGGGACATATGCTTTGCCGTCCTTGCAGCCCAGGTGGGGTCCTGAGACATCGACGAGCTTCCAGAAGACGTGTGCGGAGCGGCCTCATCTATCGACCATCTAGGACAGGTGCTCCTCCCACTTGAAAGGCGTGGAGGCCCTCAACGAAGTCGCCGTAGTAACAAGGCATGGACAAGCCGGCTGTCCAACAGGGTATGCTCTGGAACGGTAATCGACGCTCTGGCGTCACCGACCCATACCTTCTGCACACACGAAGAAGCATTCGGGCTTGACTTGGATGAACGGGTAGGGCGTGTCCCTGACCAGGTAACCGCCCCCGGTATCTGGGGCTTCGGCTCCGCGCATCCACGGAACCGACGATTCCGTTGTGGCGAGGACGAGAATACCTCCCGCGGAGTCTGCTCCGTCAGTCAGACCATGGTAGCTCAGAGCCGGCCAGTACGAGACGGCAACGCGATCGACTAGGGCCGTGGCGTTCTCGAACTCTTGGAACGCCGGGGACTGCTGCGGAGGTCAAGCGTCGGCTGAACCGCAGCTGGCAGGGCGTCGAGAGCACCCTTCAGCAGCGGCACGGGAGTCCAACCGACCTCAGCCGCATGGCGAACCATAGGGAACTGCATGATGTCTTTGTCTTTGCACAGGTTCCAATCAGCGTTCTCGGTCGTTCCGGGCTGGCTCGCTGGCATGGTCCGCAAGCAACGCTCGGACGGCGGACACCAATTCGTTGGGAATCTCCATCACCGTCTGCGTGGAGTCCTCGAATGCGGCCTCGTCTTCGGCGACTGCTTCGTTTTCGCTGAGCGAATCGTAGTGCTGGAGTACGCGTTGGACGCGCTCCTCGTCCCATCCCGGAGGAAAGTTGGTCGTTTTCTTCATCTTCCTTTCTTTCGCCTGCGCCGTCGAAATGCGACGAGCGGTTTTTGCCCCTCAACTTATATACAGTGATAACGAAGACCTGCAAGCCGGTCTTCCCCTAGTTGCCCTCCAAGACATCCACAACCTCGTCCTCCCCGATCCCGTGAGAGAAGATGTGCGGATTGCCCGTCTCTCGATCTATATGGAATCTGACCCAGCCTACACTACCAGGATTGTCGTTGCTTGAGGCTCAGGGACCAGATCGCCGCTTTCGCGGAGCATTTCGATTGGCAAGCGATCGCTTCTCGGCTCAGCCTCTCTGTTTCCATAAGCGTGTCCCCGGCAACTGTACAGCCCGGCAAATCTCAGACACATGCGCCGAGTAGCCGTTGTCTGCCTCAAAATACTGAGCCGCATTCCTGGGATAGGTAGGCGCCTGGCTTGCCCGCAGTGGTTCCTGGCTTCACCGGGTGCTGGTACACTCGATGACTCTCGCGTACCCGCGCTAACCACCAGCCGTCTCGTTCCATCATGCAGATGGCGTCCCTAGCCTTCATACTCTCTTCCGGCCGCTGCTGTTCTGCTCCGCCTTCAAGAGATCGTGCAGTTCCACACTCCGTCCGGCCTTTTTCGTGTCGAGCCACCGCTGGAAGGACTTCTGGCCCTCCTCGGACTTCCTGCCAGCCAATAAGCCTTCAATGCTGATGTCCTCATCCAAATCGGGCCAGTGAACACCCTCGCCGACGCCTATCAGCCGCCAATTGTCTCGTTCTTCTGGGGACGCATGGACGAGTCTCGGGTACCAGGCCAGTGGGACAGAGAGGGTTCGCCCGTCGGAGAGCTCTGCAGTTAGAGTATCCTCTGTCACCTCTATGGTCTCGGCCTCTGGAACCAGTACGTCAATCGTCGAAACATTCATCCCACGCCTCCATAAGCAAAGTTCGGTTCTGCTCGATTGTCCTCTCGATTCGACGTGTCTCGGGTCGTCTCAGTCCGCCGCTCCTCTGCATCCTTATCGGGTCCAGCCGGAACTTGGCAACCCTGTATCGTCTCGTTTCACATCGTGCACATGAAGAGGCTCCATACGATCGCTTACATAGCAGAAAAAGCACCTTCCCGTAGTATCGTGGGCATCGTTCACCTGCGGCCCTGCCGGGCATACTCCCACTCCGCGAGCAGTTCTTCCATCCTGGCCACGGCCTCGTCGCGCTTGTGCTCCACCGCGCGCGATTGCGCCGAGACCTCCTTCCACGCTCGTTACCTCCACCGGCACCGTCGTTTCCACGGTGCGGCTGAAATCGAGGTTGAAAGCATTGGCCTCGATCTCCGCGAAGTCGGCCTAGCACAATAGCATACGTGCCCGTATGGAGTATTGGGCTGCCCATATTTCAACCTGCATCCACGGCGTACGATGAAATCTGTGGCGAGATCGAGTCCTCAACCAAGATCCGAACTATGGAACAAAATCCTGTAGCTACGGTCGGAGTACTACACCGCCAGCCTGAATCTCGATGAGGAAGGTTCTCGATTTTGCGCAGCTTGGTGGACCGGTACCGACTGCAGATCTGTCCCGCATCTCCTTTCTACACGGCAGAGATTTCACTTTTCCAGCCTATGGGCATGCTTCGCCGGAGTTCAGGAATATCCCGGCAGAACCTCCGATAAATACCGATTGGTACCTTCATGGGGACATATATGCTTTGCCGTCCTTGCGGCCCAGGTGGCCTGCTCCCGTCGGCCCTGAGACGTCGACGAGCTTCCGCGGCCTCATATCCTCATATATTGACCATCTAGGACAGGTTCTCCTGGACCATCCAGGACCCCTTGCACGGTCGGTAGGATCGAGCTGCCTGTAGCCCTTGACGGAATGCTCCGCAATCTGATCCATCGCGGGCGAATCGATGCCCTGGCGTTCCCGAACCCATCCCAGGCGCTTGAGTACCGTTGCGTCTAAACGGAGCGCGTAACCGCGAGCCGCTCGATGTGCAGCCGGTCCAGTCCCCACCTGAAAGGCGTGGAGAACCGTGGCGCAGTCGCCGTAGTAACGGGGCATGGACAAGCCGGCCGTCCAACAGGATGCGCTCTGGAACGGTAATCGACGCTCTGGCGTCACTGTCCCATACCTTCTGTACACACGAAGAAGCATTCGGGCTTGACTGGGATGAACCGGTAGGTCGTGTCCCTGACCAGGTAACCGCCCCCGGTATCTGGGACTTCGGCTCCGCGCATCCGCGGGACCGAGGATTCCTTACACGGTGAGGACAAGAACACCTCCCGCGGCGTCTGCTTCGTCAGCCAGACCGTGGTAGCTCGGAGCTGGTCAGTACGAGACGGCGCGTGATCGACCAGGGTCGTGGCATTCTCGAACTCGTGGGATGCCGAGGACTGCTGAGGAGGTCAAGCGGCGGCGGAACCGCAGCCGGCAGGTCGTCGAGACTACCCACATCGAGAGGGCATCCTGCAGCGGCACGGGATTCCAACCGACCTCGGCCGCATGGCGGACCCTGGGAAACTGCACGATGTCTTTGTCTTTGCCCAGGTTCAATCCGCGTCTCGGTCGACGAGCTTGACTACCTTTGTCTTTCGGACCAACACGCCGAGCGCATATGAAATACCGCAGCTGCCCTTAGCTACTTCGGAAGCGTTGCCTCCAGGCACGAGCGGTGAAGTCTGGTGGCGTATTTCGCATATTAAATGGCGTACTTTGAAAGTAATTTGGCGTATTTTGTGTATATAATGGAGTAAATCAACTGGGGAGACGTTATGACGACTACTCCAAACCCACAGGAGGCCAGAGGCATGACTGGGCAGACTGTATTGATCACCGGCGCTTCGTCCGGCATAGGCAAAGAGACCGCAAAGAAGCTGCTGGAGGAGGGCTACGCTGTCTATGCCGCGGCACGCCGCGTGGAGCGGATGCGCGACCTTGAAGATTTGGGGGCCATTGCACTCAGGATGGATGTCACCAGCGAAGAGGAAGTCGTTGCGGGTGTGGAGCGAATCAACGCGGAACGGGGGGGCACAGACATCCTCGTCAACAATGCCGGCTTTGGCTTGTACGGGGCAATGGAAGACACGCCACTGGACGCCGCGCGGTACCAGTTCGAGGTGAACCTGTTCGGCTTGGCGCGGCTGACTCAGCTTGTTCTCCCTTATATGCGAGAACGGCATGCAGGGAAGATTGTGAACATCTCCTCAGTCGGTGGGAAGATCTACACTCCCCTGGGATCTTGGTACCATGCGACGAAGCACGCGCTGGAAGGATGGTCGGACTGTTTGCGGTTCGAGCTGAAGAACTTTGAGATCGACGTCATCGTCATTGAGCCTGGAGCCATCCGTACGGACTTTGGCGATGTGGCGTTCGAGCCGTTGCTGGAACGTTCGGGTCACTCTGCCTATGCCGATATCGTCGACAAGATGACAAGCTCGATGGGCCGCTTCGAGTCGATCGGATCACCGCCGTCGGTCATCGCCACCACAATCTTCAAGGCGATCCAAGCCAAGCGACCCAAGGCGCGCTATGCCGCCGGTCAGTACGCCAAGCCGCTGATCTTCTTACGCAGATGGCTCAGCGATCGGATGTTTGACCGAATCATCGCCCGCATAGCGGGTTAGAGACGGCAAGCGCTAGAGACGTCGGGAAGTATCCTGGAAGCAGAGTGCAATCGTATGGATGGGCTGTGTGCGCATGCCGGCTAGGGTGTCCCATGAATCCAGTGCAATCGTTCATCATCAGTCCGGGATGGGCCGTGCTCATGGCCGATCTCGGCATTGCCCCCGCGAATGTACTACGCAGGGCAGGATTGCCGGGTGACCTGCTTGCCCGAGGACAGACGGCCCTGCCCCCCAAGGAGTACTTCGCTCTGATCAAAGCCGTCGAAGACGAGATCGAAGACCCGAACCTGCCGATCCGCATCGGCCGGGCTATCTCGGTCGAAGCATTCGATCCGCCCATCTTCGCTGCGATTTGCAGTCGGAACCTGAACCAGGCCGCCATCCGCATTGCCCAGTACAAGAAGCTGATGGGACCCGTGCGCCTGTTGGTCACGCCTTCCGACGACGAGACTATCCTCGAATATCGGTGGCCTTCCGATCTTCAGCCTCCCGCTTTGCTGGCTATCACCGAGATCGTCTTCTGGGTGGCCCTGGTGCGACTCGCCACGCGCGTGGAGGTCCGCCCCATGCAGGTCCTCGCTCCCGAGCCCCCCGATGATGTCGACGCATACCGGAAATACCTGGGGGTTGCTGTCCAAGAAGGCCCACGGCCATCCATTACCTTCGCGGCGGAGGACGCCTCGCGGCCGTTCCTTACCGCCAACGAGTCGATGTGGGAATTCTTCCAGGCTGAACTTTCAGGGCGGCTCGCGGAGATGCACGAGACAGCCACCACCTCTGATCGCGTCCGCGGAGCGCTCCTGGAGCTTCTGCCAGCCGGACAGGTGTCTATACAGGATGTCGCGCAGACCCTCGGTGTCGCCAAACGAACGTTGCAGCGGAGGCTGAGCAACGAGAAGTCCAGTTTCCGTGCATTGTTGAACGAGACTCGAAAGGATCTGGCGTTGTACTATCTGAAGAACTCTCAGCTGAATGTCGGTGAGATCTCGTTCCTGCTCGGATTCGAAAACACCAACTCGTTCTCCCGCGCCTTCCACGACTGGACGGGCGAAACACCGCGGCAGGCTCGCACCGCTCTCCGTGTAACGTACGGGGTGCGCCACGGTCTCGGGGAGCGCACGCAGTGAACAGGCCCCATCTTATGGGCTTCATGCCGTTGGGGCAGCCTGACCTGCCCCCAAAATCGATCTGAGCGAGAGGCTAGGCTTGGACTTGAGAAAGGGGTGAAATGGTTAGGCGGAGACACCGCCGGAGCAGGTGATCAATAAAGTTGACATCGCTTTCTTTCGGGTTGGTTTCCCTGTTGCAGACAAACGGTCAATTCCACATTACGCGTATTCACCCTTGGCGCTAAGGGGGGCATCAACACAATCTCGCCCCCAACGTCAAGGTCCGGATCTGGCGACAGCCAGGACCGAAGTCGCCTTCCTGGCCTACCGAGGGGCCACGCCACGCCAGGGGTTCTCGATCCGGTCCGCGGCATGAGTACCGTCGGCTGCCGTCCCCTCGGTCAGCCCCTTACGGATCGGCTGACCCTGGGCATCCGTGACCCGATGCAACTTGGCCTGCAGTCCCCTTGTGTGTGCGCCATCGCTTGATGGCCGCCCCGTGCTCCCGCGGCATGGGGACGGACCTTGATAGAGCCGGCATCCATCATCCACCACGCCCAGTCGGGCTCGTCGCTCACTGCTGCCAGCAACGCAGCCCATACCCCCGGTCGCTTCAGCCGTGGGGGTCTCCGGCGGGCCTGCCGCGCGCTCCGGTGGGAGGTCAGGGGCCCCTCGGCCTCACGCCCGCACCGCCGCGCCGGGAGCGTCCCGCTTCCATTGTCAATATACGGCGACTTGTGCCATAATATCGGGTCGGACGCAGACGGAACCGATGGGGGAACCGGACATGAATCAAGACTTCATTGCGATCGTCAGCGTGGGCGTCGCCATGCTGGCTCTACAGTGGAACACGCGGTCCGAGACGGTGCGTCGCTTGGCGGAGATGAAGCAAGACGCGGACGCCCGCTTCACGGAGATGAGAGGGTATATGGATGCCCGCTTCGACACCACGGACACCCGCTTGGCGGAGATGAAGCAGGACACGGACGCCCGTTTCGCGGAGATGAAGCAGGGCATGGACGCCCGTTTCGCGGAGATGAAGCAAGACGCGGACGCCCGCTTCACGGAGATGAGAGGGTATATGGATGCCCGCTTCGACACCACGGACACCCGCTTGGCGGAGATGAAGCAGGACACGAACGCCCGTTTCACGGAGAGGAAGCAGGACACGGACGCCCGCTTCACGGAGATGGATGCCCGCTTCGACACCCTGGAACGCAAAACCGACGTGTTGGCCACCGTGGTGTACGGCTTGGCCGAGCGGACGGCCCGCATCGAAGGCGTGCTGCTGGGGCCCGGGCGCCCCGTCGGCAACGGCGAATCCGGGCCGCCGTGGCCCGGGGCGCCGACCATCGAGGCGGAAACCCGTCCGGGGAGCGGCGCAGACGTCTGACGCAGACCGCTGCGGCCGGGCAGGTCGGCCGCAGCCTCGGGGACGCCGCCCGGCGCGCGGTCCTCGC
>DAOUKB010000157.1:0-25289 GCA_034421855.1 Anaerolineales bacterium
GTAGGGGCGGGCGGGCTGGCGATGGCGGGATCCCCGGGACCCTCCCCTGCGCCCCGGCGGCGGCCCCGACCGGATCGCGATCATCGCTCCGGTCCGCCCTCAGGTCCACAGCCTGGGTACCGTCTGCGCGGGTCCCCGGGGGCAATCCCAGACGGACAGGCCGCGCCGGCGCGTCCGCGACTCGAGGCCACTGGGCATGCCGCCCACAGGGCGGCCCCCAGGCTCCGCGCGCACCCACGGCGGCAGCGGCGAGGGGGATGCTGCCCGTCGCCGGAGTCGGGGAGCAGGTCCCGCCCCGGCGCCCCGGGACGCCGAATCCCAACCTGGCATGCCGAAACTGCCGGGGGTCCGCGGCGGAGCGACCCCACCTGGCCCGGACCTCCCGGCCGAGGGGATGCCCGACGCGGTCCGAGCGGGCGGGGTGCCGGGTGCGGCGGTCCTGCGCGGTGCCTCCCTACTGTGTGTGCCCCCGCAGGGTACCCGCAAAGTCCTGGTTGGACGACACCCCCTAGCATGGTGGGAGCAGGATACAGCTTGGTGCATGCCCTGGAGTTCGATTCGCCTTCAGACCGAAATCTATGGATCGACGATTCGATACCGTTGTACCGGATCCGCCCCCTAAGGTGGGGGCCCCTCGATTTGCAGTTCCCATCCTCCCTGTCCTCGGATCTGCGCCGGCACGAGATTTGACCATTGCCCTATGCTCTAAGGCAATGGCAAGGACGTCTGAGGATCGGCTTCGAACGGGCCGCTGTATCCCAAGCACTACACCGGAAAAATCCGGAAATTCTTCAGTTTATTTATACCGAGAGAATGGATATGGAAAACTTGCTGACATGGTTTGAAATACCGGTAACCGACATGGACAGGGCGGTGCGCTTCTATAACGAAGTGTTCGGCTGGGAGTTGGAAATCACGGAGGCTGACTCGTTCCAATTCGCTTTCTTCGATTTTCCGGAATACCGTACGGGAGGTTCTCTCTCCTATGGGGCGTTCTACAAGCCTGGCCCGGACGGTCCAGTCGTATACCTGTATGCCGGCAAGGACCTGAGCGCACCCTTGAGTCGAGTCGAAGCTGCCGGCGGCAAAGTAGTGATGCCTAAACGACCTGTAGGTGAACACGGCTACACGGCATGGTTCCTGGACACGGAAGGCAATCGTATCGGCATGCATTCCGAATACTAGGGGGTGTCGTCAAAATGATTGATTCCCCAGCACCCAAGCCCGGATTTGGCAGATCACCCGAAACGCAGCGGCATTCTGGGCATACTGGGTGGCTACGCCCCGACATGGCGGGAAGGCCAGGAAGGCGTTCTCTCCCCGAGGCCGCCACGGGTACCGCTCCGGATCATTAGGTGCGGGCTTGCCGGCGACTACGTCGGGACGGGATCCCCGGGATCGTCCCCTGCGCCCAGGCGGCTTCCACGACCGGATCGCGGTCGTAACCCCGGTCCGCTATGAGATACTCCGCCTCCCGGCCCGCCCTCAGGCCTACGGCCTGGGTACCGTCTGCTCGGGTTCCCTGGGTCAGTCCCATCCGGACGGGCCGCCCCTGTGCGTCCGCGGCCCGATGCCACTGGGCATGCAGCTCCCTTGGGTGCGCGCCCTCTGTGGGTTGCCGCCCTGGGTGCCGGCGGCATGGGGAGGGACCTTGATAGGGCGGGCGTCGATCCTCCACGCCGCACAAGCCGGGGCGTCCCTCACGGCCGCGCCCATACATAGGGCGGCCCCCACGCCCCGATCGCGCCACTGGCGGCAGCGGCGATGCGTATGCTGCCCGTCGCCGGAGGCGGGGGACAGATCCCGCCACGGTGCCTCGGGGCGCAGAATCCCTAACCCGGCATGCCGAAACTGTCGGTGGTCCGTGGCGGGGCGCCCCCCCCGGGCCTGGACTGCCCGGCAGCAGGGGTTCCAGCGTGGCCCGACGCGGTCCGAGCGGGCGGGGCGACGGGGTGCGGCAGTCATGCGAGGCTCCTCCTTCTGTATGTGCCCCCTCAGTGTACCCGCAAATTCCTGGTTTGACGACATCCCCTAGGAGATAGCCAGGTACAGACGTCTTCGTCCCGCTTGGCGTCTGTGCTCGGTATTGTTGGGCTGGATGGTCTCCAACCTCGGATCTGGGACTTCTTCCTTCGTCTTCCTTCGAGGTGGGCAGCGAGAGCTGTCCTGAACAGCTGCGGTTTCCGGCAGTCTCCATCAAGGAACTGATCGTCGCCTGGTCGCCTGCCCCGCTGACGCTGGGGGATGCCTCGTGGTTTACCTTGCCCCAAACCGAGACGGGTCGGATGACGGTCGTGTTCCGTGATTTGGATGCCCGATTCGAATTTCCCTACTACCTGATCATCGCCACTCCTGATTCGGTATTGCCGAGAATGCAGAAATTCCCACGGTGCAGGCGGCAGCAGACCGCCAACTGGACGCCGAGGGTCTCGTTGCCCACTATCTCGATCTGGAGCCGGGGTACGAGTACGGCGTAGAAGTGTACGCGCGCGCGGGGCCAAGGGATCCGCCTCGGTGCACCGCCCGAGGTGGCATACGCCACTACGTTGCTCAGCCCTGTATTTTTCGGCGTCTGCCAGACGAATATCGTGTTTGGCCGCTCCGGCCCAGGGGTATGCAATCACCCCCCAGACGCCCCATTTGGCACTTCTGACCGATTTGCCTTTGCAAGGAGATCGGCCGAACAACCATGGCCGGTGAACCTGCCGGCTCACCGCATATCCGGATCGTCTACTTCTCGGATCCGTCCACATTCGGTCCCGGAGACTATGTACGGTCAGACAGAGCCGCGCAAGACACCCATGTGGAATTGACGGTGCGGACTGTACCCGATGCAGAACCAGACCAGGAAAGCGACAGGATTGCCTACCGGCAGCGGATCCCGTTGGAGGCAGAGGCGCATCGGGTAGTCAGCGTACACTACTATTGCCGAGGTGTCCTGCCGGGTCCCGGCGGGGATCGACCCAGCCCGGCCGAGCTCTGTCTGGGTCCGTTGGCGCCGGAAAGCGACGGCACCGGGATTCAGTTCAATTCGGAGCGTTTTCGCACTGCCCACGCCATTTCAGCAGAGGTGCCCGATGGCGGCGCCTACGACTTTGCATTGGTGACCCAGACGGCAGAGAAGAACGAGGATACGGGAGATGTGACCATACAAGGCGATCAGCGCTCCAGCCGTTCTACGGGCCCAAATTGGCCGATCCGACGTTTTCTCCTATACGACGGCAGAATATGTAGGGCGGTTGGACGACATCGAGGCCGAATTCCGGGCGGACGCCGACGAACTGGCTCTGCATTACTAGCCTCAATGGCTTTTCCCGGACTTTGCCCAGGCAGAAGCCCTGCTCCATGCCTTGGACGACCTGAGCGTCAAACTCGACGCCCAGCTGGACTAATCTCAAGACTGGAGCTTGTTTCCTCTGCTTAAGGCGCTACGGGATTGCGCAGCAGCAATTCTCCCACCTGAATGGAGATGGCGTCGCTCTGTTCCAATGTGAACTCGTCCGGGGGCACGATGCCGGTGCCGGTCATCAGCAAGGCGCCATGGGGAAAACTCAATTCACGATACAAGTATGCAGCCAGCTCCGGAAAGGTACGCTTCATGCTGGCAGTCGAGGTTTCGCCTTCGAACACCTCCGTACCATCCCTTGCGATGCTCATTCGGATCGGCAGTTCTGCCAAGTCTGCCGCGTTGCAAAGCGCGATGGCCGGCCCTATCGCACAAGATCCGTCGTAGGTCTTGGCCTGCGGCAGATACAGAGGATTGAGGCCCTCGATGTCCCGAGAGGACATGTCGTTGCCTACGGTGTAGCCCACGATCTCGCCCCGGGCATTGACGACCAAAGTCAATTCCGGTTCCGGTACGTTCCACTCCGAGTCTTGCCTGATGCGGACCGGCTGGCCGTGGCCTTGGACTCGCCAGCCTGCTGCCTTGAAGAAGATCTCGGGTCGTTCCGCTTCATAAACCGCGGCATACACGTCTGCGGCTTCGGATTCGGCTTCTCGGGCTTGGCGGCTGCGCATGTAAGTTACGCCACTACCCCAGACTTCCTGATCCGGGTCTACGGGAGGCTGCAAGGAACCACCCGCAATCTGACCGCCGCGCTCGGCCTGCAGAAAGGCGAGCATGGCTTCCTGATCCATCGTCAACAGGGATTTCAGGTCGATTCCGGTAGGCAAAGCGTATCCGTCTACCGACCAAGCGCAACGGGAATCGTCACAGTAGCGTTTCAATATCATGGAAGCCTCTTGACTATGGATTTTCAGACCGAGTCCAGATCCCGATGCGATCCAGTATAGCCGTGGAGATCCCTTTCCATGGTTTCTGCGGGTTTGGCGATTGCCGAGGATAGCCGCCGCCGGGGATACCTATTCGGCTGTGGCCCGTGCCACAGGGCCTCCATCGCTCCCGACAAGGACCATCCCGGTTCCGCGGTGGGCAACCAGTACCGCTATACGGGGATAGGACATAGCCGTGTGCGTAGACGCGGCGCCTCCCAGGCGGCCGAGACGAAACCGAGATGGCATCCGAATGGAGCGCCATAGGGTCGGGATGTATACACCTACCGGTGTCCCGGCAACGGGTTCTCTTTGTCGGCTCCGTATTGCAGGACGCAATCCGAGCGGCAACCCCGATAAGATTGCGGGTTCGGCATTCCTGCGGTTCGCCACAGTCGCCATGGCGTGATATTCCAATGGCGACGCGCCACGACTTGCATTGCGACTTGGCTCCGACCAAATACTGGAATGCCGGAAGCGGCATTCCAGACGTTGGGCCTGCGCAGTATTGCCATGCCCGCCTGAATTCCGAAACGCCGTTTGCAGCCACTGGATGCCTTCCACATCTATGGGTCACCGGCACGGTATCCGCGAATTGGTACTCTGCGTACACAACACAAGCCATCGATCAGCATGAAGCTCCGGTCTCGCACTCGACATTGCCTGCGAGGAAGAATGCACATCGAGAGTTTTCCGTGTTCCTCCGCTTTCCCGTCGACATTGTCGAAGTCGAGGCGCTACGTACCAGTGCCCTGGCTCTGTACGTGGACAAGACGCGGACGGCAGGACAAACGGCGACCCTTGTTCCTAGTCCGGTCTGCGGCGTTCCGGTAGGATGCCGCTGGTGTCTATCCTGGAAACTCTCTGCCCAGGCAAGAGGCCTCGCGTTCGGCCTGCCGATACGGTTGGGAACTAGGCCGGCCGGTAGCTGCAATGTACCGGAGTCATGAGCGCAGCGTGGGCGTGTCGTACTGGTTGACCGACACGCCCACCACCTAAGCATATGGAGCGTCCGAAAGATATGGAGAAGATGCCGGCTGCGCTGTACGTCGTCTACCACGTTCTGAAGGACAGCGGCGGCGGCATTCAATACATTTTCGTAACCGCGCATGGGGCGATACGGGTACCTAGCCTACGGCTGGCGTCGTTGCCTCCCAGGCTCCCCTCGTCGAATCTCGGGTCTATGGGAGTTCTCCGCAGCTCCGGCTCTTGCATCCGGAATCGGCTTTCGGGTCGGGGCAGCCGAAGCGTACGATCACACTCCTGGGGTCTCGATACCCCGTGCGCATGCCGAGAAATTTGATAAATCGCTCCTGTCCTGTGTTACTATCGCGCTGCGTTTCATACCCATAAACCGAAAAATAGCCTTCAACGCAAACAGCGGCGCCCGACGCGCTGTCGGTGTGTGGATATGGACGGGTTTCACGTGGCCGAGCCCAACACACTCCGGTTGCGGCTTCGCCTTATCAAACAATCGAACAGGAGACATCGGAATGAATCGAAAGTTTTGGCTTGTCGGCATTTTGCTGATTTCGCTGCTGGCCTTGGCCGCTTGTGGAGGGGCTGCTCCGGCTGCGGAGACGGAAGAACCCGAAGCTCCCCCCATGACCGAGGGGGCCGACGATGAGGAAATGGTTTCGGACTCGCAATTCGGCGAAGCCCCCATGCTGGCCGAATTGGTCGCCTCGGGCGACCTGCCTCCTGTCGAGGAACGGCTGCCCAAGGACTATGTAACCGTGCCGGTGGTCGACGAGATCGGACAATACGGGGGTACTTGGCAGACCGCCTCCTGGGACGCCGCTCTGGGCAACATCAAGATGATTACCTATGATCCCCCCATTCGCTGGAAGGCCGATTATTCGGGGTACGATCCGGGTCTCTTCAAGGACTGGGTCTGGAACGAAGACGGCACCAAGGTAACGTACTACCTGCGTGAAGGTCTGAAGTGGTCCGACGGGGAACCATTCACTACCGACGACCTGAGGTACTGGTGGGAAGACCTGGCCAACAACGAAGATTACGGCATCATCAGGGTGCCGTGGTACGGCTTCAGCGAAGACGAGTCTCTCATGCAGGTGGAGTTCGTGGACGACTACACCATGACCTGGGAATGGAACGAAGCCAAGTGGATCGTGCCTACGGTGCTGGCGCAGGGCTTCTGGGAATTCGAACCCTTGATGAAGCCTCGCCACTATCTGGAGCAGTTCCAACCCGGCATCGGCGCGGAAGCCACCACCTGGGAAGACTTCGAATTGAAGAGCAAGTGGATCGAAAATCCGGACCACCCGAACGTCTTTGCCTGGAAGGCCGAGCGGTATGTGCCGGGCGAACGCACTGTATTGGTGCGCAATCCCTACTATTGGAAGGTCGATCCGGCCGGCAACCAGTTGCCTTACATCGATCGCATGGACATCGAATTGGTCGAAGACGAGGAGATTCGGCTGCTCAACTTGACGCAGGGCAAGTATCATGCCTCCTTCCGCGAAGGCTCCAACACCCCCTTGCACTATCCCATTCTGGCTGAAAAAGCCGAAGAGGTGGGTTATACCATCTACGCCGATTGGGTCAACGGCGCGGGGGGTTGGCCCTGCTGGCTCATCAACCAGGACTACATCGGCGACGGCGACGATCCTGAAAAGGATGCCGAGATCCGGGCCCTGCTCCGGGAAGTCGAATGGCGTAAGGGCGTTTCCGTGGCGATCGACCGCGACCGCCTGATCGACGTAGTCTGGGACGGCATCGGAATTCCCCAGCAGTCCACCATCAGCCCGCAGGCGTGGCACTTCGCCAGCGACGAGGGTCAAGCCGTATTCGAGGAATGGGCTGCAGCCGATGCAGCCTACGATCCCGACCTGGCGGCCGCGCGCTTCGAAAACGTCGGCTTCGTGGATACGGACGGCGACGGCTGGCGGAATCTGCCGAGCGGCAAGCCTTTCACCCTGATCCTCGACTCCGGAGATTGGGGCGGCCAGTTCATTTCGGAGAATTCCAATATCGAGTTGGCGGAACAGCTGCGTGCCATCGGCATCGACGCCATCATCAACGACCTGTTCGGCCAACCGGAATGGGGCTTGCGTCAAACGGAAGCCAAGTACATGTTCCGCAACTGTCACGCGTCCGAGCTGGACATCTGGACCTATCCGGACTGGATTTTCCCGACCCGGGACAACCGTGCCTGGCCGATGCAAGGCAAGTGGAACCAGACTGGCGGAGCCGAGGGCGAGGAACCCCCGGCGGGTGGTGTGGTAGATCGCCTGATGGCCATTTACGACGCCGGCCTGGCGGAGGGTGACGAAGAAGCCCGCCACCGCTTGGTATGGGATGCGGTGCGCATCCACATTGAGGAAGGCCCCTTTACTCTGGGCGGCGCCGGTGATCAACCCATGACCGTGGTGATCATGAACAACTTCCACAATGTACCCAGCTTCGGGATTCTCGGTCCGTGGGCGCCTGGCAGCCCCGGCAATGTGCATCCCGAGCAGTTCTACATGACCGAAGAGTAAGAGTTTTCGGCTTTGGAGGGAAGCAATCCGTTGCTTCCCTCCAAGGCGTTTGTTTCGTCCTTTCTGCTCTGTGCCCCGCCATGAACTGCATTGCCGGTTGTGCCCCGTCTGATCGCAAAGCACAGTCTCGTCGTAACGTTGCGGAGTTCGGCTTATGTTGACCTATATCGTGCGGCGACTGGGCTACAGCGCGGTCATGCTGGCGCTAGTCTCCTTTGTGGGCTTTATCATCATCGAGTTGCCGCCCGGAGACTTCCTCACGCAAAGGCTTTCCGAGTTGGAAGCCCGCGGGGACCGCAGCGCCGAGCAGAGAATTGAAGAGTACCGGGTGCGGTACGGCTTGGACGTGCCTCTCATCCCCCGCTACATCAACTGGGCGACGAACTTCGTCCGCGGCGATTTCGGCGAATCGTTTCAATTCGAGAGACCTGTCCGCCAGCTCGTGGAACAACGTTTCGGCTTGACCGTCATCTTGGCCATCGCCACCATTCTGATTGTGTGGGCGATTGCGATTCCCATCGGCGTGTATTCCGCCACCCATCAGTATTCGTTCGGGGATCAGTTCTTTACCACGGTCAGCTTCATCGGGTTGGGCGTACCGGGATTCCTGCTGGCCCTGCTGATTCTCTATATCGTCTGGCAGACCACCGAGACCGAAATCGGCGGCCTGTTTTCGCAAGAGTACCGGGATGCGCCCTGGAGCATCGCCAAGGTGGTGGATCTGCTCAAGCATCTCTGGATTCCGGCTCTGATCGGCAGTGTGACGGGGACCGCCGGTCTCATTCGCATCATGCGGGGCAATCTGTTGGAGACCTTGGGCCAACCCTTCATCGAATCGGCACGCGCCCGCGGCTTGAAGGATAGGGCGGTCACCTGGAAACACGGCGTGCGCATGGCCGTAACCCCCCTGATCGTGATCCTGGGTTCCGAGGCGCTGCCCAGCATTATCGTGGGCAATGCCCTGGTCGCGATAGTGCTCAATTTGCGTACGATTGGCCCCCTGTACGTCACGGCATTGCAAAAACAGGACATGTATCTGGCCGGTACGGCGCTGGTCTTCTTCACTATCATTCTGCTGGTGGGCAATCTGCTGGCCGACTTGGCCTTGGCTTGGATGGACCCGCGCATCCGCCTCGAATAGCGGCATCTCTCGACTGGAAGTCTACGGCCGAAAGCAATGACCGAAGCACTGTCCCAGAGCCTGCAGGAAACCGGCCGGCAATCGACCGTCGATCAAAGCTACTGGTCTTTGGTCTGGTGGCGTTTCAAGCGCAACAGGCTGGCCATAACGGGCGGCCTCTTGGTGTTGCTCTATTACTTCGTATGTGCCTTGACGGCCGAGTTCTGGGCTCCCTATCCCGTCAATCTGACTTCCGACTATATCGATGCGCCGCCGCAGTGGCCGCGCTTCTTCGATGCGGAAGGCGCTTTCCATGCCCGGCCCTTCGTCTACGGCATGACGGAAGAAGTGGACATGGTATTGCGCAAGCGCTTCTACGTACGGGACGAAACCGTGCGTTTCGACCTGCATTTTTTCGTCAAAGGCGAACCCTACAAGCTGGCGGGTCTCATCCCCGGCAATATTCATCTCGTAGGCACGGATCCGGCGGTGGCAGACAGCTATTTCTACCTGTTTGGTACGGATCGCGTGGGGCGGGACATCTTTTCGCGCATCATCTACGGGGGGCGCCTGTCGCTGCTGATCGGCTTGATTGGTCAGTTTCTGACCATCGGCTTCGGGGCTACCTTGGGGGTGATTTCCGGATACTACGGCCGCGTCGTGGATCTGGTGGTGCAGCGCGTTACCGAGTTTCTCTCGGCGTTCCCCGACATTCCGCTGTATATGGCGCTAGCTGCAGCCATTCCGCCCGAATGGTCCCCGATCCGGGTCTATTTCCTGCTCACTCTCATTTTGGCCTTCGTGCGCTGGGGGGGGTTGGCCCGGCAGGTGCGCGGCTTGGTCCTTTCGTTGCGGGAACGGGAATACGTGCTGGCGGCGCAGAGTTTCGGGGCCGGCGATCGCCGCGTCATGTTCCGCCATCTGATTCCAGGAGCCACCAGCCACATCATCGTAATTTCCACGCTGTCCATCCCCGGCATGATCCTGGCCGAAACCGCTCTCAGCTGGCTGGGGCTGGGACTGCGTCCTCCCCTGACCAGTTGGGGGGTGTTGCTGTACGAGGTGTCCTTCCTCCGCGCCATTCGTTTCTCGCCCTGGCTGCTGATTCCCGTTCCCTTCGTGATCCTCGTGATCTGGGGGTTCAACATGCTGGGCGATGGACTGCGGGACGCCTTGGATCCTTACGGAGGGCAGTAATATGAACGCCGTGGCCCAGCACGACACCCTGTTGGAAGTCAAGGATCTGCAAGTCCATTTCGACGTGCGGCGCGGCACGGTACGGGCCCTGGAAGGCGTCAATTTCACCATCCGGCGCGGCAGCACCATGGGGATTATCGGGGAAAGCGGCTCCGGCAAGTCGGTAACGGCCCGCGCCATCATGCACCTGCTGGCCAAGAACGGGCGCATCGTCAACGGCGCCATTCTCTACTACCGGGCAAACGCCGAGGAGAACGAAGCTCACACCGAGGTGATCGACATCACCCGGCAGAAAGCGGACGGTTCTCTCATGCGCAGTCTGCGCGGCGGAGACATCGCCATGATTTTTCAGGAGCCGATGAGTTCCCTGACGCCGGTGTACACCGCCGGTCTGCATATCGGCGAAGCCGTGCAACTGCATCTGAAACCCCGCCAGCCGGTCGGGGATCAAATGGCGCGGGCCATCGGCAAGCAGAACAGGATTCCCAAGCACGAGGCCCGGCAGATTGCAGTGGAAATGCTGGATCGAGTGGGCATCCCCCGTGCCAATGAACGGATAGACAGCTATCCGCACGAACTGTCCGGGGGGCAGCGGCAGCGCGTGATGATCGCCATCGCCCTCTCCTGCGGTCCCAAGCTGTTGATCGCCGACGAACCGACGACCGCCCTGGACGTCACCACGCAGGCCCAAATCAACGACCTGATGCTGGAACTCAAGGACGAATTCGGGATGGCCATCATGTACATCACCCATGATTTGGGAGTCATCGCGGAGATGGCCGAGGACATTGCCGTGATGTATCTGGGGCGCATTGTGGAGCAGGGCCGGACCGAAGCCATCTTCTACGACCCGCAACATCCCTATACCAAAGCGTTGTTGAAGTCCATTCCGCGGATCGGCGGGCCGACGGGCCGGCGGCTGGAAGTCATCGAAGGCATGGTGCCGGATCCCTTCCACATTCCCACGGGTTGTCACTTTCACGACCGCTGTCCCGAGGTCGTGCCCGGGCTCTGCGACATCCACGCGCCGGTCTTGTTGGACACGGGGCCGGAGCACAAGGCGGCCTGTCTGTTGCACGATACGGAGAAGATGACCGCGTTGAATCGGGTCGTCCAGCATGGATAACTCGCAAATCCTCCTGCAGGTCAAAAACCTCAAAAAGTACTTTCCCATTCGGAAAGGGCTGTTGCGACGCGTGGCCGGTCACGTCAAAGCCGTGGACGACGTCAGTTTCGCCATCCGGCAAGGCGAGACGCTGGGGCTGGTCGGGGAGAGCGGGTGCGGCAAGACTACGGCCTCCCGCACCGCGATCCGGCTCTACGACCCCACCGACGGCGAAGTCCTGTTTCGCGGACGCGGCCTAGACGGGTCTGGGGAAACGCAGATCCATAACCTGGCCGCCCTCAGCAAGCGGGAGCTGGTGCCGTTGCGGCAGCAGATCGCGATGGTGTTTCAAGATCCCATCAACAGCCTCAACCCCCGCATGAGCGTCTCCGACATCATCCGCGAACCGCTCCAAGTCCATGGGTTGGACGAAGGCAGGGCCACCAACGACCATGTGGTAAGCCTGCTCGAGTCCGTGGGGCTGCGCGCCGAGCACATCGAGCGGTATCCTCATGAATTCTCGGGGGGACAGCGGCAGCGCATCGGCATTGCCCGTGCTCTGGCCTTGCGTCCCTCGTTGATTCTGCTGGACGAACCGGTTTCGGCGTTGGACGTATCGATTCAAGCCCAGACGTTGAATCTGCTGCAGGATCTCCAGGAAGAGTTCGAGCTGACCTATCTGTTCGTGGCGCATGACCTCTCGGTGGTCGAACATATTTCGGATCGGGTCGCGGTCATGTATGTGGGGCGGCTGGTGGAAGTCGCTTCGGCCACGGCCTTGTATCAGAATCCCAAGCATCCCTATACGGAGGCGTTGCTTTCGGCCTCGCCGAAGCCGGATCCCCGGAATCCCACCGTGCGCATACCGTTGATGGGACAGGTGCCGGATCCGGCCAATCCGCCGGCAGGTTGTTACTTTCACCCCCGCTGCCGCTATGCCGAGGACATTTGCCGGAACGAGACCCCTCCTCTGATGGACGTGGAAGACGGCCATATAGCGGCCTGTCACTTTGCAGACCGATTGACGCTGCAAGGCGTGCAGTAGCGCTTACCCGATGCCGTAAAACCCGACCAGACCGGCCGGGCCGCGGGCTCCGGAGGCTTGCGTAGAGGATTGTCGGAGCCGACTTGCGCGCCGCGGTCCGGGGCCGCGCCGCGCGACGGAATACTGGCGCCGGCTTCCCATACCGTGCGAACATTGTCCGACGCCAAGACCCATACCATCTCGGGGAACGACTGTGCCGCGCCCTCTCATAGCAACTCTGACGTTTCTCGTCTGGCTCCTGATCACGGCCCTGGGTATCTTGGAAGTGGTGATTGCGGTCGACCTCGTCATGGCCGCCTACAGCGGCCTGCTGCGCCTCTTCGGCGTGATCACGGAGGCGTACGGACGGGAGTATTGGGCCGGTTTCAACGTCCAGAACATCAGTGCTCTGTTGCTCGGCATAGGGGTGATCGCGTTGTCTATCGTCAGCGGCGAAATTTTTCTCAAGCACTATGGCACCCGCCGGGCTTGGCGACTGGCCGGCATCATTTTGGGTGGCGAGATGCTGGTCTTGATGATAGGATATTTCGTGGCGCCGGATGCGGGATATCTGATCGGGCTGTTTCTCCCCTAGATCCCGGCAGGCCGGGTTTCCGTGGAGCGTGTCATCGCCGGCCGGGCGACGTGTCGGGTTCCGCAGGCCCTATTCCGCCAGTCCTTTCACGGGCTGCCGCCGGGCGGCAGCTCTTGCTACCTCGAGGAGCCAGTTCCATGCGGCACATCGCCCCGCAAACTCTCATTGACTTCGTGCGCGAAATTTTTGTCGCTGCCGCAGTGCGCCGACCCGTCGCCCAGCGCGTGGCGGAGTCGCTGGTGGAAAGCAACCTGCAAGGCCACGACTCGCATGGCGTCGTCCGGGTGCCCTTGTACCTACGGCAGATCGAGGAAGGAAATCTGCATCCGAACGCGGATCCGGAGCCGGTCGAGGATTCTCCCACCGTCACCATCATGAATGCCCGGCGCGGCTTCGGGCAGTGGTCGGCCTACGTAACCATGCAGAAAACCATCGAGAAGGCCAAGTCCCAGGGTCTGGCGGCGGGCGGCATAGTGAACAGCGGCCATGTGGGACGTTTGGGCGAGTGGGTGACCATGGCCGCCGTCGAGGATTGCGTAGGACTGGCCTTCTGTAACTTGGGAGGCAGAACGGGCATTGTGGCTCCTTTCGGCGGCACCCAGCGTCTCTTGGGTACGAATCCCCTGGCCGCCGGCATTCCCCTGGCAGGAGCGCCTCCCATCATTGTGGATTTCGCGACCAGCGTAGTGGCGGAAGGCAAAGTCAAGATTGCCTTCAACAAGGGCGCCGAATTGCCGCCGGGCAGCATTCTCGACAAGCAGGGCAAGCCCTCGGTGACCCCGGCAGATCTGTACGACGGGGGAGTGATGCTGCCGGCCGCGGGACACAAAGGATATGGACTGGGCATGCTGTGCGATCTGCTGGCCGGAGTCCTGACCGGCAGCGGCGCTCCGCAGTTGACGGACGGCCAGATGAGCAACGGCGTGCTCTTCTTGGTCCTGAGCGTCGCATCGTTCCGGGCTCTGTCTCTATTCTGGGGAGATGCACAGGCCTACGTAGACGCCGTTCATGCCAATCCGCCGGTGGAAGGGGTGGAGAGCGTCATGGTGCCGGGCGAGCCGGAGCAGCGCATGGCTGCGGTTAGACGGACGCAAGGCATCCCCGTAGACGACGTGACATGGGGCAGCCTGTCTAGGTCCGCCGACCATTTGCACGTACCGATTCCGACAGGCTAGATCGGCATCGCAAAGGCCTACGCCTAGGATTGAGTATCCATCGCGTACCGTTGGTCTCCGCCTCCGCCAAGTTTCGGGTCGGCGCCCGCGGTATCTCGGATCAAGGCTCCTGCCGGAATTGTGCCACGCAGTCCGGCGCCGACGGAATATCGATGCCGTCCGGCGTTCCGGTGAAACGACAATCCGGCGCTGCATCTGCAGGTGTTCTTCGTGCAAGGTGCACAGCCCCTTCGGATGATTCCGGGTGATCGACGGTATGCCCCGTTACGCCGCCCTCCCGGACCCTGTTGTTGGTTTTCCCGTCGCGGAGAGCTGTGGCCTGTAGGAAGTACGCGCAGACGGGCAGATTGCGCACCAGCCCCTCGGCCGCGCTTTCTCGGGTCAGATAGTCGGCAATGTAGGCGTCGAGCCGCGGGGCGGGGTTGGTCCGCGTGTGTAGATGGGCGGCAGAGAGCCATGGTTGAGCGTGCGCCCTAAGGTCGAAGACATCTCCCAGTGTGCCCGCCGCCGTCAGGCCCCGCAGCGCAAAACGCAAGGCCCGGCCTCCCAGTAGGTTCGCGCCGTCCTATGCGGGTCCAACGTTCACACAGGAGGAAGCGCGGATGTCCCAGTTTTCTATGAAAGCTGGTGCAGTTCGTCGAGCAGAGCCGGCACTTTGTGCACCCAGGCTTGCGCCAGAGTGTCGGGACGGGCTCTCGCCGGGTCGGGTCCGCAACCGCGGTTGCGACTCACGCGGTGCTGTGGGTGCGTATGAATGTCTGGGACCTTCCGCAGTCCAACGCCCATACACCTGGCCCGAGACGGCGCGCATGCAGCAGCGGCAAGAGCAGAGCGATGAAAAAGGGAGAGCACCGAGTTACAGCATGTGTGCCTGTACGGAGATGGCCACCAGCCTCTTGATGTCGGTGATGGCTTGGGACATCGCTTGACCGATGAGATCCAGTCCGCTTACCAGTTCGATGCGTTCGGTGACTCTGCGCAGTTCTCTGGGAGACAACAGTTCCTTGAAAATGGCGCAGGCGTCCGCGAGGCCGATGAGCATGGCGTCGCGGGGTTCCGGGATCTCGTCGCTGAACAGAACTCCCATGATGCGTTGCTTGACTTCACGCTCGGCCTTGCCGTCGATAAGGGGATAGCGTCGGGATCGAAACACCCACAGGAAACGGTCCTCTTGACGTTCCAATATGCCGTGGGCCACCAGTCGGGAGAGCGCTTCCTCCCGGATCGCCAACGAGCGTTGTGCGGTATGTTCTATCCAGAAGCGGGCATCGTGCTGCTCCCCGGCGGCTATCTCGGCCAGGGTGGGATCCAACAGGCTGTCTTCCACCGGGGTGGCGTCGACCAGAATCAGATTCTGCAGATCGGTATCGATGCGGTTCTCCAACGCCAGGTCCATAAGTACGCCGCCGGCGACGGCATAATCCAGCGACCAACTGGGCACATGCATGAGCCTGCCGTCGTCTTGGAGCAGGAGCAGGATGATTTCTTCGACAAATCGCAACATTGACGTAGGTCCTCTTCTGGTGATGTTCTGACTGCGGCGCGGCGCGGACGCAGTCCTGCCGTCGCCCCGCAGGCGAGCCGGAAGCCTCTGGGTCCAAGGCGCTCTGCCGTGGCAGCCTGGTACAACGCGACGGCCCTGTCCCGAGTCTATTGGATGATGCGCTCGTATAGTACTGTAGCACGCCTCGGGTGTTACGGGACCGTGCCCAGGCCCTTGCTGCGGGCCCTGCAGGCCTACGCTTGTTTGTCTCAGGAGCCGCCCGGCATGAGGAGCGTCTCTCGGGGTGTACGCGGTCGTTCCCGCTGGACCTGGCCACGCGCAGAGAGAACGCCCGGCCTGATTCTTCATGACCGAGCGCATGTCGTCGGTTCACCGGCCGGCAACGCTGCGCGCGTACAGCATCAGGCCTTGCGCGCGACAATCAAAGCGAAGTTGTCCTGGCGGGCTCTAAGGTCCACCCACTTGTACCCGATGTCCTGCAGCAACTCCAAGTGCCGGACAACCGGCAACCGGCCTGGGTCCTTGGCGTTGGCTTGGTGCGGCGGCACTACGAAGTCCGCGTTGATGAATTTCCCGCTTGCCGACAGCAGCTTGAATCCCTCCGTGTACACTCTGTGCACCTGCTTTTCCGTGCCCAGATCGTGCAGGGACTGGAGCGAAACGAACGCATCCACGGGCTGCGGCAGCGCGGACTGCCATTCGTCGTGCCGCAGATCGGTATGGATGAACCGGGCGCGCGGGCCGAAACGGCGCAGGCGTCGTGCGGCGTACGCCACGAAGGGATCCGAGAAATCCAGACCCGTGTAGGTCATCTGGGGTACCTGATGCAACAGCTGCCAGGCTACCATGCCCGGGCCGGATGCAAACTCCACGACCTGCAACGTTTCGCCTGTCGGCGTCATCTCCCGCAGCTCTTCCGTCATATGTCGCACCAATTGTTGGCGATAGGGCCATGTGCGGTTCAAACGACTCTCCCAGGCCGCAATTTCGCCTCTGTTCTGAAACCTGTGGAACCGGGTCTGGGGAATGGACTTCGACATAGGTGTGGTATCCTCATGGCACACTGATCTGGTGCTATTCATAACACAACAGGTAAGGAGGCGTCTGCATGCTGAGTGTCGGTTCGATGTATGTGCACGGAATCTGCGAATTGCGCGGAACAGTTTCGCCTCTGCAGCCTGCGTAGGGCCAGCCTCCTCGGAACGACTGGCTCCGGCCGCAGCTCGTCTGGCCGCGGCGGACTCTCTTTCTTTGCAATCCGTAGCATTGAGGGACCTCGGGTTCCCGTATGCCCCTGTCTTGCCGCCGGGCACGACGGCAGGGCGCGGGACACCTGTCGGTTGGAAACAGAGATACCTAAAATAAAAAAGAGAATATTTTCCACTTATGCAAGAACAATTCTCGGAGAACGAATTCGACACCGACGTGTATGCGGAATATGCCGAGGAATTCGACCCTGACTTTCGGGCAGACGTCAAGTTGGCGCGTCGGCCCCCCAAACCTAAGTTTGAACCTAAAGTACCCGAACACCAGCGGTATTGGGCCAAGATCGAAGAGGAACGCAAACGTGGCATCACGGGAGATTTCGAGACCACCTACCAGCCGGGTCACACGGAACGCCGGTGGCTGCTGGCTACGTTGCGGCCCTTTTTCGAGACCGATCATATCGACGACGTGCTCAGCAAGGTGAAAGGCGGCAAGGAAGCGGACGTCTATCGATGTAGTCTGACGGAAGGGAAACGCCGGCAGATAGTGGCCGCCAAATTGTATCGGCCGCGCAGCCATCGCACCATGCGCAACGACTTGATATACCGCGAAGGTCGCAACGTGCTGACACCGCAGGGCCAGACTTCCCGGGCCTACGACCGGCGCGTGCTCCGGGCTATGCTCAAGCGCACGGAATATGGGAAGCAGGCCGAACAGACCTCTTGGCTGATGCACGAGTACCATGCCTTGGTCGAACTGCATGCTGCCGGCGCCGATGTGCCGGAACCCATCGAAACCGCGCCCAATGCGATTCTGATGGAGTTCATCGGCGACGAATATGCGGTGGCGCCGGTCTTGCACAGCGTGCATTTGGACAAAGCCGAAGCCCAAGTCTTGTTCGAGCAGGTGTTGCGCAATCTGCAAATCATGCTGGAGGCCGGCTTCATCCACGGCGATCTGTCTGCCCACAACATCCTTTATTGGGAGGGGCGGGCGATCGTGATCGATTTTCCGCAAGTGGTGCCGGTGGCAGGCAACAAGCAGGCCTTCGCCTTGTTGATGCGGGATGTAGCCCGTATCTGTCAGTACTGGAAGAAGCAAGGGATTCTGACGGACCCCGAACGTTTGGCGGAGGACCTGTGGGGATCCTATTCCCAAGTCCGCCACGAGGACATGCTGGCCGATCTGTCGGCGGCGCTGGCGGCAGAGGCGGCCGCGCCGGAGGAAGAAGCTCTGCATTGACGATCTGGGATACAATGGCGGAAGCCCCCTGGTTGCCTGGCCTTTGCTTTTCCCCGGCGGTAGCGCATGCCCCTGACTTTCGATCTGCCTCTGCAAGACCTCTACACCTATGCGGGACGCAATCCCCGGCCTGCCGACTTGGATACCTATTGGGACGCCGGTCTGGCGGAAATGCGCCGGCAGGATCCCCGGATCGAACTGGTGGCGGCGGATTTCCAGACCGCTTTTGCCGACTGTTTGCATCTGTATTTCACGGGCGTGGGCGGCGCGCGGATCCATGCCAAGCTGCTGCAGCCCAAGCAGCCGGCTCCCGGCAGCCCTGCCGTGCTCTTCTTTCACGGCTATTCCGGCAACTCCGGAGGATGGGTGGAAAAACTGGGATACGTAGCCGCGGGATTCACGGTGGCGGCCTTGGACTGCCGCGGCCAAGGCGGGCTGTCCGAGGACAAAGGCGGCACGCAAGGTTGGACGCTGCGCGGACACATTGTGCGGGGTCTGGCCGACGAGACGCCCCAGAAACTGCTCTATCGTTCCATTTTCCTGGACACGGCGCAACTGGCGGGCATCGTCATGGATATGACTCATGTGGATGCCGACCGGGTAGGCGCTACCGGCGGGAGCCAAGGCGGAGCCCTGACGGTGGCGTGCGCGGCGCTGGAACCCCGAGTCAGGCGCGCGGCTCCCACCTTCCCCTTCTTGGCGGATTACCAACGGGTCTGGGAAATGGATCTGGCCGAGAATGCCTATGCGGAACTGCGGCAGTGGTTCCGGCAGTTCGATCCTCTGCACCGACGCGAGAGGGAGGTGTTCACGCGTTTGGGCTACGTGGATACCCAGCACTTGGCCTCCCGCATTCAGGCCGAGGTGCACATGACTACGGGGCTCATGGATCAAATTTGCCCGCCTTCCACCCAGTTTGCGATCTACAACAAGATCGTGGCGCCCAAGTCCCTGCAGCTCTATCCCGACTTCGGCCATGAAGCGTTGCCGGGCAGTACGGAGCAAATCTACGACTTTCTGATGGGCCTGTAGCAGCCTCCGTCGGGTCGAGAAAGGATTGTGCGTGGGCAAGCATATTCTTGTGACCGGGGCTTTGGGCAATCTGGGACGGAAACTGATACGCCGTCTGGCCCCCGTGCCCCAGATCGCGCACATCACGGGCCTCGATCGGGCAGAGGCCCCTGAGCGATGGGCGCTCGACCTGCGTCGGGAGCTGCACGCCGAGCATCCGGAGGCGTCTGTGGCGGATCTGGATTTCGTGGTCGCCGACTTGCGCCGATGGCCGGCTGGGGGATGGCGCGCAGCCGTAGCGGACTGTGACGCCCTCGTGCATTTCGCAGCGCAGGTGCCGGAACCGCGCGCTACGTGGGACGACGCCGCGGCGTCTCTGGACATGAATCTGCATGTGGGTCTGGCGGCCGTCGCCGCGCCCCGGTGTCGGCGTGTGGTGTTTGCCGCTACCAACCACGTGATGGGCCGGTACAAGGACGAACCGCTGGCCTCGACGATAGGGCCGCACCGCCTCGCTCCGGATTCTCCCTACGGCGTGGGCACGGTGGTAGAGATTGGGGCGGTTGCGATGGATTCCACGCCCTATGCTGCAGCCAAGTTCGCGGGGGAAAGATTGTACCGCGCGCTGGCCCAGGCAGACCGGGGGCAAGGGGATACGGAATTCGTCAACGTACGGATTGGATGGTGCAATTTCGGCGCCAACCATCCTGCTTCCCTGACGGCGACGGGTTCGCCGGATGTCGTGGAAGCCGGTGTGCCCGCTGCGGACCTCGCGGCCCTGCAGAGGGCCCACCGCTGGTTCCAGGAGATGTGGTTGTCCAATCGAGACTTCGGGCAGCTTTTCGAAAAAGCCCTGCTGGCTCCGTCGGATTCGTGGCCGGGGCCCGCGATCTGCGTCAACGGCATGTCTCGCAACCGGGGCATGGTTTGGAATCTGCATGCGACCCGGCGGTGGCTGGGATATGAACCGCAGGACGACGTGCGAGAGCATATCCCGCTGTCGGAGTAGCCCGCTGGCTTTACGGACCGTATCGGCTGCGCAAATCCGCGCCTACCCGGGTGGCCAACAGATAGCATCTGTCTCCGCGACGGCCCGTACGGGTGATCATGTATTGCCCCGGGGCAGGGCCTAGATAGTGGGTCAGAATTGCGTCGGTGGTGTCTCGCCACGCCTGGGCCAAGGCCAGATCCGTGCGTTGCATCCGGGTCCAATCCGCCGGAATCTCGATCGCCAGACCGGGGGCATCGAGATTCCAGCGCACCTGTTGCAAATTGGAATGAACTTGCGGAAAATCTGCCCCGGCCTCTGGATCCGGCGCGACAAACGCCCTGCCCTGCGTCAGAGCCCTGTGCGTCGGCGCTGCCGGCAAGGACCAGACCACGCGCAGCCGGGAGGCGGGCACCTTGTTCAATTCATTGCGGAAAGGCAAGTAGTCCGGCAGCAGCTGGGTACCCACGGCTCCCAACTTGTTGCAGTTGAGGCTGGCGTTCCGGTATTGCAGAGGGTCGGCCGTCCACTGGATATGGACGATTCCCTGTTTCCGTAGTTCCTGGGCCTGAATGCGTTTGAGATGATAGGCGATATTGAGCTGGCGAAAGTCGGGATGTACGCCCAGAGCCTGCGATTCGAAGATGCCGCCGGTCAGGGTCGGCCCGAGCCAATCGGCCGGTAGGACAGGCGTCTCCGCGCCGTGCCGAAAACCCAGCAGAAAGCCCACTACCCGCTCTCCGGCGCGCGCGACCAAGGACCAGGCGGCGCGGCAATCGGGATGATGGAGGAAAGTCGGATACAGGTTCTCCGACCGCGCTTGCCAGACCAAGGCCTGCAGCTGCCTGAGCGCGTGCGCGTCTTGGACTCTGGGCCGACCGTAGGCGATGCCGGCGATGGTTTCCAAAGTCTGGGGATCGGCCCAGCGCTCGGCGGCGGAAATCTCCAGCAGCCGCACTTCCGCTTCGAGCCCCAGCCGCATCAGGGCCGACTTCAGCGCTTTCTCGTCCGGGCGCGGACATTGATTGTGCACAACGGGCAGATAGCTGATCAAGCGGTAGCGAGCGCCGTCTTCTGTGCGGGCCGGGAGACAGTACCCCATGGCTACCGGTTCGGTATCCAGGGACCATTCCACCATGCGGCCCCCTATGCCGGAAAAAGCAGCCAGGACGAACTGCGGCGGCAGCAGGTGTCTCCGCTGGGTCTCGGCCGTCAGGGCGTGCAGCGCCGAAACCCTTGCCGGTCCGTGTAGCGTGGTCGGGTCCCAGAGCGAGGCGGATATGGACATGTCGGCTGGATAGGCGGCGGCCGCCGGCTCAGCGGGATTCGGTACCGTCGCCGGGAGGCAGATCGCCGAAAAGGACTTTCCACGCCCGCCGCACCCCGGCAATCTTGCCCTGGATTTCGGTGGTGGGTTTGACTACATGCTCCCCTACGAATTCCGCCGTGGCCTTGGTCGTGCGGGCCGCCTCTTGGGCGTCGTCCAGAATGGGCTGAATGCCCTTGCGGACAATACCGATCAATTTCAGCAGCTGACGGCTCAAGACGATGAGCAGACCCAACACTACGAAAGTTTCCAGGGCAATCAACACGAAGGTGATGTCGCGGGCCAGGTCCAGGAAACGTTCCATAAGGTTGCAATGAGGTCAGCGGGTGGGTTCCGGCTTGGACCGGGCGATGAGTAGGGCAAACCAGGCCAGCAGCGTGGCTTCCACAATATGTACTTGGCCGATCTGAAACCATTGCGAATTCAGAAGCATAGCCAAGCCTTGGCCGAAGCCGAAGCCAATGCCCGCAGCCAGGACATAGACGATCAGGTCGCGGTAGGTGCGTCCTTGCCAAAGATGAAAGAGACTGCCGTAGCCGAAGACCAATGCCGTGCTGAGGACCAAAGGCGGGTTCAGCCACCACTCAGTCC
Source organism: Anaerolineales bacterium (assembly GCA_034421855.1). GTDB lineage: Bacteria > Chloroflexota > Anaerolineae > Caldilineales > Caldilineaceae > Bin34. The sequence continues at coordinate 21,864 of DAOUKB010000157.1, forward strand.
AGTTCATGCTCCAATGATACCCCCGCCGAGGCATACTTCTCCATCATAGAAAACTGCAGCTTGTCCAGGGGCGATTCCGGGGGGCCTGTCCCGCAGCCGGACCGTAGGCGTGTCGGCGTCCTCCCAGCGCAGTTCGCACGGATAGGCCGTGCCGCGGTAACGAATCTGGCATCCGAGGACGACGTCCGGGGAGGGCGGGCAGCCCTGATTCCAGTTTATCTGCGTCAAGGTAAATTGCGCGCGGCTGGCTTCGAGCTCCGTCCGAGATCCGACTACGACCGCGTTGCGTTCCGGATCCTTGTCTACGACATACAAAGGCTCGCCGGTCAAATTGGGCAGGTTCAAGCCCCGACGCTGTCCAATCGTAAACCGATACAGTCCCGTGTGTCGCCCTACCTCCGCGCCGGCCGTGGTCAGAATGGGACCGGCCGTCCGGCGCCGACCGTCTCCCCAATCTTCCAGAAACCGCCGGTACTGGTTGTCGGCCACGAAGCACAGGTCCATGGATTCCTCTTTGTCGGCCACCGGCAAGTTGCGCTGCCGGGCCATGGCCCGCAAATCCGGCTTCAGATACTCTCCTACCGGAAAGAGCACCCGCTGCAACCGGGCCTGGTCGAGGACGCTGAGCACATAGCTCTGGTCTTTGTGCCGATCGCGCGCCCGCAGCAGCCGCGTCCGGCCGTCGGGTCCTACCTGGGTACGGGCATGGTGGCCCGTGGCCAGTCTGGGCACACCCAGCTGGGCCGCGTATTGCAGGAGAAAGGTGAAACGAATCCGTCGATTGCAGTTCAGGCAAGGGTTGGGGGTAAGTCCGGCCAGATAGTCGGCCACGAAGGGATCTACCACTTCCTGCTTGAACGTCTCTTCCACGTTGATCAGATAGAAAGGCATGGCCAGCCGATCCGCCACGTCGCGGGCTACATCCACGCTCTCGGCGGAGCAGCACTTGTTGGCAGACCCGGATCCCGGAGCGTGTTCCGACCACAGGCGCATCATGATGCCGATGCAGCTGTGACCGGCCTCGACCAAGAGGGTGGCCGCCATGGAACTGTCCAAGCCGCCGCTCATGGCGACGGCGACGGTAAAAGCACCCCGATGCATGAGTTTGAGTCTTGATGCTGTAGAACCGGCCAGTGAATGCCTGTCTGCCCGAACCCGGGTTTATGCCACCGCCATGGCTTGCCGCAGCTGCGCGGTGATGCCGGCCAGCTGCTCCGCGACAAAGACGATGTCCGAAGCCGTAGTGGAACGTCCCAGGCTGAAGCGCAGGGCCCCATAGCTGTCCGGAGCCTTTATGCCCAAGGCAGACAGCACGTGGCTGGGTTGGTGCGCCCCGCTGGTGCAGGCGCTGCCGCTGCTGGCCATGATGCCGGCCATATCCAAGCCGATGAGCATGGATTCGGCCTCCAGACCCGAGACCACGAAACTGGCGTGATGGGGCAACCGCTGCCGCGGGTCGCCGGTCAGGTAGGAGCCTGCAACCCCTGTCAACACGGCGGAAATCAGCTGATCCCGGAGCTCCCGCTGCCGCGGCCATTCCGTCTCGGCCGCCTGCATGTTCATGTCCAGGGCCAAGGCCATGCCGTTGATGAGCGGCACATTCTCCGTTCCGGCCCGCCTGCCGCCTTCGTGGCCTCCGCCTGTCTGGCGGGGTAGAAACGGGGTGTCTCGCCGCAGGTACAGAAACCCGATCCCTTTGGGTCCGTGAAACTTGTGGGCGCTGGCGCTCAACGCCGCCACCCCCAACTCGTCTACGCGGACTGGGACTTTGCACATGGCCTGCACGGCATCCGTATGTAGGGGAGTGTCCCGTGCCTGGCAAATGGCGCCCAGCTGGGCGAGCGGTTGCACGGTGCCTACTTCGTTGTTGGCTAGCATGACGGAGACCAGAGCCGCCGGCTCCGCCAGCGCCTGGGTCAGGTCTGCCGGGCGCACTCGGCCCACCTCGTCGACAGGCAGCAGTTCTATCTCGAAGTCATGGACTTGTGCGAGATCCTCCAGAGTTTCCAACACGGCATGGTGTTCGATCGGTGTACTGACGATGCGGCAGGCTCCCGTCTGCCGACGACGCGCCAAGGCAATACCCCGCAGAGCCAAATTGTCGCTTTCCGTGCCGCCGCTGGTGAAGATGATTTCCTGCGGTCTGGCTCCAATATGCTGCGCCACTCTGCGGCGGGCTTGCTGCAGGCCCGCATAGGCCTTGCGGCCCGCCGCGTGCATGCTGGAGGGGTTGCCGTAGGCCTGACTGAAATACGGCTCCATGGCTGCAACGACTTCCGGCCATACGGGGGTGGTGGCGGAATGATCCAGGTAAAGGGGAGTTTGCAGCATACGGAAACAACGGTCAGAACTAGCGAACCCGAACGAGCATTCTAACACCTGGCAACCGGTGCAACCGATCGTGCGGGTCAGTCCTCAGGCTCTGGAGGGAGGGTACTATCCATCCGGGACATTCATGCCGGTCTGGACCAAAGTAGAGCACCATGCCGTACTGGGAGTCCCCAAGGCGGTCCCTGTAGTGATGCATCTGGCAGATACAGATGAGGCCGTGGTGCTCCGGGAAGACTATGTGAGAGGTTCCGCCCTGTCGATAGTCGGGCCGACAAGCAGGAGACGCAACGGCGAGTTTAGGGATTGATCGCCTCTCTGTTCTGTTGCGTCATGCCGTCCCCGTCTCGACCGGGATCTGGAGGATCGGCCGGAACGATGCCGGGACCACATACGAGAGCTTGGTCCGGCTCCCGATCATCCTGCTGCCGCGGATCTCGCGTTGGCTGTCGGCCAAGCCTAGGGTTGCGGCAAGAAGATTGCGATAAGCAGGTCAGACTCTCGGACTATGCAGAGGCAAACGGCCGGCCAAACGGGTATGGAGGTATTTCTAGTTCTAGCCTGCAGTCGGGTCTGGTTTCAAGTGCCGTCGGAATCATTTGCACAGGGATACAATCCAGCTGTTCTGCGCTAGGGATTACGTCGGTGATATGGCAGCGAAGATGCAATTGTCTCTATGCGCAGCATTCAATTCATGTCGTCGCTGCAGTTTCGACTCCGGCTTGAAACACGATCGCCCTGCGCTCATAGCTCCTTGGGTTTCGACTCGCCAAACGAGGGTGGTCAAAACGGAATTTCGGAATCTTCATCATCGTCTTTAAAGGATAGAATTTTGGAGCCTTTGAAGGATGGAATTTCGGAGCCTTTGAAGAAGGACATAATCAACTTCGCGACTTCTTCGTACGTAGCCTGCGCCGATGGACTGACTTCTATATTCCAGCGGGGTTCAAGCCGCTGCCTATGCAACGAACTCTTGACCGACCAACCAATCATGAACTGGCGCAGCAGAGAAATATTCTTTTCTATGAGTGGCTTCACTGTCTCGACGCTGACGTCGTCGGGCAAGTACCAGATCACCTCGGGCATCTGTTCCATGTC
>DAOUKB010000158.1:0-2511 GCA_034421855.1 Anaerolineales bacterium
TTCCATGGCCCGGTACATGGGACTGAAGTGACCGCTCATATGAATGGCCAGCACCTCCTCGCCCACCTGCGCGGCTTCGCCGATGGCGGCCTGCACTGCCCGCGGACTGGGCGGCAACACTTGGGGCCGTTTTGCGGAGAAAGGGCCTTGCGCGTCGGCGACGCGTTCCAGCAATTCGTCGGCTGTAATCCGATTCTCTTCCAGGATTTCGTCCAGAAACCGGATCCGATTGGGGACCACGAACACGGATCCCGAATTCCGCGTCCGCGGGTCCAAGAACGCGTTGCTGTCGGTGATGATGCTGGTGGGCAACATAGGTGTCGGCCGCCGGGGCAGCGGCGGGTTCACTCCGCGGCAATCAGAAGCCCGTGATGTTGCTGCCGGGATTCGACCCACTCCACTTCGAAGTCCGGCAGCTGTTCGCCCAGCACGGCCGTCACGGCATCCTGGTCCGCGGACGAAAGGTCCGCCCCCCGGTAGAGGGTGAGGAGAGAGCATGCAGCCGCGTCTTCCTGGGCCAGTCCCGGCAGAAAAAAGCCCTTCAACAACATGCGTACTGCGTCGGTCGGCTGCGGTCCGCCCCCGATGACGTCCTTGGCCCGACCCATCGCCACGAATTCGCCGGCCGCCACCTTGCCCAGCGAGCCTTGAACGTCGCGGGTGGCTCTGGCGACGGACCCGAAAAGCAGTGCTTGGGCTTGGGCGGTCATTTCGGCCACGAGAGCCGGCCAGGACGGGGCCTGCGCAAAGGCGTACATGGCGACAATTCCGTTCAGGATAAAGGGAGTAGGGATGACCGCAACCCGCTCGGGGGCAAATTCGTCCTGGGCTTTGCGGGCTGCCGCCATGGCGTTCGTGCTGTTGGGCAACAACACGACATGGGACCCCCCGACCTTCTCCACGGCTTCCACGAACTGTTGCACGCTGGGATTTATGGTGTTGGGACATTCGATCAGACAGTTCACCCCCAAAGAGGCGAACAGCCTGCTGAAGCCTGTACCGGAAGATACGGCGACGACCGCCTTCTCCTCCGCGGCCGCAGGGTGCAGTACTCGGACCTGGCCTTCGGCGGCGACTTCCGCGCCGATTTCGGGACTGCCCTCCCTTTTGGCTGCCGCCATGGCATCCAAATTTTCGACGATCACGTCGGTCAGAAACCCGACCGAACAACCCCAACTCAGGACCGGGCCCGGGTCTTGGACATGCACATGCACCTTCACCAAGCCGGGAACGCCTTCGACCAAGCCGTACTCGCCCATGCTGTCCACGACTGAGCGCATCTCCTCCAGGGGGCGCCGGGGTTGATGAGCCAGAAACTGCACGTCGAACCCGTAGACCGACTCCGGAATTTCGGTAAACCGGTGCTCGGCGGCGTTCGCGGATTTCGCGGATTCCTCCGGTATGCTGGGCTCCACCACTTCGCCTTGCAGTCCTTTAAGCAAACCCGCCAGAAAGTACGTCAGACCGAGACCGCCCGCGTCCACCACGCCAGCCTGCTTCAGCACGGGCAGTTGTTCGGGAGTTCTTTCCACCGCGGCCTGGGCGGCGGGCAGTACGTGCTGCAATACGGCTGCGACGTCGGCGGCGGCAGAGAGTGTCTGCGCCGACGTGGCCGCGTCGCGGGCGACCGTCAAGATCGTGCCTTCCTGCGGATCGCTCACGGCAGCATAAGCCCGGTCGCTGCCTGCTTGCAGAGCCTGTCGGAATACAGTGCCGCTCAGGCCGGTACAGGGTCCCATGCACTCGGACATACCGAGCAGGAATTGGCTCAAAATAACGCCCGAGTTGCCCCGTGAACCAGCCAAGGCCCCCTGGGCCGCTGCCTGCCATATCTCTCCGAACGAGGCGTCAGGAGATACGGCCGAGGCGGCCTGACAGGCCGCATTCAGAGTCAGCCACATATTGGTCCCCGTGTCTCCGTCGGGTACCGGATACACATTCTGATCGTTCAGGAATTCCCGATGTCTACCGAGCCAAAGTCGTCCCGTTTGCAACATCTGCAGAAGCGCCGCGCCGGATACCTGGCCTGAAGTCATGCAGAATCTACGCCCTTTGAGGTTACGTCGTGGGTGGCCGAGACCAAGAGGACCAGGAAACACCAGCGAGAGGCAAGGCCATTTTACTATGTTCCGAGCCGGCACTTTTTCTTTTGCGACGTCTGCCGGCGGCATGCGGCCCCAGACGGCCGCCCCTGTGTGCTCCTTGCCCACGCCGTACGAATTCGGGTCCCATGTCTCGCAACAACCCGGATCGGAGACTGCGGCTGCCGCGCTGCGACTCCCCTGGGGCCGGTTCGACCTGAGATTTGCCGACAATCCCTGCCTGGCACTAGAATGCGGAGTGAGAGAACGGCGTAGATGCAAGATCCGTTCTGGCCCGATAGTCGAAATGCGCGGCGAGGTCCGAGATGGCGAAGTGTGATTATTGTCCTAAAACGACCATGTACGGGAACAACCGTCCTTGGTCGAAAAAGGCCACCCGCCGCCGCTGGAGCCCCAATATCCAGAAGGC
>DAOUKB010000159.1:0-3298 GCA_034421855.1 Anaerolineales bacterium
TGCAGTCAAGTATATGAGGAAGCCATACCCGGCGTAGCGGATCGCCCCGTTGGCATAGGCGAATGCACACGGGAGCGTCAATCCATGTTTGCGCGGGGGCCGGACATGGAGAAATCCGAATGAGACGTACGCGGCCTGTCGGAACTTTGGTGCATTGCGATTCCCGCCCAGCATAATCTATCTTCACGTACATTGAATTGGGGCGCATAAAGGGGTGCCGGCATAAGGTCGGCATTGATTTCTCGAGATATTCCTACCATGGCCACTCTGTCCTCGCTCTTTCAAGTCTTCGGAGTCTTTCTGCGTTTGGGACTGACTTCCTTCGGCGGTCCAGTGGCTCATATAGGGTATTTTCACAAGACTTTTGTCCAAGAGCTGCGGTGGCTTTCGGAGCGGGAATTCTCCAATCTGGTCGCTATCTGCCAGTTTCTGCCTGGTCCCGCTTCCAGTCAGGTCGGGATGGGCATCGGCCTTCTGCGCGCGGGCGTGGCGGGCGCATTGGCGGCCTGGACCGGGTTCCTCTTGCCTTCCGCCGCGCTGCTGGTGGCATTGGGATATGGGCTGACTACGTGGACCCATACGGTTCCCGCAGGGCTGTTGACCGGTCTCAAACTGGCGGCAGTGGCTGTCGTCACGCAGGCGGTTTGGACAATGGCCAGCAACTTCTGTCCGGATCGGGTGCGATTTTCGCTGGCAGTGGGAGGAGCCGCCGGAATCCTGCTGATTCCCGTACCCTGGGCGCCCTGGCTCATGCTCGTGCTCGGAGGGATACTGGGTCAACGACTGCGCTCGGAATCGCCAGCGGAACCGCGTAGCGACCAGACATTAGCCATCAGTCGGGCTCTGTCCCTTGTTTGCCTGATCCTGCTGCTATTGCTGCTGGTCCTGCCCCTGATTCTGCCTGCATGGGTCCCATCCCTGGCCGACAGTCATGTGCTCGAACTGTTTCACAGCTTCTTCAGCTCCGGCGCCTTGGTATTCGGCGGAGGACATGTGGTACTGCCGCTGCTGCAAGCTACGGTGGTCTCGCCCGGCTGGCTCAGTGTCGACGAGTTCCTGGCAGGATATGGCGCGGCCCAGGCTGTGCCCGGCCCCATTTTCAGTCTGGCGGCCTATCTGGGTACCGTACTCGGTCCGACTCCCAACGGCTGGCAGGGAGCCTTGTTCTGTCTGGCGGCCATCTATTTGCCGTCCTTCCTGTTGCTGTTCGGCATTCTGCCGTTCTGGGTTGCGGTCCGGAACCATCCCTATATGGAGAGGGGGCAAATGGGCATCAATGCCGTGGTGGTGGGCATTCTGTTGGCAGCCTTGTACGATCCCATCTGGAAATCCGCCGTCACCGACGGCCGCGCTTTCATATTGGCGCTGGTAGCCTTTGCGAGCTTGAAGTTCTGGAAGGTTCCCTCGTGGCTGGTAGTCGCCCTGTGTGCAGCTGCCGGCGGGTTGTGGCTGACATGATGACATGCTTGGGCAAATTGCATTGCAGCCTCTCGTTGGCCTCGACGTTGCCCCCTGCGGGTACTGCTCGTGGCAATATGCCGAGCCGACATTGTCCTTATTCACCGCGCATGCGTGCCGGGAATGGAAATTGACGTCTGCCAGTCCTCTGTCAGGTCGCGTAGACCCCGACTAGGATGAGCACGACATGACACGGTTTCATAGTTTCGGATCGCCGGACGCGTAGTGGACGATCATTGTCCTCGACATGCATCGAGTCACCAGGGGACACAGTGCAGTCCCTGAACATGCAGTCCTTTTCGCTCAGGCAGTAGGGCGACGCGTCTTCAGGATTTTTTCCGGCCGCAGCGACATTCCTGCGAATGAGTAACCTCGAGGTCGGGATCCGCCACGAGCATTTCGGCACGACTTTCCATCGCCGTCCACGGAGCATCCGCAAAATATGTTCCGCTATATATTTATCTACGACATGTTGCATCAACGTCTGGTGTTGCGCCTGATACGAGTATCCATGCGCAGATTTCGCCTGATTTTCGGGCTTATGCTCGCATAGTCCCCATAGGTCTTTTTCATGGTTGGAAACATGATATTGATCTTGCTCAATCTCTTTTGTAGCCGACGACACCATCGCTGAACTTGCTATATGCTACAATTCCGGATTCATAGATTAATACAATAAAAAGAAATAATACCATGGTAGACAAAAACGCGTTTTATCAAGAAGCTTTGGTGGTGGCTGCGAAGATAAGAGAGGAAGGACAAAAGGCCAACGACCCTTTGCAGACCGCGGTTTGGCATTGGGCCGGGAAATTAGTCCGTGCCGCGGCGTCTGGACCATGGACCGCATCGATCGGCGACAGTGAATCGGCACAGCTGGATGATCTGCCCACCGAACTGAAAGCACAGCTGCGGAACAGCAAAGGTACGAAGTCGAGAGCGGATTCTCTGCATGCCGCCATCGTAGAACTGCTGCGCGAACAGGAACAAGTACTCCGGGTCGACGACGTTCTGGTGGGCATATATCGAAACACAGCACAAATTTTGGAAAGAAACGCTACAATACGACACTTACGGTATATGGCTATCAGAGGCTACATCAAGTCCGTGCCCGGATTCAGGGGAGGGTACGTTGCCCCGGAAGCAGACGTGTCGATCGCGGATCAAGAGCAAGACGGTCTGAGGCAAGTCGTCGTAACCTTTGCCAGCGGCTACACAGTTACGGCCGTTACGCGGAACAAAGGGAAGAGGCGGGGCCGTCGACCGGTGACCTAGTCCCGTGCGGCGGCAACCCTAACACGACGCTCGACAGCAGGGCTACGAGCAGCAAGAACACGGGCAAGGCCCACCATGCTGGTGGGCCGCTTTTGGGGACTGTCCTTCGATATCTATGGCTGCCTAGAGAAAATCGAGACGTCGTATAAACGACAAAGTAAAATCTAGATGCAACCTGCCTGTGACAGAGGCAGCATTCTAGTGACACTAAGTTAAATGCGTTCTGCGCCGTGGAGCGGCGCAGGGTGTCCGTAATTACAGGTGCGCCTCGGGAGCCCGTCGGTCACTCGAAGATGGCGAGCGGGAACAACTTGCAGAACAAGGTCGCCAATACGATATATCAGATTTTCGTTCGCGAGCGAGTATGAGTTTCTCCTCTTCGGAAGAAGGTTTCTGAGCAGGTGCATCTGTTGCTCTTTGGACCCAACTCGAGGCATACAGGACAACGTTACGCTGGGAATGTCGATGTAGGTAATGGCGATATTTACGCCGCCCGCCATCGAGGTCGTCCCCCCGTGACGGAGTCGTTCCATTCTCTGAGAATTTCGCTCCAGACAGGCAAGACGAC
>DAOUKB010000160.1:0-23522 GCA_034421855.1 Anaerolineales bacterium
TGGACCAGCGCGGATCCCACGATCACGCCTTCGGCGATCTCGGCTATGGCCGCGGCCTGCGGGCCGGTACTGATGCCGAACCCAATGCAGATCGGAGTGTCGGCGTAGGCGCGGAATTGCGCAATCAAGTCCGAGAGGTAGGCAGGGACCGAGGCCCGGGCGCCGGTGATGCCCGACACGCTGACGAGATACACGAACCCCGTGCTGTGCTCGGCCGCCAGCCGCATCCGTGCGGGTGAACTCGTAGGCGTGAAGAAACAGGGCAGAGCCAGCTGCGCCTCTCGGCACAAGCCGGCCAAGTCCACCGCTTCCTCCGGCGGCAAATCCGGTACCAGCAGGCCGTCGAATCCGCTCTGCACGGCATCGCGTACGAAGGCTTCCAAGCCATAGTTGTAGAGGGGATTGAAGTAGGCCATGGCACAGAACGGTTGCGTCACGCCGGCGGAACGCAGCTCCGCTCCCATCTGCAGACAGTCCCTGGTAGTCGTGCCCCCCTCCAAGGCCTGCTGCGTAGCGCTTTGAATGGTAGGACCATCCGCCAACGGGTCGCTGAACGGAAAACCGATTTCAAAAATGTCGGCTCCCGCCAGCGCCAGCGCCCGCACCAGCTGCAAGGATGCAGCCCGCGTGGGAAAGCCCATGGGATGATAGGGCATGAAGGCCGCGGTATCCTTGCCCGCTCTACGCTGCAGAGCCTCTTGGATGCGACCCAGCCCGGTTTCCGCGTGCAAGGTAGGGAACTTCTCGTATAGGGCCATGTCACGTCAGCTCCCGTATCGCTACATCCAGGTCCTTGTCGCCGCGTCCGCTCAGATTCAGCAGGACTACTTCGTCGCGGCGCAAGGCAGGAACGAACTGCAAAGCATAGCCCACGGCATGGGCGCTCTCCAAAGCCGGCACGATCCCTTCCAATTCGCACAGAGCCTTGAAGCCCGCCAGCGCTTCGTCGTCGGTGCAATAGTGATATTCCACCCGCTGGCGATCCCGCAATAGGGAATGCTCCGGTCCGACGCTGGCATAGTCCAGTCCGGCCGAGATGCTGTGCGTCAAGGCGATTTGGCCGTCTTCGTCTTGCAATATATGGCTCTTGGTACCGTGCAGGACCCCTATGCGCCCCTTTTGCGGATCGGCGAAGCGGGCCGCATGTTCGCCGCTCGCGATCCCCAGGCCGCCGGCCTCTACCCCGATCATGCGGACGCCGGCATCCATGAGGAAAGGATAGAAAAGGCCAATGGCGTTGCTGCCGCCGCCCACGCACGCGATCAGCACGTCGGGCAGACGTCCGGGGCCCACCTCGGGATCAAGCATTTGCGCCCGGGCCTCCTCGCCGATGACGGCCTGCAGATTGCGCACGAGGACAGGATAGGGATGAGGCCCCAAGGCGCTGCCGAGCAGGTAGTGGGTGGTGCGGACATTCGTGACCCAGTCGCGAATGGCGTCGTTGATGGCGTCTTTGAGCGTCCGGCTGCCGCTGGACACTTCGCGGACTTCGGCTCCCATCAAGCGCATCCGGAACACGTTGGGGGCCTGTCGGGCCATGTCCACCGATCCCATGTATACGATGCATTCCATGTCGAGCAAGGCGCAGGCGGTGGCCGTCGCTACGCCATGCTGGCCTGCTCCGGTTTCAGCCACTATCCGCTGTTTGCCCAAGAGCTCCTTGACCATCAGGGCCTGCCCCAGCGCGTTGTTGATTTTGTGCGCCCCGGTGTGCGCCAAGTCTTCGCGTTTGAGATAGATCTGAGCTCCGCCCAACTGTTCGCTCAACCGCCGGGCGTGGGAGATGGGGGTCGGCCGCCCCACGTAGGTCTGCAACAGCCGTTTGAATTGGGTCTGGAATGCTGCGTCCTGCGCGGCCGCCCGCTGCAATTCTTCCAATTCTTTGAGGGCCGGCATCAGGGCTTCAGGTACGAATTGACCTCCATAGGGCCCGAAACGACCGCGCGCATCCGGATAAATGTCACTGTACTGTTTCGAGGTAAAGGCCGAAGACACGGCGATGGACATGGGTACTACTCCGCAAAGTGTCGATACAACTGGCTGCGCATCGTGGCCAGGGGAGGGCTCTGGTCCGTCCAGATTTCAAAGGATTTGGCTCCCTGGAAGAGCAACATTTCCAGACCGTCTATGCAAGTGGCGCCGTGGGCCCGGGCGTGAGCCAAAAACCGGGTTTCGCGCGGGTTGTACACCAGATCGTATGCAATCAGCGACGAATGCCAAGGGAAATCCTCCGGCAAAGGCGACGCTGCGACATGCGGAAACATGCCGACGGAAGTCGAATTCACCACCAGCGACACCTCGGCCGCCACCTCCGACATCTGTTCCGACCGGGTCAATATGCGCCACTCCATGGGGGAGCGGCAAGGCGCCAGACTGGCCCGCAGCCGCTGCGCCTTGGCCACGGTGCGGTTGTACATCGCCAGATGCGCGCAGCCTGCCTGCATCAAGCCATATGCCACCGAGCGGGCTGCGCCCCCTGCGCCCAACAGCAGCGCGCGGCTGCCCTGCAGACTGCCCGCCAATTCCTGCAGAGGCGCCAGAAAACCGTACACGTCCGTATTGTCTCCGACGATTGCGGAGTCGGAATCTACCGTCAAAGTATTGACGGCCCCCACGGATCGGGCAGTACCGGATACTGCGGACAAGTACGGCAGTACGTTTTGTTTGTGCGGAATGGTCACGTTGGCCCCTGCGAAACCCAGCGCCGCCAGCCCTCGCAGAGCCTGCTCCAAGTTGCCGGCCGCGGGCGTGACCGGCAACGGCACATAGACCCAGTCCAGATTCGCTTCCCGAAAGGCCGCGTTGTGCATGCGGGGCGAAAAACTGTGCGTAACCGGCCAACCAATCAGGCCTACTTTGCGGGTGGAAGCCGTAATGCGCTCAGTCAAGCGAGTCCACTTCCTCAATACTGGCGCCCAGGCTCTGCAACACGTCGACAAAACCGGGAAAACTGTCGGCCGTCACCTGACTCTCGTGGACCACGGTGTCCTTTCCCGTCAACAGACCGGCCACGGTCAGCATCATGGCCAGACGGTGATCGCCGCGGCTGTGCACGGCCGCCGCCTGGAGGGGTGTAGGGCCATGAATCACGAAGCCGTCGGGGCGGCCTTCGATGTCGGCCCCGAGCCGACTCAACTGCCGCACCGTGTCGTCGATGCGATCCGACTCCTTGTAGCGTAACTCCTGGGCGTCCCGAATGGTGGAGGTGCCTTCGGCCTGCGTACACGCCAGGGCCAGCAGCGGCAGTTCGTCGATCATGCGTACAATGTCGTCTCCGCCGAAGTCGGCGGCCTGGAGCGGAACTTGCGCCACTTCCAGCTCGGCCACGCGTTCTCCCGCTTCCATCCGAGGATTCCGCTGCGTGATGGAGGCTCCCATCGCGATCAACGCCTCCATCAGTCCGGTGCGGGTCTCGTTGCACCCCACGTTCGACAGCCGCAGCCGGCTGTCGGGGACCAAGGCCCCCGCCACCAGCAAAAAGGCCGCGGAGGAAGGGTCTCCCGGTACTTGCATGTCCAGGGGTCTCAAATTGTCCGGGGCCTGCAGGCAGATGCGCGCGTACGCACCGCGCGGCTTCGGAGCCGGAGTCATTCTTTCTTTTTGCAATTCCAGCCCCATGGCCTGCAGCATGCGCTCCGTGTGATCGCGCGTAGGACCGGGTTCCGTGACGGCGGTTTCCCCGGCGGCAAAGAGGCCCGCCAGCAAGAGGCAACTCTTGACTTGAGCGCTGGCTACGGGCAAAGCATAGGCAACGCCTTGCAAGCCTCTGGCAGCCGGCACCAAGGCCAGCGGCGCGTACTGGTCCCGACTCCGTCCGTGCACGTGGGCTCCCATGGCCTGCAACGGGGTGAGAATGCGGCCCATGGGCCGGCTACACAACTGTCTGGTGCCCGTCAGGATGCTTTGAAACTTCTGACCGGCCAGAATGCCGGCCACGAGGCGCATGGTAGTGCCGGAATTCTGGCAGTCCAGCACCTGATGCGGTTCCTGCAAGCCTTGGAGACCGACGCCGTGAATGCGTATGGCCTGAGGACCGTCGAATTCAATCCGGACTCCCAGTGCGGTCATCACCTTGAGGGTGGCCTGACAATCGGCGCCTTCCAGGAAGCCCCGAATATGCGAGGTGCCGTCCGCCAATGCTCCCAGCAACACGCTCCGGTGGCTGATGGATTTGTCTCCGGGCACGCGGATCGTACCGCGCAAGGCCGGGGTGCTCCCTACCGTCAAATGCGTCATATGGAGGGCCTGTTTCGTGCTGCATAGGCCGCATACCAATGCATGCGGGTACGTCGGTTGGCCGTCAGCTGCTTGTCCAGTTCCTCTTCGTCGGCCTCGTCCAGCAACTGGCGCAAGTAGGCAATCTCCTGCATGAACAGATCCAGATGCTGGCCGATGTTGGTGCGGTTGGTCATCAGAATGTCCAAGAACATGCCGGGTTCGCTCGCGGCTACCCGGGACGTGTCGCGAAAGCCGGCGGCGGCCAATTCCCACACTCCCGGATCCTGTTGGCCCACCTGCGCGACCATACGGACCAACGCGCTGGAAATCAGGAAGGGCACATGACTGATGGCCGACACAATCCGGTCGTGTTCGGCGGCGGCCAGTTTCAGCGGATGCGCCCCCACCGCGACCACCAGCTGGGAAAAAAGGTCGATCGCCCGCTGCGTGGTGCGCGGCAGAGGCGTAAGCACCCAAAGGGCGTTGACGAAAAGGCCCGCTTCCGCCGAATCGAAGCCGCTCGTTTCCTTCCCGGCCATGGGGTGGGTGGAAATGGGTTGTACATGCGCGGGCAAATCAGCCAGGGCCTCGGCCACCAAGCTGCTGGTACTGCCCACGTCCACCACCACGGCTCCCTCTTTGAGGTTGTCCCGGATCTCGCCGATCTGCCGAATCGCCGCGCGGACGGGCGCCGCGAGGACCACGATGTCGGCTCCTGCAATCCCGGACAGCAGGCGGGTGGTCCCCTGATCGATGACTCCCTTGCGGATGCCTGTGGCCACCGTTTGCGAAGACCGGCTGATGCCGCGTACTTCGCGGCATGCGCCGAGCCGCGTCAAGTCGATGCAGAGACTAGCCCCAATCAGACCCAGGCCGACTACCGCTACGCGGCAGTCGGCCAATTGAAACGGCAAATCTGCACTTGGCCGGCCGGCCGGCCGCGTTTTCTTCACAAGGCAGTCCGGAATTCCCGTTGGATCACAATCCCTCTCCCCTCATCGCCGGAGTCGTACGCGTTGCCGCTCGTAAACAGTACAGGGAGGCTGGGCGGCCGCCCTACCGTCTCTACCGTCTGGTGCACAAAGGGAAGTTCCTGGTGATTCCTACAGTTCCCTGCCTACGGCATGGGCTACGGCGCGCATGTCGACCATCAGCTGCTTGAACCTCTTGAACGTCAGACTCTGGGCGCCGTCGCTCATGGCGGTAGCCGGATCGGGATGGATCTCGATCATGACGCCGTCGGCCCCGGCAGCCACTGCGGACTTGGCGATAGGAGCCACCAAATCCCATTTGCCCGTGCCGTGAGACGGATCGGCAATGACCGGCAAATGGGTCAGTTGCTGCAATGCCGGAATGGCGTTTACGTCGAAGGTGTTGCGGGTGTAGGTCTCGAAAGTACGAATGCCGCGTTCGCACAGCATTACGTTCATGTTGCCGGCGCTCAGAATGTATTCGGCGCTCATCAACAATTCTTCCAAAGTGCCGCTCAGGCCCCGCTTGAGGAAGACGGGCTTGCTGGCCTTGCCCAGGGCCTTGAGCAGCGAGTAGTTCTGCGTGTTGCGGGCGCCTACCTGGAAAATGTCGGTGTACTCTTCCACCAGGGCGACGTCCTGGCTGTCCATGACCTCGGTGATGATGGCCAGGCCCGTCTCTTCCCGAGCCGCGGCCAGATGCTTGAGCCCTGCTTCTCCCATGCCTTGGAAGCTGTACGGGGAGGAACGCGGCTTGTACGCGCCGCCCCGCAGGAATTGGGCCCCGGCTTCCTTGGCGATGCGGGCACACTGCAGAATCTGGTCGAGACTCTCGACGCTGCAAGGACCGGCGAAGACCGCGATGCGGTTTCCCCCGATGTCGTAGCCGTTGACCGAGATGACGCTGTCGGATTGGGTGAAGTCCCGGCTGGCCGCTTTGAAGGGTTTCATGATCCGGACCGTCCTCTCCACACCAGCCAACACTTCGAAGGAATCACTGTTCAATTTGTGTTCGTCGGCACCAATGATGCCGATGATCGTGCGGGCTTCGCCCGTGCTGATATGTACGTTGAAGCCCTGCTCTTCAATCTGGCGGGCGACCCGTGAGGTCTCTTCGGCACTGGCGCCCTGTTTCATGACGACAATCATCTGACGGAAACTCCTTGCTTCACTTGATTCGGACCCGCGTAACAAAGTACGGACAAAAGACAATCACTTCCCGGCGGTGTGGGTAATCGGTCCTGCGGCAGCGGGATAACTACCCAGGACCTTCACGTAGGTCGTGCACGCCGCGAGCCGAGACAGGCAAGTTTCTACGTTGTCGTCTTGCCAGTGTCCCTGAAAGTCCATGTAGAAATCATAGCTCCAGTGTCGAGTCCGACTGGGGAAACTGCTGATGCAGCTCAGATTGATGTCCAGGTCGGAGAACACCTGCAAGGCCTTCACGAGCGCCCCGGGAGTATGGGATACGGAAAACAGCAGCGAAGTCTTGTTGCCGTCGAACACAGGCCCCATCTCGTCCCCGCCCACTACCAGAAACCGGGTTTGGTTGCTCTGGTGATCTTCGATGCCGCGCGCGGCCACCTCGAGACCATAACACTCGGCCGCGTAGATGCTGGCGATGGCGCCGTACCGCGGCACCGGCTCCTCGGCCAGAGTCTTGGCGGCTCCCGCCGTGTCGTACCAGTCTTCCGGCTTGTAACCGTGGTGCGCGAGATAAGACCGGCATTGCTCCAAGGCCTGCGGGTGACTGCGTACGATCTGCACGCGATCCCGGCAACCCGGCACCACCAGCAGATTGTGGCGTACCGTATACAGCGTCTCGCCGGTGGTTCTGAGGCCATGGTCGAGGAGCAGGGAAGTCACCCCGGTCACGAAGCCGCCCAGCGAGTTCTCCAGCGGCACCATGCCGCAGTCGGCGACGTTGTCCTCTACCCGTCGGAAAAGATCCGCCAGGCTGCGGCAAGGCAATGTCTCCAAATCCTGCACCGCGGCGAAATGCTGGCGCAGGGCCTCTTCCGAGTAGGCTCCCTGTTCTCCCTGAAAGGCCACAATCATTTTCAGGTCCCTTGCTGTTCCATCTGTTCTTCCACCCATTTGTCCAAGCGGTCCAGGTCTACGTACGGCAAGTCGGACTGATCGGGGCGCAGCGACACGGCTTTGCCGAGATAGACATGATGAATTTCGTCTTGGGACTTCGTCGTATTCCAGTGCAACAAGATGCGGACACAGAAAGGCAACGCATCCGGGACCGGTATTTCATGCCCGCACAAGAGCGGCACTTTCATCCACCCCAATTGGCGGGCCGCCGTAGCCGGAAAAACGGCCGTGAGATCGGGCGTAGTGGTGAAAATGGCCGAAGCGACGTCTTCCCGCGCGATGCCGTTCAGGCGGATCATGAAAGCCAACAGCTGCCGGGTTACGGCCAGTATTTCCTGACTGTCGTCGCAGCACGCGGTGGTGGCTCCCCGCACCCCTCGACACGTGACGGTACCCATGACTTTCTACTCCCTGGAGCTCCTTGCAGACACAAAAAAAGGCGTCCCGACCGGAACCGCCTTCACTGCACTCAGATTTACTTCGACCTGCTAGTCACCAGCGCATCCTAGGGCTGTGAGGCACTCCTTGTATCTGTAAAAAAGTAATAGTAATAGTAACAACCCGCCCCCACGCGGTGGGGCCAAGGCGTGCAGAAACCGCAGGCGGACATCGCGCCCCTCGGCTCTGCAAACTGCGAATCGGGTCTGTCGGCTCTAAGCATGCCCAATACTGTACACCCTGTCTCCCGACAACACAAATTCCGCATCGGACGTTGTACGCGGCTACGACAGGGAATCCGGCCCTATCACCTCTTTGGCCGTCTCGAGTTCTCCGACCAGTTCATCGGCAGAGACCTGGAGCATGCGGCGATCGTAGGCGTCCAGCGGCAGCCCGGGTACTGCCGTCGCTTCACCGTCGGCAATGGTCACCGGAAAACTGAAGAAGACGTCACGCGGCACGCCGTATTGGCCCCCGCTCTTGATGCCCATGCTGACGAATTCGCCGGCGGGGGTTCCTCGATGCCAGTCCCGCAGATGGTCGACCACGGCTTGGGCGGCGCTGGCGGCGCTGCTTTGGCCGCGCTTTTCGATGATGACGGCGCCCCGGTTTTGGATCTTGGGGACCAGGACCCCGCGAAACCAATCTTCGTCCCCGAACACAGGCCAACTGCGGTGCCCGTCGATCTCGGCATGGGCAATGCACGGGTATTGCGTAGCGCTGTGGTTCCCCCAAATGGCCACCTTGCGCACCCGCTCGATCCCTACTTGCGCCTTGGCCGCCAACTGCGCCACGGTGCGATTGTGATCCAAACGGGTCAGAGCCGTGAAACGGGTATCCGGGATATCCGGGGCGTTCCGGCAGGCCACCGCACAGTTCAGGTTCGCCGGATTGCCTACCACCGTGACCCGGACATCGGGAGCCGCATAATCGTTCAAAGCCTGTCCCTGCGCGACAAAGAGCGGCGCGTTGTCCTTGATCAAGTCGCTGCGTTCGGCTCCTTTGACCCGGGGCTTGGATCCCACCAAAACAGCCCAACGGGTATCTGCAAACCCCTGCTTGGGGTCGGAGGCCAGCCGGACGGAAGCGAGCAAGGGAAAAGCACAGTCTTCCAGTTCCAGAGCCACACCTTCCAACGCCTGCATCGCCGGCGGAATTTCCACCAGGCTCAGTTCGATTTCTTGCTCTGGCCCAAAGACGTCTCCGGCCGCCAGCCTGAAGACCAGAGCGTACCCCACATTTCCTGCCGCGCCGGTCACTGCCACCCGGATAGGCTTTGCCATCGATACGTTCCCACGCTGAAGGGCCGAAGTCAAGATTCAGCGCAGCCTGCCCCCATGACGGTCACGAAAGTTGGCCCAGGCCGTACTGAAGCTGCTCAAGGTTATGCCATCTACGAGGGAAAATGCCAAAAACGGATCTCGTCGTGGGACGCCCATGCGGCCGGCCGAAAACGCACGGGAAAGGAGGCGAAAGGGTAAGATCCTGGCGGAAGGCACATGATTGAGAAAATTGGCCGCCGCTTGCTGGCCCGCGTGGAGAAACCCGTGGTCGGCTTCCTAGTTGCCGTGCGCTTGACCCCCAACCGGCTAACCGGGATCGGCTTGCTGCTGGCCATAGCCACGGGTGCGGTGGTCGCTGCAGGCCATCTCCGCTGGGGCGGGCTGCTGTTTCTGCTGGCCTCGGCTTTCGACAGCCTCGACGGGACGCTAGCCCGCAGCACGGGCAGCGTCACGAAATTCGGCAGCTGCTGGGACAGCACCTGCGATCGCCTGTCGGAGGCCGTTGTCCTGCTCGGTCTCCTGATTTTCCTGCAGCGGTTCGGCGCCTTGAATCTGGACTTGGCTTGGAGTCTGCCCTTGGTCTACGCGACCATGGCCGGTTCCTTGGCCGTTTCGTACGTCAAAGCCCGAGCCGAAGGGCTGGGGCTCGCCTGTAAGACGGGTTGGATGCAACGCAGCGAGCGCATATTGGTGCTGGGCCTCTCCATGACCCTCGGAGTAGTGGATTGGGTGCTGATTCCGATGGCAGCGCTCTTGTGCGTCACGGTTTGGCAAAGGCTTGCGTTCGTAGCCCATCAGGACACCTATGCCGATAGCCCCAGCCCTTGATTCAGCGCCGGAATTAGCCTAGACTGCTAGCATACGCTCCTTACTGTGGCCGCACTGGTTTCGCTCGCTGACCCAAAGTGCAAGAACACATCGACAAGGCTCTGCTGGACAGAGCGCTGGCAGGCAACGCAGAGGCTTGCGAAGAGCTGTTCGAGCGGTGCCTGCCTCACATTTACAGATACATACTCGCGCGGGTCCGTGACCAGCAGTTGGCCGAGGACCTGACCGGCGAAGTTTTCCTGAAGGTGCACCAAGCCATCGAAAAGGGTTCGGCCTGGAAATACACGTTCACCTCATGGCTGTACAAGATAGCCAGCAATCAGATCATCGATTACCAACGTCGGGACAGCAAGTTCACCTTCAAGTCCATCGATCAACACGAGTATTTGCCTTCCGAACAACCCGACCCGTTGACCTCGGCGCAAGGGTGCTTGGAAGCGGAATCGCTACGGGCCGCCATTTCGCGTTTGCCCAACACGCAGGCCGAAGTGATCAGTCTGCGTTTTTTGGAACAGTACAGCGTGCGCGAAGTGGCCGCCTTGTTGAACAAAACCGAACTGTCGGTGCGGGCCTTGCAATTTCGGGGCATCAGAGTGCTCCGAGAGTCCATGGTCAAAGAAATCGGGTAGAATGGGGTCATCATCTACAGGGGCGGTTGGAGCGACCTAGTGGCTTGCAGCGAGGAATCTTTTTCACCGGAAGAATTGCGGCTGGCCGAGCTGTTCGACACGGCGGACCGGCTGTCGGAGGATGCGCAGGCCCTCGACAGGTTCCTGGACTCGCTGGGCCCGGCGGACAGAGCGGAAGTAGTGTCGGCGTTGGCGTGCGCCAATGCCTTGCGGATGGCCGGCAGCGAGCCTCCGCCCGCGATGACGGGCACGGCTTGGGCCCGCATCTTGACGGCCTTGTATCCGGAACCCGCGGCGGACGCTCCACCATGGGATTTTCCGGCCCCCGAGCCGGAAATCGTGGAAAGGGCGCGGCGGGACCCTCAGGATTGAACCGGGACGCAGGCGTCTCGAGGCCTGCCACCAGAGCGTACGACCTCGATCCGGCTTGGACGGGGCAGCCCTGCCCGCATTTCGGATTTTGGTCTTATAATGGGAGCCGGCCGGTCCAGTGCGAGGCGGCGGGTTTGACTATGGTGCGGGAAGCCTTTTTGTCCCTTGTTTGATTCACTCTCCTTAAAGCTGCAAAACACCTTCGATCAGTTGGGCCGCAAGGGCCGACTGACGGAAAAGGATATCGAAGAAGGCCTGCGCACCATCCGCATGGCTTTGTTGGAAGCCGACGTCAACTACAAGGTGGTCAAGACGTTCATCGCCGCGGTGCGGGCCAAAGCGATCAGCTCCGAAGTGCAACGGAGCTTGACCCCGGATCAACAGATTGTCCAGATCGTCAACGACGAGTTGGTGCATTTGCTGGGGACGGCGGCCCCGCTGGAGTTCGGCGGACAAGCCCCGCATGTCCTGGCTCTGGTGGGCCTGCAAGGTGCCGGCAAAACCACCATGGCGGCCAAACTGGCCGTGCATCTACGCCGCAAGGGGCATTTGCCGCTGCTGGTGGCCGCGGATATCCAAAGACCGGCGGCCATAGCACAGTTGGCGACTCTGGGGAGCCAGATCGACGTGCCGGTATACAAAGAGCCGGACAGCAAGTCGGTACCCAAGATCGTGCAGGCGGCCGTGGCCTTTGCCAAGAAGAAAGCCCACACCGTCGTCCTCTTGGACACGGCGGGCCGGTTGCAAATCGACGACGCCATGATGCGGCAGCTGCAAGAAATCCAGCGGCGCGTCGAGCCGGTCGAGACTCTGCTGGTGGTAGACGCCATGACCGGACAGGAAGCCGTCAATGTCGCCGAGGGGTTTCATCGCAGCATTCCCCTGACCGGGGTCATCATGACGAAGACCGACGGCGATGCGCGAGGAGGGGCCGCCCTAAGCCTACGCCACGGTACGGGCATACCGATCAAATTCCTGGGTACCAGCGAAGGCATGGACGGGTTGGAGGTGTTTCAACCCGAGGGCATCGCACGGCGCATCCTGGGCATGGGCGACATGCTGGCCTTGATTGAAAAGGCGGAAGGCATGGTGGACACCGCCGAAGCGGAACGCCTTTCGCGGAAAATGACCGAAGAAGGTCTCAACTTCGAAGATTTCTTGACGCAAATGCGTTCGATGAAGAAGATGGGGGGCTTGCTGGATATTTTCAAATTGGTCCCTGGCGCGCAACGGTTGGCCCAGGAAATCGACGAGGAAGAGCTGAATGCCCAATTGGCGCGGAGCGAGGCCATTCTCAACAGCATGACCCCCCAGGAACGGCGTATTCCGCGCCTGCTGAATGGAAGCCGCAAGAAGCGGATTGCCAGAGGCAGCGGCACTACCGTGGAAGAGGTCAACCGGTTGCTCAAAGATTTCAGGCGGTCCCAGAAAATGATGAAGCGCTTGGGGCGCACGGGCAAGGCCGGCCGTGGGATAGGCCCTAAACAGTTTCCCAATGTTTTTGAAAGTCTCGGGCAGTAATCACATCCCTTGAGGAGATGCAGGCAGATGGTGAAAATCAGATTGGTGCGCGTAGGACGTCGGCATAAACCCTCGTACCGCATCATGGTGGCGGATTCGAGATCCGCAAACAAAGGCCGGTTCATCGAGAATATCGGCTACTTCGATCCCCGCACAGACCCCGAAGCGGTCGTGGTGAAAGCCCACCGGGCGGTACATTGGCTTTCGCAGGGCGCCCAGCCCAGCGCCGCAGTAGCCCGCCTTTTGAAGGCGGAAGACATATTGGACGAGCACGGCGCGCTACGGCGGCCCGCGGTCCAGTCCGATGCCGCAGTTCCGGAGAACGGTACGGGAGCGGCGGATGCCGCCGTGCGCGAAGAGGAACCGAGCCGGTAACCCTCATGGACGTAGAAGAAGTAGAAGAAATAGAAGCCAACGTCGGCAAGCTGGTGGAATACATTGCGACTACTCTGTCTCGCAAGCCCGATGCGGTGCGGGTCGAGACCTACCTGGAGGACCGCGATCTGGAAGTCAATCTGATCGTCGATCAAGGCGACATGGGCCGCGTCATTGGCCGACAAGGGCGCGTGGCGCATGCCATTCGCGCCTTGGCCAAGGCAACCCATACGGATCCACGTCTGCACGTCGTCCTCAACATCGATGCTTGGCAGGAAATCGACGCCTCGGGTGTTGCCGGCGCCGACGGGGAAGACGACGAATGGGAGCCGACGCCGGAATAACGGCCGCGCCGATGTTCCCGAGACCTGAGCCGGCATCGGGAGCCGCTCACGTCGTCGTGGGGCAAATCCTGACTGCGCATGGGGTACGCGGAGAGGTCAAAGTCAGATCGTTTTCCGACTTTGCAGAACGCTTTGCCGTCGGCAAGCAGTGCTTGGTGGCCAAGGCCCCGTTTACGCTCACGATCACGGCGTCGCGGCCTTTCCGAGACGCACTGCTGGTGCGGTTCGACGAAGTCCCAGATCGGACGACCGCGGAATCTCTGCGCGGCTCGACGCTAGCAATTCCCGAGAGTGAAATGGGGGAGCTGGCCCCCCATTCCTATTGGCAGCATGATATAATCGGCCTATCCGTAGAAACTGAGGCCGGGCAAAAGCTGGGGCGAGTTTCTCAGGTTTTGCGTACCGGAGCCAACGACGTTTTCGAAGTGGCGCCGGTACCGGCGCTGGGGGGGGACGAGGCGTTCTTGTTGCCGGCTGTCGCTGCCGTGATTCGCCAGGTCGACATTCCCGCGGAGCGCTTGGTCGTGCGGCTGCCGCCCGGCTTGCTTGAAGCCGAAGCACAAGGGGACGGCTTTTAACTAGACGTCAGACGACTTCACCGCCTCTACCTTACGCTGCAAGGATCTCCTGCTTCGATGATTGGCGTACTATTGGCTGGCGGCAGCGGCCAGAGGCTTTGGCCCCGTTGCCGGCGGCGCACTCCCAAACAATTCCACGATCTGTTGGGGCAAGGCGAAACGCTGCTCCAGACGACGTTCAGGCACGCCACGTCTTTGATCGCGCCTGAAGACATCTGGGTCATTACCAGCGCAGAGTGGGGCGCTGTGGTCCAAGCCCAGCTCCCGCAGGTATCTCCCCACCAGATTCTACGGGAACCGGCGGGACGCGACACAGCCCCGGCAGTAGCGTATTTTCTGACTCGCTTGCCCAGACAGGAGGACAACCGCACGGTGGTTGTCCTGTCGTCTGATCATTGGGTGGCAGACAGCCAGGTGCTCAGCCGCACCTTGATGGCCGCCGATCGTTGGGCCCAAGAGGAGCGACTGGTACTGTTGGGGGTTCCCCCCGACCAGCCCCATACCGGGTACGGATACATTCGCAAAGGAACTGCCGTCGACGGCTCCGGAGCCGTACCCGCCTTCCACATACGCCAATTCCGGGAAAAGCCGAATCTGGACACCGCCCGCGAGATGATCGCTACGGGGGACTTCCTTTGGAATTGCGGCATATTCGTGGCGCGTGCCGGCTTTCTGCGGCAGACCTTCGAACAACTGGCTCCCGAGATGCTCTGGGCGGCCGCGGACGAAGATCCCGCCCATGCCGCCTGGCTGAATCTGGAAGGTATCAGCCTCGACTATGCCATAGTCGAAAAACTGCCGAATTTGATCGTGCTGCCTTTGCACACGGCTTGGACCGATCTAGGAACCTGGGATGCGTTGGCACGGATTCTGGCCAAAGATACCCAAGCGAATACGGTAATCGGGGATCACGTGGTCGCCGTCGACAGCGAGCAAAACATGGTCTGTGCCGATGGACGTCTGATTGCCATGGTCGGGGTCAAAGACCTCGTGATCGTGGACACTCCGGATGCCCTGTTGGTAGGGCACGTCGATCGCATGCAATCTTTGAAGGAAATGATTTCCGCACTGAAGTCAACGGGGCACGGTAGAGTAACCTAATGGAAAATACAGTTTCCCGCGTTTTTGGGTTTGTCAAAAACTATGTATGGTATCTGGCTGCAGGTGCGGTGGGACTGGGCCTAGGGCTGATCTGCGGCTGGCTGATCTGGCCCGTGCAGTGGGAAGGCGCGCGGCCCGTGGACTTGCTGTCCGAATACAAAGTCCTGATCGCCAACAGCGTAGCCGAGGATCAGATCTTCTTTGGGCAAGCGACCTTGTCGCCCGGCGCAGACAAAATCCTGGGCTATTTGGGCACGGATCCGCTACAAGCCGTCAACGAGGCTTTGGCCGCCTTGCGCGAAAGCAAAGACCTGAATTTGATCTACGAACCGGCCGAGAAGGAGCTGGTAGTCGGCAACCTGCTGTTTCTGCAGACCATCCTGGCAGAACCGCCTCAATTGACCGACGCCGAAAACCTGCCCTCGACCGTGGGGCCCGCCTTGCCGGCGCCGGTAGGGAGCAATCAGTTCGTCCGTTTCTTCACCTGGATCAGCATCTTGATCCTGGTGGGAGGCCTGGGGTGGGTTTCCTATCGGATCATCAATCCCAAGGAAGAAGCCATGCCGGCGGCCGTCCGTTTCAACTCGGACCTGGAAGTCGAGGAGTTTGACGACGACGAACCGCCCGATCGTCCCGATCGTTATGCATGACAGGCCCGGCGGCGTTCTCTGCCGCCGCCGGGAGCCGCTGGCGTCCGCGGCGACCGTTAGATAGTCAGGCAGCGGAATCCCGATACCAACCCGGCAGCGCGTCGCGTACTCCCAGTTCGACGGCGGTCTTGAACAGCACCCGTTCCGTCATTCCCGCCAGATGCTCGCCGATCGCGGTTTCGGGCGCAGACTCGGCCCCGGCCCACGTCGGCAGCCTGGAAATCCGCTCCACGGGCCCGTCCAAGTACGCCTGGAAGACCCCGATCAGGGTTTCGACCCCTTCTTCGATCCAGCGGCGGACGTCGGCGTGCTGGAAATAATGCAAGTAGAGAAATTCCCGCAACTCCCTGTTCATGGCGTGCATTTCTGCCGATTGGTCGGCGAGATTGGCGCCATGGCCGCGCACGTCGGCCACAGAGGCCACTCGGGCCTCCGTCAGATTGCGGGCAGTCACCTCCAGGCAATCGCGCACCTGGTACGTCACCATGGCCGAAACCAATTGCTTGCGATACGCCGTACGGCTCAGGTCCCAGTTCGGCAGCCCCGCGATTTCCGGCTGCTCGCCGAGTTGCGCGAACCACTGCAAGGCGAGCAGGCCATGCAGGGGCGCTTCCAAGTCCTGACCCAAGCGGCCGTGCAGGAAATCGTCCACGTCGCTGCTGTAATACGCGATGCCGTCCGCGAGGTTGGCCAACTGGCCTTCCAGCGTAGCCCGTTCCTGCGGGTTGTAGTGCAAGACTTGACTCGGCGTGAAGCGAGGGTTGTGCTTGCGTATGCCTTCTCTTACCTCGTAAGTCAAGTTTAGGCCCGGTTGGCAAGGCCGCCGCTGTTCCAGATGCGTAACCAGCCGATAGGTGTAATGCTGATGATCGAAGCCGCCGACTTTCCGCATCAGCACATTCAACGCGTCCTCGCCGGGATGTCCAAAAGGGGGATGTCCCAAGTCGTGTACGAGACAGATGGCCTCCACCAGGTCTTCGTTGCAGCCCAAGGTGCGCGCCAGGGAGCGGCCGATCTGGGAAACTTCCAAGGAATGCGTCAGACGGCTGCGGTATAAATCGTCGCGCGGTTGAGTCCGGACTTGCGTCTTGTCCGCCATGCGGCGAAAGGCGTTGGTGTGGACAATGCGATCCCGATCCCGTTGAAACGCGGTACGCAGAGGATCCTCCGCCTCCGCAAAGCGACGGCCCCGTGAATCCCGGCTGCGCATGGCGTACGGGGCCAGGATCTGCTGCTCGCGCCGTTCCAAGGTCTGGCGGTCGTTCAAGAAGCCTCCTGGGCCGGCGGGCCGATACTTTCGCCGCCGTCCACATGCAGCAAGGCCCCTGTCATGTACGGCGACGTGGCAATGAATTCCACGGCGCGGGTAATGTCTGCCGGCGTACCCCAGCGTCCCAGCAACGTCCGGCTGGCAATGCGGCGGCGAGCCGCGGGTGACAGGGCGGCAGGGGGCAGCACGGGACCTGCCACGATCCCGTTGACGCGCGCCCACGGGGCCAGTTCCAAGGCGAGTTGGCGCGTCAACGCTTCCAGCCCCGACTTGGCTACGGCATGGGCCGTAAAACCCGGCAGCGGCCTGCGGATCGTCAGATCCAGCAAATTGAGTACCGTGGGGTCGGGGGCCGCCTGCAGCAACGGAAGACACTCCTGGCACAGATACAGGCAGCCGTCCGTAGCGGTCCGGGTGACATGCCGCCAGGTCGCATAGCCCAACGGCATTGCCTGCCGCACAAAGGGACTGGCCGAATTCACCAGCAAATCGAGTCTCTGCGTCACTTCGGACAAGGCCAACGGCACTTCCTGCACGTCGGCCAGGCAGGAAACGTCGCACCGCACCGCCCGTGATTCGCTGCCTAGTGCGTGTAGCGCCCGCAACGTGTCTGTGGCGGCCTCTTGGGAATGCAGAAAGCCGAAAGAAACATGGGCCCCGGCTCTGGCCAAGGTCAGACAGATTTCGCGCCCGAGGCGCCGGGCGCCGCCGCTGACAAAAACGTAGGCGCCGCGAAGTTCCATGCAGAGTCCCGAAATTCCCGGCACGGCGAGCAGCCGCCGTACCGGGCAGCGTCGCTCATTATGGCATAGGTAGCGGCGGGCGAATTGGATCGGGGAGATACGGCGGCGATTCCCTGCGATTTGGCGGCGGTACCCGCCCAACCCTTATAATGTGGCATGACCGGTAGGCCTTGCGGCACAGCATCCCCGAAAATCGCAAGCACAGCAGCCGCAAGGCCGAGACTGGTTCTCAGGACCCCAGACTCGAGAGGAAAGTGTTGTGACGGAGCCTGTCCCTGCTGCCCCTGACGGTGCCGCAAAACCTGCCGTAACCACCAAGGCCAAACAACCCCCCAAGACCGTCGTCTTGCTGCGCAAAGGCGACATGCGGATCGGCAAGGTCAAGAAGGTCCTCGAAGAAAAGGGGGCTTTCGTCGATATTGGGGTGGGTCGAGACGGCTTTCTGCCCAGACGGCAGTTTCGCCGCCAGTTTCGCTTCAACGACGCCCAGCTGGAAGGTTTTCAGGCCTCCCGTTTCATCAAGGAAGGGGAGGAAAGACGGTTCTGGATTCATAACCTGGATCGCGCCAAGAACGATATCGTCTTGACCTTGGTGCGGCCCGACTTCAAGCCGATCCAAAAGCTGCAAATCGGCGAGAAGCGCCACGGGTACGTGCAATCCGTGCTCGACTTCGGCGCTTTTGTGGACATCGGGTCCGACAAAGACGCGCTGTTGCCGATTTCGCGGCTTTCCCAAGAGCGCATTGCCGACATTCACCGCGAAGTGAAGGAGGGCGACGAGGTCGACGTGTGGGTTTCGGAAGTCCGTATGCCCAAGGGCAAGAAGTGGCAAATCAACGTCAGCAAACTGCCGC
The DNA here is from genome assembly GCA_034421855.1 of Anaerolineales bacterium. Taxonomy (GTDB): domain Bacteria; phylum Chloroflexota; class Anaerolineae; order Caldilineales; family Caldilineaceae; genus Bin34. The sequence continues at coordinate 18,276 of DAOUKB010000160.1, forward strand.
CGGAAATCAAGACCATAGACGACTTGCAACGCGGCTCCAAGATTACGGGCAAGGTCACCGGGTTCAAACAGGAAGGCGCGTTGATCGACGTGCAAGTCGGTGAAGACGCCCTATTGCCCGTGAGCGAAATTTCCTACGACTACGTGGAAGAGGCCTCCGAAATGCTGGAAGTAGGCCAGGAACTGGAGTTGCTGGTACTGCGCGTCAACGCCCGCCGCCGGCAGATAGCCGTCAGCCTCAAGCGGCTCCAACCTCCCCCGGAGAAGGAGGAATATAGCGATCTGGCGGCCGACGAAGGACCGCCTTTGAGCACGATGGAGTTGGCTTTTATGAAGGCGCAACAGGCCCATGCCGGCGCGCCGAAGAAGAGGCGCAAAAAGGCGCGTGCCCGGGCCAATCCGGCCCAGGAGGATATTTTCGCTCGGACCTTGAAGTCGGGCACTTGAGGCCCTTGGCTGCCGCCCGGACAATGCCGTAATCACGCCGCACCGACGCTGTGCGGCGCCTTACACGCTACGGAGCGTTCATGGCGATGCCGGTCGGGGGCAGCGCTTACGATGTTGAGTACGCCTGGACCTGACGCCCACCCCGCGATCGGAGTCCTGTATGCATCGCGAGATCCGCTGGCCGTCTCGGACGACGGAGTGGCGATTATCGTATCGCACGCCGCGGCCGCGGCTACGCGGGGTACCCTGTGTGCCCTGGTCTCGTTTCCGGCCTTGGCCGACTTCCCCGACTCCGCCGAGGCCACCCGACTGCTGGCCAGCATCACGAATTATGTCAAGGAAAGCTATTATCAATCTTCGGCCCGGGGGCTGAGCGCGCTGCAAGCGGTGATGGAAGGCCTGCACCTGTACGTACAGTTTCTGAACGACAGTTCTTTGCAGGCCCGTCCCATTACCGGAGCCGTGACTATGGCGGAAGTCAAGGATTCCATGCTCTATGTGGTCTACAGCAGTCGCACTCTGCATATCGTGGCCAAGTACGGAGAAGCCGATACGTTTCCGGTGCCGAGGCGGGAGGCAGAATTTCTGATCGGCAGTCCCGGGCAGCCCCGGGTGCGCAGCTATCAGGCCGAGCTGAACCCCAAAGGTCTGTTCTTCCAGGGTACGGATGCCTGGTACCTCTCCCGCGCGACGGTCCCCGCCCAAAACGTCCTGCGACAGGAGCTGGCCCAAGCCGTGGCCGGGGCGGTCGACGAGGCAGGCAATGTCGACGTCTTGCCCTTCGAACGGCGCAATCCCGAGCGGCGGATGCCGGGCTTGCTCATGGGATTTCCGCCTATGGCCCAAACGGCCGCCCGGAAGGGCCGCTATACGTTCGTGGCGCCGGAGGAACGCGCCGAGGCGGTCCCGGCCGGGGCAGAGCCGGCCGCAGCCCCGGAGCCCGCCAGGGAGGAAGCCCGGCGGCCGGCGGCCGCGGATGCCCAGCTGGAACTGCAGAGCGCTTTGGAAACTCTTGAACCCGGCAGGACCCGCGTGCCGCACATCGTGCGCAAAGTCGCTAGGTCGACCGGCAACCGGTTGACCCGTTGGGTCAGCGAAGTCTTTCCCGATCCCCAAGTCGACACCGCGGCTCCCGCGGCTCCTGTCGCCCAGCCCGTCTTGCCGCCGGAACCTCAGATCCCCGCCGCTCCCGTGAGGGACCGCGCTGCCGACGCGGACCGTCCGGCCTGGGAAACCGCGGCCGCGGCATCGGAAGCCCATTCGCTCAACCAAGTGCTGCGCAGGGTGCAGAACAGGTACGAGGCCAATCTCAAGGGACAAAGCCGGCAAAGCGGCCCCCAGAAACGACCCTGGGCAGGCATGACTCTGCTGTTGCTGCTGATTGTCGTGCCCTTGGCTACGTGGATCGCCTACGCCGTGGGGGATATTCCGGCCGCCGGCGATGTCCATAGCATGGTCGAAACGACGCAGCGGCATTTGGACGCGGCCCGCGCCTTTCTGCTGCAAGAACAGTGGGAGCCGGCACAGCAAGAACTGCAATTGGCGCGCAACCTGATTCAATCCCATCGGGACCTGGGGGGCTTGACGCCTCAGTCGAAAGTGCTGCAGCACGAGTTGGATGCCCTATGGTTGGATGCATTCAAAATCGTGCCTTTAATTGGACTCACCGTGCCGTTGCTGACTTTCGACCGCGACGAGCAGCCGGAGAAGGTGATCGTCAATATCCAGAATCTCTTTCTGTTGATGGAAAATCGAGGCAGCCAGGTGGTAAAGTACCGCTTGGACTTGATGGACACCGGAGAACGAAATCATCGGCAGATGGTGTTGCGGGAAGGCGATCTGGTGGAGGGAGTACGGGTAGGCCGCATCGTGGACATGGCGTTCCAACCCACCAAGACGGCCTACAGCGACAAGCCCAGCCTGTACATGCTGGACGAACAACGCAACGTTTTCCAGTATAATGACACGGATCACGTGTCGGTGGTGGATCTGGGCCAGCAATCGGCGTGGGAAAAGCCGCTGCTGATCGATTTCTATTCCAACCGCATGTACGTCGCCGATGCAGGACTGGACCAGATTTGGCGGTACGACCTCAACAGCGCCAACGTGCAGCAGGAGGCGTGGCTGGCCGAACCCACCAACCTGAATCCCGCCATCCGCATGCATGTCGACACGCAGATCTGGTTCCTGCTCGACAACAACTCGATAGTCGTATACGGCAGCGACGGCGATCTCGTAAATCCGGTCAACGTGCAAAAGCCCTTTGCCTTGCACTCGGCCATAGCCTTGGAGAGCCGATTCGTGGACCTGGAGACCGGCTCCCAGCAAAGCAATTACCTGCTGGTGCCGGATCCGGGTCAGAAGAGCATTCTCGTGCTGGACAAGGAAACGGGAGACTTTCTGTATCAGCTGGCAGCTCCGGAAGGGATCGGGAGCGACTTCGATCGGCTACGGGACGTCAATCTGCACCGGGACCAACTTTACATTTTGACCGACACATCCCTGTACCGGCACAGTTTCGCCCCCTGACCCCTTTCCGGTCGGGCAAGTACAGACCGCAGCCGCAACCTCCCGGCTCCCGTTCGATGAGGGGAATGTTCTTACATACCTGCGCTGGGGAATTGGGCCCATACCTCCTGCCATGAACCATCAAGATCTCGTAGACGAGCTGCACAGTACGGAATTCTCGGCGGCAGCCGGCGCGCAAGCGCGGTCCCCGGAGCCGCAGGACAAAGGGATCGTGTGGGTCGTAATAGTGGTCAGCGCCGCCTCCGCCTTGATTCTGCTGCTGTCGCTCCAGAATCTCTACCGCTGGGCCTTCGGCCTGTCGTACCAAGCCGTTCCGCCGATAGCCCCCTTGCAGATCGCCGAGGCCGAAGTTTCCGTCACGCCGGTGGAGGATACGGCCAAGCTGCCGGCCGCGCCGTTACCCATCTACTATCCGCCGTTGGAGGCGGAACCTCAATTCATCGAGTTTCAGACGGAGCGACGACTGAATGTGCTCTTGCTGGGCTCCGACCGGCGTCCCGACGAACTGTACTTTCCGCGTACCGACTCGTTGATGCTGCTCAGCTGGGATCAAGCGGCCAATACCATCGATCTGTTGTCCCTGCCCCGTGACCTGTGGGTGCCGGTTCCCGGGCGAACGCCTACCAAACTCAATCTCGTGTACTCCATTGGCGAACACGAAGCGTGGGGCGGGGGCACGGCGCTCCTCATCGATACCATCGAAGCTCTGATCAACCAGCCGATCCACCACTACCTCTGGCTGAACTTCGATGGATTCGTGCAGCTCGTGGATCAGATCGGGGGTCTGCCCATCTACGTGCCTTGGGACATTCAGGACGAAAGATATCCTACTGCAGACTACGGATTCGAGGTTTTCGAACTGGACGCCGGTTACCATGTGCTGGATGGCGCCACCACTCTGAAATACGTCCGTACCCGCACCCAAGGCGACGATTTCGCGCGCATCGGACGCCAACAGAACGTGGTCCGCGCCTTCATCCGGCAGATTACGGATCCGGCAAATTCCGCCCGTCTGCTGCGGGCTGCACCGGATATCGTGCGTACTCTCGGCTACAGCTTTCAATCCGATCTGTCGATCGCGGAATTCCTGCAGCTGGCCCAGCAGGTGGTGGATGTGCCCCAGCTCGGCACCACTCTGGTCGTGGACAAACATATGGGCATCGAGAGTTATTCCGACGAAGGGATGTGGGTCCTAGTACCGGATCGGTCCCAGCTCCGGGCCGCTTTCCAGGAATTCTTCCAAACCTCCGCAGTGAAGTTGCCTTAGACCCGCCTACGGTGGTGCCCAGATTGGCCATGGCGGCTTCGCCCTGGGGCTGCAGCCGCCCGGAATGCTCGTCGCAATCGGCCCTGGGGGGACATCGTCCTTGAGGGGGTTTCGGCCGGCAGCTGCGGTAGGTTATACCCGGCATGCCGTACCGGACGCGGAGGCGGCGCGCCTTCCGTTCCGAACGAGCCGGCGGCCAGTAGCGGCGGGAGAGATTTCCCAGCCCAAGGCCGGGCTGCTTTCGGCCGGCGGGCACGAGAACGTTGGCCGTATGGGACAGCAGGCTTCCCGCTGCGAATTGCCGGCAGTCTGGATAGCCCAGAGTGCTGCATGATTACACCTGTCTGCCGGCGCAAATCCGTATCGAGGGAGCGTACGGGTGATTGTGCCGCAACCGCATGTTCGCTTTGTTTCCAGCACAAATCCACACCGACAGACTATGCAACCCACCAATCTGCTTTTTATCCTCTCCGATCAGCATTGCGCCCGGGATGCCGGGTTCATGGGCCATGCACAGGTGCATACCCCCCATTTGGATGCTCTGGCGGCGGCCGGCACGACGTTCACCGCGGCCTACACGCCCTGTCCCATCTGCGTACCCGCGCGGGCGGCTTTGGCCACCGGCCGGTACGTGCATCGGCTACGCGCTTGGGACAACGCCTTTCCCTTTCACGGAGAAACGGCCAGCTGGCATAGCCGACTGCGTGCGAACGGCCTCCCTGTCGCGTCGATTGGCAAGCTGCATTTTCGCAGCGCGGACGACGACAATGGTTTCACCGAAGAGGTGAATCCTCTGCATATCGTGGATGGAAAGGGAGACCTGCTGGGTTGCATTCGCCAGGACGCACCGGTGCGGGACAAACGGCCCGGCATCCTGAATGCCGGCTACGGCGAGTCCACGTATCTGGACTACGACCGAGACAATACGGAGCGGGCGTTGGACTGGCTACGGGAACACCGCGAAGACGAACAGCCGTGGGCGCTCTTCCTTTCCTACGTCTGTCC